>NZ_DATGFH010000043.1:0-54818 GCF_035309285.1 Bradyrhizobium sp. | reverse complement strand
TCGCCACACCGGAGAATGGTTCTGCCTGCATCGCAGCCTTACTCTCGCCGAAGCGATTGACACGCTAAGGTCCGAAGGATTGTTCCATCCCTTTTGAACATCGCAAGTTCAGTTCCCCGCGGTACTCGCCGGATGGTTACGGCAAGAGGGATCGAGGAAGTGTTCGGGTGGATCAAAAGTTCCACCGATCTGGCCAAGGTGAAGCTGCGGGTGCGCGAGTTGTGGACGCCCCCTTTACGTTGGCGTTTGCGGCCTACAATCTCAGCCGCCCAAGCTGCTGGCGGTGCAGCCATGCGCTGCGGGGCAAATGGCGTGTCGTGGAAACGCCTGACTACGACTTGGCTGGGCCGGGCTCTTATGTTCTGTTCGCAAACGAAGGCGGCAAGTTCGCCCTGGATTGCCTGCCTCACAGGGGCAATACATGGCCATTGCGAAGGTGATACCGTCGAGTTCACATGGGAGGCAGCGACGACATTCCTTTTATCGCACGCCGATTGGCTACTTCTTCAACAGCCTGTTAAATCTCCGTTTTCAACGAATGTCGGTCTCGGTCGAAACTCGCCCGGGCATGACGAACAGAGACCCCTCGAAGCCTCGTGATGGGAAGGGCAGCGGTTAGCCCTTCCTTAACCGAGCCGTCGCATGGTCGGTCATGGTCTCCCGCTCGCGCCTCAGATCCGTGCTGACGGGGCTCGCCCTCTATACGATGGCGGCCGCGCTGATCGGCTATTTCGGCGTCAATGCCTACACCGGCAAATATGGCCTCAACGCGCAGCAGGAACTCGACCAGGAGATGGTCTCCCTGACCTCAGAGCTCGCGCAGCTCAAACGCGAGCGGGCGGATGACGAGCATCGCGTCTCGCTGCTGCGTTCCGACCGGGTCGACCCCGACATGCTGGACGAGCGCGCGCGCTTCGAGCTCGATTATGCAAATCCGCATGATCTGGTGCGCATGATCCCACAGCGCGCACCATCGGCGCAGTCCGATTCCAAAAATTAGGCCATTCGATTTCGAAAGTTTCATGCCGCATTGCACTGCGGCATAGCAAATCTTTCCACGCGCCACGCAATCCTTCCACCCCGGAATGAGTTGGGTTAGAGAGGGCCATCCATTCTCTCTTTTCAGCCGGATTTGCCATGGCCACACCCAAAAAGACTGACAGCAAAACTGACGGGAAGGGGCAGGAAAAGGAGCAAGGCACGACCAACGGTTCGCCGCCGGAGTTCACCAAAGAGCAGGAATTCAAGGCGCTGCGCGACATGCTTCTGATCCGGCGCTTCGAGGAGAAGGCCGGCCAGCTCTATGGCATGGGCGCGATCGGCGGCTTCTGCCACCTTTATATCGGCCAGGAGGCCGTCGTGGTCGGCATGCAGATGGCGCTGAAGAAGGGCGACCAGGTCATAACGGGTTACCGGGACCACGGGCACATGCTGGCAACCGGCATGGAAGCCAAGGGCGTGATGGCCGAGCTGACCGGCCGCCGCGGCGGCTATTCCAGGGGCAAGGGCGGCTCGATGCACATGTTCTCGAAGGCCGAGCACTTCTACGGCGGCCACGGCATCGTCGGCGCGCAGGTCTCGCTCGGCACCGGGCTCGGTTTCGCCAATTTCTATCGCGGCAATGATTCCGTGAGCGTGACTTATTTCGGCGATGGCGCTGCCAACCAGGGCCAGGTCTATGAAAGCTTCAACATGGCCGAGCTGTGGAAGCTGCCGGTGGTCTATGTCATCGAGAACAACCGCTATGCCATGGGCACCTCGGTGAAGCGCTCTTCGGCGCAGACCGATTTTTCCAAGCGCGGCGCCTCGTTTAATATCCCCGGCGAACAGGTCGACGGCATGGATGTTCGCGCGGTGAAGGCCGCCGGCGAGCAGGCGATCGCCTGGTGCCGCGCCGGCAAGGGTCCTTACATCCTCGAAATGCAGACCTATCGCTATCGCGGCCATTCGATGTCGGATCCCGCGAAGTACCGGACCCGCGAGGAGGTCGAAAAAGTCCGCCACGATCAGGACCCGATCGAGCAGGTGCGCAACCGCCTGTTGGCTGCGAAGATCAGCGAGCAGGAATTGAAGGACATCGACGCGCAAGTGCGCGAGATCGTCAATGCCGCGGCGGACTTCGCGCAGCACGATCCCGAGCCCGACGTTGCCGAGCTCTATACCGACGTCTACCGCTAAGGCGCACGCCAGCTAATTTCCGGAGTAACCATGCCCATTCAAGTGCTGATGCCTGCGCTCTCGCCCACCATGGAAAAGGGCAATCTGGCGAAGTGGCTGAAAAAGGAAGGCGACACCATCAAGTCCGGCGACGTCATCGCCGAGATCGAGACTGATAAGGCGACGATGGAGGTCGAGGCGACCGATGAAGGCAAGCTCGGCCAGATCCTGATTCCGGAAGGCACCGCCGACGTCGCCGTCAACACGCCGATCGCGACCATTCTGGCGGATGGCGAAAGCGCTGCTGATCTTGCCAAAGCGCCGGCGCCGGCCAAGGCAGAAAAGCCTGTCGAAGCCGCGCCGCCTGCTCAGGCCAAAGCCGAAGCGCCGCAGCCCAAGGCTGCGCCGGCCGCGCCGCAGGTGGTCGCCGAGCCCGATCCCGAAGTTCCTGCCGGCACCGAGATGATCACGCAGACCATCCGCGAGGCGCTGCGCGACGCCATGGCCGAAGAGATGCGGCGCGATCCCGATGTCTTTCTTATGGGCGAGGAGGTCGCGGAGTATCAGGGCGCCTACAAGGTCTCGCAGGGCCTGTTGCAGGAGTTCGGCCCGAAACGCGTCATCGACACACCGATCACCGAGCATGGCTTTGCCGGCGTTGGCATTGGCGCAGCCATGGCCGGCCTCAAGCCGATCGTCGAGTTCATGACCTTCAACTTCGCCATGCAGGCGATGGACCAGATCATCAACTCCGCAGCCAAGACGCTTTACATGTCCGGCGGTCAGATGGGCTGCTCGATCGTGTTCCGCGGGCCCAATGGCGCCGCCGCGCGCGTCGCCGCCCAGCACAGCCAGGATTATGCGGCCTGGTACTCGCAGATTCCGGGGCTCAAGGTGATCGCGCCGTTCTCGGCCGCCGATTACAAGGGCTTGTTGAAGGCCGCGATCCGCGATCCCAATCCGGTGATTTTCCTCGAGAACGAGGTCTTGTACGGCCATAGCGGCCCGGTGCCGAAGCTCGACGATTACGTGATCCCGATCGGCAAGGCGCGCGTGGCGCGGCAAGGCCAGCACGTCACCATCATCTCCTGGTCGAACGGCATGACCTATTCGCTTAAAGCCGCCGACGAACTGGCCAAGGAAGGGATCGAGGCCGAGGTGATCGACCTGCGCACGTTGCGCCCGATGGATACCGAGACCATCGTGGCGTCGGTCAAGAAGACCGGACGCGCGGTCTGCGTCGAGGAAGGCTGGCAGCAATCCGGCGTCGGCGCGGAAGTCGCCGCCCGCCTGATGGAGCACGCCTTCGACTATCTCGATGCGCCGGTTGCGCGCGTCTCCGGCAAGGACGTACCGATGCCCTATGCCGCGAACCTGGAAAAGCTGGCATTGCCCTCCGTGGCCGAGGTGGTGGAAGCCGCCAAGGCCGTTTCCTATCGGTGAAGCATGGCAGGTCCCAAGGAGCAACCGCTGCCGCCTGACGTGATGGGGCGCGAAGACGCCGTCGAGGTGCTGCGCGCGTTCGTCGTCGACGGCGGGCTCTCCATCGCATTTCAGCGCGCCTTCGAGGAGCCTGACATGTGGGGCCTCATGCTCGTCGATATCGCCCGCCATGCCGCGCGCGCCTATGCGCGCGAAAGCGACATCACCGAAGACGAGGCGCTGGCGCGCATCGTCGACATGTTCGAAGCCGAAATCGAGCGGCCGACCGACACGGGCAAGACCGTGCCGCGGTCGCAACAGGGTCACTGACAATGCCGATCAACATCCTGATGCCCGCGCTGTCGCCCACGATGGAAAAGGGCAACCTTGCCAAGTGGCTCAAGAAGGAAGGCGACAAGGTCAAATCCGGCGACGTGATCGCCGAGATCGAGACCGACAAGGCGACCATGGAGGTCGAGGCGATCGACGAGGGGACCATTGCGAAGATTCTGGTGCCCGAGGGCACACAGGACGTCCCGGTCAATGACGTGATCGCGGTGCTCGCCGGTGACGGCGAAGATGTGAAGGCGGCTGGCGCCTCTGCCGGCGCCGCGAAGCCCAGTGCGGCGCCCGCGCCCGCGAAAGCCGAAGCGCCGGCGCCCAAGCCGGCTGCCGCCCCGCCGCCCGCGGCGGCGCCTGCGCCAAAGCCTGCCGCGGCGCCCGCGCCAATGGCGGCGTCACCCGCGCCGCAAGCCAACGGCCATGGCCGCATCTTCTCTTCGCCGCTCGCGCGACGCCTGGCGAAAGACGCCGGCATCGAGCTCGGCCGTATCGCCGGCACCGGTCCGCACGGCCGCATCATCGCGCGCGACGTCGAGGAGGCGAAGTCCGGCAAGGGCCTGAAGGCGCCGGCCGCAGCACCCGCCGCCGGGCCAGCGCTGGCGCCGTCGATGTCGGACAAGCAGATTCTGGCGCTGTTCGAGCCGGGCTCCTACGAGATCGTACCGCATGACGGCATGCGCCGCACCATTGCGCAGCGCCTGACCGCATCGGTGCAGAACGTCCCGCATTTCTATCTCACCATCGATTGCGACATCGGCAAGCTCCTCCTCGCGCGCGAGGAGATCAACGCTGCCGCGCCGAAGGACAAGGAAAAGAAGCCGCTCTACAAGATCTCGGTCAACGACTTCGTCATCAAGGCGATGGCGATCGCGCTGCAGAAGATTCCGAACTGCAATGTAAGCTGGTCGGAAGGCGGCATGATCAAGCACAAGCATTCCGACGTCGGTGTCGCGGTCGCGATGCCGGGCGGCCTGATCACGCCGATCATCCGCAAAGCGGAGACCAAGACGTTGTCCGTCATCTCCAACGAGATGAAGGATTTCGCCGCGCGCGCCCGCGCGCGAAAGCTCAAGCCCGAGGAATATCAGGGCGGCACCACCGCGGTCTCCAACCTCGGCATGTACGGCATCAAGGATTTCACCGCCGTGATCAACCCGCCGCATGCGACGATTCTGGCGGTCGGCACCAGCGAGGAGCGTGCGGTGGTGCGCGGCGGCAAGATCGAGATCGCGAGTATCATGAGCGTGACGCTCTCCTGCGATCACCGCGCCATCGACGGCGCCCTCGGCGCCGAGCTGATCGGCGAGTTCAGGCGGCTGATCGAAAATCCGGTCATGATGATGGTGTGAGGCTTAAGGGCGAAGGGGACGACGTTGAATGTCCGAACGCGCTGGCCCTGGATCTCGCTGCTGCTCGCGGTCCTCGTCATCGTCAGCCCGCCCGGCCGCGAAATCCTTCACGACGCCATCTTCTCCGGCGAAGCGCTGTCACGAGGCATCGCCCAGTTCCTCGTCTGTGTTGGCCTCGGCATTCTGGCCCTGATCGGCGGGCTGGAATGGCTGGTCAGGGTGATTATCTCAAGGCGCCGCGCCCGCGGCGCAAGCGACATCAAGAGTTGAACGGGAGCCGCCATGGCCGACACATCCTTCGACGTCATCATCATCGGCTCCGGTCCGGGCGGATACGTCACGGCGATCCGCGCAGCCCAGCTCGGTTTCAAGACCGCGATTGTCGAGAAGGCCTATCTCGGCGGCATCTGCCTGAACTGGGGCTGCATCCCGACCAAGGCGCTGCTGCGTTCGGCCGAGATCTACCACTACATGCAGCACGCCAAGGACTATGGGCTGTCGGCCGAGAAGGTCGGCTACGACGCCAAGGCGGTGGTGCAGCGCTCGCGCGGCGTGTCAAAACGCCTCAACGATGGCGTCGGCTTCCTGATGAAGAAGAACAAGGTCTCGGTCATCTGGGGCGACGCGTCGATCGATGCGCCCGGCAAGCTCACGGTGAAGAAATCGCCGGTCGAAGGCCCGAAGGGCTCGCTGGGCGAGGGCGCCTATCAGGCGAAGCACATCATCATCGCGACCGGCGCGCGACCGCGCGTGCTGCCGGGCCTCGAGTCCGACAAGAAGCTCATCTGGACCTATTTCGAGGCGATGGTGCCGGATCGGATGCCGAAGTCGCTTCTGGTGGTCGGCTCGGGCGCGATCGGCATCGAGTTCGCATCGTTCTTCCACACCATGGGCTCCGACGTCACCGTGGTCGAAGTGCTGCCGCAGATCCTGCCCGTCGAGGATGCCGAGATCGCAGGGCTGGCGCGCAAACGCTTCGAGAAGCAGGGCATCAAGATTCTCACGTCGACCAAGGTCACAAAACTTGAGAAGAAAGCCGACAGCGTGGTCGCGACCATCGATGACGGCAAGGGCAAGCCGGTCACGACCGAGTTCGAGCGCGTGATCTCCGCGGTCGGGGTGGTCGGCAATATCGAAAACCTCGGGCTCGAGAAGCTCGGGGTGAAGACCGATCGCGGTTGCATCGTCATCGACGGCCTATGCAAGACCAACGTGCCCGGCATCTACGCGATCGGCGATGTCGCAGGCCCGCCGATGCTCGCGCACAAGGCCGAGCACGAGGGCGTGGTCTGCGTCGAGGCGATCAAGGGCCTTCATCCGCACCCGATGGACAAGAACCTCATTCCCGGCTGCACCTATTGCAATCCGCAGGTCGCGTCGGTGGGTCTCACCGAGGCCAGGGCGAAGGAGGGGGGCCGCGAAATCCGTGTCGGCCGCTTCCCCTTTGTCGGCAACGGCAAGGCCATCGCGCTCGGCGAGGATCAGGGCTTGGTCAAGGTCGTCTTCGACAAGAAGACCGGCCAGCTCCTCGGCGCGCACATGATCGGCGCCGAGGTCACCGAGCTGATCCAGGGCTATGTCGTCGCCATGAACCTGGAGACGACGGAAGAAGAACTGATGCACACGGTATTCCCGCATCCGACCTTGTCGGAAATGATGAAGGAGGCCGTGCTCGACGCCTACGGGAGGGTGTTGAATATTTGACGGCGACAGCGGCCATCTCAATTCGTCATGCGCGGGCTTGACCCGCGCATCCATCCAGCGAACAATCTTTTTCAAGAGGGATGGATTGCCGGGTCAAGCCCGGCAATGACGAGCTGGCAGGTTAGCGCTGCTCGGAAGAACGTAAGAGAAAGAACCAAGCCGTGCACGACAACGACAACCTCACCATCGAACGTCCGACCTTCGTCACCCATCTCGAATGCGCGATGGAAGGCGATCACTATCCCGCCGACCAGATCCACAATCTCTCCAAGGCCGGCAAGCCGCTGCTGGTGCGCTACGACCTCGCGGGCGCGAAGAAGGCGCTGACCAAGGACGCGCTGGCACAGCGCCCGGCAGACATGTGGCGCTACCGCGAGCTGTTGCCGGTCCGCAAATGCAAGGACATCGTCAGCCTCGGCGAGGTCATGACGCCGCTGATCCGCTTGCCACGGCTGTCGAAGAAGCTCGGCGGCGGCGAGATCATCGTGAAGGACGAGGGACGGTTGCCGACCGGCTCGTTCAAGGCGCGCGGCCTGGTCATGGCGGTGTCGATGGGCAAGGCGCTCGGCGTCAAGCACATGGCGATGCCGACCAACGGCAATGCCGGTGCTGCGCTCGCGGCCTATGCGACGAGCTGCGGCATCAAGACCACGATCTTCTGCCCGGCCGATACGCCGGAGGTGAATGTCAGCGAGATCGAGCTGCAGGGTGCGACCGTCTATCGCGTCAACGGCCTGATCGATGATTGCGGCAAGATCGTCGGCGAGGGCAAGGCCAAGGTCGGTTGGTTTGATACCTCGACCCTGAAGGAGCCGTACCGCATCGAGGGCAAGAAGACGATGGGGCTCGAGCTCGCCGAACAGCTCGGCTGGGAGGTGCCGGACGTGATCTTCTATCCGACCGGCGGCGGCACCGGACTGATCGGCATGTGGAAGGCATTCGCCGAGCTTGAGGCAATCGGCTTCATTGGTGCAAAACGCCCGCGCATGGTTGCGGTGCAGGCCGCCGGCTGCGCGCCGATGGTGCGTGCCTATGAGGCAGGCAGCGAGCACGCGCCGCGCTGGGAGGACGCGCATACGATCGCCTCCGGCATCCGCGTGCCGCAGGCGGTCGGCGATTTCCTGATCCTGCGTGCGGTGCGCGAGAGCAAAGGCTTTGCAATCGCGGTCAGCGACGAGACTATTTCTGCTGCGCTGAACGAAGTCGCGCGCGAGGAGGGCCTCCTGCTCTGCCCCGAGGGCGCCGCGACCTACGCCGCCTATCAGCAAAGCCTCGCCGATGGGCGTGTTGCGAAAAGCGATCGCGTGATGCTGTTCAATTGCGCTACGGGTCTCAAATGTCCGCTGCCGCCGGTCACGCGCACGCTCGATCGCTTCAAGCCGATCGACTACGCGAGTCTATAGGCCGTCATTGCGAGCGAAGCGAAGCAATCCATGCCGCGACGAAGGAATGGATTGCTTCGTCGCGGAGCCTGTCATCGGGCCGCGCTTCGCGCGGACCCGTTGGCTCCTCGCAATTGCGATGGTGCGGCGTCGGAGGAGTGACGATGTTTAGACCAATTCTCGCTACGCTAATCGCAATTTTTGCATTGGCTGAACCCGCGCTCGCGGAAGACTATCCGACACGGCCGGTCACCGTGGTGGTGCCGTTCGCCGCGGGCGGGCCTTCGGATGCGATGATGCGCATCCTTGGCGAAGGCATGAAGCGCTCGCTTGGCCAATCGATCGTGGTCGAGGACATCACCGGCGCCGGCGGCTCGATCGGCGTCGGCCGCGTGGTTCACTCCGCACCCGACGGCTACACCATCGGCTTTGGCCATCTCGGCACCCATGTCGCCAACGGTGCGATCTACAAGCTCAATTACGATCTCGTCACCGATCTCGAGCCGATCGTGCTGTTGCCGAGCAACCCCATGGTCATCGTCAGCAGGAACGCGGTGCCGGCCAAGACGCTCAAGGACCTGATCGCGTGGCTTAAGTCGCGGCCACAGCCGGCGACCGCCGGCACGGCAGGCGCGGGCTCTGGGAGCCACATCGCGGGACTTGCCTTCGAGAAGGCCGCGGGCGTGTCGGTGCAGTTCGTGCCTTATCGCGGCACGGCTCCGGCCCTCAACGATCTCGTCGCCGGCCAGATCGACATCATCGTCGACCAGCTCTCCAATTCGATCAACCAGGTGAGGGCAGGGAACATCCGCGCCTATGCCGTCACCGATTCAAGGCGGAGCGATCAGGCGCAGGACATTCCGACCACCGATGAAGCCGGCTTGCCGAATTTTCACATGACGCTGTGGTCGGGCCTGTGGGCGCCGAAGGGCACACCGAAGCCGATCATCGACAAGCTCAACAAGGCAGCCAACGAGGCTTTGGCCGATCCGCAGGTGAAGAAGCAGCTCGAAAACCTTGGCCTGAGGATGCCGCCCGCCAGCCAGTCGACGCCGGAAGCGCTCGGTGATTGGCAGAAGGCCGAGATCGCCAAATGGTGGCCGATCATCAAGGCTGCCAATGTGAAGGTGGAATGAGCCGCGATCTGCCCTGCGCGGTTTGGCGGTGTCGCGAAAAGGGAGCCCGCCATTTGAGGCGGGCGCAAGTTTAGGGAGGAAGCGCCCTGACGAAGAGCGCAAGCCCAATCTCCCCGATTCGGTTACGGACAGTAAGATCGTATAACTACTGTCATCGGCATCGGGTCTAAGCGACCCTTCCAGGGTTCCGACCCCTCCGGTACCGGAGGGTGTTCGCGGTCAACAGGGGAATTCATGAGCTTTTCCAGCATGTTTGCGCGCGTCGTCGCGCTGGTCGGAGGCGCCGCGCTGCGGTGGCGCCGGTTCCAGGGCGTGCCGCAGGAGGAGGCGTGGGGTCACGCACCAGTGATCCCGGCTGCGAAGCCGCAAGGCGCGATCCCGACGCTGAAGATGCCGACAGCGAGGGGATGGGCCGCCGGGCACAAGCCGACTGCAGCGCCCGGTCTCAAGGTCAACGCGTTCGCGGCCGGTCTCGACCATCCGCGCTGGATCAACGTGATGCCCAATGGCGATGTGCTGATTGCCGAGTCGACGCAGGTCGCGGGTCATCCCCGAAGCGTGTTCCACTATGCGATGCAGGCGACGATGCGCCGCGCCGCGGCGCTCGGCGTCAGTGCGAACCGCATCACCTTGCTGCGCGACCTGGACGGCGACGGAGTCGCCGAAACGCGCAAGACCTTCATGGAAGGATTGAACCAGCCGTTCGGCATGGCGCTCGTGGACGACACTTTCTATGTCGGCAACACCGACGGCGTCGTGGCTTTTCCCTATGTGGCAGGTGCGGACAGCATCACCGCTGCCGGCAAGACGCTCGTGACCTTCAAGCCTGGCGGACATTGGACGCGCAGCCTGCTGCCAAGCCCCGATCGAACGAAGCTTTATGCCGGCGTCGGCTCATCCACCAACATCGCCGATGACGGCATGGAGGTGGAGGAGGGCCGCGCCGCAATCTATGAGCTCGATCTTGCGAAAGGCACCAACCGCATCTTCGCCAGTGGGCTGCGCAATGCCGTAGGGCTCGCATGGGAGCCAAAAAGCGGCGTGCTGTGGACCGTCGTCAACGAGCGCGATGGCCTCGGCGACGAGACGCCGCCCGACTATCTGACCGCGGTGCGCGACGGCGGCTTCTACGGTTGGCCCTACTGCTATTGGGGGCAGACTGTGGACGAGCGGGTGCCGCAGAATCCGGCCATGGTGGCCAAGGCCATCACGCCGGACTACGCGCTCGGCGGGCATACTGCTTCGCTCGGATTGTGCTGGATGCCCGCCGGCACGCTTCCCGGATTTCCCGACGGCATGGCGATCGGCCAGCATGGCTCCTGGAATCGCTCGACGCTCAGCGGCTACAAGGTCGTGTTCGTGCCGTTCGAGAATGGCCGCCCGTCCGGCCCGGCGCGGGACATCCTCTCCGGATTCCTCGCGCCCGATGAGACCGAATCCTACGGGCGGCCGGTCGGCGTCGCGCTCGGCCCGGAGCGTTCACTTCTGATCGCGGATGATGTCGGCAACGTCATTTGGCGCGTCACGGCTGCGTAGCCATTGCCGCAGAGCCAGCCAGCGCGTCTTCAGTGCGTGGTTTCGCGGAACACCACAATCGTGCCGGTGGACTCCGGTTCGTGCGGTGTCAGGCTCGTGAGCGATGCATCGGTCCAGTCCGCGAGGTTGAGGACCTCGCCGGACTGCATTCCCGTCTCCGGCGTCTCAGCCGGCTCCAGCACGTTGAGACCGCGCTTGTCCAGGAAGAAGGTGTGATCTCCGAACATGGTGGTCAATTGTGTCACCGCTGGATGACTATCGGGAAGAACGTGGGCATCCATTTGATTCAAGGTTTGCTTCACCTGCGTTTCATTCAGTTTCATGGGCTGCTCCTGTGTGTGCGCGAGCTGCAATTTTGGGCAGGCGGCCCTTCTCGACGCCACGCTTCTCGTGGCTCGCTTTCAAGCGGGGTGAACCGATCAACGGGGAAAGTGTTCCGAGTGGCAGCAAATGGAAGTGCGATTCACGCGGGGAACATCGCTCCGAGCGTTGGTCGTGATCGAGGTGGAACAATTCCCGAAAATGAGCCCGATCAGCGCAGCTACACCTGCTCGCTCCGCGGCGAGCCGAGCAGGACGGAGATTTGCCGCCCCGCTTGGCGGACCAGCTTTGAATATTCGAGCATCTTCCGCTCGTTCACGCGGGCGCTCGGGCCGTAAATTCCGATCGAGCCGACGACGCTGCCACGATGGTCGAAATACGGCGCCGAAACCGCGACCGCACCGACGAAAATCTCGCTGTTGCTCGTCGCATAGCCATGCTTTCGCGCAAATTTGATCTCTTCTTCAAGGCGCGCGCGCTGCGCTCCTTTGGGGATCGTCAACAGGAATTCAGTCTGGCGTTCCTGCTCCATGAAGGCGAGCATGGCTTTGCCGGTGGCCCCCGTGGTGACGCTCAGACTGTCGCCGACGCCGCGGCTGATGGAGAGCACGTGCCGGCTCTCGAATTCCAGAATGCAGATGCCGCGATCTTCCTGCAATCTGAACAGCGCCGCGGTCTCGCCGCTCGCCTCACGCAGGCCCTCGACGATCCCGCGCGCCAAGGCGACGACGTCGAGGCCTTTCAGCCAGACATGCGACAGCTTCATCACACCATGGGCGAGCCGAAAACGCTGCGGATCGCCCTCGCTGAGAATGAGGTCGCGCTGCGCGAGCGTCTGCAAGAGCCGGTAGAGGGTCGGCCGGCTCAAGCCCACGCGCTTCTGGATCTCGATCACGGATAGCGCCGGCTGATCCGGCGTGAAGCATTGCAGGATGGCAATCGCGCGGTCGACCGCGCGCACGCCGGCGGCTCCGTTTTCGCCACCGGCCTTCACCAAATTCGCTCTGGGCTTCTTCGTCATCGACAGCATCCGATTTTGCAGGGGCCGGCCGCGCACAAACGCGCTTGACCGTTCGGCCCGGTGCAATACTATCACGAAAATGAAAATTATGTCCATCAGACGGACATGACGCGAAGATTGAAATGGCGCCGCCGAATAGCGAGGGAGGAGAAGCCAATGGCCCAACGGAATGACTTCGATGCGCTCGTTGACGTCAAGCGCGGCTTTATCAGTCGCGAGATCTTCGTCGACGCCGAGATCTACCGGCAGGAGCTGGACGAGGTCTTCACCCGGGCCTGGCTGCTCGTCGGTCACGAGAGCTTGGTGCCGAATCCCGGTGATTTCTACACTTCGCGAATGGGCGAGGAATCCGTGATCCTCTGCCGCGACAAGAGGGGCGAGATCCACGTCTTCCTCAACTCATGCCGGCATCGCGGCATGAAGGTGTGCCGCTATGAACAGGGCAATACGTCGTTGTTCACATGCCCATACCATAGCTGGACCTACACCACCGACGGCAAGCTGCAGGGCGTGCCGCTGCACCGCACGCTCTACGAGGGCGTGCTCGACCGCGAGGCCAATTCATTGGTCTCGGTCGCCAAGCTCTATAACTACAAGGGCTCGATCTGGGCGACCTGGGACAAGGACGCGCCCGACTTCATCACCTATCTCGGCGACGCCAAGATTCATCTCGATCAGGCGCTCGATTGCCGCGACGGCCGCGAGGGCGGCTCGGAAGTGATCGGTGTGCACAAATGGGTGTTCCCCGCCAATTGGAAATTCGCCGCGGAGAATTTTCTCGGCGACACCTATCACAACCCGAGCCACCGCTCCGTTGACCTCATTGGCATCGGCCCGAGCGCGGCCGCCGGCAAGAAGGGCCGCCGCGACGACGAGCTTGCGAAGGCGCAGCACGTCTGGATCAGCTTTCCGCAAGGGCACGGCGTGCATTCGGCGATCCAGCCGGACGCCAACGAGTATGTGGAATCGTTCCTCGACAATCCGATCCTGGAACAATACTTCCGGCACTGTTTTGAGGAGCGCAAGCGCCGGCTTGGCGACCAGGCAAAGCTGCTGCCGTTTGTCGGGACGATCTTTCCCAATACCTCCTATCACGGCCGGCAGCCGCGCGGGCTCTGCGCCTGGCACCCCCACAGCCCGACCTCGACCGAAGGCTGGCGTTTCTTCCTCGTCGACAAGGACGCACCACGCGAAGCCAAGGATTATCTGCGCCGCTACTACATGCGCTACTCGGGGCCCGCCGGCATGACCGAGCAGGACGACATGGAGAACTGGCTCTATGCGACCGCGGCCAGCACCGGCACGATCGCGCGCCGCTATCCCTTCAACTACCAGCAATCGATGGGCGCCTATGTCACCGACCATCCGCTCGGTGGTGAAGTGAGCACCCAGATCACCGAGCAGATCGCGCGCGGCTTCTATCGCCGCTGGGCCACCTACATGCAGGGCGGCGACTGGAACGAGTTGATGGGTTCACCCGCGCCAAACCGTCAGGCCGCCGAATGAGCACGCCGTCAAAAGTCGTGCTCGTCAGCGGCGGCACGTTCGGCATCGGACGTGCGATCACGCTTAGGCTGGCGCGGCGTGGTCATCAGGTCGCGGCCTTCGGGCTGGAGGCGGCACAGGTTTCCAGCATTGCGCGGGATGCGATTCCCTCGCTCCGCGAGGAGCTCGAGTGCGACGGCCTTTCCGCCGAATTGATGGAGGCGGACGTGTCGCGCGCCGCCGATGTGGCGAAGGTGGCAGAACGCGCGCTGTCGCGCTTCGGCCGCATCGATGCGGTCGTCAACAATGCCGCGATCGGCCCGCTCGGCACTGTGCTGGATACGGACGAAGCGCTGTTCGACCGGATCATAGCGGTCAATCTGAAGGGGCCGTATCTGATGAGCCGCGCGGCACTGCCGCATATGATCGCGCAGGGCGGCGGCTCGATCGTCAACATCGGTTCGGGCGCGGGCTGGGGCAAGCCGAACATGGCGGTCTATAGCGCAAGCAAGGGCGGCGTCGTCGCGCTTTCCGCAGCGATGGCCTACGATTTCTTTCACCAGAGCATCCGGGTCAATACCGTCATTCCTGGCGGCGGCGGGATCGTGAGCGGCATGAGCCTCGGCCGCGTCGGCGGCGATGCCGCGCATTTCGGCAAGGGCGCGCCGGGCACGGCCGCGGGAAGGGTCGCCACCGGCGATGATATCGCCAATGTCGTGGCGTTCCTGCTCACGCCTGAAGCGGAAACGCTGTCGGGCACTGTCATCGACGTCGGATGTTTTGCCGGGCAGGGCGGACCAATCCCTGCAAGACAATCTTGAAAGGACATGTCATGACCGCGACCGTTCAGGATCAGGTGCAAGCGCTGGCTCCGCAACCGGCCAATTCCTCGTTGCCGAGATCGCCGGCCTATTACCGCCTGAAGGCCGATGTCGACGATTTCTATTTCCATGAAGCCGATCTGCTCGACGACCGGCGCTTCCGCGACTGGCTCGCGTTGCTCACCGAAGACATCACCTATTTCATGCCGATCCGCCGCAACGTGAAGTTCGGCCAGCACGCCGCGCGCGAGAACACGCGTCACGGCGAGGGCATTAGCTGGTTCGACGAGGACAAATGGACGCTGACCAAGCGCATCGACCAGATCCTGACAGGCGTGCATTATGCCGAGGAGCCCTTGTCGCGGATCACGCACATGGTGAGCAATGTGCAGATCAGGGCCGCGCGCCCAAATATCGACGACGCGCGGGAGCTCGACGCCACCTCGCGCTTTCTGGTCTATCAGAACCGCGTCGAGTACGAGACTTACATGTTCGTCGGCCGCCGCAACGACACGCTTCGTCTGACGGAACAAGGCTGGAAGATCGCCAGGCGCGAAATCCTGCTTGAACAAAACGTCCTGCTGGCCAAGAATCTGACCACGCTCTTTTAGAGCATGATCCGGAAAAGTGGGTACCGGTTTTCCGGCGAGATCATGCTCCATCGAGGATCTGCGAGGCAAGGAACGCCGTCATGATTGATGTCACGGCCGTCAAGGTGGGCGCGCGGCTGAAATTGCAGGAAGGTGTTGTCGCCGAAGTCGTGGAGAACATGGACGATGGTCAGTGGCTGCAGGTGCGTACCCTGGAATCGCCGGGTCGGCCTGGCGAGGTCGGCGCGATCGAGCTCTGCCATGCCACCGACATCGTGAAAGTGTTGAGCGAGTAGGGCGCACGACGGAAGGGCACATGCTGCGATTTGAATACATGCCGAGCGATTTCCATCCGCTGTTCCTGTTTCTCGGCGAGGGCCCCGATCTTGCGGCGCTGGCGAAGCTGCTCAGGCGTTTTGCCGAACATCCGCGGCCGGTCGCGGTCAGAGAATGTATTCCCGGCGCGACCTCGCGCGATGCGCTGATGCTGACGCCGGCCGATAATGAGTTCGGCATGCGCGACCTCGGCGGCAGCTTTGCCTGGAAGCTCACCGATTGGCAGGCCGAGCGCATCGCCGAGCGGATCGAGCTGTTGACGCCGCCGGAGAATAAATCCGGCTCGGAAATCCTGGAGATCGGGAGTGACGGCGAAATCCCTGTAAAAGTTTCGCGCGGCGAGTTCACCGACGATTTCCTGATCAGCCGTCGATAGCGCCACGGAGCCGGTGTGAGCGCAGCGCCAAATCCGCCAAAAGTCCTGATCGCCGGCGCGGGCATCGCTGGTCTCGTCGCGGGGCTGGCGCTGCTCCAGCGCGGCATCGAGGTCGAGATTTTCGAGCAGGCCTCCGAGCTGCGCGAGCTCGGCGCCGGCGTTCAGCTCTCCTCGAACGGCACGCGCGTTCTGATCGCACTCGGTCTCGAAGAGGCGATGCAAGGCATCGCCAGCGAACCCTCGGGCAAGGAGATCCGCCTGTTCTCGACCGGGCGGACCTGGAAGCTGTTCGATCTCGGTGCCTCCTCGCGCGCGATCTATGGCGCGCCGTACTGGATGGTGCATCGGGGTGATTTTCATCGCGTGCTGGTCGATGCGTTCAACGCCCGCGCGCCGGGGACGCTGCATGTCGGCAGCCGCTGCACCGGTTTTGAGGAAGACGACGGCGGAATCTGGCTCGGGCTCGCCAATGGTGAGCAGCGACGTGGCGACGTGGTGGTCGGCGCGGATGGCGTCCACTCTGAAATCCGACGGCAGATCGGCGGCGATACAAAACCGTTCTTTGCGGGCGTTGCGGCCTGGCGCGGCCTGGTGCCGATGAACCGCCTGCCACTGGACATGCAGCGCGACGTCGGCACCAATTGGGTGGGACCCGGCGGTCATGTCATCACTTATCCAGTCCGCCGCGGCGAGCTTCTCAACTTCGTCGGCATCTTCGAGGGCGAGAACTGGCCGGTGGAGTCCTGGACCGAGCAGGGCACCCGCGAAGCCTGCAGCCGCTCCTTTGCGGGATGGAACGGCGCGGTCCACGCCATCATCGAGAACGTCGACGTGCCCTTCAAATGGGCGCTTCTGGGACGCGAGCCGCTCGATCGCTTCGTCGTCGGGCGCGCCTGCGTGATCGGCGATGCCGCGCATCCGACGCTGCCGTTTCTGGCACAGGGCGCCAACATGGCGATCGAGGACGGCATCGTGCTTGCGCGCTGTCTCGAACAATTTCCGGTGGAGGAAGCGCTGCCGCGTTTCCAGCAAGCGCGGCTTGCACGAACCACTTCAATCGTCGTGAAATCGGCCGAGAACGCCAAGCGCTTCCATAACCCCGCGCTCGCCAATGCCGAAGGCGCCAATGAATACCTTTCGCGCGAATGGCAGCCCGAGAAAGTGCGCGAGCGTTACGACTGGCTTTTCACCTATGACGCGCTGAGCACTCCGATCTGATCGGCCGGACCTGGGTGCGGCCCTTGGTACTATTTGCCCGCGGAGCGGGCTTCGCGCGCGAGCCGTTCGGCCTTCAACCGCTTACGATTTTCGTGGAAAGCTCGCTGTGCGGCTTCATGCTCGCGCATGGCCTGCTCGGCGTCGGCGCGCCTGGCGGCGTCCCTGGCCTTGCGTTCTTCCGATGTCAGGGGGCGGGGATGTGTCGTCGAGGGATAATTGGGCATACCGGATAACGCCAGAGCAGGCGAAAAGTTCCCTTTGGGTTCCCCAGGACTTACAGCCTTGAAATGCAAAGGTAAATGATTTCGCCCGGAATGGATCGGTAACTCAAGCGAGTGTCGCTCGAATGACACACCCACCCGGAAACGGTGCTTCCTCCAACCTATGCGCAAAATAGTGCTTATGGCGCGCCAGTGGCCGGCGGATGAAAGCGGTCAGGCGAGCACCTACGCGGCGCGCCGGAGCAATGATGCGCTTGCGATGTTCACCAAGGCGCCGCCGGTGCCGTTCGTGCAGCGCTGGAGCGTGTGGGCGGCGGGCTATGGCGGATCGCAATCGACCGACGGCAATGCCATCGTCGGCTCGAACGATACGACGAGCCGCATCGCCGGCACTGCGGTTGGCGCCGACTATCTATTCTCGCCGAGCACCCTCGCAGGTTTTGCATTCGCCGGCGGCGGCACGAGCTTCAGCGTCAACAATCTCGGCTCGGGACGATCGGATCTGTTCCAGGCAGGCGCTTACGTCCGCCACACCCATGGTGCGGCCTATATCACCGGCGCGCTCGCCTATGGCTGGCAGGATGTCACCACCAATCGCACCCTGGCTCTTGCCGGCATCGATCAGCTGCGCGCCGAGTTCAACGCCAATGCAGCGAACTTGGCATACGCACCGACAAATCCTTCGCGATGGCGAACGGCATCTTCACGCTCCGCGGCCGTCTTGCCTGGGCGCATGATTTCAATCCGGACCGCTCGATCGCGGCGACCTTCCAGGCGCTGCCCGGCGCAAGCTTCGTCGTCAACGGCGCGGCGCAGGCCTCCGACTCTGCGCTGACCACGGCGTCAGCGGAAATGAAGTGGATCAACGGCTGGTCGGCCGCCGCAACCTTCGAAGGCGAGTTCTCCAGCGTCACGCGCAGCTACGCCGGCAAGGGCGTGGTGCGCTACGCGTGGTGACCCGCGTGATTTGCCATCCCGCCCCGGAATGACGGTGAGGCGACGGGCAAATCACGTCGCACGACTTCGCTTTATCAGAAGGAATGTCAAGCCGTTCTGTAGAAAATATTTTGCTTCCGTTTTTCGGAAAAGAATGATTATCTCCCTGCATCCCGTGCCCATGGAGAGGGGCGTACGCGTCGTCACGAACGTTGGCTGCGGGATGCGATGGACGCTTTGGCCTAGCCCGACGAGCGATGATCAAGGCGGACGGCGAAATCGTGCGGTCCTGATCCCCCGACGCTGGGATCAAGTTCGCAAGTGCTCACTTGCGAATGACGGCGGCTAACAAGCCCGGACGCCGGGGAGAACACGTATAAGCCGTAAACCACTCGCGCAGGGAAGGCCGGGTCGCTCCGGTTGAACCTGTGGTGATTACTTTTGTGTACTTCCACGGGTGCAACCAGCATCCGGCTTTCCCTGCGCCCTCCATTTTGGAGGGTCTTGCAATCCCTCGGACGCATCGCGCCGCGAGAACGTCTATTTGCGCCTTCCTCAAGGAAGGAGGCGAAGCGCGAGGCCCACGCTGGGAGGGTTGCGAACCTTGCCGTTCCAGCGTTACCGTAGAGCCACGGATGTTGCCCGGACGCAACAATCTGTGAGCATTTGGCATCCGCCGCGGCTCGAACGTGCTCGCGCCGCTTTTTAGCCACACCCCTCCATGAAATGATGTTTCGCAGGGTAGGGAACCCCGGGTCCGGCAACGCGCTTGCCCCGGGAAGCAGGTTCAGCCGATGGACGCGAAGACGAACATCAAGAGCAGGCTACCAAGCCGTCACGTGACGGAAGGCCCCGCACGCGCGCCGCATCGCTCCTACCTCTACGCCATGGGGCTGACCACTGAGCAGATTCATCAACCTTTGGTTGGGGTTGCCTCCTGCTGGAATGAAGCCGCGCCCTGCAATATCGCGCTGATGCGCCAGGCCCAGGCTGTGAAGAAGGGCGTTTCGGCCGGCGGCGGCACGCCGCGCGAGTTCTGCACCATCACTGTCACCGACGGCATGGCCATGGGCCACGACGGCATGCGCTCCTCGCTGCCGTCGCGCGAATGTATCGCCGACTCGGTCGAATTGACCGTCCGCGGTCACGCCTATGACGCCCTCGTCGGCCTCGCCGGCTGCGACAAGTCGCTGCCGGGCATGATGATGGCGATGGTGCGGCTGAACGTGCCCTCGATTTTCATCTATGGCGGCTCAATCCTGCCCGGCAACTTCCGCGGGCAACAGGTCACCGTGCAGGACATGTTCGAGGCCGTCGGCAAGCACTCCGTCGGCGCGATGTCGGACGCCGATCTCGACGAGATCGAGCGCGTGGCGTGCCCGTCCGCGGGCGCGTGCGGCGCACAATTCACCGCCAACACCATGGCGACTGTCTCCGAGGCGATCGGCCTGGCGCTGCCGTACTCGGCCGGCGCGCCGGCGCCTTACGAGATCCGCGATGCCTTCTGCATGACTGCTGGCGAGCGGGTCATGGACCTCGTGCGCACCAATATCCGCCCGCGCGACATCGTCACCCGCAAGGCGCTGGAGAATGCCGCGGCCGTGGTCGCGGCATCCGGTGGCTCAACCAATGCGGGTTTGCACCTTCCTGCGATCGCGAACGAAGCCGGCATCAAGTTCGACCTGTTCGACGTGGCGGAAATCTTCAAAAAGACTCCCTATGTCGCGGATTTGAAGCCCGGTGGCCGTTATGTAGCCAAAGACATGTTTGAAGCTGGCGGCATTCCGTTGCTGATGAAGACGCTGCTTGATCACGGCTATTTGCATGGGGACTGTTTGACGGTCACCGGCCGCACGATCGCAGAAAACCTCAAAAGCGTGAAATGGAACCCGCACCAGGACGTGGTGCGGCCGGCCGACAAGCCGATCACCATCACGGGTGGTGTGGTCGGATTGAAAGGTAATCTCGCACCAGAAGGGGCGATCGTGAAAGTCGCGGGCATGTCCAACCTGAGCTTTACCGGCCCAGCCCGCTGCTTCGACTGTGAGGAGGACGCCTTCGAGGCCGTGCAGAAGCGCACCTACAGGGAAGGCGAGGTCATCGTCATCCGCTATGAGGGGCCGCGCGGCGGGCCCGGCATGCGAGAGATGCTCTCGACCACGGCGGCGCTGACCGGGCAGGGCACCTCGGGCAAGATCGCACTGATCACCGATGGCCGGTTTTCGGGCGCGACCCGCGGCTTTTGCATTGGCCACGTCGGGCCGGAGGCGGCGGTGGGCGGGCCGATCGGGCTGCTTCAGGACGGCGACATCATCGAGATCGACGCGGTGGCCGGATCACTTAACGTAAAATTGACCGACAAAGAGCTTGCGGAACGCAGAACCAAATGGCGCCCGCGCGAGACGAATCACACGTCGGGCGCGCTCTGGAAATATGCCCAGCAGGTTGGGCCGGCGGTGGCTGGGGCCGTAACCCATCCGGGTGGCGCGCACGAGAAACAGTGCTATGCGGACATCTAGGCGTACCATTGTTGCGTTGATGGTGGGGACTGCGCTGGTCGCAGTGCCCGCGCTTGCGTTCGACGGCGCCCCGGTCAACCAGAAGGACACGACGATCCCCGTGATCTCGGGACCGCCGGCTATCGTCAGCAAGAAAGCAGCGACCCCTGCGCCGATGCCGACGGATAGGGTGAAAGCGCTGGAATATGCCGCCGAGGACGGCCATGCCATCGCGCAATGGAAGCTCGGGCGGATGTACGCCGCCGGGGACGGCGTGGCGCGCGACGACATGCGCGCGTTCGAGTATTTCAGCCGCCTCGCTAGGGATCATGCGGAGGACAATCCGTCCTTGCCGGAATCGGCAGCCGTGGCCAACGCCTTCGTTGAGCTCGCTCGCTATTACCTGAACGGCATTCCCAATTCGCTCAAGCCCGATCCGGATCGGGCGCGCGAGATGCTGTATTACGCCGCGTCCTATTTCGGCAGCGCGGATGCGCAATTCGACCTGGGCAAGCTTTACCTCAAGGCCGCCAATGCAACGCCGAACGATTACACCTACGGCGCGCGCTGGCTTGGGCTTGCGGCGCAGAAGGGCCAGCGTCAGGCGCAGGCCATGCTCGGTCAGATGCTGTTCAACGGCGATCGCCTGCCGCCGCAGCGGGCACGCGGTCTGATGTGGATGGCGCTTGCGTGCGACGGCGCCACCGCGGACGAAGCCTGGATCAAGGAAAGCTACGCGCAGGCACTGTCGCGCGCGAGCGAGGACGACCGCGCCATGGCGGCCCAGATGATAAAATACTGGCTGCAGGGCCGTCGCGACTGATCAGAGAGTACAGAGCTCGGTAATTGACGCACGTCTTATTTGGCAGGCCGCTCCGGCGCCAGCCTTCGTCATATCGCGAACTCTCACGACGCCCTGGCGCGCAGCCAGATGGCCTTGGCCCGATCATAGCAACCGCCGCACAGGACCGAGACGTCGACGAATTTCATGGCGGTGTCCGTCCAATCGCCGCCTTCCGATTGGCGGACCTGCTCGCACTCCGTGCACCACGCGTCAGGGCGCGACATGTCACTGTCGCGAGGCCAGTGAAAACCGACAGCCTTTCCAGTGTCGATCGAGTCCATGATATGGCGACAGACATACGTCGCCTCCTGCTCGCCGTGCGTCTGGCATTGCACTTTGTCCGACATGGGCCCCTTCCGTGTCAAGAACATAACATGAACAATGACCGTCGTGTCAACAGCGTCGATGAACGCAAAGGGAATTGTGCAACAACGAGTGGAGAGCAGGGCCGCTTACGCCGCCTCGAGATCGAGATCCGCCCACACCGGCACGTGGTCCGACGGCTTTTCCCAGGCGCGGACATAGGAATCGACGCCAATATCGATCAGCCGGTCGCTTGCCTGCGGCGACATCAAGAGATGATCGATGCGCAGGCCCCAATTCTTCTGCCAGGCACCGGCCTGGTAATCCCAGAACGTGTATTGGCCGGCTGCGTCCGTCACTGCGCGAAGCGCGTCGGTGAGGCCAAGACCAAGCAGCGACTGGAAGCTTTCGCGGGTCGTAGGGCGGAACAGCGCGTCGTCGACCCAGGCCGGCGGGTTATAGACGTCTTCGGCGGCCGGAATGACGTTAAAGTCACCTGCGAGGATCAGCGGCTCTTCCGCTTTAAGTCGCTCCCTCGAATATTCAAGAAGCCGCGACATCCACTTGAGCTTATAGGGATATTTGTCGCTATTCGCAGGGTTGCCGTTGGGCAGATAGAGGCAGGCGATGCGGAGCACGCCGCCCTTGGTCGGCACCACACCCTCAAGGAAGCGGGCGTGGGCGTCCTCGTCGTCCCCGGCAAGGCCGGATTTGGTCTCGTCAAACGGAAGCTTCGAGAGCAACGCCACGCCGTTAAAAGTCTTCTGGCCGTGGGTGACGACGTTGTAGCCGAGATCCTCGATCTCGAGCCGAGGAAAAGCGTCGTCCGTGCATTTGATCTCCTGCAGGCAGACGACGTCCGGCGAGCATTCCTTCAGCCAGGCGAGCAAAGGCTCGAGCCGCTGCCGGATCGAATTGACGTTCCAGGTCGCGATGCGCATCAGAGAAGTCTAGATCGAAAAGCTGGTGCCGCAACCGCAGGACGCCGTGGCGTTAGGATTATGCACACGGAAAGAAGCGCCGATGAGATCGTCGACAAAATCGACCTCCGATCCCGCCAAAAACGGCACCGAGGCCGGATCGACCAGGACGACCGCGGAATCGCGCTCGATCACCAGATCGTCCTCGGCTTTGGCGTGGTCGACATCGAACTTATATTGGAAGCCGGAGCAGCCGCCGCCCTCCACGGAGATGCGGAGCATGGCGCCATCGCCTTCACCCCGGAGGATTTCGCCGATGCGGCGGGCAGCCCGCTCGCTGATGGTGACGGCTGTGGTCATTGCAGAGGTCTCTCCGGTCGTATCCGCGTCATGCCCAATTCATTTGGTAAGCGGCTAGCTAGATAGTTAAGTGCCCCGGCGAGCGGAATCAACTTGAAGGGATCAAACTGCCGTGTCGGTCGGAATGGCTGCCCCCCGCGCGCCCTGTGCCTGCGACCCCGACCGGAGCCGCGGCCGGCTGTTTTCCGAGCCGCCGAGCAAGACCCGCAGCCCGTTTCGCAGGGATTGCGACCGCGTGATCCATTCCACCGCGTTCCGCCGCCTGAAACACAAGACCCAGGTCTTTGTGTTCCACGAGGGCGATCATTACCGCACCCGGCTCACCCATTCGCTGGAAGTTGCCCAGATCGCCCGGGCGCTGGCGCGGCAGTTCGGTCTCGACGAGGATCTGACGGAGACGCTCGCGTTGGCGCATGATCTCGGCCATCCTCCGTTCGGGCATGCCGGCGAGCGCGCGCTCGACGCCTGCCTGAAGACGCATGGCGGCTTCAACCACAATGCGCAATCGCTGCGCGTCGTCACTTCGCTGGAACATCGCTATCCCGAATTCGATGGGCTGAACCTGACCTGGGAATCGCTGGAGGGCATCGTCAAGCACAACGGCCCGCTGACCGATCGCGCCGGGGCGCCGATCGGAGACTATCGCGAGCACGGCGGCATTCCCTTCGTCATCGCCGATTTCGTGAAGACCTACGATCTCGAACTCTGGAGCTTCGCCTCGCTGGAGGCGCAGGTCGCGGCAATCGCTGATGACATCGCCTATGATGCGCATGATATCGACGACGGCCTGCGCGCCGGTCTGTTCAACGTCGACGATCTCAAGGCGATGCCGCTGACTGCCGAAATGATCGCCGCGATCGATCGGCATTATCCCCGCCTCGATCAGGATCGGCGCGGCGCCGAGCTCGTGCGCGAATTGATTTCGTACCTGATCGGCGCCGTTGCCTCGGAAGCGCGGCGGCGGCTCGATCTCGCCGGGCCGCAATCGGCCGACGACGTCCGGCGCCATGGCCGGCCATTGATTGCGTTCTCACCTGGCGTTGCAGAAGCGGAGGCCGGCATCAAGGCGTTCCTGAAGCAGCATATGTACCGGCACAAATGGGTGATGCGCGTGATGGGCGAGGCCGAGCAGATCGTGTTCGACCTGTTCACGCGATACCACCAAAGCCCTTACGATCTGCCGCCCGAATGGCTCGAAGGGGCCGCGCACGAGAGCGAGACCGCCCGCGCGCGGCGGATCGGCAATTTCATCGCTGGAATGACCGACCGCTTCGCATTGACCGAGCATCAAAGGCTTTTTGACTCGACCCCGGAATTGCGTTAGGCGGCGGCCATGGCCGACAATCCCACTTCGCTCCATCTCTTTGCCGATGTGCTTGCGCGCGTGCACGCGATCTGCGCCGCGCTCGCCAAGGAAGGCAATTGGCCCGTCGGCATCGATCTCTCGCGGGTGGTGGTCGAGCCGCCGCGCGATGCGAGCCATGGCGACATGGCGACTAACGCGGCAATGGTGCTCGCCAAGGACGCCAAGGCCAAACCGCGCGATCTGGCGGAGGCGATTGCTACGCGGCTGCGCGCCGATCCCCTCGTCGAGAAGGTCGATGTTGCGGGCCCCGGTTTCATCAATCTCACGCTGAAGGTCTCGGCCTGGATCGACGCGCTGCGGACGATCCTGGGCGAGGGCGAGGTGTTCGGCCGGGCCAAGGACGCTTCACGCGCGAAGGTCAATGTCGAATATGTCTCGGCCAATCCGACCGGACCGATGCATGTCGGCCATTGCCGCGGCGCGGTGTTCGGTGATGCGCTGGCAAGCCTGCTCAGGTTTGCCGGCCATGACGTGGCGCGCGAATATTACATCAACGATGCCGGCGCTCAGGTCGATGTGCTCGCGCGCTCAGCTTACTTGCGCTATCGCGAGGCGCTCGGCGAGGACATCGGCGCGATTCCGGAGGGGCTTTATCCCGGCGATTATCTCAAGCCTGTGGGGCAGGCGCTCGCAGGAGAGCATGGCGACAAGCTCCGCGCGATGAGCGAGGCGCAATGGCTGCCGATCGTGCGTGCCAAGGCCATCACGATGATGATGGAAGCGATCAAGGGCGACCTTGCCGCGCTCAACATCGAGCAAGACGTGTTCTTCTCGGAGCGCTCTTTGATCGAGAGCGGCAACAATCGCGTGGCCGAGACCATCGATTTCCTGCGCGCGAAGGGCGACGTCTACGAGGGCAGGCTGCCGCCCCCGAAGGGCGCGCCTGTCGAAGACTGGGAGGATCGCGAGCAGACGCTGTTCCGCGCCACCGCCTATGGCGACGACAGCGACCGGCCACTGCTCAAATCCGACGGCAGCTACACCTATTTCGCCTCCGACATCGCCTATCACAAGAACAAGTTCGACCGCGGCTTTCGCGATCTCGTCGACGTCTGGGGCGCCGATCACGGCGGCTACATCAAGCGCATGCAGGCGGCGGTGAAGGCGGTCACCGGCGGACAGGCGGCGCTCGACGTCAAGATCGTCCAGCTCGTCAGGCTGCTGCGCAACGGCGAGCCGGTGAAGATGTCGAAGCGCGCCGGCGATTTCGTCACGCTGCGCGAAGTCGTCGACGAGGTCGGCAAGGATGCCGTCCGCTTCATGATGCTCTATCGCAAGAATGACGCCGTGCTGGATTTCGACCTTGCCAAGGTGATCGAGCAGTCGCGCGATAATCCGGTATTTTACGTGCAGTACGGCCACGCCAGGGGCCATTCGATCTTCCGCAACGCGCGGGAGGAGGTGCTGCACGATCTGCCCGCGGAGGAGGGCGCGCGACTGGCCTATCTGGCCTCGGCCCCAGTCGAGCGGCTGACGGATCCAGCGGAACTCGACCTCTTGAAGCGGCTCGCGCTCTATCCCCGGATGATCGAGGGGGCGGCGGCCGCCCATGAGCCGCACCGAATCGCATTTTACCTGTATGATCTCGCCAGCGAGTTTCACGCGCTGTGGACCAAGGGGCGCGATTTGCCCTATTTACGCTTCATTATCAATAATGATGCACACCTTACCAAGGCGCGGCTGGCGATGGTCCAGGCTGTCGTCTCGGTTTTGGGGTCGGGGTTAGGCATTTTGGGCGTCCACGCCCCGGACGAAATGCGGTAATCTCTCTGCCGCTGGGGCGACCCACGCCGCCAGATGGGACCTGTTGGACGAGCCGGTGGGGCCGGTCCGCCCTGGAAATTTGGTGGGGCAGTTTTCCCGAAGGGGACGCATCATCACGATGGCTGATCGATATCCGAACAGACCTTTCCCTGCTGACGGCTATGGTCGCGGCGGTGATCCTCACGGGTCTGGAGGGGGCGAGAGCGACCCGCTCGCCGAACTCGCCCGCTTGATCGGACAGACCGATCCGTTCGGTGCGACGACGGATCGCGCTCCCAATCCGCCGCCGCAGCGCGCCGCTGGGCCGCGCGAGGCTTATCCGCCGCAACCTCAATATCAGCCGCCGCCGGCGCAACATTATCCGCCGCAGCAGCCGCAATATCAGGCGCCATACGAGGACGAGGAGGGCGAACTGCCCGCAGGGCCGCCGCCATGGATGCAGCGCGCGAATTTGCAACGGCAGACCGCGCAGCAAGCGCCGATTGAGCCATCGTTTGACGATCAGATGGACGACCAGCCGGGCGCCGTGCATCCGCTGCATCGTTACGCCGCACCCGCGCAGCAACAAGACTATCGTCAGCCTGCATATGACGAGCAGTCGGATCCATCGCGTTATGACGATGCGCTGTATGGCCAGCTCGAAAACGGCGCGCAGGATTTTCAGCGCGAGCCGGCTTATCCCGACGATCCCTACGCCTACCAGGAGGGCTATGAAGAAGAGTCGGAGGAGCCTCCGAAACGCCGCGGCGGGCTGGTCACGGTCGCTGCAGTGCTCGCGCTGGCGGTGGTCGGCACGGGCGCAGCCTTCGCATATCGCAGCTATGTCGGCTCGCCCCGCAGCGGCGAGCCGCCGATCATCAAGGCCGACAACTCGCCGACCAAGATCATCCCGCCGTCGTCGGATTCGTCAGGCAAGGCGCCGGATCGCATGCCGACCGGAGATGGCGCTGAAAAGATCGTGCCGCGCGAGGAGACGCCCGTCGACGTCAACAGCCAGACTTCCGGTCCGCGTGTTGTGTTCCCGCCGCTTAATCAGAACGCGAACCCGCCAACGGCTGCCAGTGTGTCGCCGAGCACGATGCCGGGGCCGCCCGGCGCCGCGTCGGGAGCGGCGGCTTCGAACGGCGTCATGCCCAACAGCGAGCCGCGCAAGATCAGAACTTTCTCGATCCATGGCGACCAGCCCGATGCGGCCGCTGCGCCGGTCACGGCGGCGGCAGCACCGACTGCAACGGCGGCACCGCCATCCGTTCCGACCAGGCCAGTGACTCGGCAAGTGGCGCCCGCTCGCGGCGCGCCGCAGCAAGCGGCCAACGCACCCTTGTCGCTGTCGCCTGACGCGGCGCAAGCGTCCCTTCCACCGCCCGAACCGCGGACCCGCATGGCCGCGACCACGCCGACCCAGATCGCGCCAGCGGCAGGCGAGGCAGCGCCGGCTGCCGAGGGTCACTTCCTGGTGGCAGTGTCCTCACAGACGTCTGAAGCCGAAGCGCAGGCGTCGTTCCGCGCGCTGCAAAGGAAGTATCCGGATCAGCTTGGCTCGCACACGCCCGTGATCAAGCGGGCGGATCTCGGCGAAAAGGGCATCCGCTACCGGGCGATGGTCGGTCCCTTCGCGTCGCGGGAAGAGGCCACGCATTTCTGCGTGAGTTACAAGGCCGCCGGCGGCCAATGCTTCGTCCCGTAAGCCGGGCCGGCGTATAGAGAACCATCCAGAGGAAAAACTCGCGGTTTCCTTGACCCTTTTCACGGCCGCGGGCTATTCCGCGCGGCATGAGCAAGGCATTCATCACCGGATTGTCCGGAACCACGCTGACCGCAGCCGAGCGCGACTTCATCCGTGCCGAGCGGCCGTGGGGTTTCATCCTGTTCAGGCGGAACATCGAAACGCCGGCGCAAGTTGCTGCGCTAACGTCGGACGTCCGGAACGCATTGGGTGAGCCGGATGCGCCGATCCTGGTGGACCAGGAGGGCGGACGGGTGCAGCGGTTCCGGCCGCCAAATTGGCCCCTCTATCCGGCCGGCGCTGCGTTCGGGCAACTCTACGACATTGACCCGGCGCTCGGCTTGGCCGCTGCAAAGCTCTCGGCGCGGTTGATCGCAGATGATCTTGGCCAGATCGGCGTCTCGGTGGACTGTCTGCCGCTGGCGGATGTGCCGGTTCCGGGCGCGGACGATGTGATTGGCGATCGTGCCTATGGTGCGGAACCCAAGAAGGTCGCGGCGATTGCCCGAGCGGTGACAGAGGGCTTGGAGCAAGGTGGTATCTTACCGATCTTGAAACATATACCCGGGCATGGGCGGGCGATGGCCGACAGCCATTTGAGCTTGCCGGTGGTCAATACGCCCAAAAGCGAGCTCGAACGCATCGATTTCGCGGCTTTCAAGCCGCTGGCTGATCTGCCGATGGCCATGACCGCACATGTTGTGTTTACCGCCTACGATCCCGCCCAACCGGCGACGACATCTGCGACAATGATCGAACAGGTGATTCGCGGCTTGATTGGGTTCCAGGGTCTGTTGATGAGTGATGACGTCGGCATGAACGCTCTGGCGGGATCGATCACCGAGCGGACAAAGGCCTTGCTGGCCGCCGGATGCGACATGGTTCTGCACTGCAGCGGCGAGCCTGGCGAAATGCGCGATGTGGCCCGTGAGGCGCCCGAATTGTCAGGCAAAGCGTTGGACCGAGCGAGGGCGGCGCTGGCGTCGCGCAAGCCGCCCACAAAACCCTTCGATCGGGCGGCGGCGCGGGCGGAATTGGATGGATTGATCGGTCGTCTGGGAGCGGCGAACGCATGACCGCTGAGATTTTGTCATTTGAGACCGGCCGGCCGGCGGAGCTGGCTCAAGACGAGCCGTCACTGGTCGTCGATGTCGCGGGCTTTGAAGGTCCGCTCGACCTGTTGCTCGCGCTGGCGCGGACGCAGAAGGTCGACCTTGCCAAGATTTCGATTCTCGCGCTTGCCGACCAGTATCTGCAATTCATCGAGGCAGCGCGAAAAATCCGCCTGGAGCTTGCCGCCGACTACCTCGTGATGGCGGCGTGGCTTGCCTTCCTGAAGTCGCGCCTCCTGTTGCCGGAGCCGCCGGCCGCGGAAGGGCCGAGTGCCGAAGAGATGGCAACCGCCCTTGCCAATCGGCTGCGCCGGCTCGAGGCCATTCGCGAAGCCGCCAACCGGCTGATGAACCGGCCGCAGTTGCAACGCGATATCTTCCCGCGAGGAAATCCGGAGGCGATCGCGGAAATCCGTCATCCGAAATACACGGCAACGCTGTTCGACCTTCTCACCGCCTACGCCGCGCAGCGGCAGAACCGCGTGCTCGCAAGCGTGCATCTGGCCAAGCGCACCGTTTGGTCGCTCGCCGAGGCGCGCGCCTCGCTGGAGCGTCTGATCGGCATGGCCGACACCGAGGACTGGGGCTGCCTCGACGAATATCTCTTGCGCTACATCGCCGATCCTTCGCAACGCGCCACCGTGTTCGCGTCGAGCTTTGCGGCCGCGCTGGAATTGGTGCGCGAAGGCGAGATGGAACTGAATCAGAAACAGGCGTTCGCGCCGCTCTATTTCCGAAAGCGCCCGCCGAAGGCCCCTGGGCCGGTGGCGGCGTCGGATCAGTAAGTCAAGGAAGGAGAGGCCATGGCAAGCCTGGCGGAAAAACGCATGGATGAAGCCGAGGACATTCCCGCTGGCCCCGAGGCGCGGCCCGAAGAGTTGCGCCTTCTCGAAGCCCTGCTGTTTGCGTCGAGCGAACCGTTGGATACGGCCACCCTTGCCAAGCGCATGCCCGATGGGGTCGATGTGAAGGCGGCGCTCGCGCAATTGCAGGCGGAATATGCAACGCGTGGCGTCAATCTGGTACGCATCGGCAACAAATGGACGTTCCGCACCGCCTGCGATCTCGCCTGGCTGATGACGCGCGAAAGCACGGAGACACGGCGCCTCTCGCGCGCGGCGATCGAGGTGCTGGCGATCATCGCCTATCACCAGCCGGTGACGCGCGCCGAGATAGAGGAGATCCGGGGTGTCGTCACCTCCAAGGGCACGCTCGATGTCTTGCTCGAGACCGGCTGGATCAGGCCTCGCGGACGGCGGAAGACGCCGGGCCGGCCGCTGACGTTTGGGACCACCGAGACGTTCCTGTCGCAGTTCAGCCTGGAAGTGCTCGGCGACCTTCCGGGCCTCGATGAGCTGAAGGGCACAGGCCTGTTGGACTCGCGCCTGCCGACCGGTTTCACCGTACCGACTCCTTCGGACGATCCGACGCTTCGCGAGGACGAGGATCCGCTCGAGCCCGGCGACCTGGAACTGACGCTGGCGCCGCACGTCGAGCCCGAAGGCGGCGGCGACAAGGGCGAAAGCTAAGCCTTTCGTAGGCTGTAAGGGCGCTTCCGCGCCGGTTAACGGTAGCCACATTACGGTTACGTCACTCACGATTTGACGTCGCCTAAGTGCTTGTTTTTGACGCCTCCCAAGCCTACGTTCCGATGAGATCAGGCTGGGTGACCGGCCATTGGTGTTGGAGGGTTGCAGGATGGGTTCGCTTAGCATTTGGCACTGGATCGTGGTGATCGCAGTGGTCCTGCTGCTGTTCGGCCGCGGCAAGATTTCGGATCTGATGGGTGATGTGGCGCAGGGTATCAAGGCCTTCAAGAAGGGTATGCGCGACGACGAAACTGCGGTCGACAAGCCCAACGATGCGGTCAAGTCCATCGATCACAGCAACGCGTCGTCCACGTCTGCGCGGACGGACGTCGGCAGCAAGGCGGTCTGACGAGCCGGACGTTATTGGCAAGCCGCGGACGGCCCCATATCGCTGTCGACGCATCGGGGCGAGGCGACTTCGCGTGAGCGGAATCTTTCATGTTCGACATTGGGTGGAGTGAAATCCTTCTCATCGCGGTTGTCGCGCTGATTGTGATCGGCCCGAAAGAGCTGCCGGGCGTGCTGCGCATGATGGGGCAATGGATGGGCAAGGCCCGCAAGATGGCCGCCGAATTCCAGGGCCAGTTCCAGGAAGCCATGCGCGAAGCGGAGATGGCCGATCTCAAGCAGAGCTTTGACGAGGTGAGGGAGGCTGCTTCCAGCTTCTCCAAGGGCAGTCTGATAACCTCGCTTACCAAGGACGTCACGGAAGCACTGAGCATCGACGATGTCGACAAGCCGGCCGAAACACCGGCGACGCCTATGATCGAGCCTCCGACCACGCCCACGACACCGGAAGCTCCGGCACCCGAGACGTTGGTGGAAGCAACCACACACGAAGCGGTGGAAGCAACCACGCACGAAGCCACCGAGCCGCTCGCCGTCACCCGCGAGGTTCAGCCACAGGACAACGCACCGGCCGCCGCCGACGAGCTCAAGGACGCCAAAGCGTCATGACCGACGCCGATATTGAGGCCAGCAAGGCACCCCTGCTCGACCATCTGATCGAGCTGCGCTCGCGCCTGATCAAGGCGCTGCTCGGCTTCGCCATTGCCTTTATCTTCTGCTTCTTCTTCGCGAAGCAAATCTACAACATCCTGGTCTGGCCGTTCGTGCTGGTCGCGGGCGCCGAAAATTCGAAATTCATCTACACGGCGCTGCTCGAATACTTCATCACCCAGTTGAAGCTCGCGCTGTTCGGTGCCGGCTTCATCTCGTTTCCGATTGTCGCCACCCAGATCTACAAATTCGTCGCGCCCGGCCTTTACCGCCACGAGCGCAACGCGTTCCGGCCTTACCTGATTGCGACACCGATCTTCTTCGTGATGGGCGCGATGATGGTTTATTTTGTGGTGTTCCCGATGCTGATCCGATTTTCGCTCGGCATGCAGCAGATGGGCGGCCCTGACACCGCGCAGATCGAGCTGTTGCCCAAGGTCGGCGAATATCTCTCACTGATGATGTCGCTGATCTTCGCCTTCGGCATCGCCTTCCAGCTACCGGTGATCCTCACCCTTCTCGGCCGCGTCGGCATCGTCACCTCGCAGATGCTGCGCAGCAAGCGTCGCTACTTCATCGTGGTCGCCTTCATCATCGCGGCCGTCCTGACCCCGCCTGACGTGTTGAGCCAGTCGTCGCTGGCGCTGCCACTGCTTGCCCTCTATGAGGGCTCGATCATTGCTGTGCGCGTGGTCGAGAAGAAGGCTGCCGCCGCGCGGCAAAGCTCTACCACCGGCGCTCCGCCGGCGGCCAATCCCGCCGAGTAGGGCGCCTTTCGCCGCAAACCGGCCGCGTTGACGGCTGTGGCGGCTGTTCCAAATCACGACCATTCGGGTTACTGGAAGGCGCCTTCGATAACGGCGCGACTCAAGGGCCATCAGCCATGCATGACATCAAAGCGATCCGCGACAATCCGCAAGCCTTCGATGCCGCGCTGAAGCGGCGCGGGCTTGAGCCACTGTCCGCTTCGCTGCTTGCGATCGACGAGAAACGCCGCACGGCGATCCTCGCCTCCGAGCAGGCACAGGCGCGGCGCAATGCGGCTTCGAAAGAGATCGGCGATGCCAAGAAAGCCAAGGACGAAGCGCGCGCCAAGGCCTTGATGGATGAGGTGTCGAAGCTGAAGACGACGCTGCCGGAGCTCGAGGCCGCCGCCAAGCAGGCCGATGAGGAGCTGGCAAAAGAGCTGGCGGCGATCCCGAACCTGCCATTGCCTGCGCCGGAAGTTCCTGACGGCACCGACGAGCATGGCAACGTGCAGCACCATGTCTTCGGCAAGGCACGCGAGTATGGCTATGCGTCTAAGGCGCACGACGAGCTTGGCGAAGGCCTCGGTCTGATGGATTTCGAGACAGCCGCGAAACTGTCAGGCGCGCGCTTTGTCGTGCTGAAAAAAGGCCTCGCGCGGATGGAGCGGGCCATTGGGCAATTCATGCTTGACTTGCACACCAATGAGCATGGCTACATCGAGATCAATCCGCCGTTATTGGTGCGTAACGATGTGATGTTCGGTACCGGCCAGTTGCCGAAATTCGAGGACGATCAGTTCTGGGCGATCAAGGGCGAGCTCTTGGCTTCGCCCGACGAGCGCTTGAAGAGCGAGCGGCTCGGTCTGATTCCGACCGCCGAAGTCTCGCTCACCAACCTCGTCCGCGAGTCCATCGTCGATGACAAGGAATTGCCGATGCGATTCACGGCGTTGACGCCGTGTTTTCGCGCGGAAGCGGGTGCCGCGGGACGCGATACCCGCGGCATGATCCGCCAGCACCAGTTCAACAAGGTTGAATTGGTGTCGATCGCGACGCCAGAGACAAGCCGCGACGAGCATGAGCGCATGCTCGCCTGCGCCGAGGAGGTCTTGAGACAACTCGATCTGCATTACCGCGTGATGACATTGTGCGCCGGCGACATGGGCTTTTCGGCGCAAAAAACCTATGACATCGAAGTCTGGATGCCGGGTCAGGGCGAGGGCGGCGCGTACCGCGAGATCTCGAGCTGCTCGGTTTGTGGCGATTTCCAGGCGCGGCGCATGAATGCGCGCTCGCGCGGCTCCGACGGCAAGCCGCGCTTCGTGCACACGCTGAATGGCTCCGGTACTGCGGTAGGTCGCGCGCTGATCGCGGTCATGGAAACCTATCAGCAGCAGGGCGGTTCGATCGCAGTGCCCGACGTTTTGCAGCCCTATATGGGCGGGCTTAAAGTCATCGCACACGACGCCTGAACGCGGCTGCAGATTTTTCAGGCGCGCCCGCGTTCGCTGTTGCGAATGGCGGGCGCGCCGGTATCCTCGCGGCCTGTGTTTATTGTTTACATATGAATTTTCTCCGCAGCGAGAGCGCGTTCCGATGGCCCTGCATCGCGACATCTTCTGGGTCGGCAGACAATGGGCCGTGACCGGTTTCGGGGTGCAGGCGGTCGACCAGCGTCTGAAAGGCGCATTCGATGTCGAGGCGGCGCGGCTGTGGGAAGACGACTTGCCGCAGCGCATGCGCGCGCTGGCCTGGATCAACATCGAGGATTTCAACAGAGCGCTCGACGTCGCGCGGGTACGCTTTCCCGAGCCACCGCGCAAAAAAGGTCTTCCACTGGTTGAAAGCGTGCTGGAATTGCTTCAGCCGTCCGCGCCGGAGACGCCGAAAGCTGCGCCGCCTTTGACGACAACCGGCGTGACCAAAGCCGGTCCGATACAGGCGAGCCCGCCGGAAACCATCTTGCCCAAGCCGAGCCCGAAGGAGTCCAGCCCGCCGCCGGCCGAGCCTCCTGCCATTGAGCCTCCTGCAACACAAATGCCGATTGAATTGCCACAGCCAAAATCTCGGCCGCTTGCGATGCGGATCGAGCATGTGTCGGCGAAATTCCTGCCGCGCTGGCGCGTTCGGCACTGAGCGCCGCGGCCGCAAGCTCCGTCAGTTGGGCGGCGCCATGCCCGGGAATTGATAGTTGCGGTAATATTGGTGGTAGAGGTCGTTCAAACGCCGCTCTGCCGGCACGCAGCCTACGCGCGTCAGGACCATACCGCGTCCGCAATGCCGGCGATGCTCGCTTTCGCCCGGATGGTTCCTGGTTTGCCTGGTCTCCTTCGGTGCGGGCCGAGGTTTGGTCTCAGGCTCGGCAGTCGGCTGGGTTGAAGCGGTCGCGCCGCACTTGCCATCCTTCATGGCGGAGACCGGACAGCTCATCGGCAGGCATTTGCCATTGGAATAAGCGAGCAAATAGGTCTCACCCGACATCGTCACCTGGCCGTTGCATAAGCATCGGCCGCTGACAGTCAATTCGCCACCCTGGCAATTTTCGGCATCGGTGCGAACACAGGTCCCGCCCCCGGCATTGCCGGCGGCCGGCATCAGGTTGAAGCCGGACGGACAGACGCAGGCGCCGTTGCTCAACGTGCCGCCGTCGCAGGTAAGATTTTCGGGCTGTTGCACGGCGATGTCGGCGGCACAGCGTCCGCTCGCAATATCCGCATGCGTGCCGGTGGGGCAGGCGCATTCGTCGGCCGAGTTTTTAAAGCCGCCCTCAAGGCAAGGGCTCGCCGCCAGCGAAGGTGGCGCCGGCGGGGCGGGCGGCGTGACGGCGGGTGGCGTGACGGCTGGTGCAGGCGCCGGCGGCAGCGGCGTCGTGTTCGCGGGCTTGGCAACGCACTGGCCGTTCCGAAACTCCTGCCAGGGAAAGCATCCGTGATCGGTGGCGGAATTCGATTGCGAGTGCGCCGCAGACGAAATGGAAAAGGCCAAACAAATCAAAATAGCGGTCGCGGCAAAAATGCGGGTCATGCGGAAACCCCGTCGCCATTCAACATCGGCGCAAAGGCCATCTGGCATTTTAGTGGCCCCGCAATGGGCGCAAAAGCAAGTGCCGGCTTAACAATTCGTCGATTTTTGAGCCGGCTGCCGCGTTTGCCTGTTCGCGCCGCACCGGATAAGACGGCGCCTTGAAAGAGGCAGGATTCGAGACTTGAGGGTTTTGGCAGGATGCGGATTCTCTGCACCAATGATGACGGCATCCATGCGCCGGGCCTGAAGGTCGTCGAGGAGATCGCGCGGGCGTTGTCCGACGACGTCTGGATCGTGGCCCCTGAACTCGACCAGTCCGGCGTCTCACATTCGCTGTCGCTGAACGACCCGCTACGGCTGCGCGAAGTCGGCCCAAAGCATTTCGCGGTACGCGGCACGCCGACCGATTGTGTGATCATGGGCGCGCGGCATATCCTGGGCGAGACCATGCCGAATGTCGTGCTCTCCGGGGTCAACAAGGGGCGCAACGTCGCCGAAGACGTCGTCTATTCCGGCACGATCGCGGGCGCGCTCGAAGGCACGATCCTGGGCTTGCCGTCGTTTGCGCTGTCGCAGGAATTTTCGGTTGAGACGCGCGAACGGCCGCTGTGGGACACGTCGCTGAAATTCGGCCCGCCGATCATCCGCAAGGTAATCGCGGCGGGCATCCCGAAGAACACGGTGATCAATGTCAACTTCCCGGCCTGCACGCCGGAGCAGGTGGCCGGCATCCGTGTCACGCGGCAGGGCAAGCGCAATCTCGGCTTCCTGAAGGTCGATCAGCGCCGCGACGGCCGCGGCAATCCCTATTTCTGGATCGGCTTCGAGCGCGCGGCGGTGATGGACGCGCCGGAGGAGGGCACGGATCTCGCCGCACTTGCTGCGCGCTACGTCTCGGTGACGCCGCTTCGGCTCGACCGCACCGATGAGGAGTTTTCCGGAGAGCTGACGGAATTGCTGAAATAGCCGTGCGTCGGCCGACCGCGCCGCGCCATTCCATGCCGCGCTGCGTCCGCCTTACACGGTTGCGCTGCGCAGCGTGGTCTCGATCACCTTGCCAAGCGTTTCGAGCTGGAATGGCTTCTGCAGCGCCGGACGGTCGCGATACTCTTCAGGCAGGCCCGACGAGCCGTAACCGGTTGCGAAAATAAAGGGCCGGTTGCGTGCCTTGATCAAATCGGCAACAGGCGAGATCACCTTGCCGTTGACGTTGACGTCGAGGATCGCCAGATCGAAATAGGTAGTTTCCGCAAGCCGCAGTGCTTCGCCGATCTCACCTGCCTCGGCGGCAACGGTGTAGCCAAGCTCCTCCAGCATGTCGGAAACCATCATCCTGATCATGACCTCGTCTTCAACGAGGAACACAGAGCCGCGAGGCGGCCGCGTCACAGTCATGAGGTCAGTCCTTGCACATCCGGATCGTAAGGTTCGCAAAAAACGCCAATGGGTGCAACGTCTACATGCAACTTACGCATCGCTGCCACCGCCAGCGAGTGATCGGTTCGTGCCGCAACGCGAGGCTATCACGCCTGGTTCCGTGGCGGGAACGTGGAGCTGGAAAAATGTTCGGTAGGCCGTAGGTACATATTGCTTCAAACTGCCATGCCCGTGGCGATTCCCGGGCTGCCCGACGAGACCAGGATGTCCTCAAGACAAGGCCCACCAGAGAAGATGATGTTTCAGTTGACCCTGCGGCGACGCGGGATCAGCAACCAGGCGGTGTTGCGGGCGCTCGAGGAAGTGCCGCGGGAGGCCTTTGTCGCCGAGGCCGACCGCGACGACGCCTATCGCGACAGCGCGCTCGGCATCGCCTGCGGACAGACCATCAGCCAGCCCTTCGTGGTCGCTTACATGACCGAGCAGCTCAACCTGCAGAAGCAGCACCGGGTGCTCGAGATCGGCACCGGCTCCGGCTATCAGGCTGCCGTGCTCGCCAAGCTCGCGGGCAAGGTGCTGACCGTCGAGCGCTTCCGCACGCTTGCTGACACCGCCCGCTTGCGGCTGGAGCGATTGGGTTTCGACAACGTCGAAGTGATGCTGGGAGACGGTTTCGACCTGCCCGCCAACATCGGCTCCTTCGACCGCATCATCGTCACCGCGGCGATGGCGCAGATTCCGGAAAACCTGACCGACCGGCTGGAGACGAACGGCATCCTGATCGCACCGGTTGGGCCGCATCATGGCGTCCAGACGCTGGTCCGGATCGTCAAGACCGCAAGCGGTCTGGAGCGCAAGGAGCTTGTCGACGTGCGCTTCGTCCCCGCGCTGCCGGGGATCGCGCGCGAGCTGTAAATTCCCGGATTGGCTTTCCCTCCAACGTCTTATTTGCAGGGTTAAGCGCTTGTTTACTGGGGGCGTGTTTACTCAAAGACGTTCTTTGTTGCGTATGAGTGAGTAACCATGTCCCGTGCTGATGCCTATTTTGGCTCGCGCTGCGTCCCGCAGCTTGCGGTGCTGGCGCTGATCTCCTTCGGGGTCGCCGGTTGCAGCGCCGACATGTCGTCGCGCCTTTCCAATCCCTTCAATTATCAACCGGAATCCACCGGCTCGGTACCGGCCGCCGCTCCCCAAGCGCAGGTCGAGCGGCGCGAGCTGCCGCAATATTCCCGCCCGCCTTACCAGGCCTCGGCAGCGCCGCCTGCCGTTGCCGCACCGCAGTCGTACCCGGTCGCCCATGGCGGCGTCTCCGGCGGCGGCCGCGGGATGGCCTCCTACACCCCGCCGGTCGCCTACGCCCCACCGGCCAAGCCGAAACTGGAAACGACGGCAAGCGTGCCGCCGCGCTCGGTCGCCGCCGCGCGTCCCGCCCCCGGCATGACCATCATCGTCGGGACCAGCGACACGCTGGAAGTGCTGGCCAAACGCTATCACGTGACGCCGGCCGCGATCCTTGCCGCCAACGGCTACAAAGGACCGCGCCGGCTCTCGCCCGGCCAATCGCTGATCATCCCTCGTCCGACCGTCGCGGCCGCTGCTCCGGTGCCCGCTGCGGTTGCATCTCAGCGCGTTGCAGCAGTCCCGGTCGGCAGGCCCGCCGCCGTTGCGGCTGCCCCGAGCATCCACGTCGTCAATCCCGGCGAGACGCTGGCGAGCATTGCCCACCACAATCATATCTCGGTCGCCGAGCTCGCCCGCGCCAATAACATTGATGCTGCCGCCAAGCTCAAGCTCGGCGCCAGGCTGACCGTACCCGCCAAGACCGCGGCTGCTCCGGCGGCGCCGCTCGGCGCGGTTGCGACTGCTCCTGCAGCCGTGCCGGTAGCCGGCACCAGGGTCGCGGCCGCCGCACCCCAACAGAGCGCGCGACTGGCGCAGGCCAATCCGCCGCCGGAAGAGGCAGTAACCCCGCTCAAGGCGAGTGAGGCTACGGGCGCACTGCCGACCTTCCGCTGGCCGGTGCGCGGCAAGATCATCGCCGCTTACGGCGCCAAGACCAACGGCAAGTCCAATGACGGCATCAACCTTGCCGTGCCCGAGGGCACGCCGGTGAAGGCCGCCGAGGATGGCGTTGTGGCCTATGCCGGCAATGAACTGAAAGGATACGGCAATCTGATCCTGGTTCGGCACGCCAACGGCTACGTCACCGCATATGCCCATGCGAGTCAGCTGCTGGTGAAGCGCGGGGACACCATCAAGCGCGGCCAGGTCATTGCCAAATCGGGTCAGTCGGGGGAGGTGGCGTCGCCGCAGCTCCACTTCGAAATCCGCAAGGGTTCCACGCCCGTCGACCCGCTCCAATTCCTCAGCGGGGCGTAACGCTCCGCTTAACTTGTCATTTGCCGGGCTTGACCCGGCAATCCATCCCTCAAGAAGGCATTTGCGAAGAGGATGGATACGCGGGTCAAGCCCGCGTGTGACGAGCGTGAATTACGGATGCAGATCATTTCCAACTCAGCTTCACGCCCAATCGTCCCGCCAGTTCCTGAGTGAACTGCCAGGCGACGCGCCCCGAGCGGGAGCCGCGCGTGGTCGACCATTCCAGCGCCTCACGCTCCAGCTCCTCTTCGGTGAGCTTGATGCCAAAATGGCCGCAATAGCCCCTTACCATGGCAAGATACTCGTCCTGGCTGCAGCGGTGAAAGCCGAGCCAGAGGCCGAAACGATCCGACAGTGAAACCTTCTCCTCGACCGCTTCGCCCGGATTGATCGCGGTCGAACGCTCGTTCTCGATCATCTCGCGGGCGAGCAAATGGCGGCGGTTGGAGGTCGCATAAAGGACGACGTTATCGGGCCGGCCTTCGATGCCGCCCTCGAGCACGGCCTTGAGCGATTTGTAGGATGCGTCATTGCCGTCGAAGGAGAGGTCGTCGCAGAACACGATGAAGCGAAAGGGCGAGGGCCGCAGCAGTTCCATGAGCGCGGGCAGGCTCTCGATGTCCTCGCGGTGGATCTCGATCAGCTTGAGGCGATCGGCGCCCCTGCGGCCGGCATTGATGCTGGCATGCGCCGCTTTGACCAAGGATGACTTGCCCATGCCTCGCGCACCCCAGAGAAGCGCATTGTTGGCCGGCAGCCCATTGGCGAACCGCTCCGTGTTCTCGATCAGGATGTCGCGCATCCGGTCGATACCCTTGAGCAGGAAGAGCTCGACGCGGCTGACGCGCTTGACCTCGGTCAGCCGCCCGTTCGGGTGCCAGACAAAGGCATCGGCGTCGCCAAACGACTCAGGCGCCGCGGGCGCTGGGGCGTTGGCCGAAAGATGGGCCGCAATCGTCTCAAGCGCGCGAACGATCCGCACCGGCACGTCGGTTTCCACTGAAGCCCTGGGGCGTTTTGCTGCGACTTTCGTAGCGTTCTGCGCAACGGCCCTGGAAGCGCTTTTACGGGATTTTTTCGACATGTCTCAAGTTCCTGATGGCGCAGCCTTATCGGGCCTTGGTCGGGCAAGCAAGCTGGCCTGATTCAGTGGGCTGGCGAGCGTTGCAATTGGGACCGCGGCCGCTATATTCCGCGCGAATTTGCCCCGAACCGGACCTTTTCGGGCGCGACCGGTTCACTCCCGTCTCACGAGGATTCCCTGATGTTCATCACCCCCGCGTATGCCCAGGCTGCGGCCGGCGGCGATACCAACAGCATGTTGATGTCGCTTTTGCCGTTCGCGCTGATCTTCGTGATCATGTACTTTCTGATTCTGCGGCCGCAGCAGAAGAAGGTCAAAGACCACGCCGAACTGGTGAAGAACATCCGCCGCGGCGATACGGTCGTGACCTCCGGCGGTCTGGTCGGCAAGGTGACCAAGGTCGTCGACGACGACCAGATCGAATTCGAAATCTCGGACGGCGTGCGCGTGCGGCAGATGCGCCAGATGATCTCGGGCGTGCGCGCCAAGGGCGAGCCGGCCAAGGAAATCATCAAGGACGACGCGTCCGCAAGCTGATCCCCGATGCAAGGCGCGGGCCGCCGCGCCGCATCTTCCTATGATCTGACGAGTCTGTTCAATGTTGTATTTCACGCGGTGGAAGGCGCTCGGCATCATCCTGACGGCGCTGGTGGTGTGCCTTTGCGCCGTGCCGAACTTCTTTCCCGAAGCACGGGTCAGGACCTGGCCGGAATGGGCGCAGCGGCGCCTCGTGCTCGGCCTGGACCTGCAGGGCGGCTCTTATCTGCTGCTCGAAATCGATGCCAACTATGTAAAGAAGGAAAAGCTCGATCAGGTGCGCGACGACGTGCGCCGCGTGCTGCGCGAGGCCAGGATCGGCTATACCGGGCTTTCGACGAAGGGCGACGCGGTCGAGGTTCACATCAGGAAAGACACCGAGCAGGCGACGGCGCTTGCGAAGCTGCGTGAGTTGATCCAGCCGCTCGGTGGCTTGCTCGGCTCCAACGGCCAGCGCTCGCTCGAAGTCACCGACGCGGGCGGCGGACTGATCCGCTTGAGGGTGCCTGAAGCCGCCGTCAACGATCGCATCCGCCAGGCCATCGACCAGTCGATGCAGATCGTCGAGAAGCGCGTCAACCAGCTCGGCACTGTCGAGCCCGTGATCCAGCGCCAGGGCACCGATCGCATCCTGGTGCAGGTGCCCGGCCTGCAGGATCCGACGCATCTGAAGCAATTGCTGGGCAAGACCGCGAAAATGGAATTCCGCATGGTCGACAGCTCGGTGCCGCCGGATCAGGCGCAGGCGGGCAGTCTGCCGCCCGACGACGAGCTCTTGATGAGCGCTTCGTCGCCGAAGGTGCCCTACGTGATCAGGAAGCAGGTGCTGGTGTCCGGCGGCGATCTCACCGACGCGCAGCCGGGCTTCGACCCGCGCACGAGCGAACCGGTGGTGAATTTCAAGTTCAACACCGCGGGCTCGCGCAAATTCGCTCAGGCGACTTCCGAGAACGTCGGACAGCCCTTCGCGATCGTGCTCGACAACGAGGTGATCTCGGCGCCCGTGATCCGCGAGCCGATCACCGGCGGCCAGGGTCAGATCTCCGGCAATTTCACCGTGGAATCCGCCAACGATCTGGCAGTCCTCCTCCGTGCCGGCGCGCTGCCTGCGCCGCTCACCGTGGTGGAGGAGCGCACTGTCGGTCCCGGCCTTGGACAGGATTCGATCGAGAAGGGCGAGCTTGCGGCCTATGTCGGCGCCATCATGGTGGTCGTGTTCATGCTCGTGACCTATCGGCTGTTCGGCGTGTTCGCCAACGTCGCCGTCGTGATCAACGTGGCCATGATCTTCGGCCTGTTGTCGCTGCTCAACGCCACGCTGACGCTGCCCGGCATCGCCGGCATCGTGCTGACGGTGGGCATCGCGGTCGACTCCAACGTGCTGATCTACGAGCGCATCCGCGAGGAGATCCGCGGCGGACGCAATGCGATTTCGGCGATCGATGCCGGCTTCAAGCGGGCGCTCGCGACGATTCTCGACTCCAACATCACAACCTTCATCGCCGCTGCGGTGCTGTTCATGATCGGCACGGGCCCGGTGCGCGGCTTCGCCGTGACGCTCGGCATCGGCATCATCACCACAGTCTTCACCGCCTTCACCCTGACCCGCCTGATCGTGGCGGGGTGGGTGCGGTGGAAGCGGCCGCAAACCGTGCCGATCTAATGCGAGGCCAGAAGTGACTCACACCATTCTCATCGGCCTTGGCATCCTGATCGCCGCGCTCACCGTCGTCAGCGCGCTCGGCATTCTGCCGTCGCTGCGCATCGTTCCCGACAACACGCATTTCGACTTCACCCAATTCCGCCGCATCTCGTTCCCGATCTCGGCGACGCTGTCGATCGTCGCGATCACGCTGTTCTTTACCCATGGCCTGAATTTCGGCATCGACTTCAAGGGCGGCACGCTGCTTGAAGTGCGGTCCAAGTCCGGCGCGGCCGACATCGCGGCGATGCGCGGCAAGCTGAACACGCTCGGGCTCGGCGATGTCCAGCTCCAGCAATTCGGCGGTCCGAAAGAGGTGCTGATCCGCGTTGCCGAGCAGCCAGGCGGCGACCAGGCGCAGCAAATGGCTGTCGGCAAGGTGCGCGGTGCGCTCGGCGATTCCGTCGACTACCGCCGCGTCGAGGTGGTGGGTCCGCGTGTATCCGGCGAACTGCTCGGCTGGGGCATGGCCGGCCTGATGCTCGCGATCGGTGCCATCCTGGTCTATCTCTGGTTCCGCTTCGAATGGCAGTTCGCGCTCGGCGCCATGATCGCCAACGTGCATGACATCGTGCTCACCATCGGCTTCATGTCGATCAGCCAGGTCGATTTCGATCTGACCAGCATCGCGGCGCTGCTGACCATCCTCGGCTACTCGCTCAACGACACCGTTGTCATCTACGACCGTATCCGCGAAATGTTGCGGCGCTACAAGAAGATGCCGATGCCGCAGCTCCTGAACGAGTCGATCAACTCGACGCTGTCGCGTTCGATCGTCACCCACCTCACCGTGTCGCTGGCGCTGCTTGCGCTGCTCCTGTTCGGCGGCCAGGCGATCCACAGCTTCACCGCGGTCATGATGTTCGGCGTGGTGCTGGTTGGCACCTACACCTCGATCTTTATCGCCGCGCCGATCCTGATCTATCTCGGCGTCGGCACCACTCGCGCCGAGGCGCCGGAAACGCCGGCCAGGAAGGCGGACGCGCCGACGAAGAAGGCGGACACGCCGGCCAAGAAGCCGGATGCGGTAGCCAAGAAGTAAGCGACCATGGCAAATCCCCGGCCATGATCCCGAAAGAGCCTGCCCCGCACGTGGATAGCGGGGCGAGCAGCGATTTTCGGACAGAGCTCATGCCCCCACAGAATGACGCTCCGCATCTTCCGAGGTCGGCCCCGATCGAGGCCTATGGCAAGGGCGGCTTCGCCTTTGCGGATATGTCGCACCGGGGCTCGCTGCTGTGCCTGCCCGAGGGGATCTGGGCCTGGGAGGTCACCCGGCCGGATCAGATCGATAAATATTCCTTGCGGCGCGTCTTTGCGGCGGCGAACAGCGTCGACACACTGATCCTCGGCACCGGAACCAAGGTCTGGGCGCCGCCGGCCGAGCTTCGCGCGGCGCTGCGCGCCGTGCATGTGGTACTCGACGCGATGCAGACGGGGCCGGCGATCCGGACCTACAATATCATGATGGGCGAACGCCGCCGCGTTGCGGCGGCGCTGATCGCGGTGCCATGAGCAGGGACGGGGACGCGGCTTCCTTCTGCGCCGATCTCGTGCGCGACCATGATTTTGTCCGCTACGCCTCGACCCTGTTCGTGCCGCCGGCGGAGCGCCGCGCATTGCTCGCGCTCTATGCCTTCAATGTCGAGATCATCCGCATCCGGGACCAGGTCACCCAGCCCTTGCCCGGTGAAATCAGGATGCAATGGTGGACCGATCTGTTGGCCGGGGCCGCGCATGGCGGCGAGGAGGGCAATCCGGTGGCGGCGGAGCTCCTGCTCGTGCTGCGTGCTTACGGACTTCCAGCCGAACCATTGTCGGCGCTGATCGGCGAGCATGAGTTCGATCTCTATAACGACCCGATGCCGACGCTGGCGGCGCTCGAAGGCTATGTTCACGAGACGACGTCGGCGCTGTTCGCGCTGGCGGCGCGGCTGTTGTCGCCACCGTCCGCGGAGATCGATCACCTGGCCCGTCACGCCGGTTTCGCGTTCGGCTTCGTCCAGGTGGTCGCCTCATTGCCGCGCGATGCGGCGCGGCGGCAATTGTTCCTGCCGCTGCAATTTCTGCAAGGCCATGGCAGCGGCTCGGAGGAGGTGTTCGCCGGCAGGCAGACACCCAAAGTGCGTGCGGCGATCGACCAGTTGCTCCGCGAAGCGCGGCGACATCTGCAGACCGCGGAAGGACTGCTCGCCGAGGTGTCGCCCAGCGTGCGGCCGGTGTTCCTGCCACTGGCGCTGGTGCGCCGCGATCTCGCGCGGCTGACGCGCGCCGACAACGATCCCTTCGTGGAGCGGATCCGGTCGCGGTTCTCGGTCCTGTGGACGCTGTGGCGGGCGGCGCGCTCGAAGCAGTTCCGGGCTGCGTAGGTTGCGGTCACGTTCCGTAAACTACCGTCCTTAAGACTATATTCCCGCCTGCCCGCTAGGCTTTTGGGTTGTTGGCATGGTTGCCAAATCCTTAAAGTCCGGAAGCGGCACGCATGAAGAAGAGCCACCGCAGAAAAGCCCGCCTGCCCAAGCGCGCTGCGACCGAGGCGTTGCTGGCGCTGAGCCGCGCCGCTCTGGAGAGCGCGACCCAAGCCATCTGCGTCTACGACGCCGACAACCGGGTGGTGCTGTTCAATCGCCGTTTCATCGAAATCTTCAACATGTCGGCGGACGTGATCCGTCCGGGCCTGACCTACCGCGAGGTCATGGAGCACAGCGCCGCTTGCGGCAATTTTGCACCGGATAGCGTCGAGCAGCGCTGTCGCGACCGGTTTGCCCAGGTTGCCGCCGGCAAGCCTTTCAGCGCACAGCAGGAGATGCCGAGCGGCATCATCATGACGCTCGACGTCAAGCTTCTTCCGGGCGGCGCCTGGATGACGGTCTGCGATGACATCACCCAGCGGGCCAAGCTCGAAAGCGAGCTGCAGCTCCAGACCGAGCGCATCGAGCGTGCGGTCGCGCATATGTCGCACGGCCTGACAATGTACGGCGCCGACGAACGCCTGGTCGTCTGCAACGAGCAATATCTGCAGGTTTACGGTCTCGATCCCGGTGTCGTCAAACCCGGCATCACCCATCGCGAGGTGATCGAGCACTGGGTGTCCCGAGGGAACGCACCGGGGCGGACGGCAGACGACGTCTATCAGCGGCGCATGGCCGAAATTCGCAAGGGCGCGTCCAGCGTCGGGCTTCTGACCCGCAGCGACGGCCACACCATCCAATCGGTCTCGAGCCCCATGCCGGACGGCGGGTGGGTCAGCGCGTGCTATGACGTCACCGACCGGTTGCGCCATGAGGAGGCTCTGAAGCAGCAAAATCTCCTGCTCGACGCCGCGCTCGAGAATATGGCGCATGGTCTGTGCGTCTACGACAAGGACATGCGGCTCGTCTGCCGCAACAGCCAATATCTCGAAATCTACAAGCTTACGCCGGAGCAGGCCAAGCCCGGCACCCATCTGTCCGAGCTGGCCGATTTCGTGATTCGGAACGGCGCGTATTCCGCCGCCGAATACAATGCCGAGCAGATCATGGCTACGGCGCGAGAGCGGATCGTCAACCTCGATCACGCCGCACTGCATCGTCGCACCGCGAACGGCCGCCTGATCGCCGTTCGCTACCGCCCGCTTCCCGACGGCGGATTTGTCGGCACCTACGAAGACATCACCGAGCGGGAGCGGGCGCATGAGGAACTGAGCGAGCAGCACCGGCGCTTCGATGCGGCGCTCAACAACATGTCGCAGGGGTTGTGCATGCTCGACAGCAATCTGCGCATGATCGTCTGCAACAAGCGCTATCTCGACATTTACGGGCTTTCGCCGGAGATCGTGCGTCCCGGCGTCAGCATGCGCGAGATCATGGAGCATAGTTGTGCACTGGGCAATCATCCCGACACCAGCGCGCAGGAGCTCTATGACGGCTATGTCGAGAAGCTGAAGGATGGCGCCCGCACGATCTTTCGTCCCCTTGCCGACGGTCGCATCATCAAGCTCCATCACAGCCCGATGGAGCACGGCGGCTGGGTCATCACCTATGAGGACGTCACCGAGCGGCACAAGGCCGAGGCGCGCGTCACCCATATGGCCCAGCATGACGCCCTGACGGATTTGCCCAACCGCGTGCTGTTCCGTGAAAGGATGAACGAGGGGCTCGCGCGGGCGAGCGCGGAAGGCGCGGCGATGGCGGTGCTGTGCCTAGACCTCGATGATTTCAAGACGGTCAACGACCGGCTGGGCCACGCGATCGGCGACCGGCTGTTGTGCTGGGTCGCGGACCGGTTGCGCGAATGCGTCGGCGAGAACGACACGGCTGCACGGCTCGGCGGTGACGAATTTGCCGTGCTGCAATGCGGGCCGCAGCCGGAATCCGCCGAGCGCCTGGCACGGCGCCTCACCGAGATAATCGGCCACCCGCCGCCATTCGAGGATCAAATGGTCCATTCAGGCGTGAGTATTGGCATCGCCATTGTGCCTGTGGATGGGCTCCGGGCCGAGCCCCTGATGAAGTGCGCCGACCTTGCGCTCTATCGGGCCAAGGCCAAGGGACGCGGCGGCTACGAGTTCTTCCGCTCCGAGATGGAGGAAGTGGCGCTGACGCGCCATCTGCTGGAGACGGATCTGCGTGGTGCGCTGGAGGCCGGCGAATTTCACCTGGTCTACCAGCCCCAGATCAGGCTCGACAGCGGCGAGCTCACGGGCTTTGAGGCCCTCCTGCGCTGGGATAGCGCCAAGCGCGGGCCGATCAGCCCCGCCGAGTTTATCCCGATCGCGGAGGAAACCGGCCTCATCGTGCCGATCGGCGAATGGGTGTTGCGGAGCGCCTGCGCGACCGCGGCGCAATGGCCGGATTTCGTCAAGGTCGCCATCAACCTCTCGCCCGTCCAGTTTCGCGCCCGCGGCCTTGCCGCCATGGTGACGAGCGCACTTGCAGCCGCCGCGCTTGCCCCGGATCGCCTCGAACTGGAGGTCACCGAGAGCGCGCTGCTTCAGGATGATGCCGCCACGATTGCGATCCTGCATCAGCTTCGTGCGCTCGGCATCCGCGTCAGCATGGATGATTTCGGCGTCGGCTATTCATCGCTGGGCTATTTGCGCAAATTCCCGTTCGACAAGATCAAGATCGACCGTTCCTTCATCGGTACGCTCGGCGAATCCTCCGGCAGCGAGGCGATCGTGCGCACCATTGCGAGCCTCGGCGCCAATCTCGGCATGACAACCACGGCGGAAGGGATCGAGACAGCCGAGCAGCTCGAGCTGGTGCGCCAGGCGGGTTGCTCGGAGGGGCAAGGGTTCCTTTTCAGCCGCCCTTGTGCGTCTACGGAGGTCTTTCGCATCATCGAACGATTGAATCATGCTGCCCGCGTCGCGTAGCTTGGGGACATGACCTCCCACCGCCCCGCGTCCGATCTGGAGAAGCTTCCGGTCAAACTGGCAGACATCACTGCCGCGGCGAAAGTGATTGGCAGCTCAGTCACCGCTACAGTCTGTAACGAGAGCCGGACCTTAAGCGAAATCTGCGGCTGCAATCTCTGGCTCAAGTTCGAGAACCTGCAATTCACCGCAACTTTCAAGGAGCGCGGTGCGCTCAACCGCCTCAGCGCACTGTCGGCGGAGGAGCGCCGGCAAGGCGTCATCGCCATGTCGGCGGGAAACCACGCGCAGGGGGTAGCCTATCACGCCAAGCGCCTCGGCGTTCCCGCCACGATCGTCATGCCCGTGGGTACGCCGATGGTGAAGGTCGAAAACACCCGCCGTCACGGCGCGGTCGTCGTCGTCACGGGCGCCACGTTGGAAGAGGCCGGCGCTTATGCGGCCGAGCTCGGCGAAACGCACGGCATGACCATGATCCACCCCTACGACGATCCCTTGATCATCGCGGGGCAGGGCACGATCGCCCTTGAAATGCTCAAAGCCGTGCCCGCATTGGATACGCTGGTGGTTCCGATCGGCGGCGGGGGGCTGATCTCGGGTATGGCCATCGCCGCCAGGACGCTGAAGCCGGATATCCGCGTCGTCGGCGTCGAGGCCGAACTCTATCCGTCAATGTACAACGCCATCAAGCACACGCAACTTCCGATGCGGGGCGATACGCTGGCCGAGGGAATTGCGGTCAAATGGCCGGGGAAGCTGACCACGGAGATCATCCGGCACGTCGTCGATGAGATCTTGCTGGTGAGCGAGCCCGAGATCGAACGCGCGGTGGCCGAGCTGATCAACATCGAGAAGACCGTGGTTGAAGGTGCAGGCGCGGCGGGCCTCGCCGCGGTCCAGTCCAGGCCCGAGCTGTTCGCCGGCCGCAATGTCGGTTTGGTGCTGAGCGGCGGCAATATCGACACCCGCCTGATTGCATCGGTCTTGACGCGGGAGCTCGCACGCGAGGGCCGGCTCAAGCAATTGTCGCTCGACATCGTCGACCGGCCGGGGCAGCTGGCGGCAGTGGCGTCGCTTTTGGCCGAAGCCGGCGCCAATATCATCGAGGTTTCGCATCAGCGGACCTTTTCCGATCTGCCGGCCAAGGCGACCGTGCTGCAGCTTGTGATTGAAACGCGCGACCGCGCCCATCTCGAGGAAGTGCTGGCCCGGCTTTCGGCCGCAGGGCTTGCCGCGCGCTGCGACTAGCGGTCCCTGACGCTGGAATAGGCAGCGTAAAAACTGAAGGTTCCTCCCGCTTTTTCCATAAGCCTTTCTGCGCTCTGGACGTTATCCGGTCGGGGGCGGTAGGCTCGGGATGCTGCCGCACAAGCCGGCGGGTCAAGGGAGGAACGGACCATGCGCGAATTGACGCCGGACACCGTCACGAACGCCGTTCTGGAACAGATGGCGACCACCCCCGACCCGCGCATGAAGGAAGTCATGGCGGCCGCGGTCAAGCATCTTCACGCCTTTGCCCGGGACGTGAACCTGACCCCCGGGGAGTGGATCAAGGGCATCGAATTCATGACCCTGGTCGGCAAGATGTGCACGCCGGCCCGCCAGGAGTTCATCCTGCTGTCGGATACGCTCGGCCTTTCGGCGCTCGTCAACGGCCTGCACGACAGGACGGCGCTGGAGGAGGGAACGCATACGAGCCTGCTCGGCCCGTTCTATCGCGAAGCTTCACCAAAGCTTGCTCCGGGCACCCAGATTGCAAAACACGTCAAGCCGGGCACCGAATGCGTGCTGTACGGGCGCGTCACCGGCGTCGACGGCAAGCCGCTGGCGGATGCCACCGTCTCGGTCTGGCAGACCGGCGCCGACGGTCTCTATGACATCCAGGAGAACGCTTCGTCCGTCGACTATCGCGGTGTGTTTTCGACCGACAAGGACGGACTCTACGTCGTTCGCACCGTCAGGCCACGCGGCTATTCGATCCCGATGGACGGGCCGGTCGGCGAGATGGTGAAGGCGCAGAAGCGCCACGGCATGCGGCCCGCCCATATTCATTTCCTGGTCGGCTCGCCCGGCTATCGCGAGCTCGTCACCGCGCTCTATCTGCGCGACGATCCGCATCTGGCCGACGACGTGGTGTTCGGCTCGTCCGATGATCTCGCCGTCGACATTGCACCGAGTGATCCCGAATGCCCGATTCCGGGCCTGCCGAGCATCCGCTTCGACCTGAAGCTGTCGCGCGAGGGCGAGGCCGACAAGACCAGCGGGCGCGTCGGCTCCGACCCATCGGCGATCCTCAAAGGCGAAAATGCAAAAGTTGCCGCACCGGCGCCCGCGGCAAGTTAAGGCTGATCAACAGGGCGACTCGATAATCAAGAACTGATCCTAGGGGGAAACATGAATCGTAGAACGGTGATCGGCTGGGCAACGGCCGCAGTGGCGCTCGCTCTCTCGTCGGTTGCGAGCGCCGAAGGGCCGCCGATCAAGATCGGCATGTCGATGCCGCAGACCGGGGGATTGGCCGCCGGCGGAAAGGCCTCGCTGCTCGGCATCGAGATCTGGCGCGATGACGTCAACGCCAAGGGCGGCCTGCTCGGCCGCAAGGTCGAACTCGTCGTCTACGACGACAAGTCAAGCGCATCGGAGACCCCCGCGCTTTACGCCAAGCTTCTCGATGTCGATAAGGTCGACCTGCTGTTTGCGCCTTACGGGACGGTGCCGACCGCGCCGATCATGCCGCTCGTGAAGCAGCGCGGCATGCTCTTGATGGGCAACTTCTCCTTCCAGGTGAACCGCAAGGTTCACCACGACATGTGGTTCAACAACGCGCCGTGGGGACCGGCCGATAGCTGGGCGAACGGCTTTTTAAAGCTCGGCCAGAAGGCTGGCGGCAAATCCATGGCGCTGCTCTCGGCCGACCAGGAGTTCGCGCAAAATCTCGCCACGACCGCGCGCGAGGTTGCCAAGAAACTCAATATCCCGATCGTGTTCGACCAGGCCTATCCGCCGAGCACGGCCGAGTTCTCAAGTATTGTCCGCGCGGTCGCCGCGGCGAAGCCCGACATCGTTTTCGTCGCATCCTATCCGCCGGATTCGGCCGGGATTCTGCGCGCCGTCAACGAGATCGGTATTGGCGACAACGTCAAGATCTTCGGCGGCGCCATGGTCGGCCTTCAATTTGCTACCGTGATGGAAAATATGGGATCGCTGCTCAATGGCGTGGTGAACTACAACACCTGGCTGCCTGAAAAGAGCATGTATTTCGACGGCACCAAGGACTTCTTCGAAAAGTACACCAAGCGCGCCATCGCGGCAAAGGTCGACCCGCTCGGCTTCTATATCGCGCCTTACGGCTACGCCATGGGCCAGATGATCGAGGAGGCGGTCAACGCGACGAAATCGCTCGACCAGAAGACGCTCGCCAAATATATCCGCGAGCACACCCACAAGACCATCGTGGGGTCGATCACCTATGCCGACGACGGCGAGTGGAAGCAGAGCGCGACGTTGGAGGCGCAGTTCCGCGGCGTCAAGGACAAGAACATCGACCAGTTCCGCCAGGCGGGCAAGCAGGTGATCCTGTTCCCCGACAATCTGAAGACGGGCGATCTGATCGCTCCCTTTGAGGCCGCGCGCAAATAGGCGCAAGTCGTCGGACTTCCAGTGCATTGATCCGAAAGGGCGTGCCGCGCCTTTCCGAACAGATCATGCGCAGAACAACGAGCTAGGGCGCGACGATGATACCGTCGCCCCTGGAGGACGGGGAGGGCTACTCTACGTGTTCTCGATGGAGTTGCTGCGCGACGCAGTCGTGCTGGGCGTGCTGCTCGGCTGCTTCTACGCGGCTGTCAGCATCGGGCTGTCGATCTCGTTCGGCCTGCTTGACGTACCGCAGGTCGCGCACCCCGCTTTCCTGGTGCTCGCATCCTATTGCGTCTTTCTGCTCAACGACAGCTATGACATTGACCCGCTCGTCGCCGGCCTCCTGATCACGCCGGTCTTCTTCCTGCTCGGTCTATTGACCTATCGTCTTTACCACGAGACCTTCGAGAAGCGCGGCAGCGATGCGGGCGTGCGCGGCATCGCGTTCTTCTTCGGGGTCGCCTTCATCATCGAAGTGCTGATCATCCTGCAGTTCGGTGTGGATCAGCAATCGGTCACGGCCTCCTACATTGGCAAGGCGTGGCGGATCGGCGACCTGCGCATCCCGGTCCGCCAGCTCATCGCCTTTGCCGTGGCGCTGGCGCTCACGGTCTCGCTCGCCGTCTATCTATCGAAGACCTTCATGGGCCGCGCGATCCGCGCCGTGGCGCAGGACGAGGAAGGACTGCGGCTGATGGGCGCCAACCCGGTCCGCATCAAGCAGTTTGCCTTTGGCATCGCGACCGCGGTGCTCGGAATCGCCGGGGCGCTCCTGATCGTGGTTTCGCCGGTCGACCCGACGCTCGACCGCGTCTATATCGGGCGGACTTTCTGCGTTGTGGTGATGGCCGGGCTCGGCAGCATCTCGGGAACATTGATTGCCTCCATCATCCTCGGCGTTGCCGAGTCGATCGTGCTCACCATGTTCGGCGCCTCCTGGGCGCCGGCGATCTCATTTGCGCTGTTGCTCGGCGTTCTGGCCGTGCGGCCGCAAGGCCTGCTCGGCAGGTGATGCATGCGGCGCGGCTCGATCGCATTCTGGTTTGGCGCGGTGGTGTTCCTGGCGGTCGCCCTTGCGCTGACGCAGACGCTGCAGAATGAATATCCCTTCTTCGCCGGCTACGTGATCCTGCAATTCATCGTGCTATCGGTCGCCTGGACGATTCTCGGCGGCTATGCGGGTTACGTTAATTTCGGCACCAATGCGTTCTTCGGCGTCGGCGTCTATACCGCCGTGCTGCTGGTCCAGGTCTTTCAGGCGCCGCTCGTCGTGCAGATCCTGACCGCAGCCGCGGTCGGCAGCCTGCTCGGCCTTGGCGTCGGGTTACTGACGCTCAGGATGCGCGGCATCTTCTTCTCGATCGCGACCATTGCGCTTGCCATCATCATCGAGACGTCAATCACCAACTGGCGCTTCGTCGGCGGGGCCGCCGGCATCCAGCTCCAGCGGCCGCCGGTGACGGCGCCATTCGACAGCTATGTGAAGCTCTTGTTCTTCGTGCAGGCCGTGCTGGTGGTGATCGCAGTCGCGGTCACGCGCTTCATCCAGAATTCGCGGATCGGCCGTGGCTTGCAGGCGCTGCGGGATGACGAGCTTGCGGCTGAATGCATGGGCGTGCCGACCTTGCGCTTAAAACTCCTGGCCTGCGTGATCTCGGGCGCACTGATCTCCGCGGGCGGAGCGCCGGCCGCGATGTACCTGCAATATGCCAATCCCGACACGGCCTTCGATCTGAACTATTCGATCTCGGTGCTGGCGATGTCGCTGATCGGCGGCACCGCACACTGGATTGGACCGGTGCTGGGTGCGATTCTGCTGGGCACCACCCAGCAGTTCTTGCAAGTCACGATTTCTTCCGAGGTCAACGTGCTCGTGCTTGGCATTATGCTGGTGGTGTTCGTGATCGCGGCACCCAGAGGCATCATCGGTCTTGTCGCCCGCGTCGCGGGCAAGGGAGGGCGCGCATGACGGACGCGACCGCTCCCGAAGCACCATTGCTGCGGATCGATACGCTGACCAAGACCTTCGGCGGCTTCGTTGCGCTCGACAACATCAATGTCGAGATCCGCAAGGGCGAGCGCTTTGGCCTGATCGGCCCAAACGGCTCGGGCAAGACGACGCTGGTCAACTGCATTTCCGGCGCGCTGCGCCCGAACAGGGGGGCGGTGCTGTTCGCAGGCGAGGACATCACGCCGCTGCCGCCGAACCTGCGCTCACATCGCGGCATCGCCCGCAGCTTCCAGATACCACGGCCGTTCCGCAGCATGACTGTGCTGGAGAATCTGATGGTGGCGCTCGACTTCGCCGCGCACGGCCATCTGTTCGAGACCGAACAGCATCGCCGCGAAGCCGCGATGGTGATCCTGAACAGGATCGGGCTGGCCGCGAAAGCCTTCACGCCCACCACAACGCTGACCCAGGTCGAGCTGCGCAAGATGGAGCTGGCGCGTGCCATGGCGACGGGCCCGAAGCTCCTGATCTCCGACGAGGCGATGGCAGGCCTGTCGGCCTCTGAGGTGGACGAGGTGCTGGACCTGTTGATGAGCCTTTGCGGCGAGGACATCGCCATTATCATGATCGAGCACATCATGCAGGCAGTGATGCGCTTCTCCGAGCGCGTGATGTGCCTTGATGCCGGCAAGATCATCGCGATCGGCGCACCCGGCGAGGTGATGTCGAACCCGCGCGTCCAGGAGGCCTATCTTGGCACTTAGCCTGGCGATCGGGGCCCTGGACGCAGGTTACGGCGCGGTGAAGGCGCTGCGTGGAGTCTCGCTGCGTGTCGACAATGGCGAGACCGTCGCGCTGCTCGGCACCAATGGCAACGGCAAGAGCACGCTGATCAAATGCGTCATGGGTCTGGTGCGTCCGACGCGCGGCAGCGTGTCGCTCTCGATCGACGGCACGGTGCACGACCTGACAAAATTGTTGCCGGAACAGATCGTCGACCTCGGCGTGGCGCTGGTGCCGGAGGGGCGGCGGCTGTTTCCCAAGCTTACGGTCGTGGAGAACCTGATGCTCGGCGCTTTTCGCAAGGCGGCCCGCAGCGCGATCCAGCACAATCTGGCGATGGCGTTCGAAACCTTTCCCGTGCTCCAGGAGCGCAGGAACCAGCTGGCCGGCACCATGTCCGGCG
>NZ_DATGFH010000042.1:0-101058 GCF_035309285.1 Bradyrhizobium sp. | reverse complement strand
GGTAACGCGGGTGACGTCGGCGGCGGTGACCGCGCCGCCACGAATATCGGCCGCGGCTTCAACCAGTTGGCCCTGCAACCTTCCTGCCGAAACCGACAGCAGCACCGATTCAACCCGAACCTTGGCCATGCGTTCGGCCAGGGCCACTGCGTGACGCACGGCCTGTTCGCATTCGGCGAGATCGACGACCGCGCCGGCCTTGACGCCGAGCGAGCGGATCTGGCTATAGCCGATCAGTTCGACCGCATGGCTGCGGCCGCGCAAGGCATCGCTCGGCGGGCACGGCTTCAGCCGCGCGATCATGCAGGCGATCTTGCTGGTGCCGATATCGAGTGAAGCGACCAGCGCGGTGCGCTTGCCGGACATCGGGCGCGTCTTCGGCGTCAAGGTGCGATCGAGGCCGGTCATGCAGCGTCACCCGGCTTCTTCTTGGCGGCCTTCTTCAACTGATCCTCGCGCGCCTTGGCGGCCTCGTCGGACAATTGCACGGTGAGCCGATCGGAGAGGCGCATGTCGATGGCGACGATGTCGCGCGAGAACAGGTGGTCGTCCTGGTCGAGCTTGGTCAAGGTCGCGAGCGCATTGCCGACGTCGTTCTCCGGCAGGCGGATGTCGAGGCCATCCCTGGTGCGCAGATTCCAGCGTCGCTCGCCGACGAAGACCGCGGCCCTGGTCACCGCGTTGACCTGCGGATAGCGCGCGAGCAGCGCCAGGAAATCGCGCGCACGGGTAGCCGCTCCCTTGCCGACCACCAGCGGCAATGACAGGAAGCTGCGCGATACGTATGGCTCGAGGACGGCGCCATCATCGGCGATGACGGAGAGCTTGCCGTTCTCCTGCCACAGCGCAAAAGCCGAGCGCTCGACAATGTTGATCTCGAGCGCGCCGGGATAATATTTGATCACGGTAGCGTCCGCGATCCAGGGATTGGCTTTCAGCCGGTCGCGCACGGCGGCGGCATCGAGGAACAACAGCGACGAGCGGCCAGTGACGCCGCCGATCGCGAGCACTTCGTCCTGACTCAATTGCTTGCGGCCGTTGATGGCAACCGTGGTGATGCGGAAGCCCAGGGAATTGGCGAGCGCGTTGCGGGTATCGCTCAAGCCTGCGGCAAAGTCGTCATAGTGACCGCCGCTGACGATGCCGAGCCAGGTGCTGCCGGCGAGCAGGAGCAGCGTCGCGGCGAGGCCCGCGCGGCGCGGCACGTGGCGTTCGATCCACGCGATCAGGCGCGGCGGCGGCTCACGGTCGAGCAGCGATTGCCTGGCGCTCTTTTTCGCGGCGCGCTTTGATCCCAGATACCCGCGCAACAGCACGACCGCACCCATTGCGGCCGCCTTCAGGTCGGCTTGAGGCCTCTGATGTTGTGCGAGGCGTCCTGCACCATCCATTGCACGAGCTCATCAAACATTGTTCCCGCAATTACGTTGCGGGCCGCGGCGGAGATGGCATTCGGTGATGAAGCGGAAACGTCCGCTAGACACGTCCCGGCAACCAAGCGCCACACGCGCCGCCGGCGTTAACCTTCGGACTTCCTGGTAAACAAAGGGTAAAACAGGTCGGGACAGGGCGTTTTTTGATGCGTCCTGTGAGATATTTGCAGTGAAATCTTAGGGATTTTAGCCATCCGGAACGACTTTTCGCCCCTTTTGCCACCCTGCCCCGTTAACCCTTTGTCATTATTTCCTTAACCGATGCTCGGCGAGCACGATCTGGTCTTTGAGAAAATCGGCGAACTCGATCCCGTGGGCCTTCAGAGCCTTGGGGTAGAGCGAGGCCTGGGTCAGACCCGGCAGCGTGTTGGTTTCGAGATAAACCGGCCCGTTGGCAGAGACGATGAAATCGGTGCGCGAATAGCCGAAGCAGGACAGCGCCTTGTGCGCGCGCAGCGCCTGGTCCTTGAGCGCGGCGGTCACCTCGGGCGTAAAGCGGCCCGGGCAGATCTCCTGGGTCGATTTCAGAAGATATTTGGCGGTGTAGTCGAAACTGCCTTCGCCCGGCACGATCTCGATCGGCGGCAGCGAGAACACCTCGCCGTTCGATCGCTCCAGCACCGCACAGGTGGCTTCGACGCCGGAGATGAACGGTTCGATCAGATAGGCTTCGGTCTTCGCGGCATTGCGGACGGCGACGAGATCCTGCCTGGCGTTGACGAAGATCAGGCCGTAGCTCGAGCCGTCGTGGGTGGGCTTTGCGATCAGCCGGCCGTGCTCTTCGAGGGCGGTGTCGATATCTTTCAGCGCCACGTTGAACGTGGTCATCACGCCGGCGATGGCGGCAAAGCGCTTTGCTGAAACCTTGTCGAAGGCAAGATGCGAGGAAGCGGAATCCGATCCGGTATAGGGGATGCCGCGAACTTCACATGCCGCCTGTAACTCGCCGTTCTCGGCGCGGCCGCCATGCAGGCCGAGCACGAACAGCCTCTCGTCGCGCTTGGCCTGATCCAGCGCCTCCTCGATCGATTTGCCGACGCAGTGTCCGCCCGGCTTGAATGCATGCTCGAAGGGGCGCGTATGCGCGACCAGCGTCTTGGCCAGCGTCTCATGCACGCTGTCGTCGGCGTCCCAGAACCACAGATCGGCCTCGGGCAAGGCCCGGCACAGCGCCTGGGCGCTCGCGACGGAGACCAGCCGCTCCTTGTTGGTGCCACCGAAGAGAATGGTGATGCGCATTATTTCCGCCTGCTATTCCACCTTCGTCATTCCGGGACATCGCGAAGCGATGGGCCCGGAATCCATAACCACGGTCTTGGGATATGGATTCCGGGCTCGCGACTTCGTCGCGCCCCGGAATGAGGGCTAAAGAGGAACCCCGATCCGCTTGATTTCCCAATGTAGCTCAATTCCCGAATTTTGCTTGACGCGCTCGCGTACGCTCTCGCCGAGCGCCTCGATATCGTGGCCGGTGGCGTTGCCGGTGTTGATCAGGAAATTGCAGTGCATCTCGGAGACCTGGGCGCCGCCGAGCTTGAGGCCGCGGCAGCCCGCGGCATCGATCAGCTTCCAGGCGCTATGACCGGGCGGATTCTTGAAGGTCGAGCCGCCGGTCTTCTCGCGGATCGGCTGCGCGGTCTCGCGATGGGTCTGCACCTCGTTCATGCGCGCGCGGATCGCCTCCGGCGTGGCGGGCGTTCCGCAAAACCGCGCGGACGTAAAGATGATGGAGGGATCGACGCCACAATTGCGGTAGACGAATTTCATGTCGGCATTGGAGAAGATGTGCTTGTTGCCCTTGCGATCGACGCCGATCGCATCGACCAGCACGTCCTTGGTCTCGGCGCCATTGGCGCCCGCATTCATGCGCAGCGCGCCGCCGATGGTGCCGGGAATCCCGAAATAGAATTCGAGGCCGGCGAGGTTGGCGGCTGCCGCGGTTTCGGCTACGCGCTTGTCGAGCGCGGCGGCTCCCGCAGTGACGAGCTCGCCATTCGCGCTGGCCTCGCCAAAGCCGCGCGGCGCGAGGCGGATCACGACGCCCGGCAGGCCGCCATCGCGCACGATCAGGTTGGAGCCGACGCCGACGACATAGACCGGCAGGTCTTCCGGCAGGTGTTTCAGAAAATAAGCGAGGTCGTCCTCATCGACCGGCGTAAACAACACCTGCGCCGGGCCGCCGACGCGAAACCAGGTGAGCTCGGCGAGCGGCTGGTTGGCAATGAGCCGTCCGCGCAAGTCAGGCATCGCGGCTTTCAATTCCGGTGTGATGTCGGGGAAACTCATGCGCGATGTCCCGCCTCGAATGAGGAAGGCACTCCGTTTCCGTTCCCTCCCCCCTTGCGGAGGAGGGTTAGGGAGGGGGGTAGCCCCGGGCTCCGGAGTTCGTGGCTACCCCCCTCCCCCGCCCTCCTCCGCAAGGGGGGAGGGAGCGCAGCATTCCGTGATGCAAACAGCGAGATCAAAATCACCGCCCTTATCCCAGCGCCTTCAATTCGCCCGGCAGCGCATAGGCCCATTGGGTGATGTTGCCGGCGCCGAGGCAGACGACGAGATCACCGGGCCTGGCGAGCTTCTTCACAATGCCTGCGAGATCCGATGACTTCGGCAGCGGGATCACCTCGCGATGGCCGTGTGCGCGCAAACCCGTGACGAAGTGATCGCGGTCGACGCCTTCGATCGGCGTCTCGCCGGCCGGATAGACTTCGGCGACCACCACGCTATCGGCGTCGTTGAAACAGGTGCAGAACTCTTCGAACAGCGATTGCAACCGTGTGTAGCGATGCGGCTGCACCACGGCGACGATCTTGCCGTTACTGGATTCGCGCGCGGCCTTCAGTACCGCGGCGATCTCGACGGGGTGATGGCCGTAGTCGTCAATCACGGTGACGCCGTTCCATTCGCCCGTCTTGGTGAAGCGCCGCTTCACGCCGCCAAAGCCCGCGATCGCCTTGCGGATGGCGTCATCGGAAATGCCGAGCTCATGCGCGACCGCGATTGCCGCCGTCGCGTTGGAGGCGTTGTGCCGGCCCGGCATCGGCAGCGCGATATCGGAGATCTCGTGCGCGCCGCCGCTCTTGCGGTCGCGGATCACGACCTGGAATTTCGAGCCGCCACCCATCGGCGTGAGATCGACCAGCCGTGCGTCGGCCTGCGGGTTCTCGCCATAGGTGATGATGCGGCGGTCCTCGATCTTGCCGATGAGCGTCTGCACCACCGGATGGTCGATGCACATCACGGCAAAGCCGTAGAACGGCACGTTCTCGACGAAACTTCGGAACGCATCCTGAATCGCGTCAAACGTCTTGAAGTGATCGAGATGCTCGGGATCGACGTTGGTGACGATCACGACATCGGCCGGCAGTTTCAGAAAGGTGCCATCGCTCTCGTCGGCCTCGACCACCATCCAGTCGCCCGCGCCCATGCGCGCGTTCGAGCCATAGGCGTTGATGATGCCGCCGTTGATGACGGTCGGATCGAGGCCGCCGGCATCGAGCAGGGTCGCGACCATCGTGGTCGTGGTGGTTTTGCCGTGGGTGCCGGCGATCGCGACGCAGCTTTTGAGCCGCATCAATTCGGCCAGCATCTCCGCGCGCCGCACCACGGGAATGCGTCGTGCGCGCGCCGCCATCAGTTCCGGATTGTCGCGCTTGATCGCGGTCGACACCACGAGCACGTCGGCGCCGTCGATATTCTCCGCCTTGTGGCCGACCGAAACCTTGACGCCCTTCTCGCGCAGCCGCGTGACGTTGCCGCTCTCGGCAGCATCCGAACCTTGCACGGTGTAGCCGAGATTGCAGAGCACCTCGGCGATGCCGCTCATGCCGATGCCGCCGATCCCGACGAAGTGGATAGGTCCGATCTCGCGCGGCAGTCTCATGAAAAATTCCCCGGTGTCACCGTCCGCCTTGTGCGCAATTGCGCACTGGAGCGGCCGATCCAGCACTCCGCGCAGCCGGTTGTTCCGATCGGCGGCGCGGGTTACTGGATGCCCCGCTTTCGCGGGACATGACAAGGGTTTTTTGGGCCTAAATTCCGGCGGTTTTCATCACCAGATCGGCCAGCCGTTCGGCGGCATCGAGGCGGCCGACGCTGCGCGCGGCTTTGGCCATTGCCGCGAGACGCGCCGGTTCAGCGGCAAGTGCGGAGATTTCCGAGGCGAGACGATCGGAGGTGAATTCGGCCTGCGGAATCCGTAAAGCGCCTTCCACTTGCGACAGCACGCCGGCGTTGGCGAACTGATCCTGGTCGATCGAGCCCGGCAACGGTACCAGAATCGAAGGCCGGCCGATCGCAGCGAGCTCGGCCACGGTACCGGCGCCGGAACGGGAGATGATCAGATGATTCGACGCGAGCCGCGCCGGCAGGTCGGTGAAGAACGGCGCGAGCTCGACCTGGATCTTCAGCCGGTCATAGACCGGGCGCACGCGAATCATGTCTTCCTCGCGCACCTGCTGGGTGAGGATCAGACGGCTCCATAAGGCCGGCTCAAGGCGCTCGATCGCGCCTGGCACGATGTCGCTCATCACTCGCGCGCCCTGGCTTCCGCCGACCACAAGCAATCGCAGCGGCCCCTTCGGCTCCGGCGCCGTGTAGCGCGCGGCCGCAGCGATGAGCACCGCCGGACGCATCGGCGTGCCGACAGTCGTGGTCTTGCCCGAGAGCGCCGGGTCACGATCGAGCACGCCGGGCAGCGAGGTCGCGATCGCGCTGACATGGCGCGAGAGGAAACGGTTGGCGCGGCCGAGCACCGCATTGGCGTCGTGGATGATGCTGGGAATGCCGGCGAGCCTTGCGGCGATCAGCGGCGGCAAGGTCGGATAGCCGCCGAAGCCGACCACGGCCACCGGTTTCAGCCGGCGCAACAAGCGGAATGCGGAAAGCGTGCCCGTCGCAAGCGTGACGGTGGCGTAAGCGAGCTGCAACGGATTGCGGCCGCGCGCCGTCTCGCTCGCCACCACGTCGATCATGTCCTTGGAGAACAGCCCGCCATAGCGCAGCGCGCGGTCGTCGGTGACGAGGCGCACGCGCAGGCCGCGCTTGATCAGCTCGACGCCCAACGCTTCCGCGGGAAACAAATGGCCGCCGGTGCCGCCCGCAGCCAACAGGATCAATGGGGCTGTGTTTTCCATGCAAAGTCTTTACAAGGAAACCTCCGTCATTGCGAGCCAACGGGTCGCGCGAATGCGCGCCCGATGACAGGCTCGGCGAAGCAATCCAGAACTGCCTCTGCGGAAGCAGTGTGGATTGCTTCGCTTCGCTCGCAATGACGACGTGGCGTAGAGTTAAACGTAGCTCGGCGCGGTTGCGCCGTCGCCCAGCGACGCCAGCTCGCTGCGAGGCCTGAGCCGGGTCAGCGCCAGCATCATGCCGACACCGTAAGAGAGCGACACGATCGACGAGCCGCCATAGGAGATGAACGGCAGCGTCATGCCCTTGGCGGGAATGAGCTGCAGGTTGACCGCCATGTTGATCGCGGCCTGCACCCCGAACATGATCGCAAGACCGGACGCCGCAAAGCGCGCGAACATGTCGTCGTTGGCATAGGCCCGCGACAGCGCGCGGATCACGATGAAGGCGAACAGCGCGAGCAGCGCCAGGCACAAGACGATGCCGAACTCTTCGGCCGCGACCGCGAACACGAAGTCGGTGTGGCTGTCCGGCAGGCTGCGCTTGGCGATGCCTTCGCCCGGCCCAAGCCCGAACCAGCCGCCGTTGGAGAAGGCTTCCATCGCGGTGTCGACCTGGAAGGTGTCGCCGGACGCCGGATTCATGAAGCGCTGGATGCGGCCGGCAACGTGCGGGACCAGGAGATAGGCGGTGAACAGCCCGGCGGCCGCCGCGCCCGCGAGCCCCATCACCCAGATCATCCGCATGCCTGCAATGAAGAACAGCGCGCCCCACACCATCAGGATCAACATGGTCTGGCCGAAATCGGGCTCCATCACGAGCAGCGCGACCAGCATCAGGAGGAGCACCAGCGCCATCGTGGTGGCCGGCATTTCCGGCCGTTTGGTCGATTCCGCAAACAGCCAGGCCGCGACCACGACGAAGGAGGGCTTGGCGGATTCGGACGCCTGGATATTGACGCCGAGCAGCGTGATCCAGCGCCGCGAGCCCTTCACTTCAGGTCCGATCAAGAGCGTCACCACGATCAGGATGACGGAGACCGCGAACACGATCAGCGCGGTGCGGCGGATCTGCCGCGGCGACAGGAATGAGACGCCGATCAGCACGATGAAGGACGGCAGCAGGAACAGCACGTGGCGATTGAAGAAATGGAACGGATCGAGCCCGATCCGCACCGCGACCGCCGGGCTTGCGGCCAGCGACAGCACAATGCCGCACAGCATCAGCGCGATGATGGCGCCCAGCATCGGACGGTCCACGGTCCACCACCAGTCCGACAGCGGATTGCGTTCTTCGCGGGAGAGCATGGGCGGTCCTTCAGGGACAAACGGGTCCCTCCCATTGGTCGCCCATGATGGTTTCCAAGGGGTTAATGGAATTCTTAACTTTCGGTAGTTGGCGCGTCATTCCGGGATGGTCCGAAGGACCAGAACCGGAATCTCGAGATTCCGGGTTCGATGCTTCGCATCGCCCCGGAATGACGCCACCATCACACCACCGGCTTGACGCCCGGCAGCGCGTTGACGAGGTCGCGGAACTTGGCCCCGCGGATCTCGAAATTGCGATACTGGTCGAAGGACGCGCAGGCCGGCGACAGCAGCACGACCGCGTCATGCAGTCCCGAGGCCTCCGCGTCGCGCGCGGCATTGGCGACCGCGACATCGAGCGTTTCGGAAATCTCATGCGGCACGCTGTCGCCGAGCGTGCCGGCAAACTCCTGCGCCGCCTCGCCGATCAGATAGGCTTTGCGGATGCGGGGGAAATATTCGCCAAGGCTCGTGATGCCGCCGGCCTTGGGCTTACCGCCCGCGATCCAGAAAATATCGGCAAAGGACGAGAGCGCGTGCGCGGCCGCATCCGCATTGGTGCCCTTGGAGTCATTGACGAACAGCACATCGCCGCGGCGGCCGACCTGCTCCATGCGATGCGCGAGCCCCGGAAAGCTCCGCAAGCCGTCCTGCAAAACGTCGCGGCCGACACCGAGCGCCAGCGCGCAAGCCGCCGCGCAGGCGGCATTCTGCGCATTGTGGAGGCCGCGCAGCGAGCCGATGCCGCCGATCCGCGCGATCTCGCTGCGCGCGCCGCCGGAGGCCTGCACGATGGTCTCGCGCTCGACATAGATGCCGCTCGCGAGTGGATTTCGCACGGAGATGCGCACCACGCGTTTTCCGGCGCGGTCGAGGCGGTCGGCGATGTTGCGGCACCAGACGTCGTCGACGCCGACGACCGCCGTGCCCTCTGCCTGCACGCCGGCGACGAGGCGTTCCTTCACCGCCGCGTAGTGATCGAGCGTGCCGTGCCGGTCGATGTGGTCCTCGCTGACGTTGATGAGGATGCCCACCGTCGGATCGAGCGAGGGCGTGAGATCGATCTGGTAGGACGACATCTCGATCACATGGACGCGACCCTTGCGCGGCGGCTCCAGGGACAGGATCGCGGTGCCGATATTGCCGCCCATCTGGGTGTCGTAGCCTGCGACCTTCATCAGATGCGCGATCAAGGCCGTGGTGGTGGACTTGCCGTTGGTGCCTGTGATCGCGACAAAGGGCGCATCGGGGGCATGGCGCTGCCGCTCGCGGCAGAACAATTCGATATCGCCAATCACCTCGACCGCCGCCTCGCGCGCCAGCGTCACGCTCCAGTGCGGCGCGGGATGCGTCAGCGGCGCACCGGGCGTGAGGATCAACGCGGCAAAGTTGCTCCAGGAGACACTGCGCAGATCCGCGGTGATGAAGCCCGCTTGCGCGGCCTTGGCGAGGTTGTCGGCATTGTCGTCGCCGGCGACGACTTCGGCGCCGCCCGCTTTCAGCGCCTGGCAGCTCGCGAGCCCCGAGCCGCCGAGGCCGAACACCGCGACCGTCTTGCCTGCAAAGGAGGTGACAGGGATCATGATTGCGACACCGTCATTCCGGGGCGCGCGATAGCGCGAACCCGGAATCTCGAGATTCCGGGTTCGATGCTTCGCATCGCCCCGGAATGACGGCCTGTTGAGCCCACGTCATTACCGCAGCTTCAGAGTGGAGAGCCCGGCCAGCGCCAGCATCACCGAGATGATCCAGAAGCGGATCACGATCTGCGGCTCGGTCCAGCCGAGCTGCTCGAAGTGATGGTGGATCGGCGCCATCCTGAAGATGCGCTTGCCCGTGAGCTTGAAGGAGGCGACCTGCACGATCACGGACACCGCCTCCAGCACGAACAGGCCGCCGATGACCGCGAGCACGATCTCGTGCTTCACGGCGACCGCGATCGAGCCGAGCATGCCGCCCAGCGCGAGCGAGCCGGTATCGCCCATGAAGATCGAGGCGGGCGGGGCGTTGAACCAGAGAAATCCGAGGCCGGCGCCGAGCACTGCCCCGCACAGCACGGAAAGCTCGCCGGTGCCCGCGACATAGTTGATCTGCAGATAGTCGGAGAATACGGCGTTGCCGACGAGATAGGCGATCAGGCCGAAGCTTGCGGAGGCGATCATGACGGGAACGATTGCCAAGCCATCGAGCCCGTCGGTCAGGTTCACCGCATTGCCGGCGCCGACGATGACGAAGGCGCCGAAGATCACGAAGAACCAGCCGAAATTCACGACCAGCTCCTTGACGAAGGGAATGGCGAGCGACGTCGAGGAGACGTCGCGGCCGAGCTTGACCAACGCATAGCACGCCGCCAGCGCGATCAGGGATTCGAGCAAGAGACGCAGCTTGCCGCCGAAGCCGGTCGTGGTCTGCTTGGTCACCTTCAGGTAGTCGTCATAGAAGCCGACAAAACCGAAGCCGAGCGTCACCGCCAGCACGATCCAGACGTAGGGGTTGAGCGGGTTCGCCCACAGCAGCGTCGAGACCACGAGCCCCGACAGGATCATCAGCCCGCCCATCGTCGGCGTGCCCTTCTTGGCGATGATGTGCGATTGCGGGCCGTCGGCGCGGATCGGTTGACCCTTGCCTTGCCTCAAGCGCAGATGATCGATGATCCAGGGCCCGAACAGGAACACGAACAGCGCGCCGGTGGCGACCGCGCCGCCGGTGCGGAAAGTGATGTAACGAAACACGTTGAGACCCGTGCGCAGCGCGCCGAATCCCGGAGGGAATGAATTGGAAAGTTCGATCAACCAGTAAAACATTCAGTTTCCGCCCTAACCCGCGGCGCCATTGTGCGCGGAGCCCGGAAAGCGCTTTTCCAGCGCATTCACAATCGTTTTCATCTTCGAGGCCAGCGACCCCTTGACCATGATCGCATCGCCCGCGCGAATGGCAGAGACCGCCTGCGCTTCCAGGCCGGCCGAGTTCTCCGCGTAGCCGCCTCGTTTACCCGCGGACAGCGCGTCCCACAAGTTGCGCATCAGGGGGCCGCAACAATAAACCAGATCGATCTGGTTCGCCTTGACCGCCTCGGCAAGGCCGCGATGCAGATCCGGCCCCGCCGGGCCAAGTTCGAGCATGTCGCCGAGCACGGCGATGCGCCGGCCCCTCGGGCCGATCTCGGCCCGGCCGAGCACGTTGATGGCGGCGGCCATCGACGCCGGATTGGCGTTGTAGCTCTCGTCGATCAGGATCGCCTCACCGCTGGCGATCTCCAGCACGCGGCGCACGCCGCGGCCCGTGGCGGGGGCCACCTGCGACAGTGACAGCGCGGCGAGCGCGAGATCGGCGCCCGCCAGCGACGCGGCGGCAAGCACGGCAAGCGAGTTCATCGCCATGTGGCGGCCGGGCACGCCGAGCTTGTAAGTCACGTCATGGCCAAAGATGTTCGCATGCACGGCCGAAGTGCTCGCATGCAGCGAGATGTCGAGCAATCGCGCATCGCATGCCGGCTCGGTGCCGAAGGAGACGATGCGGGTGACGCCGCGTGCCTTCGCATTGGCCGCGAGCCGCGCGAACTGCGAATTGTCGCGGTTGAGCACCGCGACACCACCGGGCTCGAGGCCGGCGAAGATTTCCGCCTTCGCGTCCGCAATCGCCTCGATGCCGGAGAAGAATTCCAGATGCACGGGCTCGACGGTGGTGATGATGGCGACATGCGGCCGCACCATCTTCACCAGCGGCTCGATCTCGCCCGGGTGATTCATGCCGATCTCGAAGATCGCAAAGCGCGCGGAAGCCGGGCAGCGCGCCAGCGACAGCGGCACGCCCCAATGATTGTTGAAGGAGGCGACGGAAGCGTGAGTCTCGCCTTGCGCGGAGAGCACGCCGCGCAGCGCTTCCTTGGTCGAGGTCTTGCCGACCGAACCCGTGACGGCGGTCACTTGCGCGTTCAACCGCGCGCGCGAGGCTCGCGCGAGGCCGCGCAAGCCTTCGAGCACGTCGTCCAGCACAAGCAGCGGCGCATCGGCTGCGAACTTCTGGCGCTGTGCCGCCGCGACCACGGCGAGCCCGGCGCCAGCCTCGAGCGCCGCGTCGACGAAATCGTGCCCGTCATGGACATCGCCCTTGATCGCGAAATAGGCCTCGCCCGGCAGAATCGTGCGGCTGTCGATGGAAAGACCGGTGACCGCCTCGGGCAGCGTGCCGCTTGGCGCGGCGCCCATCGCTTCGCGCATCGCCTCCGAAGTCCATAGCGGCGCTGTGCTCATGCAACCCTCGGGGAAAGTGCCGCGGCGACCGCGTCATGATCGCTGAAGGGCAGCGTCTTGTCGCCGATGATCTGCCCGATCTCATGTCCTTTGCCGGCGATGAGAAGCGCATCGCCCGGCTGCAATTGATCGATGGCGGCACGGATCGCGCCCGCGCGGTCGCCGATCTCGGTCGCGCCCTTCGTGGCCGCAAGGATCGCTGCGCGGATCATGGCCGGATTCTCGCTGCGGGGATTGTCGTCGGTGACGATCACCCTATCGGCGTTCTCGCTCGCGATCGCACCCATCAGCGGGCGTTTGCCCGCGTCGCGGTCGCCGCCGGCGCCGAACACCACGATGAGCCTGCGCCTGGCATAGGGCCGCAACGCCTGCAGGGCTTTCGCCAGGGCATCGGGCTTGTGGGCATAATCGACAAAGATTGGCGCGCCGTTGCGCTCACCGACCCGCTCCAGCCGTCCCCTGGCGCCTTCGAGATGTTCGAGGCTTGCGAACACCGCTCCAGCCTCGCTGCCGATCGCGATCGCCAGCCCCGCCGAGACCAACGCGTTCTCGATCTGGAACGCGCCGACCAGCGGGAGCCGCAATGATAGTCTCTTGCCGCGATGCTCGACAACGAGCTTCTGCGCAAAACCGTCGATACCGGCCTCGACGAGGCGAATGCCCTCGCCTCTTCCGGCGCCATTGCTGCCGACCGTCAGAAGCCGCAAGCCACGCTTGCGCGACGCTTCGATCACTTCAGGCGAATGCTCGTGATCGGCCGAAATCACCGCCGCGCCGCCGGGCGGAATCAGCTCGCGGAACAGGCGAAGCTTCGCGTTCAGATAGTGCGCGACGTCGGGATGATAATCCATGTGGTCGCGCGACAGATTGGTGAAACCGCCCGCCTGAATGCGCACGCCATCAAGGCGATATTGATCGAGCCCGTGCGAGGACGCCTCGAAGGCCAGATGCGTGACGCCCTCGCGCGCGATCTCGTCGAGCTGACGATGCAGCGCGATCGGATCGGGCGTCGTCAGCGAGCCGTAGACGGTGCGCTTCGGCGAGACCAGCCCGATGGTGCCGATGCTCGCCGAGGCGTGGCCGAGCCGCTGCCAGATCTGGCGGGTGAAGGCCGCAACCGACGTCTTGCCGCTGGTGCCGGTAACGGCGGCGATCGCCGCAGGCTGCCGGGGAAAGAATTTCGCCGCGGCCAGCGCCAGCGCGCGACGCGGATTTGGGGTTGCGACAAAGGGCACTGAAATGCGTTGCGGCCGATGATCGCCGGCTACCGCGACCGCGCCTGCCGCGATCGCCGCTTCGATGAAGCGCGCGCCGTCGGTCTTGTGGCCTGCCAGCGCGAAGAACAGGTCGCCCGGCTTCACCACGCGGCTGTCGACGGCAAGCCCTGTGACGGCGGTCGCCTCGGCGTGCTGCTCGATTTTAGCCTCGTCGTCGAAGAGGTCGCGAAGCTTCATAAGGTTCCAGTCGGATGGAAGCGCAGGAAACCGGCGCAACCGCTTGAACGGGACTCAGGAAGGTGCGGCTGATCTGGCTTACTGCGTTGGACTGGATGCCGCAAGAATAAGGCGCTCAGGCGGCGGCAAGTCGAAGCGCGGCTCGATGCCCAGAAGCGGCGCGATCCGGGTGATCACGCTGCCCGCGGTCGGCACGGCATTCCAGCCCGAGGTGATGAAACCATAGGTTTCCTTCGTTGGTTGCGGTTCGTCCAGCATGATGAGGACCTGGTATTGGGGATTGTCCGCAGGCAGAATGCCGGTGAAGGCGGTGAGCACACGTTTCTTGGCATAGCGGCCGTTGACGACTTTTTCAGCGGTACCGGTTTTGCCGCCAATATAGTAGCCCGGCACGTCGGCCTTTCGCGCGGTGCCGACCATGGCATTGAGCCGCATCAGGTAGCGCATCTTTTCGGATGTCTCTGGCTTGATCACGCGCTTGGCCAGCGCCATAGCCTGTTCCCGACTTCGTTTGAGGAAGGTCGGCGGAATCAGATAGCCGCCATTGACGACCGCGCTGACGCCCATCACCGCCTGCAGCGGTGCAACCGCAATGCCGTGCCCGAAGGCGATGGTGATGGTGTTCAGGTCGCCCCAGTGCTTCGGCACGATCGGCATCGCGCTCTCCGGCAACTCGGTGCGCAAGCGGTCGAGCTGCCCCATCTTGCGCAGGAACGCCTTGTGCGCCTCCACACCTTGCGCCAGAGCAATGCGCGCCGCACCGATGTTGGAGGAATAGGTGAAGACTTCCTTCATGCTGAGGAAGCGGCCCTTCGGCTCGTCGTCATGGATGGCAAACTTGCCGTAGTGCAGGGGTGCGCGGGCGTCCCACATCGAGTTGAGATCGTATTTGCCGCTGTCGAGCGCCATCGCAAGGGTGAAAGCCTTGAAGGTCGAGCCCATCTCGTAGACGCCTGTCGTGAGGCGGTTGATGCGATCGGGATCGTGCGCTTCCTTCGGATTGTTGGGATCGAAATCCGGCAGCGACACCATCGCGATGACCTCGCCGGTATTGACGTTGGTGACGAGGCCCGAGGCCGCCTTGGCGCGGAATTTCTCCTTCGCCTTTTCCAGCTCGTCCCGCAAGGCATGCTCGACGCGCAGGTCGACCGCCAGCTCCACCGGCCGCTGCAGCCGGTCGGTGGCAAAGCCCGCACGATGCAGGTCGGCGAGCCCGTTATTGTCGAGCCACTTCTCCATCCCGGCGATGCCCTGGTTGTCGATGTTGACGAGTCCGATCAGATGCGCGACCTCGTTGCCGTCCGGATAGACGCGCTTGTTCTCGCGCAGGAATCCGATGCCCGGAATGCCCTGGCGGTGGATGTCCAGCTGCTGCTGCGGCGTGATCTCGCGCTTCAGCCAGACGAAACCTTTCTTCGACGACAGCCGCTCGCGCACCTCGGCGACATCGAGATCGGGCAGCGTCGCGGTCAGGAGCTCGATCGCCTCGTCCTTGTCGATGATGCGGCGCGGCTCGGCGAACAGGCTCGGCGCCTTGACGTCGGTCGCCAGAATCTCGCCGTTGCGATCGATGATGTCGGGCCGGGCGGTCGCGATCGCATCCTGGGAGGCGCTATGGCGCGCGCCGTGGCCGTCGGCGCCGATCGCGTACATCACGAGCCGCCCGCCGATGACGGCGTAGATCGCGGCAAAGGCGAGGATGGCAAAGCCGACGCGGGCGCGCGCCTTCGCGGTGCGGTCGACATTGCGCCCGTAGAGCAGGCTGCGGATCAGGCGCTGCCGCCACGGCTCCGAGGGCCTCGCGTTTTCGGGAGCGCCTTCGGTCATGGCTTGGTCTCCGGCTGCGGCAGCGAACCGGTGACGGTCGGCGCATCCGCCTTGGCTTCGAGCGTTCCAATGACCGTGCCGATCGGGTCGGGATCACCCGGCGGCACCAGGCTCGGCGGACGCTCGGGCAGGTTCTTCAGGTCGTTATACTGGTTGGCGTTGAGCGGCTTCAGCGGCAGGTGGCGCTCGACCAGGCCCTGCAGCCGCCGCGGCGAATCGAGCTTGGCCCATTCGGCGCGCAGCACCGCGATCTTGTCGCGCTCCGCGCGGATTTCCGCATGCAGCTTCAGCACCCGCTCCGTGCGCACCGTCGAATCCATCTTGATGCGGTAGACATAGGCCGCCGCGAACACCAGCGCGCCGATCACGAGCAGATGCAGGAGGCGCATGGTCAGCCTCCCCTCATCACGTCGGACAGGCGCGGCCAGGACGGCAGGCGATCAGCCGCATGCGGAGCCGCTTCGGTGCGCTCGGCGCCGCGCAGCTTGGCTGAACGCGCGCGCGGATTGGCAGTGACTTCCTGTTCGCTCGCTGTCACGGGCCGCTTGGTCAACAGGCGAAAGCTCGGCGCCGTTTGCGTGAGCTCGGGCAGATGCCGCGAACCGCCGCCGCTCTTGGCTCGCGCGTTGAAAAAATCCTTGACGATGCGGTCTTCCAGCGAATGGAACGACACCACCGCGAGCCGCCCGCCGGGTTTGAGCACGCGCTCCGCGGCCGCCAGCGCGAGATGCAACTCATCGAGCTCTTCATTGACGAAGATGCGCAGGCCCTGGAACGTCCGCGTGGCGGGGTGGATGTCGCCGGGCTTCCCACGCACCACGCGCGCCACGAGATCGGCGAGCACACGCGTCGTGGTGATCGGCGCCTCTCTGCGCGCGGCCACGATGGCGCGGGCCACGGCTCGCGAATGGCGCTCTTCACCAAAGATATAGAAGATGTCGGCGAGCTCGGCTTCCGAGGCTTTGGCGATCACATCGGCCGCGGTCGGCCCCTCGCCGCTCATCCGCATGTCGAGCGGACCGTCGAGGCGAAAGGAGAAGCCGCGTGCCGCCTGGTCGAGCTGCATGGAGGAGACGCCGACGTCCATCACCACGCCGTCGACGGCGTCCACGCCTTCCACCGCGCAGACTTCGGCCAGACGGGAAAACCGGTCCTCGACCAGGGTCAGCCTGCCGGCCGACCGGTCGACCAGGTCGAACCCGCCGGCAATGGCGGTGCGGTCGCGGTCGATGCCGATGACCCGTGTCCCCGCAACGGCAAGGATCGCGCGGGTATAGCCGCCGGCCCCAAAGGTTGCGTCGACATAGATTCCGCCCTCGCAAGGGGCAAGTAGCGCGACCGCCTCACGGCCGAGCACGGGGATATGCCTGGTCTCGCTCATGTGCCGGCCCGGGATGGACGCAACGGCGGGAAACTGCAAGCGAACGGGCCCATTGCGTCTCGAATCCCGGCGTTTTTTGGCCCGTTTCGGCGCAAACGGCGCAAAACGGACGCAATCGCCGATCCCGCGCGCCCCCAGGGACAAACCCTGGTTTCCGCATGGAATGTGCTGGGCTGCCATCGGGGTTTCGAGCGTGAAAAAGGGGCGCCAAACCGGTTTTGGCGCTTCATCACTTAGTAACGACGCTCAGCGTTAAGAAACGGTTGATGGAATGGTTAACTTCCGCCCAAGGAAATCCCGGTTCCGGGGCGCAGCGGCGGGTGATGCAGCTTGCACACAGTCTTGCCAAAACTTGTCCCGGCCGCACAATCCCGGATTGCCTTAAGCCACGGCGCAAAGGAATAGTGACGACTCTAGTCGCAAGTCGTCGTTCTTGTGCCGGGTTTTAAGCGTTCCATGTCGTTCGGTTCCCATACTTCCGACACCCTTGATTCGCGGCGCTACCGTGCGCTGCCGACTCCCAAGGGCAGCTCGCACATGAAGACCTTCGTCCCGGATTCCTCGATCGCCTCCGACGTGATCCCGTCGCCGAATTACGGCGACCGCAACAGGGGCCGGCAGCCTGACATGATTGTGCTGCACTACACCGGCATGCCGGATGTCGAGGGCGCGATCGCCCAGCTTTGCACCGTGGGGACCGAGGTCTCGGCGCACTACATCGTGCTCGAGGACGGCCGCATCGTGCAATGCGTGCCGGAGGCGAAGCGCGCCTGGCACGCCGGCGTCGCATCCTGGGCGGGCGAAGAGGACATCAACTCCTGCTCGATCGGCGTCGAGATCATCAATCGCGGTCATGACTGGGGCTATCCGGATTTCCCGCTCCGCCAGATCGCGGCGGTGATTGCGCTGTGCCGCGGCATCATGCTTCGCCGCAAGGTGCCGGGCCATCGCGTGCTCGCGCATTCCGACGTGGCGCCGGCGCGCAAGAAGGACCCCGGCGAGAAGTTCCCGTGGCACTCGCTTGCCAATTCCGGCGTCGGCCACTGGGTGCAACCCTCGCCGATCACCCGCAGCGATACGCTGAAGCTCGGCATCATCAGCGAGGAAGTCCGCGATCTCCAATATGCGCTCGCCAAATACGGCTACGGCGTGCCGATCACCGGCAAATATGACGGGCCGACGATGGAAGTGGTCACCGCCTTCCAGCGTCACTTCCGCCCGGCCCGCATCGATGGCATCGCCGATCTCTCGACACTGACCACGCTGCACGCGCTGTTGTCGAGCCTGCCGCCGGATGCGGTGACGACACCGCATCCCACGGTCTCGGCTAGATAATCGCCGCTCAGCGGGCACTCATTTCCTTCATCCGTCGCGCGTAGAGCCGGCGCAGCGGCTCAAGCTTTGTGGCTGCCGTTGCCGCAAGATAGGCCTCGCGCGCCGCATCATGGCGGCCGAGCCGGCGAAGCAAGTCAGCGCGCACCGCGGGCAACAGCTCGTAGCCATCCAGGGTGCCGCGCGCCTGCAGCGCATCGATCAGGTCGAGCGCGCGCGCCGGTCCGTCCACCATCGATATCGCGGCGGCGTGATTGAGCTCGACCACCGGTGACGGCGAGATGCGCAGCAGCACCTCATAGAGTCCTGCAATCTGCGGCCAGTCTGTGTCCTTGTAGTTGGCGGCGCGCGCATGGAGTGCTGCGATCGCGGCCTGCACGGCATAGGATTGCGGCGGGCCCGGAAGACGCAACGCCCCCTCGACAAGCTGCAAGCCTTCGGCGATCTGCTGTCTATCCCACAGCGAGCGGTCCTGCTCCTCGAGCAGCACGATGTCGCCGGCCGCGGTCTCGCGCCCGGCGCGGCGCGCATCGTGCAGGAGCATGAGCGCGAGCAAGCCCTTGATCTCGCGCCGCGAAGGCATCAAGGCATCGAGCAAGCGCGCGAGCCGGATCGCTTCGCGCGCAAGATCAGGGCGCATCAGATCGTCGCCCGAGGTCGCCACATAACCCTCGGTGAAGACGAGATAGATCACCGCCAATACGCCGCGCAGCCGCGGCTCCAGCGCTTCGCGCTCGGGCACTTCATAGGCGATGCCGGCGAGCCGAATCTTCTGCTTGGCGCGCACCAGCCGCTGCCGCATCGCCTCCTCGCTCACGAGGAAGGCGCGCGCCACCTGTTCGGTCGAAAGTCCGCACACCGTGCGCAGGGTCAGCGCGACCTGCACCTCGGGCGCAAAGGACGGATGGCAGCAGGTGAAGATCAGCCGCAGCATGTCGTCGTCGAGAACGGCAGCGTCAACGATCTCTTCGCTCGCGGAGGCATTCTGCAAGATCTCGTGCGTCAGCTCGCCGAGCTTGCCGCGGAATGCGATCTGGCGGCGGATGCGGTCGATCGCCTTGTTGCGGCCGACATTGACGAGCCATGCGCGCGGGTTGGCGGGCTGCGCCTCCGCCGGCCAGCGCTCCAGCGCCACCGCGAATGCTTCCTGCAATACGTCCTCGGCGAGATCGAAATCGCCGACGAGACGGATCAAAGTCGCAAGCGCGCGGCCCTGTTCGTCGCGGAAGATTTTGTCGATCTCGCCGGGGGTCATGGGTTTCACCGTCTCATGTCGTCGTTCCGGGGCGTCCGAAGGACGAACCCGGAACCTCGAGATTCCGGGTTCGATGCTTTGCATCGCCCCGGAATGACAGTGCGCCGTCAATTATATACCCAGATCGGCCGCACCTCGATCGATCCGTAGCCGTGGCGTGCGCTGGGAATCCGCGCGGCAATGCCGAGTGCGGCGTCGAGGTCCTTGGCTTCGATCAGATAGTAGCCGCCGAGCTGCTCGCGCGTTTCCGCGAACGGCCCGTCCGTGGTGATGACCTTGCCGTCCTTGACGCGCACGGTGGTCGCGGTCGATGTCGGCCGCAAGCGGTCGCCGGCCTTGAAATTGCCGCTCTGGATGATGTCCTTGGTGAAGGCTTCAAATTCGGCCGAGACCTTCTGGCTCGTCGCAGGGTTCATCTTGGCGTACTCGGCCTCGTTCGAATAGATCATCAGCAGATACTGCATGGTGTTGCACTCCTCTTGTTCGGCTGGATCGCCGACACCCAGTCGAACGGCCCACGCGCGGAACGACATCTTCAGGATAAATTATTTTGGGCTTGTCTGGCGGCGTGTTCCCGGCTTGACGGATCGCGCGTAAGCCTCCATGGGATAGGGGTCAGTCGGCCGGACGGCCGCTCCGGCAAGGGCCGAAAGGCCGCGGGAGAGGAAAGTCCGGGCTCCATCGACATGCGGTGCCGGATAACATCCGGCGGGGGCAACCCCAGGGAAAGTGCCACAGAGAACGTACCGCTTCTCCGCCCGAAAGGGAGGGGACAGCAAGGGTGAAAAGGTGCGGTAAGAGCGCACCGCGTCTCCGGCAACGGCGACGGCATGGCAAACCCCACCGGGAGCAAGACCGAATAGGGACGGTGACGCGGGTCCTTCGCTATAAGCGATAACATCCGCGGGAGCGATGTCAGGCTCGCCGTTCGGGTAGGTTGCTCGAGGCAATGCGCAAGCATTGTCCCAGAGGAATGGCCGTCACGTATCGTCGCGCGTCAAAGCGCGGCGGTGCCCTACAGAACCCGGCTTACAGGCCGGCTGATGCTTCTGCCAATGAGGGGTTCGGCGCCACCACGCCGGACCCCTCGCCATTTTCTAATGGCTCTGCAGAAATTGTCGTACGATCTCTTTGGATTTGTCGGCCGCCGGCTTGCTGTACTCGATATGAAGTCCGCGGACATCGGACGGCTTTTGAAACGTCGGTATGTCGAAGCCTGAATAAGCGTCGGGCAGGACGACAAACTCAATCGAGGCACCTGCGCCCGGTTCACGCGAGATTCCCATGTCGTCCTCGCCCGCCGCCATCTTTCGGCAGGCGTCGCGCTCCTGCTCATCGCGTGCGCCAACCAACACCAGGGTGGGAACGGCCATCACGCCTTTGATGTCTTCGCATTGCGGATAAAATGCAATCGCAGCGCGGACCTTGTGCCGGGAGTGGCGGATGACGCCATCTCGGTCGGCGGCGGCAAGGACCAGCGAACCACCTCGTCCAAACCCGATGATGAAGACGCGCGCGGGATCGACGAGCTTGCGCGCGATCAACAGATTCACGCCGCGATAGATATCGTCCGCCAGTTCGGGCGAGGCCGGATAGATGCAGGTTTGTCGCCCCACGACGCCGTGGGCCGTGAAGATGTCCAGCGTCAGCGCGACATAGCCCCAGGACGACACGACCGCGCCCCAGTTGCGATCGTCAAAATTCACGAACCGATCGCACGGCGGAACGAGAACGACGCCGGGAAACGGACCCGCACCAGTCGGCCGCCTGAGATAGCCTTTCACATCGAATGGAAGCGGATCGAGCGGAATTTTCACTTGCTCCGCCGGCGCCGCAGATGGCTGCTCCGCACGAAGCGAGCCGAGGTCGGCGGTGACAAGCAAGATCGCAATCGACGTAAGAGCTGAAACCGCAAGGCTTGCTCTGCGCCGCGGTCCCATCGCAACGCTATTCCACGATCTTGCGCAGCACGCCCATCAGCGCGTCCGGCGCGGTGACGTGCGGCGAATGGCTGGCATCGATCTCGAAATGGCGCCAGCCGTCTTCACTTTGCGCGCGTTTGGAGAACTGGCCGAATGTGTCGGCGGGCGTGATGCGGGTCGCGTAGATATAGCTGCGCGGCAGGGCTGTCTCGCCGTTGGTCAGCTTCAGCTTCATCTGAAAACATTTGAGCGGCATCGGCACGCGGCGCCTGATGAGCCAGTCGAGATCCGCGGCCGGTGTGTCCGGCGGGGTCGGATTGGGCGGCACGCGCCAGCCGTCGCCGGATTTCGTCAACGCTTCCATGCCCGCACGCGCGGGCTCATTGAGATCGAGCAGCGACTGTCCGTCGCGCGGCACAAAGGCATCGAGATAGACGAGCTGACTGATGCGGTCGCGGCAGCGATCGGCGACGCCGGTTGCGACCATGCCGCCATAGGAATGTCCGAGCAGGATGAAATCGCTCAGGTTCTCGAACTTGATGACGCTGAGGATATCCTGGATATGGGTTTCCAGATCGATCGCGGGATGAGCAAGATGCTCGCGCTCGCCGAGACCCGTGTAGGTCGGAACCACCAGCCGGTAGCCGGCCGCCTGCATCAGGGGAAACATCTTCTTCCACGACCATCCGCCCGACCACGCGCCATGGCACACGAGAATGGTCTTGTCCGACGATGCGCTCATGACTGCATCCATGAATTTGTCATTGCCCGGCATTGGCGATAGTACCTGCCCGTCGTCCGGTGTAAATGACGCCGGCTTGACGTCGTCATTCCGGGATGGTCCGAAGGACCAGACCCGGAATCTCGAGATTCTCAGGTGCGCAATTGCGCACCATAGTTCGCGCTGATGCGCGCCCCGGAATGACAGAGGAAAGAGAATGCACGCGGCCGCCTATGCGCTGCTGTTTGTCGGCGCACTGGCCGGCGGTTTTGTTTCGGGGCTTGCCGGCTTCGGGACCGCATTGATGGCGCTCGGCATCTGGCTCCATGTGATGCCGCCCTCGACCGCCGTGGCGCTGGTGCTGATCTGCTCGGTCATTGCCCAGATTTCGACACTGCCCTCGATGTGGCGCAGCTTTGATCTTTCGCTGGTGTGGCCGTTCGTGATCGGCGGCCTCCTGGGCGTGCCGATCGGCACGACGCTGGTTGCGCAGGCCGACCCCGGGGTCTTCAAACTCACGGTCGGCATCTTCCTGCTGGTGTTTCCCCTCGCGCTCTACGTCAGCAAGCCGATGGCAATCGCCTTTGGCGGCAGATTCGCGGACGCGGCGATCGGCGTTGCCGGCGGCATTCTCGGTGGGCTGGCGGGCCTGTCCGGTCCGCTGCCGATCCTGTGGGCCAGCGTCAGGGGCTGGGGCAAGGACGAACGACGCGGTATCTTCCAGACCTTCAATATTACAGTGCTGTTTGTCGCGCTCTGCCTGCAGACGGCAGGCGGCATGATCGGACGCGAGGCGCTCTGGCTCGCCATGCTTGCGTTTCCCGGAACGCTGCTTGGAAGCTGGCTTGGCGCGAGGCTCTACCATGTGCTGAGCGACCGCAACTTCCGCGACGTCGTGCTGGGATTGCTGCTGCTATCCGGCGCTGCGCTCATCTGGAGCAGCATTGGCCACGGCTAGCCCGCCTCGCCGTTGCTCACCGCGCAAACCGCTTGCGCAAGACATCACCGATCACCGCTGCACCCGCGTCGATCTCGCCTGCATTCCACGCCGCAAAGCCCAGGAACAGGCCGTGCTCGACAACCTTTCCGACGAACTGCCGCGACAGCGGGCGCACCGTCACGCCCGCCGCGTTCAGGCGCACGGTGACGTCGCAGTCGTCGATGCCGGACCCGAGATAGGCAAGGAGCTGCATGCCGCCGCTCGGCGGGGTGACCGAGAGTCGATCTCCAGCCGCTGCAGTTAGCGCCCGCACCAGGTAATCGCGTCGTCCGCCGTAGAGACGCGTCACTTTACGAATATGCGCGGCGAAATGCCCGTCCTCGATGAACTCGGCCAGCGCTTCCTGCAGCGGCGCTGCCGCGATATGGCCGCTGTGCCGCTGCGCGCGCTCGAAGATGCCGACATGGCTTTCGGGCACCACCACATAGCCGAGACGGATATCGGCGAATGTCGATTTCGCGAAAGTGCCGACATAGAAGACGCTGCCTGTCTCGTCCAGGCCCTGCAGCGCGGCGACGGGCCGCCCGTCATAGTGAAACTCGCTGTCGTAATCGTCCTCGATGATGGCCGCGCCGACAGATGCGGCGAAGGCCAAGAGCTCCTGACGCCGGCTGACCGGCATCAGCCGTCCGGTCGGATATTGGTGGGACGGCGTGACAAAGATCAGACGCGGCCGATCGTTGCGATGGCCGATCGAAAGGCCGCTTTGGTCCAGCGCTACGCCACTGACGCGCGCGTCGGCGGCTTCGAAGGCGGCGCGCGCACCGCCGTAGCCCGGGCTCTCCAGCCAGACCAGATCGCCGGCATCGAGCACGACGCGCGCAACGAGCGCGATCGCCGCCTGCGCGGAGGGCATGACGATCACCTGACGCGGCTCTGCCCTCACGCCCCGATGCTCCACCAGATATTTGAGCAGCGCCGCCTGCAGCGACGGACGGTTCAGCGTCTGCGCGCCGCGCGACGGCGCAATCCGGGCGGCGCGCCGCAAGCAGCGCGCCCACAGCTCGTGCGGAAATTCGCGCGCGTCCGCAAGGCCCGGCTGAAACGGCCGCGGCAACCCTTCATCGATCGCGGGCCAATGCGCCTTCTCGAGGCCTTTCGCCCAACGCGATATCGGGACTTTCCGCCTCGCACCTGACGAGGCCGGCCCGCCTCCAAGCAGCGCCGGCTTTGCCGCGGCCACGATCGGGCGCCGGCCTTGCGCGACGTCGAGATAACCCTCCATCGCCAGTTGATCGATCACGCCCGACACCGTGTTGCGCGAGACCTTCAGTTGACATGCGAGATTCCGACTCGACGGCAGGCGGCGGCCCGGCTTGAGCGCGCCGTCCAGGATCGCCTTGCGCAATTCGTCGTAGAGCTGCCGCGTCAGCGTCGCCTCGCCGCGCTGGCGCAACTCGATATCGATCAGGCCGGACAGCACCTGGCGCATTCAACTGGCCTCATCAGTTTGATAGAAATGGACCTTTTCTATAGGCCAGTTAAATCTATGCTTGTCCAGCCCGACAACAAGAACAATACCGATGGACCATCCCCTCTCCCGTCGCGCCGCGCTACTCCTGTTTGCTGCCGTCGTCCTGTCCTGGGGCCTGAACTGGGCCATCACCAAGATCATCGTCCACAGTGTGTTTCCACTCTGGGCCACTGCGATCCGCTCGGCGATCGGCACCGTCGTCCTCCTCATTCCGCTGCTCATTCGCGGCGATTTCATCATACCGCGGCGCGGCGATCTGCCTGTCATCTGCACGATCGCGTTGCTTCACATGGTCGCCTTTTCGGCGCTGGTGGCATTCGGCTTGCGCCTCGTGCCCGTCGGCCGATCGATCGTGCTCGGCTACACGACGCCGCTCTGGGTCGTGCCCGGCGCCTGGCTGTTCCTGCGCGAGCCGATGACGCGATGGCGGCTCGCCGGCGTCGGCCTTGGCATGGCCGGGCTGATCGTCCTGCTCAATCCGCTGGCGATCGACTGGAGCGACCGGAATGCGCTGACCGGCAGCGGGTTGATCCTGCTCGCGGCACTGTGCTGGGCGGCGAACATCCTCTACGTCCGCGCTCACAAATGGGTGTCGACGCCGTTCCAGCTTTCGTTCTGGCAGACGCTGCTTGCAACCATCGTTCTGTTAGCACTGGCGCTGATCGTGGACGGCAGACCGCAGATCGAATGGACGCCGCAGCTTTCGGCCTGCTTCCTCTACAGCGGCATTTTCGGCATCGCGCTCGCCTACTGGGCGATGGCCATGGTCAACCGCAGCCTGCCGGCCACCACAACCTCGCTCGGCATCCTGGCAACGCCCGTGGTCGGCGTCATCAGCTCCGCGGTGGCGCTGGGTGAAACAATCGAACCTTCGCTAATCACTGCTATGGTGATGATCCTTTCCGGCATCGCGCTCGGGACGATTGCGCCTACCAAGGCTGCGGAGAGTGAACTGCAGCAGACGCCCGCGACCATCGGCGCGCGGCCATGAGCGCAAGGGGGCGCATGGCCTTCATGCGAAGCGTGGCGCGCGCTGTACGCGCACGGGCAAAATAGATAGTTCTCTCGCGCCATGTCCTCCCCTGCCCTTCTGGAAGAATCCCGGTCGTCCCTGTCGCGTGAACGCCTTGGCCTGTTGCTGGGCTTCATCGGCATGGTGATTTTCGGCGGCACGCTGCCTGCCACGCGCATCGCGGTGACGGCGATCGATCCGCTGGCCGTAACCGCGCTGCGCACGGGAATCGCCGGCGTCTGCTCGCTCGCACTTCTGATCGTGCTGCGCCGAAAATTTCCGCCGCGGCACTTATGGTTTCAGCTCGCGGTCGCCTCTCTCTGCGTCGTCATCCTGTTTCCGTTCCTGATGGCGCTCGCGGTCAAGACGATCGATGCCTCGCATGGCGGCGTTGTGTTGGGCGCGCTGCCGATCGCGACCGCCTTTGTCGCCGTGCTGGTCACCCACGAACGGCCGAAGCCGCTGTTCTGGATCGCTTCGCTTGCAGGCGCCGTGCTCGTCGTCGCCTTCGCGCTGCGCCAGGGCGGCGGCTCGCTGACGTCAGGCGATCTGCTCCTGTTCGGCGCGGTTGCGGCTTCCGCGGTCGGCTATACTTTTTCAGGAAGGCTCACCGGCGGCATACCCGGATGGGAGGTCATCAGCTGGGCGCTGGTGATCGCGCTGCCGGTCTCACTGCCGGCGGCCGTGATCAGCCTGCCTGCCGACCCCGGCCACATCGCGCTGAAACCATGGCTCGCGCTGCTCTATGCCGCGCTGTTCCCGCAATGGATCGGCTTCTTCGCCTGGAATGCCGGCCTTGCCATGGGCGGCATCGCGCGGGTCTCGCAGCTGCAATTGCTGCAGCCCTTCGTCACTTTCGCGTTCGCGGCGATCTTCATCGGCGAGCCGATCACGCCGCAGATCGTGCTGTTCGCTGCCGCCGTCGTGCTGACGGTCGCCATCTCTACGCGGACGCGGAGCCGGATGCTTGCCGCGCCGGAGGGCTGACGCGCCGCGCCAGCGTCATGCCGCCGGCGATGCCGACACCCAGCACATAGATCCAACCCTCGTTGAAATCGAACAGGTGCGAATTGAGCACCGAGGTCAGCATGTTCTGGATCACCACCAGCAGGCCGATCCAGCTCACGAGCCCCTCGCGGCGGAACAGCAGAAGGTGGGCGATCCACAGCGCATAGAGCAGGATCACGCCGACCGTGCCCCACTGCACCGCGACGTTGAGCGTCTGGTTATGCGGATTGCTGACGACCATGGCCTCGGCCCCGATCTGCCCGGCCGCGGCCTTCTCGAACAGGCCGCGCGTTGATCCCGTGCCGTGGCCGATGACCGGAGCATCGGCGAAGAACTTGAGCGACTTGCCCCAATAAATCAGCCGCGAGCCCATGCCGCTCTCGTTGTTCTGGACCATGGTCTCGCGATAGTCGATGAAGAATTTTCCGACCGTGGTGCGCAGATGCGGCGAACCATACCACGCGCCGGTCGCAAGCAGCACCATGCCGCAAAGGGCTGCGACCGCAACGCGCCAGCGCAGATGCAACAGCAGGAAGATGACGAGCATGATCGGCATCGTCACCAGCGCCGTTCTCGAGGTCACCACGAAGATCATGTTGGCGACCAGCGCGAGCGCTGCGGCTGCGAGCAACAGCGCCTTTCCATTGCGTCCGTCCCGCAGCGCGGTCACGACCGGATAGGCCAACGCCGCCGCGCACAGCGAAAACTCCTGGCCCTGGTCGATGTAGTTCTTGACGAAGATACCGCTGGTCGGAAGGTAGGGCCCGCGCGAGAAGTAGAGTTTTGCCGAAAGATTTGGCTCCAGCGCAACGACGCAGGACACCAGCGCCAGCAACAGGCAGGAAATCAGAAACGCGATGAACACGTTCAAGCCCCGCGTCGACCGCTCGAAGTGATAGACCAGGAGCGGCAGCACCAGGAATTTGCTGACCTGGCCCAACTGATGCGTCTGGTCGTGCCACGGCGCGTCCGACCATAGCGTTCCCAGCAGGACCAGCGCGAACAACGCGATGGGCAGCGCGCTGACCGGCCGCCTGAACGATTGGAGCAGCGCGCGCGGCTCGACGGTCGGCGCAAACGCGATCAGCCAAAGGACCACCGCAATGCCGACGCCGGTCGTCGTCCACGGCAACAGCACTGCGATGAGGCCCGCGAGCCAGTCGGCGCGGCGTATTTGCGCGGCCGGATCGTTTAAGGCCGACCAGACGACCGAAAGCCGCGAGGGAGCGGCATCTGTTCTCACGGCTTCGGTCATTCGGTTCCCACATTTTCGTCACGGCGGTGCGAGCGAACCTAGCCCATCCCGCCGCGACGCAACAGCTTATTCCGCCGCTGTGATCGCAGCGAACTCCGTCACCTGCCGCTCGAACAGCGAGCGGTAGATGCCGTCCCGCCGCGCAGTCAACGCAGCGTGGCTGCCCTGCTCGACGATCTCGCCGCGATCGAACACCAGGATCCGGTCGAGGCTGCGCACCGTCGACAGCCGGTGCGCGATCACGATCGAGGTGCGACCCTTCATCAACCGTTCCATTGCCTCCTGGATCAGCGCCTCCGATTCCGAATCAAGGCTTGAGGTCGCCTCGTCCAGGATCAGGATCGGCGCGTCCGCCAGGAACGCGCGCGCCAGCGCCACGCGCTGCCGCTCGCCACCCGACAGTTTCACGCCGCGCTCGCCGACCAGCGTGCCATAGCCTTTCGGCAGGCGCAGGATGAAGTCATGCGCATTGGCAAGCCGCGCCGCCTGCTCGATCGCCGCCAGGCTCGCGCCGGGCCGGCCGTAGGCGATGTTCTCCGCCAGCGAGCGATGGAACAGGACGGGATCCTGCTGCACGATCGCGATCTGGCTGCGCAGCGATTGCTGCGTCGCCTTGGCGATATCCTGACCGTCGATCAGGATGCGGCCACCGGACACATCGTAGAGCCGCTGCACCAGCTTGACGAAGGTTGTCTTGCCCGAGCCGGAGCGGCCGACCAGGCCGATGCGTTCGCCGGCGCGGATGTCGACCGACAATCCGTCGTAGAGCGGCGCGCGATGGCCGCCGTACAGGAACGTCACGTCGTCGAACACGATACGTCCGCCCTGGATGTCGATCGGCTCGGCATCCGGCGCATCGGCAATCCCGATCGGCTGGCCGTGGATTTCGACCAGTTCCTCCATGTCGTTCACCGAGCGCTGCAGGTTGTTGATATGCATCCCGACATCGCGCAGGTAAGCGTGGATGATGTAGTAGCTCGTCAGCACATAGGTGACGTCGCCGGGCGAAGCCTTGCCCGCGATCCACAACAGCACCGATCCGCCGATGACGGAGCCGCGCAGGCCGAGCAGCACCGAGAGCTGCAACGCGTTGGCGGCGGTGTAACGCAGCCAGGAGCGCCGCACTCTTGTCCGCCAGCCGCCGACCACCCGCAAGAGCCTGGCCTCCTCGCGCGTCTCCGCGCCAAAGGACTTCACCACGGCGTTGCAGGTCAACGCGTCGGCAAGCGTGCCGCCGACCCGGGTGTCCCAGGCGTTGGAAGCTCTCGCGGCAGGGGCGATGTAAAGCGTCGAGAGCGCCACCGTCATCGAAACATAGATCAGCGCTCCCGCAGCGATCACAAGGCCGAGCGAGGTCCAGTGCAGTCCAAGCAGCACCATCGAGCCGAACAACACCATCAGTGACGGCAACAATGCCAGCAGGATCGTGTCGTTGTAGAGATCGAGCGCCCACATGCCGCGGGTGATCTTGCGCACCGTCGATCCGGCAAAGGAGTTGGCGTGCCAGTCAGTCGAGAAGCGCTGCACCCGCACGAACGCATCCTGCGCCACGTCGGACATGATCCGAAGCGTGAACGGCACGATCGCCTGCAAGCCGATCATGCGCAGCACGATCGAGGTCAGGCCCAGCGCCACGATCGCACCAAAGGCCACCAGCGCCGCACGGCGCGCGGACGCGTTGTCGGCGCCAAGGGTCAGCGCATCGACCAGATGGCCGGAGTAGATCGGCATGAACAGGTCGGCGACGGTGGCACCCAGGAGGCCGGCGGCAACGGTTGCCGAGAGCCACGGCTGCTTCAGCCAGTGGCGCGTCACGAACGGGATCACCACGCGTATCGCCGCGGGCTTGTTGGGTCGAGCGGTCATGGCGTCATCCGGCTCGCGCTCGCGCGCGGCGGCCGGCTCCATTTTCTGGACGCGCGACGGCAGTAGAGCCGAACGCAAGCGTCGATGAATATCAGTGACTTACCGGGAGTTTTGGAGACCGGGGCGCTTGACCCGATCGTGGCTCGCGAAGGTGGCCGTCAAAGGCCGGATACAACGTCCATCATGACAAACGGACGCGGACGAGTGATCTGCGAAAATGCGATCATCATGCAAATCCTCCTCCGGTTCGAGCAACGAGGCACGCTTTATAAATGCATCGGCGCTGATTTGCAAGCTCGCGCGCAACGAACGAGCGCGTGAGATCATGCGCTAATGCGCGTCGCCGCCTGCGCCCATCGATGCTGGCTTGTTCACAAACATGACGAGGACGCTCAGGCCAACATAGAACACGGTCAGCATGAGGAAGGTATCGGCATAGCTCATCACGGCGGCCTGGCGATGCACGATCTGCGACAATTGCTTCATCGCCATCATCGCCGCGTCACCCATGCCCTGGGCGCGCTGGGTCAGCGTATTGAGCAGATCGACGGCCGCGGCGTTGCCCCAGGTGACGCTGTCATGCAGGCGGGAGATATGCAGATCGGTGCGATCGTTCAGCGCCTGGTTGATGATGGCAAGTCCGACCGCGCCGCCGAGATTGCGCATCAGGTTGAACAGGCCCGAGGCATTCTTCACCCGGTCCGGCGGCAGGGTGCCGAGCGCGATGTTGTTGGTCGGCACCATCGCGCACATCATGCCGATGCCGCGCAGGATCTGCGGCAGCAGCAATTCGTAGAAATCATAGTCGCGCGTCATGTACGTCATCTGCCAGGAGCCGAGCGCGAAGGTGACGAGGCCGAAGGCGATGATGTAGCGCAGGTCGACCTTGAGCATCAGGCGGCCGACGATCGGCGCCATCAGGAACATGGTCAGGCCCGAGACGAACATGGTCTCGCCGATCATCAGCGCGCTGTAGCCGCGGATTTCGGCGAGATAGCGCGGATAGATGTAGGTCAGGCCGTAGAGACCGATGCCGATACAGAACTGCAGGATGCAGCCGACCGCGAAATTGCGGTCGGTGAAAGCGCGCAGATCGACGATCGGCACTCGCGCGGTCAAGACGCGCCAGAAGAAGGCGATCGCCGAGACGAAGCTGATGCCGGCGCAGATCGCAACCGAGGTGTCCTGCAGCCATTCATATTGCGGGCCTTCCTCCAGCACATATTCGAGCCCGCCAAGGAAGCCCGCCATGAAGAAGAGGCCCCACCAGTCGAAATGACTGAGCAGCGGAAAGTTCGGCTGGTCGAAATCGATCAGCGCGAGCACGCCTGCCGTGATGATGATGCCGGGAATGACGTTGATGAAGAACAGCCAGTGCCAGCTCATCACGTCGGTGATGTAGCCGCCGACCGTGGGGCCGACGGTCGGCGCAAGCGTCGCGACGAGGCCGATGATGGGGGCGACGATGTGGAATTTCGAACGCGGAAAGATGGTATAGGCGGACGCAAACACCGTCGGGATCATGCCGGCGCCGAGAAATCCCTGGATCGCGCGCCAGAAGATCATCTCCTGGCTGGAGGAGGCGAAGCCGCAGAGCAGGCTCGAGAAGGTGAAGCCGGCCGCCGAGATCGCAAACAACAGCCGCGTGCCGAGCGCGCGCGACAGGAAGCCGGACAGGGGAATCGCGATCACTTCCGCGATCAGATAGGACGTCTGCACCCACGACACTTCGGTCGAGCTTGCCGATAGTCCGGCCTGGATTTCGGACAGCGAAGCCGACACGATCTGGATGTCCAGGATCGACATGAACATCCCGAACACCATGATGACGAACGCGACTACCCGCTTCGGCTCGATCCGCTCGGAGACAACGGGTACTTCGATCGCGGAATTGGCTGTGGTGGCGTTGGCCATGGTTCTGCTCAACGTATTTTCCGGTGGGCGCCGGGCGTTACACCTCTCCCGAAGGGAGAGGTCGGATCGCATCGCAAGATGCGATCCGGGTGAGGGGTTACGGTCCCTCGACATAGCCGCGCCCCCTCACCCGGATTGCTTCGCAATCCGACCTCTCCCCGTCGGGGAGAGGTGAAGATGACTCGCGGCTGCGGCTTCACTTCCAGTCTCAGTGCTACTGCGGATGGATCATCATCGGCGAATCGAGGTCGGCATTGCTGTCGGCATCGTCGGCGCCCCTGGTGGTGTCGACGGTGGCGTGGACCGACATGCCTGCGCGCAGCAGGCCTTCCCGTGCGACGTCGCCCGGCACACGGATGCGCACTGCCAACCGCTGCACGATCTTGGTGAAGTTGCCGGTGGCGTTGTCCGGCGGCAGCAGCGTGAACACCGAGCCCGCCGCGGGCGAGATGCTGTCGACGACGCCGGTAAACTTGCGGAAGCCGTAAGCGTCGACCTTGATCGTCACCGGCTGGCCGGGACGAATGCGCTGAAGCTGCGTCTCCTTGTAGTTGGCGTCGATGAAGACCTCATCGAGGGGCACCACATTGCCGAGCCGCTGGCCGACCGCGACGAAGTCGCCCACATTGACGAGGCGGTTACTGAAGGTGCCGTCCACCGGCGCGCGCACATAGGTGAAATCGAGATCGCGCTTGGCTTTGGCAAGCTGCGTCTTCAATTCCGCAAGCTGCGCCTGCGCTTCAGCCTGCTGCGCCTTGGTAACCTCGACATTGTCGCGCGCGGCGTCATAGGCGGCCTGCGCGGCCTTGACGCCGGCGATGCCTTGGTCCCGCGCGGCTTCGGACTGCTCGAAGGTCGCGTGCGAGGCAAAGCCCTTGCTGGTCAGCGACTGCTGACGGTCGTAATCGAGGTCGGCGCGCTTCATGCCCGCTTCGGCGGAGGCGAGATTGGCTTCCGCCTGCTCGACCGCGCTCACCTGCGCGGCGACCTGCCGGCCGATCCGGGCGATGGTCGCCTGCTGCGTGCCGATCCGGGTAGCCGCGGCATCGACCGCGATCTTGTAGTCGCCGTCGTCGATCCGGAAGATCACGTCGCCCTTGCGCACCAGCGCGTTGTCGCCAGGCAGGGTCGCCACGATGTGACCGGACACGCGCGCGCCCAGCACGGTGTCGTTGGCGCGGACATAGGCGTCGTCGGTCGAGACATAGAAGCGGCCAACCAATGCGTAGTAAGTTGCGTAGGACGCGGCCGCGAGCGCCAGCAGCGCCAGAAAGCCGATCAGGACAAACTTGCGCCTGGGAGATTTCGGCGCGGGCGCGTCGGTCACGGCGGGTGCCGCCGGCGTCTCGGCCGGAGGCGAAGCAGGCACCTCCGCCGGACGGCGCTTGGTCTCTTCCGCCACATGGGTGCGAAGCTGTTCGCCGAGACCGCTTGCCGCGTCTGGCGCCGGCTGCGCGGCTTCGTCGTCGGCGCGAAGCACGCGTGCGGCTTGGTCTCTCGTCGCGGCCATCGAGGCCTCCTGCTCACAAAAGGAAGCGATGCGCCCGAGCCCAAATCCGGCCCTTACCGCATCGCACATCGCCAAATTACCATTGACCGAACGGTTCGGTCAATATACATATTCGCGAGCGGCAAATTAGGCCCTCGACGCTTTGAAAGCGTTTCTCCAGCTCGGATCTTTCGCGAGAAGCTAAACCGATGGTTGCAACCGATCATCATGCCCTCCAAATCGTCGGTGACGAGGAGAGCTCGAAGCGCCGCCAGATCCTGGACGGAGCCCGTAAGGTCTTCATGGATTTGGGTTTTGACGGCGCCAGCATGGGCGAGATCGCCCGCGCCGCCGGAGTCTCCAAAGGGACACTCTACGTTTACTTTGCCGACAAGAACCGCCTGTTCGAGGCGATCGTCGAAGAAGAAAAGCTCGAACAGGGCAAGACCGCCTTCAATTTCGACCCCGGCCGCGACGTAGACACCACCCTCCCCGAGTTCGGCCGGGCCTATATCGGCCTGTTGTGCCGGCCCGGCGGGGGATCCGCGATCCGTACCGTGATGGCGATCGCCGAACGGATGCCGGAGGTTGGCAGCCGGTTCTACACCCAGGTGATCGCCGCCACGGTCGACCGCTTCGCAGCCTATCTCGAGGCGCGCGCGAAGCTCGGCGAGCTCGCGATCGACAACTATCAACTCGCCGCCTGGCAATTCATGCAGATGTGCCAGGCGACGCTGTTCCAGGCGTTCATCTTCCAGGCCAAGCCCGCCCCGTCGCCCGAGCAGATCGCTCGCGTCGTCGACAGCGCGACGCGCGTGTTCTTCGCGGCGTACCGGGCGAAGGCGGAGTGACCGCACGAGCATGCGATCTGTAGGGTGGGCAAAGCGAAGCGTGCCCACCATTCATTCTCCGAACGATCCCCCAATATCTTTCAAATCTCCGCCCCAATGCCGCTCAAGCAAACCTCGCTCGATTGTTTCAAACGGACGGCGTTCTTGGACAGACCGGTAGACCTTTCGCAGGCGATCGATTTGTTCGACCAGCAGGCCGCTTGAACGATCCGCGAGAGTCACTGTGAAAAAAGAATCTACCTCCCTGCACATTCGCTCGGCGGCAGCTCGGCACGATCCTTCCTCTTAACATGGTGGGCACGCTTCGCTTTGCCCACCCTACAATCAAACAGCCAAAACTCCGCATTCCCGCGGCGGAAATTCGTCCGGGTGATGCCATCACAGGTCGCCCTCGGAAGATGGAGGGCGCAGGGAATGCCGGGTGCAGGCCGCACCCGTGAGCCTTGCGTGCAAAGAAAGAGTGCACTTACGCACGCAAGCAACAACAGGGCAGCCGGAACAACCGGCATTCCCTGCGCGATGGTTTACGGCTTATACGTGGTCTCCTCGGAGTGCCGGGCTTGTTAGCCTCCGTCGCCTCGCGGTCATCATCCGCAAGACTTGACGCCAGCGTCGGGGCGTCGGGACCGCACGATTTCGCTCGTCCGCCAAGATGCCTTCGTCCACGCGGCATGCGCGCTGAGCACCCTCACGTCCATCGCATCCCGCTTCCAACGTCCGTGACGATCGCGAAGCGCCCCTCCAGTGGAATCGGGACGCAGCGAGACAACCATTATCTTACGAAAAACGGAAGAAAAATATTTTCGCAAACACGACTTGACATTTTCCGATAAAGAGGAAATTGTTTCTGATAAAGCGAAGCGATTTGCCTGTCGGGCGGCCCGAAATCAATCACCCCTGGTCCAGATCAAGGCCTGGGCGACGACGGCATGCTCACCGTTGAACGTAATCGCGGGCGAACCGTATAGCGCATAGCCGAGCTCAAGCGCTTTCGAGACGCGGCGGCAGAAGGCCTCGTCGTCCCTGCCCGTGAGCAGGCGATAGATCGGCAGGTTGTCGGGAGGCGAGCTCGGCATGTGCAGTTTTCCCAATGTGGTTGAGCGCGCGGTTAGTGGCAGAGACCTGCCGCTAACGCCGACGCTGGTTGCGGATCGCACCTTACGCCCGGTCAGCCAAGGTGGGTAGAGCCAGCGACGCGCGGCGTGTATCGTGCCGGATTGCACGTGTCGCAATCTCTTTGGCTCAGCGATGAATCAAGTTCTGTCCCTCGTCACTCTCGTGGTCGCGGACTATGACGAAGCGATCGCTTTCTTCACCCGCTCCCTCAACTTCGAGCTCTGCGAGGACACGCCGCTCGGCAGCGGCAAGCGCTGGGTCGTGGTTCGTCCGCCGGGCGGCGCCGGTGCCGGCCTGCTGCTGGCGCAGGCGAACAGTCCGGCCCAGGCGGCGCGCATCGGCGACCAGACCGGAGGGCGGGTGTTCCTGTTCCTGCAAACGGACAATTTCGAGCGCGATCATGCGCGCATGACCGCCGCCGGCGTGCGGTTCGTCGAGGCGCCCCGGCATGAGGCCTATGGCATCGTGGCGGTTTTCAAGGATCTCTGCGGCAACCGCTGGGATCTGATCCAGCCTAACTCAACAGCCAAGTCGACCGCCGGGTCCACAGATCGCTACGACAGTGATTAGGCCTCCAGCCGAATCTGCCTCGGCCAGCTCGAAGCGCTTGCACCAGAACATCATGTCCGGCGCGAACGGCTTTCGGACGGGTGAAGCAGCGCTGATGCGCAGCGCGCCGGGAGGCGAGCGAACGATCCACTCGCCTTCATCGAAGGCAAAGGCGGCGTCGGCCACGTTGAAGCGCCTTCTCTACCTCATCAGATCCCCAAAGCGCGATGGGATTGGGTTGAATCGCCATCGCGCTTCGGGTTCTTGATTGAGCATAATCTTTTCGGAAAACCGCTGCACACTTTTCCGGATCATGCTCTAGCCTTCGTATTGTCTCGCTAGAACGGTTTGTTGCCAATCGCATAAATGGCATTCGTCTCGATGCTACCGATCTTGTTTTCGCTCAGCCATTGGACATTGTCGGTTTTGACCCTTGCTGCCGCTTCGGGTCCCATCTGGTCGATTGTCCAACGGAGCCCCGATCCCAGGGCAATGGTCCACCAATCTTCTGCCGAGAGCAGGGGTTGGGACCCTTCTTCCGCAGTGACCTCAGCATTCATCACGCCCCCATTGCGGAGCAAATTCCTCACCGACTCGATGTCGGTGATGCGATCCCAGGGATTGAAGGCGCTATGGAGATCGGGACGTTCCCGCTTGATTGCTTCCAGCCAGAGAGAATAGGCCGGCTCAAATATCCGCGGCCCCCACGTGGTCACCGCCAGTTTTCCGCCGGGTCGCACCATGCGCCACAGCTCGCGGACCAAGCCTTCCATGTCCGGCACGAAGAAGATCGAAAAAACGCTCACGACGGCATCGAAATGACTATCCGGATAGCCGAGTTCTGTCATGTCTGCGAGCCGGAATTCCATATTTGTCAACCCGCACGTCGTTGCCTTCGAACGAGCTCGGTCGATCAAGCGCGCGGATAAATCAACTCCCAGCACAAACCCGTCCCGCCCAACGATGTGCGCCGCCGGCAGCGCCGACGCTCCCGTCCCGCAGCCGACATCGAGCACGCTATCCCCGGCTCGCAATCCGAGCCGCGCCACCGTCCGCCTGCCAATTCGTTCCCAGAAACTCAGCGGCTCGTCGTCGAAATGGTCGGCCGCGGCATCATAGGTCGCGGCGGCCTTGGCTTTTGCTTGCTTCAATGGATCGTCCAAGTTGGCCTCCATGCTCCGCGTGGGCCGTCAGCGCGATGCCGGAACACATTTCCCAGCGTGCGCGAGTCTCGAACTGTCGCAAGCGATCCGTCGCATGTTACTTCGATCGAAGCCATGCCAAAAGGCCTGGAGTAGGTTAATGTCGGCTCCGCGCAAATCAGGATACATGCTCGAGCGGAATCGCCGTGACCAGCTCAAAACGCTCGCACCAGAGCATCATGTCGGGCTGAAACAGCTTCAGCCGGGTGAAGTAGCGCTGGTGCGCGCCGCGCCAGTAGGCAAGCGAGCGGTCGCCTTCGCCCTCCTCGAAAGCAAAGGCGGCGTCGACCTCGTCATAGCGCCGCTGCGTTAGCTCAATCGTCTTCACCACGGCGCGCGGCCAACCCGCGCCGTCCCGCACGACCATGCATTTGCCGAGCTCGGCGCCTTTCAGGCCTTCAGCGACGGCCCAGCAGGTCGCGCGCTTCTTGCCCGCCAGCACCAGCGCCAGAAGCTCGTCGGCCAGTGCCGGGCTGTCGCCGAACGCGAAGGATTCGAGATCATGCCAGTCCATGGGAAGAGTCATAGCATAGCCAACGCTTCGTCATGCCTAGCCTTGTGCAGCCTTGTGCGAGGCATCCACGTCTTTCCCTCCACTGCACCAAAGACGGTGGATGGCCGGGTCAAGCCCGGCCATGACGAAAGGTAATGCCGGGAGCGGGCTCGTCATAAAACCGTGATTTGACAATTTGTCTCCATTTGTCAAATTCGACAAATGCAGGCCAAAGCCCCGCCCCAGGACCGGATTCTCGATGCCGCCGTGCGCGTGTTCCGCCGCCACGGCTTTCGCCGCTCCTCGATCGAGCAGGCGGCCGAGGAGGCCCACCTGACGCGGCAGGCGCTCTACCATCACTTCGACTCCAAGGAGGCGCTGTTCCGCGCCGTTATCGAGCGGCTCTACGAGAACGCGCTCGCCGCCGAGACAGCGGCCGCAAGGGCGGCGGAAGCAAAGGGCTGCGACCTCGCCGACATCCTCATTGCCGAGATCGGCGCGCGGCTTGGCGCGATGTTTTCCGCGCTCGAAGGCTCGCCGCATCTGGAAGAGCTGTTCTCCGAGCATCTGGTGCAGGCGCGCGACCTCTACCAGACCTATGCCACGCGCTTCGAAGGCGAGGTCGCGGCGACGATCGAGCGCGTCTGCCGCGCGCGCAAGCTGAAACTCTCCAGCGGCGTGACCGCGCGCGAGCTCGCGCGCTGCGTCGAGATGGCGATCCACGGCGCCAAATCCGCCTATCCCGCGATGCAGCCGGTCGACGCCTTCCTGAAGCAGCTCGAGAGGATGCTGCGCATGCTGATCGCCGGCGCCATCGCGCCGCGAGCAAAGAGATCAGCGCCTGTTGCGAAGAAATCCCCACGCAAAACGGGAGTTGGACAATGAGCACCACGACCATCAATGGCCGCACCGCACCGCTGCCCGACGATCCCGACGCGCTGCTCATCGACGTGATCCGCGACGGAAGCGGCCTCACCGGCACCAAGCTCGTCTGCGGCTCCGGCGTCTGCGGCGCCTGCACGGTGCTGCTCGATGGCGAACCGGTGGTGAGCTGCCTGTGTCCGGCCAAGGCCGCGGCCGGCAAGACTCTGACGACGATCGAGGGCATCGGCGGCGAAAAGCTGCATCCGGTGCAAAAGGCCTTCATGGCGCACGATGCGCTGCAATGCGGTTTCTGCACGCCGGGCTTTGTCGTCGAGGCGGCCGCCTTCCACGACCGCTGGCGCGCCGCGAAGGGAACGGCCACACCATCGCGCGACGAGATCGCGGCGGCGCTGTCCGGCCACCTCTGCCGCTGCGGCGCTTACGAGGGAATCTATCGTGCCGTCAGCGAGGCTTGCGCCGGGCGCTTCGATGGCGCTGAACCTGTCGCCCCACGGATGGAAGCCCGCGACAAGGTGACGGGGCTCGCGCGCTACACCGTCGATGTCCGTCATGACGGGCAGCTCGAGGGCGTGATCCTGCGCTCCAATGTCGCGCATGCGCGGATCAAAAATCTCGACTTGGCGCCGGCGCGCGCGATGGCCGGCGTCGCGGCGGTGATCTCGCTCTTGCCGGACGACAACATGGTGCGGTTCGTCGGTGCGCCGATCGCCGCGGTGGCAGCGAAAGACCGGCGCTCCGCCCGCGAAGCGCTTGCCGCCATCACCTTCGATCGGGAGGATTTTCCCGCGGTGATCGGGCTCGACGCGGCGCGGGCCGCGGATGCGCCCGTCGTGTTCGACAAGAAGAACCGCAAGCGCGCCGGCAACCTCGCCGAAGCCGGCGGCGGCGCTCCGACCCCATGGAAGGGCAATGTGCGCGGACCGACTGCGCCGTTCGCGCAGAAGGGCAAGCGCGCGAAGGGCTGGATCAGCGAAGCGCGCGCTGCGCGCAATCCGCTGCTGGTCGAAGAGACGTTCCGCGTCTCGACCCAGCAGCACGCGTGCCTCGAGCCGCACGCGGCGGTGGCGCGCTTCGACGGCGATCGCCTCACGGTGCATGTCTCGACGCAGGCCGTCCATGAGGTCATGGAGAAGATCGCCAAGCGCTACAAACTGGCGCACGACAAGATCGCCGTGATCGCCGATCATGTCGGCGGCGGCTTCGGCTCCAAGGGCAGCCTCGGCGGCGAGACCATCGCGGCGATCGAGCTCGCGCGCGCGGCACGCGCGCCGGTGCGCGTCGTCTTCGACCGCGAGGAAGAGCTTTCCGTCGCCGGCTATCGCCCGGCCGCGGAGATGACAATCGCGTTGCTGCCGTCGCCGCAGAGCGGCCTCAAGGCGCTGTCGCTCAACGCCCATGCCGATACCGGCGTGGCGACCAACTCGCTGATCGCCGGCCTCGCCCGCCTGATCTATCCGGCGGAAGCGAAGGACCTCGTCGATTTCGACGTGCTGAGCAACCTGCCGCCCGGCGCGCCGTTCCGCGGCCCCGGCGGTCCGCCGATGGTCTTTGCGCTCGAGCAGGCGGTCGACGAGGCGGCGCTGCGCTTGAACGTCGATCCGATCGAATTGCGCAAGCGCTGGGATTCCGATCGGAACCGGCAGCGGCTCTACGATTGGGCCGCCGGCCTCGACGTGTGGAAGACCCGCAAGCCGGCCTCATCGCAGAGCGGCCGCTACCGGCGCGGCGTCGGCATGGCGTCGGGCTACTGGCTCTATCTGTGGCAGACCGGCTCCTCGGTCGGGCTTGCGATCAAGGGCGGCCGCCTCGTCGCAAGCTCGTCCGTGCAGGATATCGGCACCGGCACGCGCAGCGTGATCGCCAATACGGTCGCGAAGGCCTTCGAGCTGGAGCCGCAGGACATCGAGGTCCGCATCGGCCACTCCAACCTGCCGGAAGGGCCGGGTTCGGGCGGCAGCCGCGTCACCGCGTCGGTCGTGCCGCCGACGCTCGCCGCGATCGAAAAGCTGAAGGCGGAGATTGCGCGAACCGCGGCGCGGCGGCCGATGGCCGGCTCGAACGCGCCATGGCGCGAATTGATCGCAGCCGCTCCCGACCTCTCGGTTTCGGCCGTGCGCGCGAACGACGGCACGCCGCCGGCGGGTGTCCGCTCGCCGCTCCGGGAGGCAGGTTTTATGGGCCTGGTGTTCTCATGGGTGCTGCGCATGATGAACCACATGGTGGTCGGCGCGGGCGTGCCGAGCTCGGTGCAGGTGATGGAGGTCGAGGTCGACACCTGGCTTGGCCATGTCCGCGTGCTCAATGCCTATACCGGACTTGCAGTCGGCAAGCTCGCAGCGCCAACGCTGGCACGCAGCCAGGCCGCGGGCGCGCTCATTCAAGGCATCGGCTACGCGCTCTATGAGACGCGCGAAACCGATCCGGTGACGGGTCACGTGCTGACCGGGAGCATGGAGGACTACCGCATTCCCGGTATCGCCGACATGCCGCGGCTGGAGGTGCATTTCGACGAGGCCGGCTTCGAGCATGTCGCGGGCGGCTCGGTCGGCATCGGCGAGGTGTCGACCGTGCCGACGTCGCCCGCGATTGCGAATGCGATCTACAACGCGATCGGCGTGAGGCCGACGGAAATTCCGATCCGGCCCGACCGGATCGTCGCCGCGCTGAAAGGGAGGGCCGCCGCATGAACGCCACCACCATGACCGCACAGCCCGCCGAATTCCGTGCCGCCGGCACCGATCTCTCCGAGCGCCGCCGCAGCGGCGTTTCGAAGGGACCGGTGATCGATATCGATTCATCCGCCGGGCGCGGCATTGAGCGCGGCATTTCGTGGGGGCCGGACGGCGCCGCCAGCATCGGCGCGCTCACGACAATTGCAGCGATCGCCGCGGATGCACGGCTTGCAGCCGGCTACCCCGGCGTCGCCGCAAGCGCACAAGGCCTCGCCACGCCGCAGGTGCGGCATCTCGCCACGCTCGGCGGCAATCTCGCCCAGCGGTCGCGCTGCTGGTATTTTCGCAATCCGCACATCGCCTGCCTGAAGAAAGACGGCAGCACTTGCCCCGCCCGGTCTGGCAATCATCTCTACGGCGTCGCTTTCGATCTCGGCCCTTGCGTCGCGCCGCATCCCTCGACAATGGCGGCAGCACTGCTCGCCTATGACGCGCTGATTACCACCAACCGGCGCGACGGGCTTTCGATCGCCGAGCTGCTCGGCAACGGATCGAACGGCAGCGCCGACCATACGCTGAGCCAAGGCGAGATGATCACGACCATCGCGCTGCCGGCGCCGCTCGCGGGCGAACGCGCGCTCTACAAGCGCGCCATCAGCCGCACGTATGCCGAATGGCCGCTGGTCGAGCTGTGCGCGCGCGTGGTGATCGCAGACGGCGTCTTCAAGCTGGTGCGGCTTGCGGCGGGCGGCATCGCGCCGGTGCCGCTTCGACTGAAGGCTTCGGAAGCCGCGCTCGAGGGCAAGCCGGCCGACGCGGCTGTGATTGCAGAAGCCGCGCGGCAGGCGATATCAGGCGCGAAACCGCTGCCGATGACAGGCTACAAGCTTGACCTGCTGGAGGGATTGGTTCGGGATCTCCTGACGCAGCTTGCCGCGTAGAAGGTGTGCGGGTCACGTCGGACGCCGCTTCATCCTCGCAATCACACGGCAAAGATGCGAGAACCAGATCAGCACGGAGACCGCGAGCAGGAAAAGCTGGAAGCGGTCGATCTCGGTCCTGTTGAGCGGACTGAACTCGAACGCAGGCGGCGTGAACGCCCACCAGACGATGACGATGGCGGAAACCGCCGTAAACGCACCGGCGGGTGCTCCCGCAAGCAGCGAGATCACCATGATGATGGGAATGAAGGTCGCGAAATCAAGCCGCATCCCGAACGATGCCAGCACCTCGCGCATCGCAACGGCCACCACCAGGCCCGCAATCGCCACCAACAACGCCTGCAGCGACCATGGCTTCAGTCGCAGCCAATACTCAGGTCGAGCCACGGTTCCCCCCGGACGGACTAACCGGGCGGGAGATAACACCGGAACGGCGGTTCCTTGCAAGTGGGTTCCATTTCGCGGTGCAACCTGGCCGGTCTGGCCAAGAGACGCCGCACAATTCTAAAAGAGCCGCGGAATCGCTCACCCAAGAGATCACGTGCCAGCTCCGCCAACCGAAACGACCGCCGCCTGGGCCATCATCCTCGTTGCGACCGGATGCGTCATCACCCGCCCTTTTCGCTGGCCCGAAGCAATCTGGGCTGTGGCGGGCGCGGCGTTGCTCGTCGCGCTCGGCCTGCTTCCGGTCGGCGATGCGCTCGCCGGCATGCGCAAGGGCATCGACGTCTATCTGTTTCTGACCGGCATGTTGCTGATCGCCGAGCTCGCGCGGCGCGAAGGGCTGTTCGACTGGCTCGCCGCGCTCGCGGTCGAGCACGCGCAAGGCTCGCCGCGGCGGCTGTTCCTCTTGGTCTATGCCGTCGGCACGCTGGTGACCGTACTGCTCTCCAACGATGCGACCGCGATCGTGCTGACGCCCGCGGTCTATGCCGCAACCCGCGCAGCCGGCGCAACGCCGCTGCCCTATCTCTTCGTCTGCGCCTTCATCGCCAATGCCGCAAGCTTCGTGCTGCCGATCTCCAATCCGGCGAACCTCGTCGTCTATGGCGCGCGCATGCCGCATCTGTTCGAATGGCTGCGGCACTACACCCTGCCCTCGCTCGCGGCAATCGTGGCGACCTATCTCGTCCTGCGCTTCGCGCTGCGCAGGGCGCTGAAGGAAGAGCATCTCGAACGCGACGTGCCGCGGCCGAGGCTGAGCCATGAAGGCAAGCTCACCGCCTACGGCATCGGCGCGATCGGCATGGTGCTGATCGGCGCATCTGCGCTGGATATTCCGCTGGGACTGCCGACCTTTCTCTGCGGCGCCGTCACCGCCACGCTGGTGCTGCTTCTGTCCCGTCAATCGCCGTGGCCGCTGGTGAAGGACGTCGCCTGGGGCGTGCTGCCGCTGGTCGCGGGCCTGTTCGTGATGGTCGAGGAGCTGATCCGCACCGGCGTGATCGCGCGACTGAGCGCGCTGCTGCATGAGCTCGTCGCACAATCCGCCACGAAAGCGATCTGGGTCACCGGCATCGTGACCGCGATCGCAGACAGTATCGCCAACAATTTGCCGGTCGGGCTCATCGCGGGTTCCGTCGCAAGCAGCGATCCTCTGCCGCATGCCGTGACGTCCGCGATCCTGATCGGCGTCGATCTCGGCCCCAATCTTTCCGTGACCGGATCGCTTGCCACCATCCTCTGGCTGGTGGCGCTCCGGCGCGAAGGCATCGAGGTCTCGGCCTGGCGGTTCCTCAGGCTCGGCTGGCTCGTGATGTCTCCTGCGCTGATCCTGGCGCTTGCGGCGCTGCAGGTTTGACATCGCGGGCCTCCGCGATCCGCCGCGAGAAGATCAGCTTCGCAGGCAGCGTCTCCAACAGCTCGGCATCGGCGACGGCGCGATGCGCGACCTCGCGGCTCGCGCAGAGGAGGATCGGCTCCTCCTCCGTGCCCACGACGATGCCTGAATCGATCTCGGTAATGCGATAGGCGAACATGTCCGGTGTCCTGTCCCAGCGCGCTGGCAATCAGAATGCGGTCCGCCTTGTTCCTAACAAAAGTGGCGGACGTAAGCACGGCCGGAACAACAAGGAAAACGCGGTGAGGGAAATCTTAACTGGATCGAAGAGCGAACCGATTTTCGCAAGCAGCGCCGAAACAACGGCGGCTACTCGTCCTCGAGCTCGTCTTCGATGCTCCTGGGATGGTGCGCGTGGCCGCGGCCGCCAAGCGAGCCCGTCACATAGGGATCGCGGCCGTGCGACGCATAGGGGTTGCGCTGCGCGGCGCGCGCGGCGATCTCCTCGCCCGAGACCGCGGCCGGCTCGCAGATGATCGGCCGCCTGGCGCGGCGCATCAGGTCGACGTGGATGTGGTCGTAGTGATAGACGTTCGCGCCCGGCGCCAGCACCGTGGTGAAATCCTGACACGCTGCCGCCTGCACGTCGCGCAGGAATCCCTGCTCCTCGGGCAGGCCGTGCCAGCCATCCTTCACCGTGATGCGGCGGCCGTCGGCGAGCGTGAAGGCGGCGATGTCGAGCGCATTGCCGAAGGCATGCTCGGAAATGTGCGCATTCGGATTGCCGTTCATGCCGCGGCAGGAATAGGCGGAGATCTGCTTGATCTCGACCACGCGCGAGCCGAACCAGCGCTGCGCCGCCGGCTGCACGGAATCATCAAGCCAGCGGTCGAGCACGGAGACGATCGGGCACGCCAGCGTCGCGGCCGGCTTGACGGCGACAGGACCGGCGGCTGCGACCGGATCGCCGCGCGCGGGCCCGAGCGGCGGCAGCGGCGGCTCCGCCGCATCGGGACGCGGAGAATAGGGCGCTGCATCGGGGCGTGGAGAGTAAGGCGCGCCATAGCGCTCGCGCGGCGGATAGGCCTGCGCGCCGGCTTCCGGATAGGCCTGTTGCGGATAGGTCTGGCCCTGCTGCGGATAGGGCGAACCGACGACGCCGTCACGTGGGCCGGGCGTGCCTTCCGGCGGCAGGTTGATCTCGTCCGGCTGCTGTTGCTGCACGCCCGGCGCGGCCAGAGAGACCGGCCTGTTCGACGTCGCGCCATAGCCTCCCTGCCTCGAATCCTGCGGATAGGTCGAAGGCTGCGGATAGGCTTGCTGCGCATAGGGCGCTTGCGGATATCGCTGCTGCGGCGGCTGCGCCACCGGCCAGCGCGGCTGGCCTGCGATATCCGCCGGCGGGCGCAGGCTTTCATCGGCAAAACCGTAGGCAGAGCTTGCTTCCCCGAGCGCCGAAACCTTCAGCGGATATTCGGCGCCGCAAACGCCGGGGCCGTCGATCGGCTCGATCCGCACGATATCCGCGCTCTCCTTCACCGCGCCGGATTTCAGGCAGGCGATCTCGGCCTCGGCGCGCCAGGGTTCGCGCTCGGCGGACTGAAAGAATCCGTGGCCGCAACCTGCAAGCGAGACAAGGACGACAGAGCCGACGAGATACAACCAAACTCCGCGCGTCATCGCGCGACATTCGGCTATTTTATTTAAAGACTTATCAACGACTTGATTTCACGAGTCTTTAACCACGCTGGCCGGGACGGAACCGGATCGCGGCACGAAATCGCAAGCTGCATAGCCGGCGGGGAATCAGGAGCGTGGCTTCGGCGCATCCTGACGCGAGTTCGCGACTTCGCTCTCGGGCCGCACCGAGCGGTCGTCCTCGAGCCGCGTCCAGTTATTGCCGGAGCAGAAGAACGAGCCGAACGCGCAGGCCTCGACGCGCAGCGTCTTGGGGTCCTTCAGCGTCATGGAGCCGTAATAGCTGTTGCCGCTGGAACGGCTGTAGACATTGCCGGTCCACTTGGCGCCGCTGTTGTCGGTAGCAGATTTGGGCTTCATGTTGATCAGGATGGTCTCGCCCTTGGTTCCGGTCGAGACATCGAGCATGTAACCGCACAGCGCCTTGCCGCAGGCCTCGATGCGCACCGTGCCGCTCTTGCCTTCGGTCTGCCAGTCGCCGAGCGGCGTAGAGGCCGTATCGCTTTCGCTCCGCTGCGTGACGCGCGCAACCGGCGCGCTCGCGTGCGGCGCAGAATGGTCGACCGCAGACTTGTCCTGAACCTTGTCTTGCGGCTTGGCCTGATTTTGCGGCGTGGCCGCAGGCGCGGGCGGCGCAGCGCTTGGCTGCGGCTTGGGCACCGAGAAACCGACCGAAGGCGGAGCCGGCGGCACGACCGGTGCAGGCGGCGCGGCAGCCAATCTCGGCGCCGGCACGGACGCAGGCTGTGCCTGGACCGGCGGCGCGGCAGGCTGAACCGGCGCAGGCTGCGCCTGGACGGCGGGCGCAAGGGTCTGCGCGCGCGTCAGTGGCGCGGCGGGTTGCGGCGGCGTGATCTGTGCCACCGGCGGCGCATAGACGGGTTGGTCCTGCGGCTGCGCGGGCTGAGCCGGCTGCTGCGCCGGAGCTTGTGCGGGCGCCGGATTGTTCACGGTGGCAACGTCATCGGCGTCACGATGGCCGTGGTGCCAGCTTCCGACACCCGGAATGGAAACGGAGACACAGGACAGCGAGCGGCAATGCGGACTGGCCTCGACATGGATGCGGTGTCCGCCGACCATAAATGAATAGGAGTCGCGGGCGCAGGCGGGTGAGCTGAGCGCCGTCACCATCATCAGAAAAGCAATTCGCTTCATCGAAGCCTCCCTGAAAACGCTTCAGGCTAGACTCCGACGACCTCACTTGAATGTGACATGAGTCACGCGGTTCCCTGGCGGCATCGAACCGGCTTTGGCGGGCGCGCCGTCCTATCAAGCCATTCACAAAGGTGAACCACGTCACGTTGGGAATGTCGCGGTCGCGCTACTCTCCAATCGCCAACAAGACACGTCTTGTCGGCTGGCCTCCAAGGCTAAGGCCCCAGTCTTCCCACGAAGGCTGGGGCCACGCGCCGTTTCGGGCAGCACCCGACCCCAGTCTGCGCTCACATCTTCCCCTTGTGATGCCCATCACAGATGACTGCGAGGCTCCGTTATAGGGTCATCGCCACGTTTCCCTTCCCAGCAGCCGATGGAGGCCCCCATGAAGAAGACTTTTTATCTCGCCGCCGCTGCCGCGCTCCTGATGGCGTCTACGACTGCGCAGGCCGGCAACGGATTTTCCTTTGAAATCAACGGACAGAAGATCCGCATCGAGTCGCCCAGGAACTGCAACTCGCTGTCATGCCTTTCCGTCACCAACAACGGGTCGGCCATCAACCTGAAGAACCTGAACCTGAACGGCAAGAAATCCGACGACGATGATGACGTCGCAAGCAACGCGCCCCCGGCGCGGCCGGCTCCCGTCCCGACGACACCTGCTCCGGCCGTGCAGGCTCCTGCTCCCGCGCCGGTCGCGAACAACGCACCGCCCGTCCCGCCTGCACCCTCAGTTGCGAGCAACGTGCCGCCGGCCCCGCCTGCCGCCGAGGAGCGCGTCACCGGATTGCCTTCGATCAACGAGCCTTCACGTGCGGCCACGACCGCGCCGGCCAATCCGGCTCCCGTTGCGAACACCACACCGCCCACACCGCCCGCCCCGCCGCCCGTGCCGCAGCAGGCTGCCGCCGTGCCGCCGGCCGCCGCACCCACGACTCCGCTCGGCCTGTGGCAGACCGAAGACAACAAGGGCAACGTGCGCATCGAGCAGTGCGGCGCCAATCTGTGCGGCTATGCCGACAAGACCAATGAGCGGATCCTGATCAACATGAAGCCGTCCGGCAGCAAATGGGAAGGCCGCATCCACGACCCCGACTCCGGCAGCAACTACGACTCCACCATCGCGATGAAGGGTCCGAATCTGCTCAAGGTGCAGGGCTGCGCCTTCGGTGGCCTGTTCTGCGGCGGCCAGACCTGGAAACGCATCAGCTAGAGCATGATCCGGAAAAGCGGAAGCCGGTTTTCCGAGAAAGATCATGCTCAGACAAACAGATGAGAGCATGATGCGATCAATCGCATCATGATCTCAGAGTTCCTCCCCGAGACTGGAGCGCGATGATCCCCCATCGCGCTCATTTTTTGCTTGGGTGTGGACGCCCCGCGAGATGCAAGCGGTTTTTGAAGAGCCTTGGCACGTAGTCGGATGCTGCCATCTGTCCGGCCTCTGATGCAGCGATGGAGCTGCGGGCCCGTATGGGAGTTCGCGGGGGCCGGAACCAAATCATAAATGCGTGCTCTTTAGGCACGATGAGTACACCTGGTTTTCCGACCCCAGTCTCGCCGACTGTTGTGCCATACCCTCCTTCGACCGACTACACCTCCGACGACCTCAGGTCCGCTGGGCTTACGCCCTGGCTGCGACCGGAGCTCTGTAGCTTTCCCGCTTTACAAGTAGCGCCCAGACGATCCGCGCCATCTTGTTGGCAAGCGCGACGGTTACCAGCATGCGCGGCTTGCGAGTCAACATTTGCTCGAGCCACGAACCCTTTGGCGCGCCCCGTTTGATCGCCTGCTGCACAACGGCGCTGCTGCCGATGATGAGGAGGCGCCTAAGTGTGCGTTCGCCCATCTTCGATGTCGCACCGAGCTTCTGCTTCCCGCCCGTCGATTTTTGAAGAGGCGTCAGACCGAGCCATGCCGCGAAGTCACGCCCTTTCGCAAAAGTCTCGGCCGGCGGTGCAAGGGCGGCGATTGCGGTGGCGGAGATCGAGCCAATGCCAGGAACGGTCATCAGTCTGCGCGATACTTCGTCTTTGCGAGCACGCCGCGCGATCTCCTTGTCGAGATCCGCGATCTTGTCGTTGAGTCTCGCGAGCAGGTCTAGCATCAATCGGAACATGGCGTGGGCCGCTTCGGGAAGCGAACTGGCCATCTCTTCTTCCTCGATCAAATCGGCAAGCTTCATCACATGCGAGGGCCCTTTGGGCGCTATCCAACCATATTCTGTGAGATGACCCCGGATCGCATTGATGAGCTGGGTTCGCTGCCGTACCAACAGGTCTCGGGTTCTAAACACCAGACCGGCCGCCTGCTGCTCTTCGCTCTTAACGGCCACGAACCGCATGCTCGGCCGCTGGGCCGCTTCGCAGATCGCCTCGGCATCGATCGCGTCGTTCTTTTGCCGCTTCACGAACGGTTTTACATAGGCGGGCGGGATCAGCCGAACTTCATGACCAAGCTCGGTGAGCTGACGGGCCCAGTGATGTGCTCCACCACATGCCTCCAGCGCTACCGTGCAACTCGGCTGCGCCGCGAAGAAATCCAGCAGCTTTCCCCGGCTGATCCGCTTGCTGAATATCGCGCGACCCCGCTCATCCGTCCCGTGAGCGTGAAAAACATGCTTGGCGATATCCAGACCGATTGTGATAACCTTTGACAAGGACGCCTCCCTTAAGTGGTGCTCAACAACTCCACTTTGGCACATCGATGCCGTCGGCGGGGCGTCCACCCCATCATAAATTCGGCGCGGCCGCTTTGCTCCCAGAAGGCGACGTTGAAGCTGATATGAAAACTACACCGACGATCACGGCTACCACCGCCGCCACGTAAAGCGCGACTGCGAGCTGTCTGCCCATTTCAGTGCCCCTTTAGCTGCCTCGTGGCTGCAATCATTCTATCCGACGCTCCTCAGGTGCCGGTACGCGAAATCTTGCACTCGGGGCTGCCGCTGCTTGTAAAAGGGAAACTTTGAGCGCACTCTTGTGCGCAACGTTCGTCGAAGCCGTGGATTGGGCGCAAGGCATCTGCAGCTTTTGCGCGCCATGGCCGAAATAGCATTTCGCGATGTCTTACTCCTTGGGGGAAGCATGACTGAACGATCATCACATCCTCTTCTCGCGTTGACCGACGGCATTGCCACCCGTGCGGCCGATCCGATCCTGCTCGTCGGACGTGTGCTGTTAGGCGTTCTATTTCTGATGACGCTATGGAGCGGCGGGCCAAGCGCCGATTATCTGAAATCACTCGGTTACCCCGCACCCGCCGCCATGAGCGTGTTTGCGCATGTGGTCGAATGGGTCATCGTCGTTTCGCTACTCCTCGGCCTGGCCACACGCTACGGCGCCTTGCTGGCCATCGCCTTCGTGGTGATCGCGTTCGGCACCGCGCACCGCTACTGGGAATTTCAGCAAGCCGCCGCGCAGAACCTGCAGTTCACCCTGCTGAGCAAAGATCTCGCGATCACATGTGGTCTCCTGCTGTTGTTCGTCACGGGTGCGGGGCGGCTGAGCCTGGATGAGAAGCTGAGGCGGTAGCCACGGCAGCCTTCGGACCTTGGCGCGAAGACGGCGGCGACGACCTCCAGACAACAGTCAAAGCCATTTGGCACCGACACTGAGCGCCCTGCTGCGATGACGCGGGCGACGGTTCCGGCGGGCCCAAAATTGGCTTTTCGGCGGCAGAGCGCGAGCCCGAATTAAGCCCAATCCTCTCCGGATTTGCGGCCTATTGCGACCCAACTCTTCATCGAAATTGGGGGCTTAGAGTCGCGTAGCGTAACCGGAGATGCGTATGTCGAACTTGCAAGCGAAATTCGCGTCGGCCCTTGTTTTCGGCATTGTCGCGGGAGCTGCCGCGACCATCCTGCCCCAAAGCGCGGCGCGCGCGGCCGACAATTGCCTCACCGAACCGGGCAAGGACGCCCAGGGCAAGCACTGGTATTTCCACATTGAGCGCGGCACCGGCCGGCATTGCTGGTACCAGCGCGGTCAGGACGGCAAGGCGGCGCGTGCGGATACAGCCGACGCGCCTGCGGAGAAGCAAGCGCCGCGGCAAACCGAGGCAGCGGCCTCGCGCTCGATCGCCAATGCGCATGCCGAGATCGCACCCCGCGCGCCCGTGCCGGACGATGCGTCCGCCCCTGCCGCGACTGCGGTTCCCGCCGCAGCAGCCGCGCCATCGGTTTGGCCAGGCCCCCAAGCTGCGAAGGCCACGGCAGATAGCGAGACCACGAATGCACCCGCGGCAACCGCCGCGCCGGACCAATCTTCCGTCGCCTCGCGCTGGCCGCAAACCTCAAGCAGCGCGCCTCCCGCCCCGGCAGCGCAGCCCGATGCGTCGCTGATGGTCGCCGACTCCACGCCCGATTCATCCGCTGCGGCAGATCCGGCGCCGCAGGCGGTTCCCCCGCCGCCACTTGCGGCAGCGCCCGTCGAGCGTAACACCGGCTCGCTGCAAAAGCTCCTCCTGGTCGCGTTCGGCGCGCTGGCGCTTGCCGGCCTCACCGGCAGCGCGGTCTACCGGCTCGGCCGCCGCCGCAGGCGCAGCGACTGGCTGCGCGAGCGCACCAACTGGCAATCGATCGACAATCCGCTCGATCCGCCGTGGGTTGGGCCGGAGCCCGCCTACGTCAATCGTTCCGTGCCGGATCTGGACGAAGCACGGGCGATGGCATCGCGCCTGGACGTTTCGCAGGCGCTCGAAACCGATGAATCCGGCGACCGCGTCGAAAAGATCGAGGAGTTCCTGGCGCGGCTCACCAAGCAGCTGCAGTCCGAGCTGGAAGGCACCGAGCGCGACGCGCGCGCTTCGTCTTGAGCGCGCTACCTATCCAACTGCCGCTGTAATTCCCGGACGAAGGTGGTGAGCCCGGTGCGGCGTTCGCGCTTCAGCCGCTCGGCCTTGAGGATCGACTGCACTTCGGCAAATGCCTCATCGATCTCGTGGTTGATCACGATGTAATCATACTCGGCCCAATGGCTCATCTCGTGGCTGGCGCGACTCATGCGCCGGCGGATGACATCGGCCGAATCCTGCGCGCGCGAGTGCAGCCGTTTCTCCAGATCGGCCGCCGACGGCGGCAGGATGAACACGCTGACCACATCGGCGCGCGCCTTCTCGCGCAATTGCTGAGTGCCCTGCCAGTCGATGTCGAACAGCACATCCTGACCCGCCGACAGCGCCCCTTCGACGGGCGCGCGCGGCGTGCCGTAGCGATTGTCGAACACGTTCGCCCATTCCAGGAGCTCTTGCCGCTTGACCATCTCCTCGAAGCGGGCGTGATCGACGAACAGGTAATCGCGGCCCTCGACCTCACCGGGACGCTTCGGACGCGTCGTCGCCGACACCGACATCCTCAAGCCCCCCATGCGCTCCATCAGAAGCCGCGACAGCGTGGTCTTGCCGGCGCCCGAAGGCGAGGACAGCACGAACATCAGTCCGCGCCGCTCCACTCCGTCAAAGCCGCGAGCCTGCGTCGTCATGCATCACTCCAGATTCTGGACCTGTTCGCGGAACTGCTCGACCACGGTCTTCATCTCAAGCCCCGTGTTGGTAAGCTCGATGTCGTTGGATTTCGAGCAGCAGGTGTTGACCTCGCGGTGAAATTCCTGCGCCAGGAAATCGAGCCGGCGCCCGATCGGCCCGCCCTTGCCGATCAGCTCGCGCGCCTGTGCGATATGGGAGGCGATGCGGTCGAGCTCCTCGCGGATGTCGGCCTTGGCGGCGATCAGGAGCGCCTCCTGGGTCAACCGGTCGGCGTCGAAGCGCTCGGAGGCCTCGAGAAGTGCAGCGACCTGCTCGGCGAGCCGCGCGCGGATCGCTTCGGGCTTGCGGCCGGGCGCGGCTTCCGCCCTCTTCGCCAAACGCTCGATCTCGTCCATGCGCTGCAGGAGCACCTGGCCGAGAGCGATACCCTCGCGCCGCCGCATCGCGACCAGATTCTGCAGCGCCTCGTCGAAGGCTGCGATGGCGGCCGCTTTCGCCACCCTGTCCTCTTCCTCGTCGCTTTCCGGCTCGACCACCTCGATCACGCCCTTGATGCCGAGCAGCCCGTCGACGCTGGGCGCGACCGCGTCGATCTTGCCGGCAAGCTGGCCTGCGACCTTGACCACGGCGGCGAGCACGTCCTCGTTGATGCGTACAGCCGAGAGCGCATTGGCGCGCTTGACGTTGAAATTGGCGTAGACGGTGCCGCGCGAAAGTAACTCACCGGCCCGCTTCTTCGCATGAGCTTCCAACTCGTCCCAGCCGGGCGGCAGCCGCAGGCGCAGGTCAAGGCCCTTGGCGTTGACCGATTTCAGTTCCCATTCGAACGCGTAGGGTCCGCTTGCGCCGTGACTGCGGGCAAAGCCGGTCATGCTCGACAGCGCCATGGCGGGGGATTCTCCGAAAGAAAGACGGCGAAAGGGCAGATTCGCGACACGCCCCGGCGCGCGCGGACCATAAGACCTTTTCAGGAAAAGTGGAGTCCGGTGAAAGCGGCCATCCTATTGCTGGACCGTCCGCGAGGGTTGCGCCGATTGTGCGGCGCCCTGCCGGCGACGGACCGGCTTCCTGGCGGGCTTGGCCGCGGGCTTTGCCGCGGACGGCGGCGGCGTTTGCGCGGCGGGCGCGGACGCCGGCTGCGGATCGTCGGCCGGCTCGACGGTGTCGTTCTGCACCTGCTTTTCCATCGCGCGAAGCTTGGCGACGTTCTTCTGGTGCTGATCGTAGGTCTCGGAGAAGGTATGGCCGCCGGTGCCGTCGGCAACGAAGTACAAATCGCGCGTACGCGCCGGATTGGCAGTGGCCTCCAGCGAGGCGCGTCCGGGATTGGAGATCGGTCCGGGCGGCAGGCCGTCGATCACGTAGGTGTTGTAGGGCGAAGGCTGGGTGATCTCGCTGCGCTTGATCGGCCGGCCGAGCGTTCCCTTGCCGCCGACGAGACCGTAGATGATGGTCGGATCCGACTGCAGCTTGATCTTCTGCTTCAGCCGATTGACGAACACGGCGGCGACGCGGCTGCGCTCATCCGTTTTTCCGGTCTCCTTCTCGACGATGGAGGCAAGCGTCACCAATTCCTCCGGGGTCTTCAGCGGCAGGTCGGGGCTGCGGCGCTCCCAGATTTCGGCGACAACGCGCTTCTGCGCCTGCTGCATGCGCTGGATCACGTGGTCGCGCGTGGTGCCGCGCGGGAATTTATACGTTTCCGGCAACAGCGTGCCCTCGCGCGGGATCTCGTGCACCGAACCCGTGAAGATGTCGTTGTCGGCAAGCTTTGCGACGATCTGCTCGGAGGTCAGGCCTTCCGGGATCGTCACCGCGTGCTGCACTACCTTGCCTTCGACGATGGTTGCGATGACTGCACGAAGGCTCGCGTTCTTCTGGAACGAATATTCGCCGGGCTTGAGCCCGGAACTCGCCTTCATCGCGAACACGCCACCGATGAACAGCCAGGGATTGACGTCGATCACGCCTTCGCGCTGCAGGACGTCCGCGATGTCGCGCTTGCCGGCGCGCGAGGGGATGTTGACGACTTTGTCCTGCTGAAGCGGCCCGGGCGAGTCCAGGACCTGATTGCCGTAATAATAGACGGCGCCGGCGCCGATCAGAGCCAGGAGAACGATGGTGATGATGGCGTTGCCGACCACGACAAAGGGATTGCGCGCGCGTTCGGAGCGCTTGGGCGGCGGCGGGACCTGCTCGGGCTCCAGCGCGGCACGCGGACTGCGGGGCGAAATGGGCGGCCTTTCACTCATCGATGCAACCTGACGTCCTGTCGCTCTGGTGGCCTCGCCTGCTCGCGAGCGGCCGGTCATCTTGCGCCCGCCTTACGATTTAGCACGGAATACGGCGAAACGGTGGTTTCCCGATATCCGTTTCGCTACGGACCGTATCAATTGATCATGCGCTGCAGGATCACGGAAGCGTTGGTGCCGCCGAAACCGAATGAATTGGACAGGGCGATGTTGATCTCGCGCTTGCGCGCCGTACGCGGCACGAGATCGATTCCGGTTTCCACCGACGGATGGTCGAGGTTGATGGTCGGCGGCGCAATGTTATCGCGAATCGCAAGGATCGAGAAGATCGCTTCGATCGCGCCAGCCGCGCCGAGCAGGTGTCCGGTCGAGGATTTGGTCGAGGACATCGAGACTTTCGAGGCGGCATTGCCGAGCAGCCGCTCGACCGCGCCAAGCTCGATCTCGTCGCCGACCTGGGTCGAGGTGCCGTGCGCATTGATGTAGTCGATGTCCGCCGCCGTGATGCCGGCGCGCTTCATGGCCGCCGTCATGCTGCGGAATCCGCCATCGCCGTCCGGCGCCGGCGAGGTGATGTGATAGGCGTCGCCGGATAGCCCGTAGCCGATCACCTCGGCATGGATCTTCGCCCCGCGCGCGCGAGCATGCTCATATTCCTCCAGCACCACGATGCCGGCGCCCTCGCCCATCACAAAGCCGTCGCGGTCTTTATCGTAGGGACGCGAGGCTTTCTCCGGCGTCTCGTTGAAACCGGTCGAAAGCGCGCGCGCCGCGCAGAAGCCCGCCATGCCGATCCGGCAGATCGGCGATTCGGTGCCGCCCGCGACCATCACGTTGGCATCGCCGAGTGCGATCAGGCGGCTGGCGTCGCCGATCGCATGCGCGCCGGTCGAGCAGGCCGTCACCACCGCATGGTTCGGTCCTTTCAGGCCGTGCTCGATCGAGACGTAGCCGGAGGCGAGGTTGATCAGGCGGCCCGGAATGAAGAACGGCGAGACCTTGCGCGGGCCACGCTCCTTCAAGAGCACCGCGGTGTCGGCAATGCCGGAGAGTCCGCCGATGCCGGAACCGATCATGGTGCCCGTGGCGCAGCGCTCTTCCTCGGTGGAAGGGTGCCAGCCGGCGTCATCGAGAGCCTGTTTGGCAGCGGCCATCGCAAAAATGATGAAATCGTCGACCTTGCGCTGGTCCTTCGGCTCCATCCACTGGTCGGGATTGAAGCTCGCGTCCGAACCGTCGCCGCGCGGCACGATGCAGGCGATCTTGCTCGGCAGGTCGGACACGTCGAAGGTCTCGATCTTCCGCGCGCCGCTCGCCCCGCTCAGGATTCGCTGCCAGCTTGGCTCGACGCCACAGCCGAGTGGCGAGACCATGCCGAGGCCCGTGACGACAACCCGCCTCATCTGTGCAACTCCAGCCCTGAAGCGGCCTGCAACAAGAAACCGGTCGACCGCATCGATGCGGTCCGGCCGGCTTCGTCGTTACCGCTCGCGGGCGTCAGCTCTTTGCGTTCTTTTCAAGAAATTTCGTGGCGTCGCCGACAGTCAAAATCGTCTCCGCGGCGTCGTCCGGAATCTCACAACCAAACTCTTCTTCAAATGCCATCACGAGCTCGACCGTGTCGAGGCTGTCAGCGCCGAGGTCATCAATGAAGCTCGCGCTGTCGACCACCTTTTCGGGCTCAACACCGAGATGCTCGACCACGATCTTCTTAACCCGCTCGCCAATCTCACTCATCGTTCAACCTCGTGCTTGTTTCCGTAACCCGACCCCAGGATGATACGAGCCATCGTGGTCGTTAAACTTCCTTCGCAGTCGCGCATAAACCTGATTTGGCCCCCTTACCAGCATCCCGATCGGCGAAGCTCGTGATCCGTCGTGGCGGCTCGCCACAGGAACTTCGCTTCAACCGGCACTGGCCGACACGAGCCCGGCGAGACGACAGGCTCCGCCCCGCCAATATACAGGGTTTCCAAATCCTGCAATGGCGTTCTTTGCCCATCCATTTTTCCGGGTCCGGTTATCATACTTCACAGGCCTTGGCCATAAGCCCCGGACAGTCCAAGGAAACGTCAAGGAAAGGGCATTTGGCCGCCTGTCGACCCGTCCGGCGGCGCCGTCAAATCATGGCCATCCCGCCATTGACGTGGATGGTCTGGCCCGTGATGTAGCCCGCTTCAGTGGATGCGAGAAACACCGCGGCAGCCGCGATGTCTTCGGGCGTGCCGAGCCGCGCAGCCGGAACCTTGGTGAGGATGGTCTCGCGCTGCTTTTCATTGAGAGCATCGGTCATCGGCGTCTTGATGAATCCGGGAGCGATGCAATTGGCGGTGACGTTGCGCTTGGCATATTCGGCGCCCAGCGTCTTGATCATGCCGATCAGGCCGGCCTTCGAGGCGGTGTAGTTGCCCTGTCCGGGATTGCCGGTGACGCCGACCACCGAGGTGATCGCGATGATGCGGCCGAAGCGCTTGCGCATCATCAGCTTGGTGGCGGCACGCGCGAGGCGGAACGTCGCGGTGAGGTTGACATTGATGACCTCGTCCCAATCCTCGTCGCGGAGCTGCACGAACAGATTGTCGCGCGTGATGCCGGCGTTGGCGACCAGGATGTCGAGCTGCCCCATCGCCGCTTCCGCCGCGGGCACCAGCGCTTCCACTGCGGCGCTGTCGGAAAGATTGCAGGGCAGCACATGCACCCGCTCGCCAAGCCTGGCGGCGATACCATCCAGCACCTCGCGCCGCGTCCCCGAGATCGCCACCGTCGCGCCCTGAGCATGCAGGGCCGTCGCAATCGCGCCACCGATGCCCCCGGTCGCGCCCGTGACGAGCGCCGTCCTGCCAGTCAAATCAAACATGAATGTCTCCCCTCGAACGGCTAGCTATTGCGCAGCCGCCAGCGCGTCCTTCGCCGCAGCGATATCGTTGGGTCCTCCGACCGAAACGCCGATCGCTCCGTCGGCAATGCGCTTTACCAGTCCGCTCAACACCTTACCGGCGCCGATCTCGAAAAACCGCGTGACGCCCCTGGATGCCATATAGGCAACCGACTCGCGCCATCGCACGGTGCCCGTCACCTGCTCGATCAGGCGGCGGCGGATCTCGTCGGGATCGGATATCGCCGAGGCCAGCACATTCGACACCAAGGGCGCGGCCGGGGGCTTGATGGTGACCTCCGACAGCGCCTTCGCCATCACATCGGCGGCCGGCTGCATCAGCTTGCAATGGAATGGCGCCGACACCGGCAACAGCATCGCGCGCTTGGCGCCCTTGATCTTGGCGATCTCGACCGCGCGATCGACCGCAGCCTTGTCGCCGGACACCACGACTTGCCCCCCGCCATTGTCGTTGGCGGCCTGGCAGATCTGGCCCCCTGCTGCTTCATTGGCGACCGCAACCGCCACCTCATAATCGAGGCCAAGAAGGGCCGCCATGGCGCCGGCGCCAACCGGCACGGCTTTTTGCATGGCCAGCCCCCGGGTGCGCAAAAGCCGCGCGGTATCGGAAATGCTCAAGGATCCGGCCGCCGCCAGCGCCGAATATTCGCCAAGCGAATGGCCGGCGACGAAAGCGGCGTCCCGGCCGACCGAAAAGCCGGCCTCGCTCTCCAGCACCCGCAACGTGGCGATCGAGACCGCCATCAGCGCCGGCTGAGCGTTTTCGGTGAGCTGGAGCGTCTCCGCCGGCCCCTCCCAGATCACCGCGGTGAGCTTTTCGGAAAGCGCCGCGTCGACCTCGTCAAAAACGGCTTTAGCCGCCGGAAAGGCCTCGGCGAGCGCCCTGCCCATGCCTACCGCCTGGGAACCCTGCCCCGGAAATGTGAATGCTGCCGTCATCGGCGTCCCCTGAACGTGCCGAATTGTTCCAAGTTTCGGCCGTAGACACCGCCAGGGGCTCGGATGTCAAGCCGCGCTAGAAGCCGCCTGACGTCGGGTCGGCGCCGACCTCGACGCCCGCCCTTGCCCGTCGCGCGCTGTTCACCAACTGTCCCGGACGGTCCTCATGGTCCGGCTTCCCGGTCGCGAGCTTTAGCACCGCCAGATAACTCGGCTGCACCTCCATGCGCTCCCTGTGCCGGCTTTCACTGAGGATTCGGTGGACCTTCGGCAGGTTGTAGCAGGGCACGTAGAACAGGAGATGATGCTCGAGATGGTAGTTCACGTAGTAAGGCGCGATGAAAAGGCGTTCGAGGAAATTGGCGTGGGTGGTGCGGGTGTTTCGCAAGGGATCGCTGCTGTCGGGCACCACGGCATGCTCCGCGATATTGCGGATGCGGGTGATGACCATCATCCACGTCAGCAGCGGCACCAGCCATAGCAGCGGATAGGCCCACCACACGCCGGCCGCGGCCATGGCCGCGAACAGAAGCGCATTGACGGCGAATTGCGGTCCAAGCTTTTCGCGGAAGTGAACGATCCGCTGCTTGAGCGGCCATTGCGTGGGCCCGAGCGCGTTGAGCAATTGCGCCTTGCGTTGCTGATATCCGGTTTGCCCGGTGATATCGCGGACGAATTTGCGCCGGTAGCTCAACTTCGTGATCGGAAAAGGCGCCGACAGGATCAGGTCCGGATCATCTTCCTGTTGCGTGCGCGCGTGGTGCTGCAGATGATAGCGGCGATAGGCGCGTGTCTCGGCGAAGATCGGATAAGCGCAAAACCACTGGCTCAGCGTCAGGTTGATCTTTTCGTCGCCGGAGAGGCAGCCATGCGCACCGTCGTGCATCAGGATCGCAAGCCCGAGCTGCCGCGAGCCGATGATCCCGACCGCCAGCAGGTATGTCAGCGGATTGGGCCACCATGCGACCAGCGCGATTGCGGCCACGATGAGCACCCATGCGTGGGCGATCAGCGCGACGCCTTTGGCCGTCGAGCGCCGACGCACGTCGGCGAGTTGATCCTCGGTCAGAAAATCGCGGGCGCGGATGCGAAGCGCAGTCATGATGAAGTCTCCCCGTCCGATGCATTCGAGGCGGATGCATCGCGATCGCCGATCAGGCGAAGCGACGGACCGCCACCGGGTGAACCAGTCCGCGCCTGCTCGCCGAGCACGCGCAGCATCTCGGCGCAGAGCTGTTCCGGCGACCGACCCATGGCATAACCTTCGAGCACGACGCCGACTGCCACGGCCCAGAACCGTCGCGAGCTGTCCTGAGGCACGCGCAGCGTGCGCCATCCGTGCCGCTCGACCTTGTCCGCATAGGCGCGAGCGCCTTCGCTATGCAGACGCTCGATGGTGCGCTCGACCAGCGGTGCGAGATCCTGCCGGCGCCTGGTCAGCGTCAGCGCTTCCGCGAAGAAGGCCACCGCATCGCTCGCCGTGACCGTTTCCGCAAGCGCATGCGTGTACTCCTGCGGCGTATGGGCCCTCTGGCCCGCCTGCTCGGTGGCGCGGGCGACATACAGCATGTCGCGGCAGGCCGCCTCGACGAACAGTGCCTCCTTGGTGCGGAAATAATAGGTGATCTGGCTCGGGAACGCGTCGGCTGCGGTGGCGATGTCCGTGATCGAGGTGCCGGCGAGGCCGCGCTCCTTGAACAGGCGGCTGGCGGCATCCAGCAGAAGGGACCGCATTTTGCGCCCAGCCGGGCGCGTGGCTCGGACGGCGTGCTTTGGGTCGCCTGCCGGCGTCTCGAAAGCCGTTTCGACCGACTTAGCAGCCATGGCTTATCTCCTAATTGTTTGTATAACATACAAACAAGCTAGTCAATCCCTCCCTGGCCGCTGGCGGGCCACCGGCGGGTTTTGGCCGGAAAGCCGCGTAACGAGCTTGCCACCAAGCCGAAAATCCGTATAAAGCGCGCCATCCGTGGGTCCCGGCCGGGAGCTGAACGGACGGTCTCAGCAATTCATTCGAGTTGATGTGGCAGGGCCAGTCGGCCCGTCGTCCCGTGTTTCCGCCTTCTGAGCTTGCAACGAGTCCTTTCCGAAGGTCTCGAAGGGCTTGCCGCCGAGAGCCACGCCAACACTTGAGGAAAGGACTCTCATGCCTCTGTATGAGCATGTGTTTCTCGCGCGTCAGGACGCGAGCTCCCAACAGGTCGAGGAATTGACCACCCAGATGACCGGCATTGTCGAGCAGGCCGGCGGCAAGGTCACCAAGACCGAGAACTGGGGCGTGCGCTCCCTCACCTACCGCATGAACAAGAACCGCAAGGCGCATTTCGTGCTGCTCAACATCGACGCGCCGTCAGCGGCGATCGCCGAGATCGAGCGCCAGGAGCGCATTTCTGAAGACGTGATCCGCTACCTCTCTGTCCGCGTCGAGGAGCACGAGGAAGGTCCGTCAGCGATGATGCGCAAGGCCGATCGCGATCGTGAGCGCGACGATCGCGGCGGCGGTGGCTTCCGCGGCGAGCGCGAAGGCGGTTTCCGCGGGGATCGTGACGGCGGCGGCTTCCGCGGCGACCGTGATGGCGGCGGCTTCCGTGGCGATCGCGGCCCGCGCCGTCCGCGCGATGATGCCGATGCCAGCGGCGACGAGGAGTAAGGACAATGGCTGAAGCTGGTGCACGTCGTCCGTTTTTCCGCCGCCGCAAGACCTGTCCGTTCACGGGTCCGAACGCGCCGAAGATTGATTACAAGGATTCCAAGCTGTTGATGCGTTACGTCTCCGAGCGCGGCAAGATCGTGCCGAGCCGCATCACCGCGGTGTCCGCCAAGAAGCAGCGTGAGCTCGCCCGCGCCATCAAGCGCGCGCGCTTCCTCGGGCTGCTTCCCTACGTTATTCGCTAAGGAACGCTCCAGCCGGCGGCATCCGTGCCGCCGGCCGCAATAGTCATTTATAAGGCTCCGGGTCGTCCGGTCGCCGATGGTTGGGGTTCTAGGTTTGGGCCTCTAACCGCTCGAAAGGGGCGGGACAGCTAATGATCGCGATCATTCTCATTGCGCTTGCCGCAGGCTGCGCGTCGGCCTTGATGTTCGCCTCGATCATATCGGGCGCGCTGATCTCATTGCTGCTGTTCTATCTGGCGCCGCTGCCCTTGATGGTCGCGGCGATCGGATGGGGTCCACTCTGCGCCGCGATGGCCGGCATCGCCGCTTCGCTTGGCCTTGGCGCGATCTTCGGCCTCAATTATGGCGTTGCCTTTGCAGTCGCGATTGCACTTCCCGGCTGGTGGCTCGGCCATCTCGCCCTCCTCGGCCGACCTATCGCCGTTCACGCGCCCGCCGACGATGGCGCCGTGCCAGAGGCGGTGGAGCTCGAATGGTATCCCGTCGGCCGCATCCTGCTCTGGATTGCCGCCTCCGCGGTGCTGACCACCTTCGGCGTCCTGCTTACGCTCGGCGGCGATTCGGCGGCGATCGCAGCAACACTGAAGCGGGGGCTGGTTCACCTGCTTTCAGCGAGCAACACGAAGGCCGAGGACAGCGTGCTCGACGCGCTGGTCGCGATGATGCCGGTCTGTGCCGTGATTGGCGTCTTCCTTGTCTTGACGCTCAACCTTTGGCTCGCGGCGAAGGTCAGCGCGATGTCGGGGCGGCTCCGTCGCCCGTGGCCCGACCTCAAGAGTGCGACGTTGCCGCCGATGACGCTGGTCGCGCTCTGCGTGGCGACGGCGCTCTGCTTTACAAGCGGACTAACGGCCCTCCTCGCCAAGCTCACCACCTCGGCGCTGATGATGGCTTATGCCTTCGCCGGCTTTGCGGTGCTGCACACACTGACACTGGCGCTCAGGAGCCGTGCCTTCTGGCTGGGCTCGACCTACGCCATCGTCGTGCTTTTCGTCTGGCCGGCACTCGGCATGGTCGTGCTCGGCGTGGCGGACGCCGTGTTCGGCTTCCGCCAGCGCTACTGGCGCTCGCGGCCGCCGCCGTTGCCCGCCCCCTGAAATGATCGATTCACGTCAAACACATCACGTTAAAGGAGAACGAATATGGAAGTCATTTTGCTGGAGCGCGTCGCCAAACTCGGTCAAATGGGCGAGGTCGTGAAGGTTCGTGACGGCTTCGCGCGCAATTTCCTGTTGAAGCGCAAGAAGGCGCTGCGCGCCACCGCGGAAAACCGCGCCAAGTATGACGGCATGAAGGCCGAGCTCGAGGCCAATAACCTCCAGGCCAAGTCGGAGGCGAGCAAGGCCGCCGAGAAGATCGAGGGGCTCGAGATCGTCATCATCCGCCAGGCTTCCGAGTCCGGCCAGCTGTTCGGCTCGGTCTCGGTGCGCGACATTGTCCTCGCGCTGGAAGCCGAGAAGATTCATGTCAGCCGGCCGCAGGTCTGGCTCGACGCCCCGATCAAGGCGATCGGCCAGCGCAAGGTGACGATCGCCGTCCATCCGGAAGTCGAGGCCAATATCAACGTCATCGTTGCCCGCAGCGCCGATGAGGTCCAGCGTATCAAGCGCGGCGAGGATATCTCGACCCGTCAGGAAGACCAGGACGCAGCTGCCGAGGCGCTGGCCGCCGCCGGCGAGTTCTTCGATCCGGAAGCCCAGCACGACGAGATCGAGCAGCCGGCGGCTCCGGCAGAGGAAGCGCCCGCCGAGAAGTAAGCCGTCCCCTCACCCGTTTTGCAAAAGCCCGGCGTTTCATGCCGGGCTTTTTTCTTGCACCGGAATCGGCGCATCGAGCATCGCGATTGACGCGAGCGCCGTCGCGGTGTGCTTCTCCACGCCACCGGTGACGCAGAACACGTCGGCCGCGACCACCGCGACCTGGCGCCCGGGTTTGATGACGCGGGCGCGGCAGATCAGGCGCTTGCCGGTCGCGGGCGATAGCAGATTGAGCTTGTACTCGGCTGTCAGCGCGCCCTGGCCGCGCGAGGTTGCGGCCGCGATCGTGGTGGCGTTGTCGACCAGGAAGGCGGTGACGCCACCGTGAAAGAAACCGTGCTGCTGCAACAGCTCGGGCCTGCGCTCGACCGCGATCGTGCAGGAGCCGCGTGAGAGCTCCGAGAGCTCGGCGCCGACAAGCTGCATAAACCTCTGGCGGCCGACATTGTCGCGAATGAGTTGCTCGATCGGCGCAAACTCAAAATCGATTTTCTCGATCATGACGCGGCATCCTTTGCGCGAGCCGTCACGAGCGCGCGGATCGCGCAGGCGACGAGCTCATCGGCGTGCAGCCTTGGATCGCCGCGCTCGCGCCCGGAGAGATAGGCGCGGCAAAAAATCTGCGCCGGCCCGATCACCTGACTCGCGAAGATGGCTGGCGTGAGCGGCAACAGCTCGCCGCTAGCAATCAGCGGAGCGCGCCAGCGCTCGATCCCTTCGGCAAAGCGTGCATTCAGCGCGCGCTGCCTGTCGCGCATGTCCTCGGTCCAGTCGCCGCGGGAAATCTCGAAGAGGTAGCGCGCCTCACGCCTGGACTCGACGACCCAGTCAAGATGCGCGCGGATCAGCCGATCGATGCCCTCCGGGGCGCCAAGGCCCGGCAGCATGACCGCGAGGATCGTGGCGTGATAGCGCTGCAACGTTTCCAGGAAGAGAGTTCCGGCCAACTCCCTCTTCGAGCCGAAGAAGTGGAAGAAGCTGCCGTTGGAGGCACGCGCTTTGGTCCGGATCGCCGCCACCGTAGCGCCTTCGTATCCATCGCGCTCGAATATGGCGAGTCCAGCCGCCAGCAGATCCGCGCGCACGCCCGCCGCCATGAATCGCCTCCGTCTGCGATTAGACCATCACTCTAGAGCAACGCTCTAGAAGGGTCAAGGCGGACCCTCTGCGGACGATGGAGGGCTGGGAAACCGTTATTGCGAGATCGGCGGCGTCGGTGGTCCCGCCGGTGCTACGGCTGGCAGCGGCGGCGCTGACGACGCGGTGGCAGTGGTGGGCGGCGGCAGCGACACGGCGTTGGCCGGCAGGGGTACCGCCATGTCCGCAGCGGGATTCGTAACCGCCGCCTGGACCGGTTGTTGTGATGCGGCGGCCGAGGCGGCCGCGGGAGCTTCGGCGGCCGGCGACGGCACAGTTGGCGCCGGCGTCACCTGGGGAACAGGATCCGGCCGCACAATCGGCGTCTCGGCCGGTGGCTCGACCTTGGCAGATTGCGAGCGGCCCTCCTCGGCAGGTTTGGTCGGCTCGGCCGGCTTTGCTGCCTCGGGCTTGGCCTCTTCCCGAGCCCTCTCTTCCCGCGGCTTCTCTTCTCGGGATTTGGGCTCTTCCCTGGTGGCGGTTTCGCTGGGTTTTTCGTTCGGCTTTTCGATTGGTTTTTCGCTCGCCTTGGGCTCTTCCTTCGGCAGCGCCTCGCCGGGCCGGCCGCGCTTGCTCAGCCTCTGCTTGGCATTCTTGTGGCCCTCGGGGGTTGGTTCCGCAGCAGCTTGCGCGGGATTAGCCTCTCCTCCAGGCTTCGGCTCAACCGCCTCTTGCGGCGCAGGATGGCTCCTGCGGCCGAAACGGTCGGGCTGTTCAGGCCGTCCGTCCGGCTTGCCTTCCGGCCTCGCCTCCTGCCTCGCTTCCTGCTTGGCGCCTTCCTTTGTGCCCTTCGCGCCTTTGTCACCCTTTGGCGTATCGGCACCGATGCGGGTATCGGTCGCGCCGTTGGAGATAAGATAGGACGCAAGCACGCCGGCCATATTGGGACTTGTGGTGTAGTGCTGGCGCAGAAAGCTCGACAGCGAGGACGGCGAAACCGTCTTCAACAGGCCACGCGGGCTCTTGTGGCAGGCCGTGCAGGTCCCCGCGAAAATCTGGGAGGGCGTCTTGCCGGCCTCGAGGTTTTCCTGGGCCAGCGCCGGCGTGAACCATCCGGCCAGAAGCAGCACCGTCGCCGGAATGAGCGCTCGGCTCGACATTCTCAGACTTCTCCAGATGCGCAAATTCCAGACGCCGGAATCGCCCCCCAGCGTCGCCGAGACCGACGCTCCGGCGGCTCGCGGCGACAACCTTTTAGCTGATTATCCCGCGAATGGAAGCGCGCGGTCCGACGCAACTGCGTGAATGCGATGTTTTGGAATATCCGCTTTGTCGCCAATGCACTAGCGGACTGCTTCAACGCCTGCAAATAATGCAATGTGCGCTTGGAACCAATCGGTTCCGCGTGCGTCGGAGCTTGGGGCCGAAAAGCCACGTCTTCCGCGATAGCTTGTTGCGGTGGGTTCGATGGACCGATTGTTGCGTCGTTTTCTAAGTGGTTTTATCCGCCACGGTTCGATCTCGTTCACGACCGCCAGTGGCGCCAGGTTTTCTTGTGGAGACGGCTCCGGTACGCCGGTCGCGGTCCGCTTCCTCACCACCGCAACCGAGATCAGGATCCTGCTGAACCCCGAGCTCGCGCTTGGGGAAGCCTTCACGAATGGCACCTTCGTCGTCGAGCAAGGCACCATCGCCGACGCGCTCGCGATCCTGATGGGCCAGCCCGAAACGTTGCCTCGCTTCGCGCGGCCGCAGTGGTGGGCGCGCTATCTCATCCGGCATGTACGCCAGCTCAATTGGCGCGGGCGCGCGCGCCACAACGTCGCACATCACTATGATCTCGACGGCAAGCTCTATTCGCTGTTCCTGGATTCCGACCTGCAATATAGCTGCGCCTATTTCGAGACGCCCGACACCAGTCTCGAGGACGCCCAGCTCGCCAAGAAGCGCCACCTCGCCGCAAAACTCCTGGTCGGCACTGGCCAGCACGTGCTCGACATCGGATCGGGCTGGGGCGGGCTTGGCCTCTATCTTGCGGAAACCACGGGCGCCGACGTCACCGGCGTCACGCTCTCGAGCGAGCAGTTGCAGGTGTCGAACGCGCGTGCCGCCGACAAAAACCTGGCGGCCAGATTCCTGCTGCAGGACTACCGCGACGTCGACGGCTCCTTCGACCGCATCGTGTCGGTGGGCATGTTCGAGCACGTCGGCGTCGATTTTTACGATGCGTTCTTCAAACGCTGCGCCGAGCTGTTGACCGATGACGGCGTCATGGTGCTGCATTCGATCGGCCGTTCGGAGGGACCTGACGCGACCAATCCCTGGATCGCCAAATACATTTTCCCCGGCGGGTACATCCCTGCCCTGTCGGAGGTGCTGCACGCGATCGAGCGCTCGGGCCTGCTCGTCTGCGACATCGAAATTCTGCGGCTGCATTATGCGGAGACGCTGAAGGCCTGGCGCGAGCGTTTCCTGGCGCGACGCGAGGAAGCCGTGCGGCTCTATGACGAGCGCTTTGCACGGATGTGGGAATTTTATCTCGCGGCGTCCGAGATGGCGTTCCGCAAGCAAAACCTCATGAATCTGCAGATCCAGCTCACCAAGCGGCAGGGCGTTGTGCCGATGACGCGGGATTACATTTTCCAGGCGGAAGCCAAGCTGCGCGCGATGGAGAAGGGCCGCAAGCCACGGCTGAGGATCGCGGGCGGGTGATTATTGCTGCTGATTAATGGCGAAGGACCGAGGGGACGCGAGGAACACGCGTCGCCGGCTGCGCCAGTTGCGCGCGAAGGGCCAAAAGAATCGCGCTCTCGACGGGCCGCGAACGGACCTCGGGGCGCGCCGCCTCTTCCATGGCATCGATCAGTAGCGACAGCCACAGCCGATCACCGCCTCCGCTTTGCCATGATTCGAGCCGCTGACCCATTGCCCTTGCCTGTGCACTTCCGGCAGCGAGACTGCCGAAAATAAAGTCCTTACGATGTGAACTGCTTCACAGTGGTATTGGTTCCCTGCGCCTACACGTCCGCTATGGCTGGAAAGAACCAACCACCCTCATTCGACGATCAGGGCGACCTGACCATCGATTACGCCCTGATTGCCACCGGCGTCGGTGCCGCCCTCGTTGCGTTCGCCTACCTCCTCCTGACCTGAGAAACCGGCAGCTCTCGCAACCGACAAGGAACCGGGCCGCTCTGGTAGGTAAGCGCGAGACCGAACCCGGTTCAGGCTCCTCTCCAAAAAATTTGCCTAAACCTTCCGTGAACCGGCCGGCTGGTCGCCTGGGTCGAGGCGAAAGTCGTCAAGCGCTGACAGCTTCCGGGTCAGGATTCACACAACGTGTTTGTGTGAATCGGGCATAAGGCGCATGGACGCTATCGCGGCGCCTCGGAGAGGCGCTTTATCGCCGCCCCCACACGGCTTAAGACCAGAACCACAAGAACAATCCGACATGGCTATCCCAGACTCGAACGTCCTCAAGCTCGCTCCCGACGCGCCTCAGCCCGCCTATCGGAGTGCGCCGCACAATATCGAGGCGGAACAGAGCCTTCTGGGCGCGATCCTGGTGAACAATGACGCCTTCTACCGGGTGTCGGACTTCCTCGAGCCCAAGCATTTCTACGAGCCGATCCATCAGACGATCTATGAGACGTCCGCGAGCCTGATCCGGATGGGCAAGATCGCGACCCCGGTCACCTTGAAGACCTTCCTGCCCGCCGATACCGACATTGGCGGCATGACGGTCGGCCAGTATCTGGCGCGGCTTGCGGCAGAAGCCACCACCATCATCAATGCCCAGGACTACGGGCGTACCATCTACGACCTCTCGCTGCGCCGCGACCTGATCGGAATCGGCGAGGACATGGTCAATGTGGCCTATGACGCGCCGGTCGATTTTGCGCCTCGGGCGCAGATCGAGGACGCCGAGCGCAGGCTGTATGAGCTCGCCGAAACCGGCCGCTATGACGGAGGCTTCCAGAAGTTCTCGCAGGCACTGACCGTTGCCGTCGACATGGCCGCCAAGGCCTTCCAGCGCGACGGAAAACTGTCGGGCATCGCCACGGGCCTGCGCGACCTCGACATCAAGATGGGAGGCTTGCAGCCCTCCGACCTGATTATTGTGGCCGGCCGTCCCGGCATGGGCAAGACCGCGCTCTCAACGAATATCGCCTACAACATCGCAAGGGCGCATCAGGCCGAGCTGCAGGCCGACGGCACCATGAAGACCGTCAACGGCGGCATCGTCGGCTTCTTCTCCTGCGAAATGTCGGCCGAGCAGCTTGCCACCCGTATCATCGCCGAGCGCACGGGCATCCCGTCGAGCTCGATCCGCCGCGGCGGCATTTCGGAGACCGATTTCGAGAAGATCCGCGACTACTCGATCGAGCTGCAATCGCTGCCGTTCTATGTCGACGAAACCGGCGGCCTCTCGATTGCACAGCTCATGGCACGCGCCCGACGGCTGAAGCGGCAAAAGGGCCTCGATCTCATCGTCGTGGACTACATCCAGCTTCTGCAGGGCTCGGGCAAGCGCGGAACCGACAACCGCGTCCAGGAAATCACCGAGATCACCACCAGCCTGAAGGCGCTGGCCAAGGAGCTCAACGTCCCCGTGATCGCGCTGTCGCAGTTGTCGCGTCAGGTCGAATCTCGCGACGACAAGCGGCCCCAGCTCTCGGACTTGCGTGAATCCGGTTCGATCGAGCAGGACGCGGACGTCGTGCTGTTCGTGTTCCGCGAGGAATATTACCTCGCCAACAAGGAACCACGCGCCGGCACGCCGGAATATGAGAAATGGCAGCTCGACATGTCACTCGTGCACGGCAAGGCCGAGGTCATCATCGGCAAGCAGCGCCATGGTCCGACCGGCACTGTGGAACTGCATTTCGACGCCGCGGTGACGCGATTCGGCGATCTCGCCCCGGATGGACAGGTTCCCGATCGGACTTATTGATGGTTCCGATGGTTGAAGGAACGGGGCGCGCCCCTTAAGCTTGCGCGCCATGAACATCATTTCGGATCCCAATCCGACGCTGGCGGGGACCTTGCTTTCGCCCGAGGCCAATCAGGCAGCGGCGCTCGCCACATACAACGGCGTGCTGACCATCGACCTCGACGCCATCGTCGCGAACTGGCGAAAGCTCGAGAAGACGGCGGTGCCGGCCGAATGCGCCGGCGTCGTCAAGGCGGACGCCTATGGCTGCGGGATCGAGCCGGTCGCGAAAGCGCTCGCCGCGGCCGGCTGCAAGACCTTCTTTGTGGCAACGCTGGATGAAGCGCGCACCCTGCGCGCGGCGCTGCCATCAGCCACCATCTACGCGCTCGACGGCTTTTTCCAGAACACCGGCGAGGTCTACGCCAAGATCGACTGCAAGCCGGTGATCGGCGATCTCAATGAACTCGCCGAATGGGACGTGTTCTGCCGACGCTCGGGGTGGAACGGCGGCGCCGCGATCCACATCGACACCGGCATGAACCGCCTCGGGCTCACGATTGCGGAAGCGCAGGGCATCATTCCCCGTATCAATGCCGGCGATCACGGCATCACGCTGGTCATGAGCCATCTTGTCGCGGCCGAGCTCGTCAACACGCCGACCAATGCAAGGCAGCTCACGGCCTTCCGCCAGATCGCGAGCCTGTTCACCAATGTGCCGGCGTCGCTGTCGAATTCGTCCGGAATCTACCTCGGCCCGCAATTCCAGTTCGACATGGTGCGGCCGGGGGCGGCGCTTTACGGCGTCAATCCGACGCCGGAAGCCGACAATCCAATGCAGCCGGTCGTGGAACTGAAGGCGCGCATCGTGCAAATCCGCAATGTCGAGCGCGGCGAGACTGTGGGTTACGGCGGCACCTGGACCGCGCGGCGACAGACCAAGCTTGCGATCGTCGCGGCTGGTTATGCCGACGGCTATTTCCGCGCCGCCAGCGCCAATGACGGCACCCGCGGCGCCGAAGTCGTTGTTGCCGGAAAGCGCTGCCCGGTGGCAGGCCGCATCTCGATGGATTTGATGGCCGTCGACATCACCGACCTGCCGCCGAACGCTGTGCGGCGCGGCCACATGGTCACACTGATCGGCGAAGGCATCACCGTGGACGAGCTGGCCCACCATTTCGGCACCATCGGCTATGAGGTGCTGACCAATCTCGGCCGCCGCTATGCGCGCCTTTACAAGGGCGGCGGCAACATTCTGCCCGTGGTGTTACCCTCCGCCGAGATCGGGAACAAACCTGTGGCCAACGGCAAACCTCCCGAAGGCTCCGCTCCTGACTCGATCTAGCGGCGGGCGCTTGTCTGCAGCCGGATGAAGATCGCGACCTTCAACATCAACAACATCAACCGGCGGCTTCCCAATCTGCTCCGTTGGCTGCGTACGGCAAAGCCCGACATTGCCTGCCTGCAGGAATTGAAGGCGGCCGACGACGAATTTCCGCATGCCGCAATCGCGAAGGCCGGCTATCACGCGGTCTGGCACGGACAGAAAACCTGGAACGGCGTCGCCATCCTCTCGCGCAAGGCCGAGCCGGTGTTGATCCGCACCGTCCTTCCCGGCGATGCTGCGGATCACGAAGCACGCTACATCGAGGCCGCCATCAGCGGCATCATCGTCGCCTGCCTCTATTTGCCGAACGGCAATCCGCAGCCGGGTCCGAAATTCGACTACAAGCTCGACTGGTTCGCGCGGCTGCGCAGGCATGCCGCGAAGTTTTTGAAGCAGGATCTGCCGGTCGTGCTGGCCGGCGATTACAACGTCGCGCCGACGCCGATCGATATCTATCCGACCAAATCCTGGGACAACAACGCGCTGATCCAGCCGAAGAGCCGCGCGGCCTTTGCCGCGCTCGTTAGCCAAGGCTGGACGGACGCGATTCGCGCCCTGCATCCGTCACAGCCGATGTTCACCTTCTGGGACTACAAGCGCAACCGCTGGTCGCGCGATGCGGGATTGCGGCTCGACCATCTCCTGCTCAGCCCCGCACTCGCGCCGCGGCTTCTCAGAGCCGGCGTCGACCGCGCCGTGCGTGGCGAGGACGGCGCCAGCGACCACGCGCCGGCGTGGATCGAGTTGAAGTGATTACCAGAGATTCTTGCCGTCGATCACGGTCACGGGGACCGCATCGAGATCGAAATCATCGAACAGCCGCGCGTTGATGCCGATCCTGGGATTGTCGAAGTCCGGCTTGCCCGTCGACCAATCCGGCGATTCCGAGTAGGTGCCGCAGCCACACTCGGCACAGAAATTGTGTCTGACGGTCTTGCTCTGCCAGCGATAGGTCGCGACGTTTTCGGCCGGCGAGATCAGGCGGAATTGCGCGGGTGTATAATACGCCCACAGCGCGCCGCGCTTGGCGCAGATCGAACAGGTGCAACGGGTCACGCCCGCAGGTGCTTCGGTGACTTCGAATTGCGTCTTGCCGCAATGGCAGCTTCCCTTGATGGTCACGATCCGCTCCGCATCTGATAACGTGCAAGAGGTCGTAGCACCCTCATGCTGCCAACATGATGGCAGCAGAAGGCAACCTCGGGTTAACCAAAAGGCGCGGGGCATCGTCGCTGACGTTTGGCGCTTTCGTCGCCAAATGCTCCTTGCAACTGCCTAAAATCCCGAGCCCCTCGTTAGCCCGGCCTGAACCAGTTACACCGAACCGGCGACGAAATGACGCGCGTCACAGCAAATTTGTAACGTGACACGCGGAATGTCGGCATCGAGCCGCATTCGTTTCATTTTCAGGAGGAAATTTATGAATCGGGGCCACATCGCGGGCGTCGTCGCCCTCATCGTCATCTGTCTCCTCGTGTTGGGAAGCTGGTACACCGTCGACCAGACCGAGCGCGGCGTGCTGTTGCGCAACGGTGCGGTGATCGGCACCGCGCAGCCCGGGCTCGGCTTCAAGATTCCGGTGATCGACAGCGTCCGGAAGATCAGCGTCAAGACCGTGACCTACACCTGGGACAAGATGAACTCGTATTCCTACGACCAGCAGCCGGCCGATCTGAAGATCAGCGTCACGCTCCGCGCCTCGCCCGAGAAGGTCGCCGACCTCTATGCGCGGTTCGGATCGCTCGACCCCGCGGTCCATCAGGTTGTGAGCCCGGTCGTGAACCAGCAGGTCAAGATCGTGTTCGGCCACTACACCGCCGAGAAGGCCATTCAGGAACGCGGCAACCTCAACAACGAGATCAAGACCGCGATCACGGATACGCTGAAATATGATCCGATGCTGATCATCGACTCCGTGCAGCTCGAGAACATCGAGTTCAGCCAGGACTATCTGCACTCGATCGAGCAACGCATGCTGGCCGAAGTCGAGGTGCAGAAGCTGCAGCAGAACGCTGAGCGCGAGAAGGTGCAGGCGCAAATCACCGTGACGCAGGCCACCGCAAAAGCCAACGCCATCCGCGCCGAAGCGCAGGCCAACGCCGATGCCACGCGGCTGAACGGCGAGGCACGCGCCGCCAATATCAAGGTTACGGGCGAGGCTGAAGCCGCTGCCATCAAGGCACGTGCCGAGGCGCTGGGCTCGAACCCAAGCATCATTGCCCTGACACAGGCCGAGCGCTGGAACGGCGTGCTGCCGACGACGATGGTGCCGGGCTCCTCGGTGCCGTTCGTCACGGTGAAGTAAGCGGCGAAGCAGAATCAATGATGCCCGGGATCGCGATCCCGGGCATTGTCGTTTGGGCATTTGCAATTTCTGAAGACGTAAGCACGTCAACCTGCTACGCAGCCGCCAATGGCCAAATCCACTCTCTCCTTTGTCTGCCAGAACTGCGGCGCGGCGTATAACCGCTGGCAGGGCAAGTGCGAGTCTTGCGGCGAGTGGAATACGCTGGCCGAAGAGGACACCGCCGGCAGCGTACCGGTTTCGATCCGCTCAAGGCGCAAGGGGCGCACCTTTGCGCTCGAAAGCCTCGCCGGCAAAAGCCAGGACGCGCCGCGCCTTTCCTCCGGCATGGCGGAGCTCGACCGCGTCACCGGCGGCGGCTTTGTGCGCGGCTCGGTGCTGCTCGTCGGCGGCGATCCCGGCATCGGCAAATCGACGCTTCTCACCCAGGCGACCAGCATGCTGGCGCGCGCCGGTCACCGCGCGGTCTACATCTCGGGCGAAGAGGCCATCGCGCAGGTGCGGCTGCGCGCCGAGCGGCTGGGGCTTGCGGACGCGCCGGTGCAGCTCGCCGCCGAGACGTCGGTTGAGGATATCGTCGCAACCCTTTCCGAAGGCGCCGTGCCGCGCCTGCTCGTCATCGACTCGATCCAGACCATGTGGACCGACACGGTCGAATCCGCGCCGGGCACGGTGACCCAGGTCCGCGCCTCGGCGCAGGCGCTGATCCGGTTTGCGAAAAAGACCGGCGCCGCCATCATCCTGGTCGGCCATGTCACCAAGGACGGCCAGATCGCCGGCCCCCGCGTGGTCGAGCACATGGTCGATGCGGTGCTCTCCTTCGAAGGCGAAGGCTCGCAGCAATTTCGCATCCTGCGCGCGGTGAAGAATCGGTTCGGGCCGACCGACGAGATCGGCGTGTTCGAGATGACGGGGCTCGGCCTGCGCGAGGTCACCAACCCCTCTGAATTGTTCCTGTCCGAGCGCGATCTCGGAACGCCCGGCACGGCGGTATTCGCGGGCATCGAGGGCACCCGGCCGGTGCTGGTCGAGCTGCAGGCGCTGGTGGCGCCGACCTCGCTCGGTACCCCGCGTCGGGCCGTGGTCGGCTGGGACCCGAGCCGGCTATCGATGGTGCTGGCGGTGCTGGAAGCCCATTGCGGGGTGAAACTCTCCGGCCATGACGTCTACCTCAATGTTGCAGGTGGGTTGCGCATCCAGGAACCGGCGGCCGACCTCGCAGCGGCCGCGGCGCTGGTCTCTTCGCTGGTCAATGCTCCACTGCCGACGGATGCGGTGTATTTCGGCGAGATTTCGCTGTCCGGCGTGGTCCGCCCGGTAGCCCAGACCGCAGCGCGGCTGAAGGAAGCCGCCAAGCTCGGTTTCGGCCGTGCCGTGCTGCCCGAATCGGCGCGGGGCGAAGTTGGCGGCGACGCCGGGCTGTCCCTGCATACGGTCGGTGGCCTGACCACGCTGGTCGCCGAGATAGCCGCGCGCGGCAGCCCAAAAATGAACCGAGAAACGGCGCCCGACGAGAAAAATGCCACACCGGCCAGATTCCGCCGAAAGGATAGCTAGGCGGACGTGACGTTAGCGGCTGACGCCGCTATACAACCCGCGCGAAGTAGCGTGATGGATAGCACCATTTCCGGCCTTGCCGGACGGCCTCTCAGCCCCTCAGGTAAGACGGCACCGACGCGCCGATTCGGAACCTTGGAATTGTCAGCGGACCAGACCAGCCGATGCCGATAACGATTCTCGATCTCATCCTGCTCGGTGTCATGCTGATTTCGGGCCTGCTTGCGATGGTGCGCGGCTTCATGCGCGAAATCCTGTCGATCGCGGCCTGGGGCGCCGCGGCGCTGGTGACGCTTTATTCCTTCAACAAGCTGCTGCCGACCGCAAAGACCTATTTCAGCAACGACACGGTCGCGGAAGTCGTGGTGGTTGCCGGCGTGTTCGTCGGCACGCTGATCATCGTGTCCGTGATCACGGTCCGGATCTCCGACATGATTCTCGATTCGCGGATCGGCGCGCTCGACCGCACCCTGGGCTTCCTGTTCGGGCTCGCGCGGGGTCTTCTGATCGTGGTCGTGGCCTACCTTTTCTTCGTTTGGCTGGTTCCGGACAAGCAGAGGCCGGACTGGGTGAATGGCGCGAAGTCCCGCGTAGTCCTTGAATCGACTGGGGAATGGCTCAAAAGCCTCTTGCCGGACGACCCCGAGAACACCATTTTAAAGAGATTCAAGAAGAATAAACCGGAAGATGACCAGACTGATACCGAGCAGCCCCCGCCGGGCGGCGGTGAGGGCTACAGCAAACCTGCCCGCGACCAGCTCAAGAAGCTGATCGAGAAGCCTGCGGCCAAGTAAGCGAGGCCAAAAGAGAGAGGCGCAATGGACGAGATGCACACCGCTTCCGATGACGCCCAACTCGATCTGAACCTCGGCCACCTCCCTCTCGAACAGGCCGCGATCGAAACCCAGGACGACCTCGAAGGGGACACGCTGCGCGAAGAGTGCGGCGTGTTCGGCATTTTCGGTCACCCCGATGCCGCCGCCATCACGGCGCTCGGACTGCACGCCCTCCAGCACCGCGGCCAGGAAGCCGCCGGCATCGTCTCCTATGACGGCAGCCGTTTCCACAGCGAGCGGCGCCTTGGCCTCGTCGGCGACACGTTCTCCCGCCGCGAGGTGATCGAACGTCTGCCCGGCAACGTCGCGATCGGCCACGTCCGCTATTCCACCACCGGCGCCACCATCCTGCGCAACGTCCAGCCCCTGTTCGCCGAGCTCAATGCCGGTGGCTTTGCCGTCGGCCATAACGGCAACCTCATCAACGGCCTCAGCCTGCGCCGCGAGCTCGTGCGCAACGGCGCCATGATGCAGTCCACCACTGACACCGAGGTGATCCTGCATCTGGTGGCGCAGTCCAGGCGCAACCGCTTCATCGAACGCTTCATCGAGGCGCTGCGCACGATCGAGGGCGCCTATGCGCTGGTGTCGATGACCAACAAGAAGCTGATCGGCGCGCGCGATCCGCTCGGCATCCGTCCGCTGGTGCTGGGCGAGCTCGACGGCTGCCCGATCCTCACGTCGGAGACCTGCGCGCTCGACATCATCGGCGCCAAGTTCGTCCGCGACGTCGAGCCCGGCGAGATCATCGTGTTCGACGACAATGGCGCGCAGAGCCATAAGCCATTTCCGCCGAAGCCGCCGCGGCCTTGCGTGTTCGAATACATCTATTTCTCGCGGCCGGATTCCATTGTGCACGGCCGCTCGGTCTATGAGGTGCGCAAAGCCTTCGGCGCGCAGCTTGCGAAAGAGAGCCATGTCGACGTCGACGTGGTGGTGCCGGTGCCGGATTCCGGCGTGCCGGCCGCGGTCGGCTACGCGCAGTATTCCGGCGTGCCGTTCGAGCTCGGCATCATCCGCAATCACTATGTCGGCCGCACCTTCATTCAGCCGACGCAGGCGATCCGCGAATCCGGCGTCAAGATGAAGCACAACGCCAATCGCGCGGCGATCGCGGGCAAGCGCATCATCCTGATCGACGACTCGCTGGTGCGCGGCACCACGTCGAAGAAGATCGTGCGCATGATGCGCGATGCCGGCGCCCGCGAGGTGCATTTCCGCCTCGCCTCGCCGCCGATCCGCTATCCCGATTATTACGGCATCGACCTGCCCGACCGCGGCGGACTGCTCGCTGCCACGCATTCGCTCGAGGAGATGCGCGAGATCATCGGCGCCGATTCGCTCGCCTTCCTGTCGATCGACGGCATGTACCGCGCCATGGGGTATCCTGGCCGCGATCCCATGAATCCGAAGTTCGCCGACCATTGCTTCACCGGCGACTATCCGACCAACCTCACCGATCAGAACCAGATCGAGCACCAGCCGCGGCAGCTCTCGCTGCTGGCGGAGGCGAGTTGATGCGTAGCGTCATCCAGACTACGCGAGTGGCCCATTTTCGTCATTGCCGGGCTTGACCCGGCAATCCATCCGACTCAAAAGCTCTCTTCGATGGATACGCGGGTCAAGCCCGCGTATGACCTGCGTGTTTTGATCCGGACTTCCTCATGTCTCATTCCCTCGCCAGCCGCATTGCTCTCGTCACCGGCGCCTCGCGCGGCATCGGTTATGCGACCGCGCGCGCGCTCGCCAGAGCCGGCGCACACATCGTGGCGGTCGCGCGTACGCAAGGCGGACTGGAAGAGCTTGACGACGAGATCCGAAAGGACGGCGGCTCGGCGACGCTGGTGCCGCTCAGCCTCACCGATTTCGACGGCATCGCGCGGCTCGGCGCGGCGCTCTATGAGCGCCACGGCAAGCTCGACATTCTCGTCGGCAACGCCGGCGTCGCCGGCCCGTCCTCGCCGCTCGGCCACGTGGATCTCAAGCCCTGGCAGGATGTGCTGGCCGTGAACACGACCGCCAATTTCCAGCTCATCCGCTGCATGGAGCCGTTGCTCCGAAAATCGGATGCCGGCCGTGCGGTGTTCGTGACCTCGAGCGAGAGCAGCAGGGCACCGGGCTATCTCGGCCCCTATGCGGCATCGAAAGCCGCGCTGGATACGCTGGTGCGGGTCTGGGCCGCGGAGACCGCGACGACGCCGATCCGCGTCAATCTGTTCAGTCCCGGCCCGATCCGCACCCGCATGCGCGCCAGCGTCTTTCCCGGCGAAGACCCGATGACGCTCGACACGCCCGAGCAGGTCGCCGAGTTCATCGTGCCGATGTGCGCGCCGGACTGGACGGAAACCGGCAAGCTCTACGATTACCGGACGCACAAGCTGCTGAGCTTTCGCGCGCCGGAGTGACATGCGCGAAGCCCGCGCCCGCTAATTTGCGAGCCGCTCGTTCGGCTCAGTTGCAGAACGTCCGAAGAATCCAGCCGCGAGTTTCGAGATCGCCGGCTGCGCAGAAGATTCCTTGAAGGCCGCCGTTGTACAGGGATATTGTGCCAAGTGCCGCCAGCACGAGTACTGCGAATGCGAGCAAAGCGGCCGTCAGTATGACCCATCCGCGTTTGCGATCCATGATGTCCCCAGCAAGTAAGCTTGATACATGGAGCGCCGCAGTGAGACCAAGAGCGGTCAAGCCAAAGGTACGCGCCCCCGGCGCCGAAAGCAGTACCGAGCCGGCGACGATCAGCAACTCGAACACGTACAGCAATGCGAGCCAGTGGTGAAATATTGCCTGGCGCAAGCTGCCTGGCGTGGAGATTGCGAGCAACGCCTGTAGCCCACGGCCGGCACGCGTAAGCCATACCATCTTGGACGATGGCCCCCGACGGCGCTTCTCTGCTTCCTCGAGGATTTTGCCGGTGATGGTCAGTGCGCGCGCACCGGTTCTCAGCGTCGTCCTGGTATCAAGGTCGCGCTTGATCTCGTAGTATTGCCGCACATATTCGACCATCCCGGCATCGCCCAGAAGCGACTTCAGGATCTGAGCCATCTGTATCCGTCGCTGTCCGCTTTCAGACGGCCCGAGATGGGCCCACAGACCTTCAAAGGCCTTGTCAAGCGTCGCTTCTTGCTGAGCCGCCAGTACTTGCGCGAAGTGATCGATCAGCTGGCTGTATCCCTCGGGCTGCATCTCCTCGCGCGCGATCGTACGTTGCGCCTCCTGCAGCAGCGCCTCCCGTATCTCTCTGTCGGCCGTCTCAGGAAACAGAGCAGCCAGCAGCCGCTCGCAACCGTCCAGCCGGCCCCACATGATATCGTTGTGCCGCCACCGGGCATCGAGGAAGGCGCCGAAGTGAAACAAGGCCGTCCCGGCGAGCTTCCGCCGCTGACGGCCGGTGTCGCCCTTGTCGCCAAGTTCGTCAATGAGGCTGCGGGCATCCTCCGGACTGACGCGGAGCATCTCTACGGTCGCCGGCTCTCCGGTCCCCGTGTCGTAATAGAGCGGGAAGCTCATTTGGTCATATTCGTCGAACCGCACATAATATTCGGCAATAAACGCGCGCAAGCGATTGCCTTCCGGCGTGTTGAGCGCCGTGCACCCGGGTAAGGTAACATCCCCGATTTGGATGACGACCTTGGACCCGGCTCCGCCGACAGCCGGCCCTGTGGTAACCAGCGTGGGGTTTCCGAGCAGATCGCGGATGAGCGGTGCCCTGCGCTCGGGCGATGAGCGTATCACCTTGGCATAACTGGCCCGCAATTCCTCAACGTCGGCTTCAAGCAACCGCTGGATCTGCGTGGTGGCACCAAGCTTCGCGTATTTGAACAGAGCACCTGTTCGCTCGAAGACATTTTCCTGAAGGGTACGCAGCGAGCTTGGCGGCGGCAGCTCCTCGGTCGGAAGCTGCACTTTCGCGCCGTCAAGCGTCTCCAATTCCATGAGCGGGGGATCGAGCACCTCGCCGAGAACGAGGCGAAGCACCCGATCAAGCGTGTCAAGGTGCGTCTTTCGGGCCTCCGCGTTGGCTGTGGGGGCCGCCAGCCACGTTACCGCTCGGAGTTCGCCCATCGCCTCGCCAAACCCGCGCGCGAGGATGCCCAGCGCATCCAGCAGAGCCTCCGAATCCATCGACGGTAGCGGCGGCCCTTGGCGCTGCCATCGTGCCAAGAGGCGCGTCTCGATGTCGGACGGCTCGCGCCCGTCGCCGAGCAGCCTGAGCTTCCTCATGAGGTTGAGCAGCTCATGCACCTTGCGCAGCACAAAGCCGGCGCGCCTCAGCCGGTACTTCACGTCGTAGTCATCGAGGAAGGCGTTGACCGATTCGGCCTGGCTGTCGATCTTCTGACCGACATTCTCATAGTACTTGTCTTCGCGCCACGCGCGAACAATGGCCCTCAACGCGTACAGCCGATCCGAGCGGCGGTCGATGCCCCACCAGACCGCCAGTCGATCTGCAATATCGTCGGTGACGGTCATCATGCGCAGGCGCCGATACGGCAGGAATGCCACACCATAGTAGGCGATCATGTCACCCATGTCGCGCGATCGCCACGTCGGCACCTTGCCCTCGTCGATGACGATGCGCGCGAACGGATCCCCGTCGCGCATCTCGATATCGGCCTCGACCTCGCGCACAATCCGTTCAACCCGTTCAATGCGCCGGTTGCGGGCCAATACAGCCTCGAGGTCCTGGCGGATCGTCTCGTCTTGCGGAATGGAGATCAGCGCAGCGAAGGCATTTTCGATCGCGTCGGGCTTGGCGTCATAAACCTGGCGCTCTCTTTCGGGATGAGACGGCGCGGGTTCGACGTAGATCAGCTTACGCTCCATCGGGAGTTCGCCGAGGCGCCACGACAGGGCCTCGACGACATAGCTGAATGGCTTGTTGTCGAGATAGCCGCCGTCGCCAAATGCGCGGTTGCGCCAGCGCTCCGTCGCCATATCGTTGCTCGAGAGGCCTGTGAAGAAAGGCTTCCAGACGCCAAAGTCGACGGCTTTCCCGGTCGGACGCGCGTTACACAGGCGCTGGGCATCGAGCACACTCATCGGCTCGAAGGCGAACGGGAACGACGAGGTGCAGCGCGCCGCGAAGGCGAGAAATGGTACCTTGTCGTCGGCGAGGTCATTGCGCGCGGCCTGACCGGCCGCTGCCGCATACTGGAGGTGATAGACCTGCTTGTATCGCTTCTCGTAGACGACCTTGTCGAACAATCGGAGCGGCACCACCGCCCCTCGAATATCCGTCGTCGTGATGAACAGGTCAATTTCGTCGACCAACGGAGACTCACTTTCGCCTATCGGCTTGATTGCAGTCGCCATGTTTCCCAGCGCATCGACGAGCTTTAGGTACATGCGATCGCTGTTCAGCAACGACTGCGGCGGAGAATCGGTCTTGGCGAATTCCAGGCCGTTGTAGGAGGCTTCATCGTTGAGCAAGCTGTCGATGTCACCTTCCTGAATCCACAGCTTCTTCAATGGCGCGAATTTCTGCCCGTTGGCCAGCGCCTTTGCGAGAAACAGACCGTTAATGCCGCCGGCCGACGTGCCCGCGATCGTATCGACCACGAACCGCGTGCGCTGATCGGCGTGCAGGCTGGACGCATCGGCCAACGGGTCGGGCAGTTGCGCGTTGCCCAAATAGGCAAGATAGCGGTTACGCAAATCCGGGTCGTGCAGGAGCCACGACGCCTTCCAGTACACTTCGCGCGTGCTGCCGGCGTTTCGGTCTTCGCAGGCCTTCGGCGTCGCACAGGCCATCTCGTACAGTTCGTTGGTCACGCCATTGATATAGATGGCGAGAGAGACGCCACCGTACATGACCACGCCGAACCGCACCTCGTGCCCGTAAATATTTTCCTGTGTGGGATTCGGCCCAGCGTTCGCGGCCGCTCCGGTCATCGCTCGCCTCCAGCTCTCAACGTCACCTGCAGGCTCGCCGGCGACGCCGGACGGCAGTGCGTTCCGGTCGTCGGCGCTCGCCGGCCCGGGCGTCACCTCCATCACTAGCTTGCGCCGGACTTTCCCAATTGCGCGCCTCCCGGCGCGGGAGAGTTGCCCGCCCATTTCTCCATCTTCCCGAGGATGCCCCAGGCGGTCATCGCAAGGAATAGTGGTAGGGCGACTTGGCCGAGACCTGGAACGGCGCCAGCCCCCAATGCCCCTGCAATACTTGTGAGGGGCATACCCGGGCCGACGGCCTGAAGAATCGCAGTGGCTGCAGCGCCGATTATCCCGATGGCACTCTTCTTGCCATCGAGGAGCGTCCCGAGCCATTGTCCGAGTGCGCCATTCACGGGACCCAACGTTTTGGCGGCATCGGCGATGCGTTTGGGATCGACAGATCCTAAACCGCTCTTCAGCAGTTCGATGATCCTTCTCAGTTGCTCTTCAGGCGCATCGGCGGCCGCGGCCGACGGGTTTGCCGGGGTCTCCTTGAGAGCCTGAATGATTTTCATGACCTGTTGCAGAAGGTCGGAAAGACCCGACTGTGCAGGAGAAACCGGTGGAGAAGCAGCCAGTCTTGTTTCAAATGCATCCAGCCGTGCATTGATCCGCGCAATTGTAGCCTCAAATTCCGTCGCCATCGGTCCTGACTCCGGTTGGGGTGTCACCGTGTCTTTGCCGTGTGCCACCGCGTCCGCAAATTCCCAATCGACGATTCCCTTGCCATTCAAGCTGATGGCATTCGCGGCAGCCGGAGTGAGATCGATCCCCGCCCTGTTTGTGCGGTCGTCCAACTCCGCGCGCGGGCGCGATCCGGTTTCCCAGTACCGGTCTTCCGGGCCTCGCGCGCTCGGGTACCAGGGACCCACGTCGATGATATCGCACAAGCAGGACTTGCTGCCCTTGAACACGCGCACTTTCGGGCGCTGACCGGAGAAACGGGTGGGCAGCGCCACACCGGCGCGATTGGCCCAGCCGCTTTGCACATCCGAATATGCGACCCTCTGCTCGTCTCCCTCGCCGCCGAACTCGGTCGCCACGATGTTGATCATCCGGCTGGATGCGACCGCCACCGGCTTGGGCGGCGATCGGGATCCCAGGGAATCCATCTCGGCGCGGACGCGCGCGATCACATCGGCCTTGACGACTTTATCGCCCGGGCAGGCGTGATTGTCGCGCTTGCAATCGATGTGGAATGTCAGATTGTCCGGATCGAATCCGAATCTGAGGTTGAGGGCCGCGACAAGAAACACCGCGTTGTCGCGAACGAGCGCCCCATCGCCGGAATCAAACTCCTCGGTCGCGTAATCGCCAACCATCTCGATACCGAAGTGGGTCGCGTTGAAGCATCGAGAATGGACACCAGGCAGAAGAGGATTCGAGAACCAGTTGATCCAATGGCGCGAAACGAAGAAGTGTGGGCCCGCGTGCCATCCCTTTTCATTCTCGTAGTAGGATTGAAGATTTCTGATCCGCGCGTCGTGCGCCGGCCCCTCCTCAGCCCACTGCGCCAGCGTTGGGGCCGCGGTGTTATGAAGCGTGATCCCCTGCGGGTGCCAATTGGTCCATTTTAGTGTGTTGATGCGGTCGAGCGTCTGTTCCCGGGTGCGCGCAACACCCTCAAAATTGTTCCACATCTTTCCCTCGTCTTCGAGTTTCCTCGGGGAAGTGCAGCAATTAGAAAATAGGCTGACGGGGATTTTCTTCTTTGTTCAATCTTATAGATGTCTAGTCGGTCGGCGCGAGTGCTTCCGCGGCGATCTTCCCGCCGCGGTCGCGAACAAAATAATTCGAGCAATAAACCTTCAGTTGTATTCCGGGGCTTTCTAGGAATAAGCGTCTTTTGCTCTCAAATCAACCTTAAAGATAGGACAGCATCTACGCCGCAGAACGCAGGCCCCGGAGATTGGCAGCGCACCACAAGTGCCGCGCTGCATTCGGCGCACGAGATCTGCGATTTTCCAAACGACGACAAGCAGCCTCCTTATGATCCCGCTGTCCCCGAGCAAAAGCAGTTCGGCAATCCCGTCCATTGCATCACAATCGCAAATGACGGCCTCGTCTATGTCTGCGACCGCAGGCAGAACCGCATTCAGGTGTTCAAGAAGGACGGCAGTTCCGAGAAGGAATGGTTCTATGAGAAGGACAGCCGCGGCGACGGCGCGGTGTTCGACCTCGCGCTGTGGCCAGACCCGAAGCAGACCTGCCTGCTCAACGACCTTTTGAAATGAGGCTTTGCAGCGCCGCCGCGCCTGTTCCCAAGCCAAACCGGCATAAAGGCGCATTGCGGAACACCGTTGCAGCCGCTAGCTAACGGAAGATAGGGATCGGCCGTCGATCAGACGACGGGCGAAAGGCTCCGCCCAAGAGAGCTGCCCGATCACGCCACAGGAGGATGCAGCATGAAAAAATCGCTCGCATGGCGCTCCGCCGCGCTGTTTGTCTTTGCCGGACTTGGAATTGCAACCTCGGCGCTGGCCGCCGACAAGGTCGTCAAGATCGGCGTCCTCAACGACATGTCGAGCCTCTATGCCGACATCGGCGGCCCCAATTCGGTGGTGGCGGCCAAGATGGCCGTTGAGGATTCCGGCCTGCCGGCAAAAGGCTGGAAGATCGAGGTGGTGAGCGGCGATCACCAGAACAAGCCCGACGTCGGCGTCGCCATCGCACGGCAGTGGATCGACAACGACAAGGTGGATGTCATCGCAGATACGCCCAATTCCGGCGTTGCGCTCGCGGTGAGCAACCTGGTCAAGGAGAAGAACGCGATCTTGCTCAATTCGGGTGCGGCCACCGCCGACCTGACCGGCAAGGCCTGCTCGCCGAACACGATCTCCTACACCTACGACACCTATATGCTCGCCAACGGCACCGGCAAGGCGCTGACGAAAGCCGGCGGCGATAGCTGGTTCTTCCTCACGGCCGACTACGCCTTCGGCCACGCGCTGGAGCGCGACACCTCGGCCGTCGTCACCGCCAATGGCGGCAAGGTGCTTGGCGACGTCAAGCATCCGCTCAACACCTCCGACTTCTCCTCGTTCCTGCTGCAGGCGCAATCGTCGAAGGCAAAAGTCATCGGCCTTGCCAATGCCGGAGGCGACACCGACAACGCGATCAAGCAGGCGGCTGAATTCGGCATTGTCAGCGGCGGACAGAAGCTCGCCGCGCTCCTGCTCTTCATCAACGACGTGCATGCGCTGGGGCTGAAGGTCGCGCAGGGTCTCACCTTCACCGAGTCCTTCTACTGGGACATGAACGACCAGACGCGCGCTTGGTCGAAGCGGTTCGCCGCAAAGGCGAGCAAGAACGCGATGCCGTCGATGACCCAGGCCGGCGTCTATGCCGGCATTCTCCACTATCTCAAGGCGCTGGAGGCGCTCGGCGGCAATCCGCATGACGGCGCCAAGGTGGTGGCCAAGATGAAGGAAATCCCGACCGACGATCCCCTGTTCGGCAAGGGGCCCTTGCGCATGGACGGCCGCCGCCTCATCCCGGCCTATCTGTTCGAGGTCAAGAAGCCGGAAGAGTCGAAATATCCGTGGGACTATTACAAGCTGATCGCGACGATCCCGCCGGAAGATGCCGCCAAGCCGCTGAAGGACAGCGAGTGCCCGCTGGTGAAGAAGTGACGGCGTAGTTCCGGAGGGTGGATTGGCGAAAGCGTAACTCACCATTCCGTTGCAACGAAACGAGGCGGGTTGCGCCTACGCTCTTCGAGCTACGGCGAACGCACCCTACTTACGGCGACGCCTTACCAGCCAGCGTCCTTGCTGCGATCGCCAGCGCCAGTGTAATCAGCGCGCCGGCGAGCAAAAACGGCGCGCCCGGCAATTTGAACGGCGCATGATCGCCGATGAAGAACGCGAAGATCAGCGTGAACAGAAACGGCCCGAGCATTTGCGAGAGGCTCTGCACGCTCGCGGTCGCGCCCTGCAACTGGCCCTGCTGGTCGGGAGTCACCTGCTGGGTCATCAGGGCTTGCGTGGCAGCGCCGGAGACGCCCCACAGCGCCATCACGGGAATGCCGGCGCAGAACAGCAATCCTGTCGGCGCCGCGCCGTAGATGAAAAAGCCTGCCGCGCCGAACACAAGCCCGAGCTGCAGCGCCTTGCGCTCGCCGAGGCGCTTCACGATCGGCCCAACCGCGGCTCCCTGCACAACCATCGAGCAGAGGCCGACGATGGCGAGCGTCAGCCCGACGGTCCTGACGTCCCAGCCGTAGCGATAGCTCGCATAGAGCACGAAGGTCGACGGAAGCACGACATGGGCGAGCTGCGAGAAGAAATTCGACAGCTGGAGCCCGGCGAGGATGCGGTTCGCGCGCAGGAACGGCAGCATGCCGATCGGGTTGGCGCTCTTCCAGTGGAACGGCGCGCGGCGCTCCTTGGGCAGCGATTCCGGCAGGATGAACAGGCCATAAAGCCCGTTGGCGAGACTTAAGCCCGCAGCCGCCCAGAACGGCAGCCGCGGCGAGACATCGCCGAGTACGCCGCCAAGCGCCGGCCCGAGGATGAAGCCCGCGCCGAAGGCGACGCCTATCTTGCCGAAATACGCGGCACGCTTTTCCGGCGGCGTCAAGTCGGCGATGTAGGCGAAAGCCGTGGAGATGCTCGCGGACGTGATGCCCGAGATCACCCGGCCGATCAACAGCCAGATCAGCGACGGCGCGAGCGCCATCAGCACGTAGTCGGCGGCAAGCCCGAAATTCGACAGCAGCACGACCGGGCGCCGGCCGAAGCGGTCCGACAGTCCCCCGAGCACGGGCGAGAACAGGAACTGCATCAACGCCCAGACGGTGCCGAACAGGCCGAAGATGCGCGCGGCATTGGCGGTATCGTTGTCGACAAAGCTCTCGATCAGTTTCGGCAGGATCGGGATCACCACGCCAAGCGCGAGCATGTCCAAAAGGATGGTGACGAAGATGAAGGCGACCGCGCCGGTGCGCGGCCGCGATCCCTTATCGGGGGTCTCCGCTTCTCCGCTCACGACGGCCGCTTCCGCTTATGCGCAAAGGGATTGGCCTTCTCGCGCAGCGTGATGCGCACCGGCGTGCCCGGCAGGTCGAAGGCCTGACGCAGCGAGTTGGTGAGATAGCGCAAATAAGACTGCGGGATCGCATCGGCGCGCGAGCAGAACACCACAAAGCTCGGCGGCCGCGCCTTGGTCTGCGTAATGTAGTTCAGCTTGAGCCGTCGCCCCGACACGGCCGGCGGCGGGTTCGCCTGGATCGCCTGCTCGAACCAACGGTTGAGCGCCGAGGTAGCCACGCGCCGGTTCCAGATTGCATAGGCATCGGCGATCGCCTGCATCAGGCGGTCGATGCCCTCGCCCATCAGGCCCGATACCGCGACGACAGGCACGCCCGCTACCTGCGGCAGCCAGTGATCGGCATCTGTGCGCAGCGCGGACATCTGCCCGCCCTTGGCGGCCACGAGGTCCCATTTGTTGACGGCGATGACGAGCGCGCGTCCCTCGCGCTCGATCAGGTCGGCGATGCGCAGGTCCTGCTCCTCGAACCTGTGCTGCGCGTCCATCATGAGCACCACGACTTCGGCAAAGCGCACTGCGCGGAGCGCGTCGGCGACCGACAGCTTTTCGAGCTTCTCCTCGATGCGCGAGCGACGCCGGAGGCCCGCGGTGTCGAAAACGCGGAAGTCCCGGCCCTTCCAGGTGATTTCGACCGCGATGGAATCGCGCGTGGTGCCGGCGTCCGGGCTGGTCAGAAGCCGCTCCTCGCCAATGAGATGATTGATCAGCGTCGATTTGCCGGCGTTGGGGCGGCCGACGATCGCGACGCGGATCGGGCGGGTTTCGGACTCCTCTTCGTCCGGCTCGGACGTGTCGTCCTCGTCCTCGCGCAGCGCCGGCATCAATCCGCGCACAGCCCGATAAAGCTCGCCAAGCCCGTCGCCGTGTTCGGCGGAAATCTGAATGGGATCGCCGAGCCCGAGCGCGTAGGCTTCCATCGCGCCGGCATCGCCATGCTTGCCCTCGCTCTTGTTGGCAAGCAGCAGCACCGGCTTGTCGGCGCGGCGGGCAAAATCGGCAAAGGCGCGGTCGGTCGGAGTCAGCCCCGCGCGCGCATCGACAACGAACATCAGAGCATCGGCGAGCTTGATCGCGGTCTCGGTCTGCTCCTGCATCCGTGCGGTCAGCGAGCCCCTGGCGCCCTCGTCGAGGCCTGCGGTGTCGATCACCGTAAACGCGAGATCGCCGAGCCTGGCCTCGCCCTCGCGGCGGTCGCGGGTGACACCGGGCTCATCGTCGACGAGCGCGAGCTTCTGTCCGACCAGGCGGTTGAACAGCGTCGATTTCCCGACATTGGGCCGGCCGATAATGGCAATCGTGAAAGACATGAACCATCCGTGCGCTGTCTTACCGACGCCGTCAATGAAATCGGGATTATCAGACTAGCGCGTGAAGGTGCCGCCGGGCAGCGGTGCGGGGAAAGGCGGCGGCGACTGCTGCTGTGCGGACTGGTCGGGCTGCTGCTGGGGCGCCGCCTGCTGAGCCGGCGGCGGCACGGTGGTGCTGTGTCGACGGACGATCTTCTTTTTCGGCTTGGGCGGCGGCGGCGCGGCGTCCTGATTGGCCTCGCCGTCCGGCTCAGCCGCCGGCTGGCCTGCGGCCACAGCAGCCTGTTGCTGCTTGCGCTTGAGCTTTTTCAGCGCCGCCTTGCTGCCGGGTGGAGGCTCCAGCGGCTGCTGGCTCTGAGCTGGCGGTTGTGCGGCTGCAGCGGCATCCTGCTGCTGTTGCTGTTGCTCCTGCTGCTGCTCCCGCTCGACATTGTCCTTGTATAGCTCCTTCGGCACGCCCTGCTCCAGGCCGGGCACGCCGTCCGGGAAAACCGGCTCGCGCTTGCCAGGGAGCTTCTTCTTGGTGTCGAGGAAGTCGAGCAGATCGCTCGGATCCCAGTCGGAGCCGAATCCGCTGGAGCAGCCGGCGAGCACGCCCGCAAACGCGATCAGGACCGCGGCTGCGATCAGACGTTGCGGGCGGCGCATGGTCGGTCCCTTGCTCAAGTGCGTCTCAGCTCTCGCTCAACACGTTCTCAACTTTTGGCAACCGGCGGCAGCAGCGCCTGCAGCGCCTGAGCACGTGAGCGCAGGCTCGGCGGCGTCTCGGAATCGGCCAAAATCTGTTCGGTCCACAGCCGCGCCGCGGCGGTATCATTGGCACGGAACGCCGACAGCGCCAGCAATTCGCGCGCGCTGTGGCGGAATGCCGCTTCCGGCACCGTATCGGGCTCGAGCCGCTGCTTCATCTCCGGGTATGTCGCGCTGTCCACGAGCAGGCCTGCGGCGCGGATGCGCGCCAGCTCCTGCTGCTCGGCACCGATGGAGGAATCGGCCGCGAGATCGTCAAACATTTTTGCAGCCGCCTTGGGATCGCGGTTGGCGACTTCGGCGGCAACTCGGAATCGCGACAGCACGCGATAGCCATAGGGCGCCTTGGTCACGAGCTCTGCGAATGCCTTTTCGGCCTCCTCGTGCTTGCCCTGCCCGGACAGCTCGACCGCACGGTTGAAGGCCGCACCAGCCTGGGCCGCCTTCTTCTCCTCGACATACTGGTAGCCGCGCCAACCGCCGACCGCTGCGATGATCAACAGCGCGAGCGCGACAATGTAGATCGAGTACTTGTCCCACAGCTTCTTGAGCTGCTCGCGACGTACTTCCTCGTCTACTTCATCATAGAATTCAGACACTTAAGGAAACCCCATCCCCGCAAGGGCAAAACGGCCGGGCGCCGGCCTCCCCTGCCGGCCTCAGCTTCAGGGCGGCGTTACCCTATCGATATGGCGGTGGCAAGGCAAAGCTAGCCGGATCAAAGCGTTAACGTCGGACTGTTCCCGTGAAACTTCAAGGATTTAGCGGCGCACGATCCGCAAAAACCCGCCCCCACACCTCATACAGGGTGCAAGCCGGCGCCAAGCGCCTCAAGGCGTCGCGCTTAAAGCCTCGCGCAATTGCCGCTTCAAAACCTTGCCGTTGGCGTTCCGCGGCAGCGCCTCTCTGGTCAGAAGCATCGTCTCCGGCACCTTGTAATCCGAAAGCCGCTCGGCGCACCACGCGCGCAAGGTCTCGCTCGAAACGCCGTCGCGCGTCACGACCACCGCATGCACGCGCTCCCCCAGCACCGGGCATGGCTTGGCGATGATCGCGCTCTCGACAACGCTGGTATGGCCGGCCAGCACCGACTCCACCTCCGCCGAATAGATCTTCAGGCCACCGCGGTTGATCATGTCCTTCTGGCGGTCGAACACGCGCACGAAATTGTCGGCATCGACCGAGCCGAGGTCGCCGGAATGCCAGAAGCCGCCGGTGAAGCTTTCGGCGGTCGCCTTCGGGTTATTCCAGTAGCCCTTGATCACCGCCGCGCTGTGGATCCAGAGTTCGCCGATCTCCCCTCGCGGAAGCTCGCGCCCTTCCGCATCGACCGCCATGATGGTTGCGCCCGGACAGGGCAGCCCAACGCTATCGATGTGCCGCGCCGCCAAGGCGCCGGGCATGATGGTCGAGGGCGAGGTGGTCTCGGTGGCGCCATAGCAATTCATCAGCTTCAGGCCGGGCAGCTTGACGGCGAGCCGCTCGATGGTCGCGATCGGCATCGGTGCGCCGCCGAAGCCGCCGATCCGCCACGACGACAGATCGTAGCTGTCGAAGTCGGGCTGCAGCAGGCAAAGATTGTACATGGCCGGCACCAGCACAGTGTAGGTGACGCGCTCGCGGGCCGCCATCTTCAGATAATCCGCGGCCTTGAACTCGGCCGCGATGATCAGCACGCCGGCGCAAGCGGCCATGGTCGTGATGTTGGCGACAGCGCCGGTGACATGGGCGAGCGGAACGGCGGCAATCGAACGGTCGGCCGCGGTCAACCCCATACTGGACGTGAAGATCATCGAGGAATGTACGATGTTGCAGTGGGCGAGCATCGCGCCCTTCGGCCGTCCCGTCGTGCCCGAGGTGTAGAGGATCATCGCGGTATCCTCTTCGCCGATGTCGGCGGCTTCAAGCAGCGGCGGATGATCGGCAAGGCGCGAAAACTCGGACTGTCGCGGGTCGTCATCGACCGCGATGCGATGCTTCAGATCGGGCACATCCTTGGCATCGGGCACGCGCCCAGCCAGCGAGGCTTCGTGGATCAGGAGCTTGGCGCCGCAATCAGTCAGCACATACGCGATTTCCGGCTTCTGCTGGCGCGTGCCGAGCAGCACGGTTACCAGCCCCGCATGTGCGGCCGCAAACAGGATCAACGGAAATTCGATGCGGTTGCCGAGCAGGATGGCGACGCGGTCGCCACGCTCAAGGCCAAGCTTGACAAGGCCCGCGGCAATCTGCTGCGCCTGCCGCATCGCCTCGCGCCAGGTGAGCCGCTTGTCGCCGCAGACGAAGGCCTCGCCATCGCCGTTGCGCGCGGCCGCCTGCTCGACCATCGCCCACACGCTTTTCGGCCGCTCGCAGAAGGCCGGCACCATGCGGTCGCCGAAACGCGCCTCAAGCCGCATCGGTGGAATCGAAGCCTTCGACCAGTCCATTGGTCTAGCCTCCCATCACGGGCACACCGATCACGACTGGATGGAACGCAAAGGCGAGCGCGAGATAAGCGACGACGCCGACCGCAACCGCGATCAGGTCGTTGCCGATGCCGCCGACGGGGATCGGCGGGCCGCCGGCGTCACCGCGCCGCTTCAGCGAGATGCGGTCGAACACGGCCCAGGCCAGGAACGAGCCGAACAGGATGATGCCGCCGAGATCGCCATTGGCAAGCAGATGCCCGAACGCCCACAATTTCACGCCGGCCAGCATCGGATGTTTCAGCGTGACGTAGATGCGGCCGCGGATATAGGCAGCGACGACCAGGATCACGGCCGGCAGCATCAAAAGCACGTTGATATCCTTCAACGCCTTCGGCGGCGTCCAGAGCTGGACCCATTCGGTGGCGCGATAATGCGCGAAGCCCCAGACGATCAGCGCAAGCCCCGCCGCCGACGCCAGCGCATAGACGCCCTTGTACCCGCCCTCGCCCATCGTGGCGATTGCGCGTTTCCGTGCCTCGCGCTGCGTCGTGAACGTATGGACGCCGAGGAACAGCACGAGGCCCAAAATCATCACCGATAGTCCCACGATGTCTCTCCTCTGAAGCTTCGCGCCACGCTCTCGGTCGTCATACGCGGGCTTGACCCGCGTATCCATCGTCCGCGCAAGCGGACGAGCAGTTATTTTGAAGATGGATTGCCGGGTCAAGCCCGGCAATGACGAATTGTGAAACCGATCACGGCGAATTCGAAAAATGACGAGGGTCAGCATTCCCGCGGCATGATTTGCCCGGGCTGTGCATCAACATTGTCCCTCGAAAGCAGCGAGGGCGCGGGGAACACCGGGTGCCGTTGCACCCGCAGTCTCGTGTGCGGCAAATGCGCAAAAGAAAGCACACGAGTTATCTACAGGTACAACCGAACACACTCCGGCATTCCCCGCGCGATGTTGGACGACTTATTCCGCGCTCTCCTCGGCGTACCGGGCTTGTTAGCCACCGTCCCCCCGGGCTCATGACCCGGGGGTTGACACCAGCGTCGGGGTGCCAGGACCACACGGCTTCGTCGAACGCGTCCCGCGCTTCGTCTTGCGCGATCTCGCGTCCATCGCAACCCGCCTCACGTTGCGCGACGATTGGCCGTAACGTCCCTCGTGGTGAGGCGGGCTGGGGTGGAATGTATTTCTGATTTACAGATTTCTGCAAGTCAGAAAAGGTGCGACAAAATGGCACGACGGGCAGTTTGCGCATGGCGGATATGTGCGAATTGCCCGTCGTGTCGAACCAGCAACATGGTGGAGGTCCTAGAGTACGTCAGCCGGGCCGGAGCGAGGCTCTCGCCGCGAGCCGGCCTGGGAGGCCGGTCGCGGGACCGCAGGCAGGCGGTCAAGCTCGGCAATGACGAACTGCGCGATGCTGCTACAGCTTCTCCTGCGCCCTACCCAGCTCGCGATTGTCGACATAGCGGATCGCCATCGGGCGGCCGGCGGCGTTTTTGGTCTATAAGCTTCAATCATTCCTCTTTTCGGTTGAAGCCGGCTCCAATTACAATTACACGATTTGCCCTATTCGGAGATCCCCATGCTGGCGTTCATGAGCTACCAGACTGACGACCGCCATGTCGCCGCGACGGTCGCACAGCTCCTCGGGAAGCTCGGTGTCCACTGCTTTATGGCCCACGAGCATATCGAGGTATCCGTTCAATGGCGCGATGAGATCTTGCGGCAAATCGGCTTGGCGGACCTCTTCGTCCCGATCTTAAGTCAGCGTTATTACGCCTCGATATGGTGCAAGCAGGAGTCGGGCATCGCAGCGTTCAGGCGGATGACTATCATCCCGCTCTCAACGGACGGCTCGACACCCCAAGGCGCTATCAATCATATCCAATCCTCTCTACTGGTGGGCTTGCAGCCAACGTATCAGCAGATTTTACCTGGCCTCGCGTCGCACGATGTGTCGTTTACGATCGATGCAGCGACAAACATCATTTATCGATCAGGAACGTTCCGCTCGGCTGAGGCCAACTTTCAACTGATTTTGCCCTACCTTCATCGAGCTACCGATGCGCAGGTCGCCGCACTGCTCAATGTTGCCCGCCAAAATGATCAAGTGCACCACGCTTCGCTTTGCGCTCGCGAATACTTGCCGCCATTGATGCGAAGCCATGGGCATTTGCTTCAGCCAGAAGTGCGAGACTATCTCAACCAAATCCTCGCTCAGTATGCGGCGCCTCCGCCGATGCCCGCGACGAGGTGAACTAAATGAACGATTTTGGACCGCCGTTTAATCCGTACGACGATTTGCCGGATGATCCTGAAGAGGCTTTCCTGCAGCTCGAAGCTTATTTCAACTCCGATTGCAAGCGACGGCTCGAAGCCGCGAACAACAACGACCGGCTAGATATTATCCACATCGATTACATAGCGCAGGTGCTCGCAGCCATTAATGCGCTTGGTCTCGAAGGCCAATTCAAAAGTGATGTCCCGTCGATCCAAGACGTTGACTACGACACGTACCTGAATTTCAACAAGGACGTCATGCACTACAGAACCATGCTCCTCATCAGGAGGAGCCAACGGCAGCAAGGTTACGCGGTCCGGTTTGACGGCACGGCAAAGCGAAAAATCCATCATCACCTGGATCAGGTACTTGAAATCTTCAACAAGTTGGAAATTGAGGAGAATAAGCGCGAGAAGCTGATATCAAGGCTGAATGATCTCCAACACGAGGTAAATCAGCCGAGAACGGCCTTCGATCGCTTCGCGGCTCTTTCTATGGAGGTGTCTGGCGTCGTCGGCGACGCGATAGAGCGCTCGAAAATCATGGACCTTCTCGATGCCGTCGGCCGACTGTTCTATGGCGCGCAAACTGAAAGACAAAAGCAGCTACCGCCGCCTAAAGAAACAAAGCGCATCGAACCACCGCGGCCAACAATCGAGCCGCCGAAGAAGTCGCCCGACATGGATGACGACATTCCGTTCTAGTGGTCATCGACATCCTGGAAGTAAATGCCTATTCCAGTGAGCTCCACTGAAAGGTCGTTGCGTAGGCTCAGAGCTTCCTCAGCTAATTTTTCCAAGGCGTCAGCCTGCCGTTTGTAAGAAGCGCCCTTGAGGCTGGTCCGGGCCGTGTAGCTGACGTATCCCCCTTCTGTCTCGGGTACCCATAATCCATGTGCGACCCTCTGCCGGTGATTATTCAACTCCCTAAAGCGATTGATCAGCTTTTTCATTTCGCCACGTTCAGCGAAAAGCATCAGCGCTAGATTGCAGAGCACCCCACATCGAACGTCGACGTTACTGCATCAAAATATTCAGGTTTGAGCACGAGTTCTTCACCTATCGCGTGGCGCAGGGAGTACTCCACTTGGGAAAACTCGTACATGAAGAGACCGATTGAGCGATACGTCTTCTCCGACTCTAACTGCCATGGTTGAAATAGCATGAGCCTGGTGCCGTCCACCTCGGCCTCGAATATCTCCCCGCTGCGCAGCCGGGGCCATTCATCGCGATACTCGACGGCGGCCTGCGCCGATGAAAACACCCGGGGCGCGCCATCCCAAACGATCCATACGGTAGTCATAGCCCTTTATGCCCTTCAGAAGCACTCTGTCCCTAAGCCAAGCAAATCCTCGACAAACCGATTGAGCACCTCGCGCCCTGCCCCGCGAAGCCTTGGCGCAGCCGGGTCGCGGCGATAACAATCTATCGTGCGCCGGAATGACCGTCACTTGCCGTCCTGCGGCTTGCCGAGATCGCGATTGTCGACATAGCGGATTGCGATCGGTCGGCCTGCCAGCGCGCCGCCGAGGCCGGCTGTGAACTTCATGGGAGCGCAGGCATCGAGCGAAGCGTTGATCGCCTTCAAATAAGTGTCGCGGGTATCGGCCGGCACGCCTTTGGTCGCAAAGGTCATGCGGGGGTGACCGATTATCTCGCCCGACTTCTTGAAACTGAAGCGCACCGACATCTGCATGCCCTCATGCGCGACGTCCACTGGCGGCGGCGACCAGCATGAGCGGAGCTCCGCGAAGAGATCGCCGATGGTATCGAGCTCGTGATCGGGCCGCTTATATTTTCCTTCGTCCTCCTTGGCAGGCACAGTCTCGATCGTAAGCTGCAGGTTCTCGCCATAGGGATAGTCGATCTCGGGGATGCAGGGGCCATGCTCGAGCGGACTGCAGTAATAGGGCGTGCACGGCCGGCCGTCGAGCACGCTGCAGGGCTCGTGCGAGAACGGGATCGGATTGATCTGGCGATGACGCGCGTCCGCATGGCTCGCCAAAACGACGGCGAGAAGGAGCATGCCGGCAGTGAACACGATGCGTCGCAGCATAGAATTAACCCGGAGACGCCGCGAGATAGAATGATGACGCTAGGCGCCGGCATCAAGGCCGACGCGGTTCACAACCGCGCGTTCAGTGACCAACGAGCTATCCGCGTCTCGATCCCAGCGCAGCCATCACTCGCGGCAGTATCCGCTCGGCAAGCAGGTGGTATCCTGCCGGGATCAGGTGAACACCATCCGGCTGATGCATCTCACTTGGAATGGCGTGAAGCATCGCGTTTTCCAGCATGACGATCTTCATGCCGCGCGCCTGCAGCCTTGCCATGATCTGCGGAACGACCGAAGCCACGCCCTTTCTGCGATCATTGCCGCCCGGCTGCAGGATGAGCACGCGCGTGCCTTGCGGAGCTGCCGAGTCGAGCCGCGCCAGCATGCCCTGTGTGGTGTCGCCACTGATCCCGGCGTTGCTCACGGTTACGGCGTAGCCTCTCGCCTTCAGCAGGCGTTCCAATTGTGCAGGATAAGCGTCGCCAGATGAAACTCCCTTTCCGGCGGTATTGCTGGCGCCGAGAGCGACCACCTGGGCGTTGGCTGCGCTCGACGCAAACAAGATGGTAAGTCCGAGAAACCAGATTCGAAGCAGGCTGCGCATTGTCGGAATCCTCGACCTTTGGTGGGGACGGTGGAGCTCGATGCGCGGCGCCAGCGACCACACGAGCCGCTCACGCCCGCTTCTTCACGTCCTTGATGTTCGAGAAGGTGATGCCATCGGCGCGCTCCTGGGTGTAGCCGAGATAGAACTCGTTCCTGGCCATGAAGACGGGATCGCCGTCGACGTCGTCGGCGATGCCGGAGCCGTTGGCCGCGATGAAGGCTTCCAGCTTCTTGTTGTCGCCTGAGGAAATCCAGCGCGCCAGCGAGAACTCGCTGACCTCGAACTCCACCGGCAACGAATATTCGGCGTCGAGCCGCGCCTTCAAGACGTCGAGCTGCAGCGGACCGACCACGCCGACCAGGGCGGGTGCGCCGTCGCGCGGGCGGAACACCTGCACGACGCCCTCCTCCGACATCTGCTGCAACGCTTCCTTCAGCTTCTTCGCCTTCATCGCGTCCGTGAGCCGCACGCGGCGCACGATCTCCGGCGCAAAGCTTGGCACGCCGACGAAGGTCAAATCCTCGCCCTCGGTCAGCGTGTCCCCGATGCGGAGCGAGCCGTGATTGGGGATGCCGACGACGTCGCCGGCATAGGCTTCGTCGGCGACGGAGCGATCCTGCGCGAAGAAGAACTGCGGGCTTGCCAGCGGCATGCTTTTGCCGGTGCGCACGAGCTTCGCCTTCATGCCGCGGCTGAGCTTGCCCGAGCACAGCCGCGCGAACGCGATGCGGTCGCGGTGGTTCGGATCCATATTCGCCTGGATCTTGAACACGAACGCGCTCATGCGCGGCTCGGCGGCCTGCACCTTGCGCAGGTCGGAATCCTGCGCGCGCGGTGCGGGCGCGAACCTGCCGAGCCCTTCCAGGAGATCGCCAACCCCGAAATTGCGCAGCGCGCTGCCGAAATAGACCGGGGTCAGATGGCCTTCGCGGAAGGCCTCGAGCTCGAACGGCTTGCAGGCTTGGCGCACCAATTCCAGCTCGTCCTTGATCGCGGCCACGTCGAGATTGGCGTTGCGGCTGCCGAGCTCGGCGATGTCGATCTGCTCGGCCTGCCCGGTCTTTGCACCGCCGCCCTCGAGCAGGCGCACGCCGCCGTTGATGACGTCGTAGGTGCCCATGAAGTCGCGGCCCCGGCCAACCGGCCAGGTCATCGGCGTGGTGTCGAGCGCCAGCGTCTTCTCGATCTCGTCCAGGAGCTCGAAGGTGTCGCGGCTCTCGCGATCCATCTTGTTGATGAAGGTGATGATCGGGATGTCGCGCAGGCGGCAGACCTCGAACAGCTTTCGCGTGCGCGCTTCGATGCCCTTGGCCGCATCGATCACCATGACAGCGGAGTCCACTGCGGTGAGCGTGCGGTAAGTGTCTTCCGAAAAATCCTCGTGGCCCGGCGTATCCAGGAGGTTGAACACCAGCCCCTCGAACTCGAAGGTCATCACCGATGTCACGACCGAGATGCCGCGCTCGCGCTCGATCTTCATCCAGTCGGAGCGCGTGTTGCGCCGTTCGCCCTTGGCCTTGACCTGGCCTGCAAGATTGATGGCGCCGCCGAACAACAGGAGCTTTTCGGTGAGCGTGGTCTTGCCGGCGTCGGGATGCGAGATGATCGCAAACGTGCGCCGCCGCGCCACTTCTTCAGACAAGGGCGAGCAGGACGGCGAATCGGTCGTGACGGCGAGATCGGTCATGGGGTCGAGCGTTTGGCAGGGAAAAAGCGGGATAGCAAGAGCCGGTCCGCTCCCCCGCATATAGGAATTTCCGGGCAAAACGCCACTTTGGCGGGCTGCTAGCGCAGCAGCGACACCGCCCAGTAGGTCAGCGCCGCGACGATCGCAGCGGCCGGGATCGTGATCATCCAGGCGTAGACGATGCCACTGGCGATGTTCCAGCGCACCGCCGACGCACGGCGCGCCGCGCCGACCCCGATAATCGCCCCCGTAATCGTATGCGTCGTGGAGACGGGAACCCCGAACGCGGTCGCCATGAACAGCGTGATCGACCCTCCCGTCTCGGCGCAAAAGCCCTGCATCGGGGTCAACTTGGTCAGGCGGAGCCCCATGGTCCGCACGATCCGCCAGCCGCCCATCAGCGTGCCCAGCGCCATCGACGCCTGGCAGGCCAATACCACCCAGAACGGCACGTAGAATTTGGCCCCGAGATGGCCCTGCGAATAGAGCAGCACCGCGATGATGCCCATCGTCTTCTGCGCGTCGTTGCCGCCATGACCGAGCGAATAAAGCGAGGCGGAAGCAAACTGCAGGACGCGGAAGGCGCGATCCACCGTAAACGGCGTGGAGCGCACCGATATCCAGGAGACCAGTGCAACCAGCATCATCGCGAGCACGAAGCCGATCAGCGGCGACAGCACGATTGCGGCGAGCGTCTTCGACAATCCGCTCCAGACCGCCGCCGAAATGCCGGCCTTGGCCATGCCGCCGCCGACCAGGCCGCCGATCAGCGCATGCGAGCTCGACGACGGGATGCCGAGGCCCCAGGTGAGGAGATTCCAGATGATCGCTCCGATCAACGCGGCGAAGATCACCTGGATGTCGACGATGGAGGGATCGATAATGCCGGTGCCGATGGTATGGGCGACGTTGAGCCCGAATACCAGGAAGGCGACGAAATTGAAGAAGGCGGCCCAGAACACAGCGTATTGCGGCCGCAGCACGCGGGTCGAAACGATGGTCGCGATCGAGTTGGCCGCATCGTGCAGTCCGTTGAGGAAGTCGAAGGCGAGCGCAACCGCGATCAGGCCTGTTAGAACCGGAAGGCCAAGCGTGGTTTGCACGGAGCGGCCCTGCCCTAGACCTGTTCGATCATGATCGAGTTGATCTCGTTGGCGACGTCGTCAAAACGGTCGGCGACCTTCTCGAGATGATCGTAGATCTCGGCGCCGACGATGAAGTCCATCGTATTGGCGTCGCGGTGCTTGAGGAAAAGCTCCCGCAAGCCGATGTCGTGGAGATCGTCGACACGCCCTTCGAGCTTGGTCAGCTCCTCCGTGATTGCCGTGATCATCGAGACATTCTGGCCGATCGACTGCAACAGTGGCAGCGCGCGCCCGACGAGATCGGCGCACTCGACGACAAGCGTTCCCATCTCGCGCATCAAGGGCTCGAACTCGCGGACCTCGAACAACAGCACCGCCTTCGCGGTCTGCTGCATCTGGTCGATCGCGTCATCCATCGACGTGATCAGGTTCTTGATGTCGCCGCGGTCGAACGGCGTGATGAAGGTGCGCCGGACCGCCGTCAGCACTTCGCGGGTGATGCCGTCCGCGTCGTTCTCGAACTGGTTGACGCGCTGGCAGTAGAGCGGCGTTTCATCCCCGCCCTTGAGCATGTCCTGCAGGGCGCGCGCACCCTGGGCGACGACGGCGGCGTGGCGAGCAAACAGGTCGAAAAACCGCTCCTCCCGCGGGAGGAAGGCGCGAAACCATTGAAACATGGAGCATCCACAGTCCTGAAACGGCCGCGACGCGACCTGTCGCAAAACTGTCATATAAGGATTTGGCTGGAAAGGCCCGCCAACCGGGACGACAAATCCCGGTCATCCACCGCTTTTAGCTGCAGGGGAATCAGCCTGAAAAACTGGTGGCTTAGAGCGAGCGCTTCAACAGATGCGCGATCTCGCCGATCACGCCACGGCGGAACAGCAGCACGCAGGCGACGAAGATCGCCCCCTGGATCACCGTGACCCACTGGCCGAAGCCCGCCAGATATTGCTGCATGGCGGTGATCACGAAGGCGCCGACCACGGGCCCGAAGATGGTGCCGAGGCCGCCGACCAGCGTCATCAACACGATCAGCCCGGACATCGACACCTCGACATCGCTCAGCGAGGCATTCTGCGCCACCAGCACCTTCATCGCGCCGGCTAGTCCCGCCAGCGTTCCCGAGAGGATATAGGCGAGCAGCTTGTACTGGTCGGTCTTGTAGCCCAGCGAGATCGCGCGCTGCTCGTTCTCGCGCACCGCCTTCAGCACCTCGCCGAACGGCGAGTTGATGGCGCGAAAGATCACGAGAAACCCGAACAGGAAGCTCGCGAGCACGAAGTAGTAAAGCATCGTCGCGTTCGACAGGTCGAAAATTCCGAACAGGTAGCCCTGCGGCACGCCCTGGATGCCGTCCTCGCCATGCGTGAACGGCACTTGCACGTAGACGAAATAAAGAAGCTGCGACAACGCCAGCGTAATCATGGCGAAATAGATGCCCTGGCGGCGGATCGCAACGACCCCGGTGACAACGGCGAGCACGAAAGAAGCACCCGTCCCGACCAGAACCCCGAGTTCCGGCGGCAGGCCCCAGGCCCTCAGCGCATGGGCGCTGCAATAGCCGGCTGTCCCCAGGAACATCGCGTGTCCGAACGACAACAGGCCGCCGTAGCCGATCAGGAGGTTGAACGCGCAGGCGAGCAGCGCAAAGCACAAGGCCTGCATCACGAAGAACGGATAGATTCCGGTGAAGGGCACGGACGCCAGCAGCACCGCCATCACGGCGAAGACGATCATCTCGTCGCGCATCGCGCGCGGGGTGCTCGGCAGGGTGTCGTCGGTCAATGCCGTCATGTCAGGCCGCCCTTCCTGTCAGTCCCGTCGGCTTCACCAGGAGCACCAGCACCATGAACACGAACACCACCGTGTTGGACGCCTCCGGGTAAAAATATTTCGTCAGCCCCTCGATCACGCCAAGCGCGAAGCCGGTGATGATTGAACCCATGATCGAGCCCATGCCGCCGATCACGACCACGGCGAACACCACGATGATGAGATCGGCGCCCATCAGGGGCCGGACCTGGTTGATCGGGGCCGACAGCACGCCGGCAAGCGCGGCGAGGCCGACGCCGAGCCCGTAAGTCAGCGTGATCATGCGCGGCACGTTGATGCCGAAGGCGCGCACCAGCGTCGGGTTTTCGGTGGCGGCGCGCAAGTAAGCGCCAAGCCGCGTCTTCTCGATCAGGAACCAGGTGGCAAGACATACCACCAGCGAGAAGATGACGACCCAGCCGCGATAGATGGGCAGGAACATGAAGCCGAGGTTCATGCCGCCCCTGAGCTGATCGGGAATGGAGTAAGGCAGGCCGGAGGAGCCGAAATAGTTCTGGAAGACGCCCTGAATGATCAGCGCGATCCCGAAGGTGAGCAAGAGGCCGTAGAGATGATCGAGGCCGGTCAGCCATTTCAGCATAGTCCGCTCCAGGATCATGCCGAAAATGCCGACCACAATGGGCGCGACGATCAGCGCCCACCAATAGCCTAGGCCGGTCAGGCTCAACAGGAAATAGGCACAGAACGCGCCCATCATGTAGAGCGCGCCGTGGGCGAAATTGATGATGTTGAGCATGCCGAAAATGACGGCAAGCCCGAGGCTGAGCAGCGCGTAGAACGAGCCGTTGATCAGGCCGAGCAGGAGTTGCCCGAACAATGCCTGCGACGGTATGCCGAAGATCTCGAACATGCCCCCCTGCCCCACCAGGCCGCCTGCTCCTGCAAGCGGCCGTGCTTGTTGGATCAGCTATCCGAACGCACGAGTTTGCGCATGATCCTTTGCGAAAATCGGTTTGCCCCCCGGATCAAGTCCGGGGCAGGCTTTTTCGGGATCATGCTTTAGCCGCCGACCAGCGGACAGCCGCCCTCCTTGAGCGGCCGGAACGCTTCCGCCGCCGGAATGGTGGCACGCAGCTTGTAGTCGTCGCCCGGATATTTTGATTCTTCCGGCTTCTTCACTTCGAACAGATAAGCGTCGTGCAGCTTGCGGCCGTCGATACGGATCGAGCCTTTGCCGAACAGCGGATCGTCGGTCGGCAGTTCTTTCATCTTGGCGACCACGGCGCGGCCGTCGCTGTCGCTCTTGAGCGCTTCGACCGCTTTCAAATAGTGGATGACCGACGAATAGACGCCGGCGGGCAGCATGCTCGGGAATTTCCCCGGCCGGTTGGAGGTCACCTGCCA
>NZ_DATGFH010000041.1:0-9773 GCF_035309285.1 Bradyrhizobium sp. | reverse complement strand
AGCGGCCTGGCCCGGTAGTTGCGGAGCTCGTAGATGTTACCGGTCGAGCTGGGTGCGACCGGCGGCCTGATCGCGTTCATCAGGCGCACCTCCTGGCGAACGAGCAGTGGCCGGATCAGCGGAATGTATTCGCTGGTCCAGCGCGCATTCTTCGCGAGCTCCGCCCGTAGCCGCGCCCGCTCGTTGAGATCGGCAAAACTCCACATGTGCATGACCTGATTGAGCGGCCCGATCTCGGTGAACCAGTAACCCTCGAGCTTGCCGAAATTGTTGCCGCGGATGTCCCGCGACACCGTGCTCGCGGCTTTCACCATGTCGCCGACGGCGCCGGGCTTCAACGTGTAGGTCCGCAACTCATAGATCATGACGTCCTCCCGCTTTCTTTCTTGATGTCGAACAAAAAGCCCGGCACGAGGCCGGGCTTTGAGAGCTCGTGGCAGTGGCCTACTCCGCCGCCTGCGCATTCAACTCCGCCGAGACCTGGCGGATCGCGCGGGCGAGCAGCTCGGCGGGCTGTGCACCCGACACCGCATATTTCTGCGCGAAAACGTAGGTCGGCACGCCGGAAATGCCCTTGTCGGAGGCCTCCTGCGCCCAGCCGGAGATCAGCTCGACGTCTTCATCGGTCGCAAGCCGCTTGCGCACGTCCTCGGCGTCCAATCCGACATCGGCTGCTGCCTGCACCAGCACGTCGACATCAGTGAGATCGCCGCCGTCGCGGAAATACAACTCCATCAGCCGCTGTTTCATCTGAGCTGCCTTGCCCTTGGCTTCCGCCCAGTGGATCAGGCGATGACAATCGACGGTGTTGGGCTGACGCTTCACGCGCTCGGGATGATAGGAGAGCCCCTCCTCGCCGGCCGCGGCAACGACGCGCCCCGCAATGCCCTTGTAGGCCTCGGGCGAGCCGAACTTTGCGGTCAGATATTCGTCGCGGCTGATGCCCTCGCGCGGCACCCAGGAATTGAGGAAGAACGGCCGCCAGTTCACTTCCACCGGCACGTCGGAGGCGAGCGCCAGCGCGTCCTCGATCCGTTTCTTGCCAATATAGCACCAGGGGCAGACCACGTCGGAGACGATGTCGATCTTCAGCGGTTTCAGCGCGCTCATGTGCATCCTCCGTCAGGGAACCCCAAAGCTATGCCGAAACGGTGCCGATACAAGGCGCTATTTCATATGGGCAGCCATCTCCCGCAGCCGCCGCGCCGTCAATTCGTCGGCCGGAAAGAAGGTTTCCAGCGCGAGCTCGGAGAGCGTGATGTCGACGGGCGTGCCGAACACCATCGTGGTCGAGATGAAGCTCAGCACCTCGCCCCGGTGACGGAGCTTGAGCGGGATCGCGACACTGTCCGGCTGCACCGGGCCGGATCGCGCGGGGATCGGATAGGACTTCAGGTCCTGATAGAGCTTCAACAGCTCCGGATCGGCGGTGGCCTCGCATTGGCGATGCAACCGCTCCAGGAGATGCGCGCACCATTCGGCGAGATTGACGGTGCGCGGCGCGAGCCCCTCGGGGTGGAAGGCGAGCCGCAGGATGTTGAAGGGCTGGCCGAGCAGCCGCTCCGGCACGCCCTCGAGCAGCGGCGCCACCATGCGGTTGGCGGAGACAAGATTCCAGTGCCGGTCATAGGCCAGCGCCGGATTGGGCTCATGGGCCTTCAGCACCAGGTTGATCGCCTCGCGCGCCGATTTCAGCGCGGGATCATCGAGCGAGCGCTGCGGAAAGGCCGGCGCGAAGCCCGCGGCGACGAGGAGCACGTTGCGATCTCGTAAGGGCACGTCCAGTCGCTCCGCCAGTTTGAGGACCATTTCGCGCGACGGCGCCGAGCGGCCGGTCTCGACGAAACTCAAATGCCGCGCCGAAATCTCGGCGTCGACGGCGAGGTCGAGCTGGCTCAAATGACGACGCTGCCGCCATTCGCGCAAATGCTCGCCAATATGAATGGGGGTCGGTCGTTCGGCTCGCGCCGTGGATGCGTGTGCGTTCATGCTGGAAAACCTATCACGCGAATTTCGTCCCTTCCATTACGTGGCAGGTAATCGAATTGGCGTAGGCGGCCGATCATCTTCCAGGCACAGGAGATGACCATGCTGATGCTGTCCCTCGTCCGCTCCCTCGCCGTACTGGTCGCACTGGCCGCAAGGCTCGCAACCTGGCTTCTGGCACGCTCCCTCAACATGCCCGAGCCCTTGGTGCAGGCCGCCGGCCTCTTCGTATTCGTGCAGGTCCAGGCTTTCGAGACCAGCGTCGGCAAGTCGCTCTGTCCAGTCCGCCTGGCGCGCCGCCTGCGCGCCTGGCTCTGCTGACCCGCTACCACCCTGCTAACGAAGAGGAGAGACCTGCCATGATCATTACGTCACCCTTCCTGCGCCGCGCGCTCATTGCCGACGCCATCTTCAGCGGCTTGGGCGCCGTCGGGATGACGCTCGATGCCGGGACGCTGGCGCCGCTGTTCAACCTGCCGGAAGGGCTGCTGCGCGAGACCGGACTGATCCTGATTGCCTATACGGCGCTGGTCGGCTGGCTCGGCTCTCGGCCGTCGGTGCCGAGGCCACTGGTCACGGTCGTGATCGCCATCAACGCGGTATGGACGGTTGCCAGCATCGCGCTGCTGTTCTCGGGCGCGGTGTCGCCGAACCCGCTTGGCGAGGTCGCTATTGTCGCGCAGGCGATCGCGACCGGCGTCTTGGCGGAGCTGCAATATATCGGCTTGCGCCGGAGTGCCGGCGCGGTCGCAGCGTAAGTTGACACGGTGAAAAGCCGGTCCGGGAGCGTCCGTCCGGATCGGCTTCACGCCGCCGCGAGATCGAAACCGTCGACGGCTTTTCCGTTGGCAAGATGGGCGGCGGCTTGCTTGCCGTTGGCGAACTTACCATTGGCAGCCTTACCATTGGCAGCTTTGCCATTAGTAGACTTGCCATTAGCAGACTTGCCGATCGCAGATTTGGCGTTAGCCAGCTTGCCGTTCGCCCGCTTCTTCGAACCGCCGTTCAGCTTCTCGAGCTTCTCATTGACCCTGGCGAGCTTCTCGGCGAGCCGCTTGGCCTTGCGCTCGGCCTTCTCCAGTTCGCGGACCCGCTCGGCACGGGCTTCGGCGCGCTTCTTCTTCCGCTTCTTCTCGCAGGCCTCGCATTTGCAGCCGATCGGCTTCAGATAGGCCTTGAAGTAGTCGGTGCCGTAATCGTAGTTGATCTCCTCGCCCGGCTCGATGTTCTTGATGGCGCGGATATAAACCTTGCGCTTGCGGGGCTTGACGTCGCTTTCGGCGTTCGGCCGGCAGGCATGGTTGATGTAGCGGGCGATGTTGGCGCGGACCGAGCCATCGACGGTCCAGCGGTTGCTGAGCTCGAACAGGTACTTGTTCTCGATGTCGTCGTCTTTTTTCTTCTTCGAATCCAGAAGCGGCCCGAAATAGCGGATGATCCGGGTCCCCTTCCTGATCGGTCTTGTGGCGAAGAGGCCAAGCCCCGTGCGGGAACGGCCTATGCGATAGGGTTTGTTCGGCGAAATGGCAGGCATGATATGTTCAAGAACTGACGCACGACGGACGGCGGCAAAGTCGACGCCGTTCTTCTAAAACGATTCAACGCGGATGTCAGGTATTCTCTTTTGATTCGATGAACCTTCCCCAGCTTGCACGGCGCCAAGGCCTGTGCAAGGCGAGAGCTCCTGCCCGAGGGAACATCGAATGCGCCAACTTCGTCTGAGCGGCCTGATCGTGCTCGTGCCCGAGGACGATCTGCGGCAGACTGCTGTCAAAACGTCTCGGTAATCTTGCTCAGGCGGGGCGGACGATCCGGGTCAAATCCGCAGGCGCGCGCCGTCTGCTCGATCATCCGATAGGCCGGAACGAGCATGGTGATCGGGTCGGTTGAGGGGTCGTCCTCGGCCAGCCAGGGCAGCGAGCCACGCGGTCCGCCGCATAGATGCAGCGCGATCTTTTGCTCGCGCAGGTCTTCTGCAAGCGCGTCCACGGTGGCCGCCGTTTCATCCATGAGGCGCATCATGACAACCGGCGTGCGCGACGATAACGCGGCTCGCGGCCCGTGCTGCAGCTCGGCGGCGCTCAGACCAATGGAAGGCAGGCGCAGGATTTCCGAAAGTTTGAGCGCGATCTCCCGCGCCGAGCCCAGGCCCAGGCCCCGCGCCGCCACAAACACCGCTGACGCCTTGGCGAGATCATCGGCAATCTCGGACCAGTCGAGCGCCAGCGCGCGGTGCAGGCGCTCGGGCAGCCTGTCGAGGGCCGACCGCAGCCCACGATCGTCGGCCAGTTCGGCAACAAGTCCGGCGCCGGCGGCCATCGAGCCGATCACGGTCTTGGTCGCCGCTACGGAGTGCTCCTGGCCGGCTTCGATCGGAACGACGAACTCCGCTTCGTCAGCCACCGGCGATGACGTCGCATTGACAATGGCGATGGTGCGGGCGCCCGCGGCGCGCGCCGACCTGGTCGCCGCCACAAGATCGGGGCTGCGCCCGGATTGCGAGATCACGATGAACAGCGCATGGCGCAGCATCAACGGCGTGCGAAATGCCGTGATCACCGAAGGAGCGCTGGCTGAAACGGGAAGGCGAAGCCGCGTCTCGACAAGGTATCTTAGGAAAACCCCCGCATGCCCGGAGCTTCCCCTGCCGCACACGACGCACAGGGGAGCAGAGCCAATCCCAATTCGCTGCGCGATGTCCCGCGCGGCGGAGCGGTTACGAACAATTTTGGCGACAACATCGGCGCTTTCCCCGATTTCGCTCGCCATCGCGGATGTCGTCACGGCTTGACCGATCCGCGTTGCTTGCGCGCCGCGGCGACCTTGGGATGCCGGTCACGATCCTTGTCACCATCCTTGGCGAGCTCGGCAAACACGCGCCGAAGGTTACCGTCACAGTTTTTCAGAATGGTCTCGGCATCAATCCTGTCGACACCCAACGTCAGAAGGACTGCCGTCTTGATGTCGCCCTCGGCCTGCTCAAGCGAGCGTGCCGCGTGCGACGGATCACAGTGCGCGATTTGCGCCACCATGGCCTCGGCGCGCCGCTTCAGCTTGGCATTGGTCGGCTGCATGTTCACCATCATGCCGCGATACACCCGGCCAAGGCGCAGCATGATCCCTGAGGAGATCAGGTTGAGCACGACCTTCTGCGCGGTGCCTGCCTTCATTCGCGTGGAGCCGGCGATCAGCTCGCGGCCGGTCTCGATCAGAATAGGAAACTTTGCCGATGCCAAAAGTGCGGTGCCTGGATTGTTGGCAACACCGATCGTCACCGCACCGAAAGAGCCTGCCCGTTGCAGCGCCGCGACCGTGAATGGCGTTGTCCCGCTGGCGGCAATGGCGATCACCACGTCATGCCGAGTGAGGCGCGCGGCATTGATCTGCGCGACCGCATCATCGACATCGTCCTCCGCGCCCTCGATGCTGGTGACGAACGCGCTGTCTCCGCCGGCGACGACGAACCGGACGCGCTCGTTGGGCCAGGCGAATGTCGGCGTCAGCTCGGCGCCGTCCTGGACCGCCACGCGGCCCGATGTGCCGGCGCCGACATACACAATGCGCCCGCGATCGCCCAGGGCCGCCTTCGCCGCTTCGGTCGCCGCAGTGATCGCGGGAAGGGCATGGCCGATCACCGCGACTGCCGCAAGCTGGCCCTCCCACATCGCTTCCATCGCTGACGCCAGCGACCATGCATCAAGATCGGCAAAGCGGGGATCGACTTCTTCGGTCGCCATATAGTTGATCCATGCGCCCTTAAATGCGGAACTTTGAAGCCTGTTCATGGTCAGTTTCTCTCTTGGGCAGGTCAAGCCGCCCTCGCGCCACCAGTAACGCGCCGGCCGCCGCATCGGCGTCAGGGCGCCTCAGGCGGGCGCGCAGGTCAGGCGTCAGCCAGGGCGTAACCGCATCCGCGAGCCCGCCCACCAGCGAGAGCCGGTCAATTCCTCTCGCCAGGAACAGATCGAGCAGATCGCCGATGGCGTCGGCTGCGCGTTCGACAATGCGACGGCCGACCGGGTCGCCCTGATTGGCGTGCCGCATCACAATCGGCGCGAACGCAGCGTAGTCTGTGGCCCTGGCTTCTTCAGACCAGGCCACCGCCTGGTAAGGATCATGATCGAAAGCGCCAAGCACCTCTGAAAGCAATGGCGTCAGCTCGCCGCGGCAATCCGCGGCCCGCAGCGCCAGTCGAACAACCTGGAGGCCGATATCGGCGCCGCTGCCTTCGTCCGAGACCGGAAACCCGTAACCCGCGAGACGAATTTCGCGGCCGTCGATCAGGCCGACACCCACTGAGCCGGTGCCCGCTACGACAATGGCCCCGTCCGCGCCGCTATGGGCGCCGAGACAAGCCGCCAGTCCGTCGCTCATGAAGACGACAGATGCGAAGGGATGCGCGATGTTGTTAAGCGCCGCTTCCGCGCCCCGGCGACCAAGACCGGCAAGCCCAATTCCGGCGCGCATCCGCGCAAAATCATCGTGCGTCAGTCCGGCCTGTGCGGCTGCCGCTTCGGTGGCCTCCATGATCGACCGCCATGCCTTATCGAGGCCAATCCGCGTCGTGGCAGGTCCTGAGCTCGCTTCACCGAGTACCCTGCCGTTTTCGTCCTCGATCCGGGCGCGGCAACGGGTTCCGCCGCCATCAATGCCGAGATACGTGGTACCTTTTGCTCCCATCGAAGTTAACGCGGGGGTTTCGTTCCGGGTCCTCCCAAAGTCCCTTGGTGTACATATGAAATCTTGTGTCAGTCTTGTGCGGGACTCTCCTCACGAGTCCGTGACTGTCATTCTCGGATGAATATTGATGGGCCAAGCTGGGTCTTCCGTCTCTCTCACGATTGCCGCGCAGCACATCTTTGATGGTATCGGCATGCGCGGGCCGGGGTCCGTCAGGATCTCGCAGGGGCGGATTGAAAACGTCATCCTTGGCGAGGCAGGGGCGCGCACCTCAATCCACCTTCCCCGAGAGGCGATCCTTGCACCCGGATTCATCGATACCCAGGTGAACGGAGGCGGAGGCGTTCTTCTCAACGACCATCCAGCCGAGGTTGGCGTTCGACGCATCGTTGAAGCGCACCGCAAGGCGGGGACCACGGGCTGCCTGCCGACCCTCATCACCGATCGCAGCGAGGTCATCGAGCGATTGGCTGCAGTCGCCCAGGCTTGTCTGACGATTCCCGGCGTGCTCGGCTTTCATCTGGAAGGGCCGGCCCTCAACAGGTCTCGCAAGGGCATTCATCCGGAATCCGAGATACGCGTGCCTGATCGGCGCGATATCGCCGCCATCAAAAGCTTTGGCTGCTGCGGCCGCTCGATCGTGACCTTGGCCCCGGAATGCGTGCCGGCTTCCATGATCGATGAATTGATCGCCGCCGGATTGCGTGTCGCGGCCGGCCACAGCGACGCCACCGCAGCCGAAATCGGCAAGGCGATCGATCGCGGTGTCTCCGGGGTGACTCATCTGTTCAATGCCATGTCGCAGTTGAGCGCGCGGGAGCCAGGATTGGTGGGCGCCGCGCTTGAGGACGACCGGCTGTTTGCAGGGATCATCTGCGACGGCATCCACGTTGACCGCGCCGGTTTGTGTGTTGCCTTCCGCTGCAAGGGACGCGATCGATTGATGCTGGTCACCGATGCCATGCCATTGGTGGGCACGAACGCCCGGCAATTCATGCTGCAAGGAAGGCAGATCACGTTGCACGAAAATCGCCTGACCGGCCCCGGCGGCACGCTCGCCGGCGCTCACCTCACCATGATCGAGGCGGTGCGCAACGCTGTTTCGCTGCTCGGAATCTCCCTTGCCGATGCCCTCATCATGGCCTCTCGGACGCCTGCGGCATTTCTGGGCCTTGCGTCCGAGCTTGGACGGATCGCGCCCGGATACCGCGCCGACCTTGTCGCCTTCAATCCGAACTTTGAAGTCATCGGCACATGGATAGGTGGAGTCGGTTCGATGAACGAGACGAGCGAAGCTTTTCACCGAGGTTAGATGCGCAACCATCCCATCATCGTGCAAAAATATGGCGGCGTCTGTCTTGAAACACCGGCGAAAATTCGCGCGGTCGCGCGCAGTCTCGCCGACCTGCATGGCCGTGGTTATCGCGTCGTGGCGATCGTCTCCGCCATGGGCAAGACCACCGACCAATTGATCCAGATGGCTTATCAGGTCAGTCCTGCTCCCAATCGCCGTGAATTCGACATGCTGCTCACGACCGGTGAGCGCGTCAGCATGTCCCTGACCAGCATGGCGCTTTCCGATCTCGGCGTGCCCGCGATCAGCTTCACCGGCAGCCAGGCCGGCGTGATGACCGACGACTCCCATTCCTCCGCACGCATTCTCGATGTACGGCCCATTCGGGTGCGTGAGGAACTTGATCGTGGGCGCGTTGTGGTGCTGGCAGGATTTCAGGGCGTGAACCCGGCGACCAGGGAAATCACCACGCTCGGCCGGGGCGGCAGCGATACCACGGCCGTCGCGATGGCCGCGGCACTGAAAGCCGAACGCTGCGAAATCATCAAGGACGTCGACGGAATTTGTTCGGCCGATCCGCGCATCGTGCCGGATGCAAGGCCCCTGCGGCGCGTGGACTTCGCATCCCTATCCGAAATGTGCTTCCTGGGCGCAAAGGTCCTGCATTTTCGCAGCGTAGAGCTGGCGCAAAGTCAGGATGTGCCTCTGGTTCTCAAGCGATGGGGTGACGCCGAACACAGCACGCAAGTGATGAAAGAGGTTGCAGGCATGGAAAGCGGAAAGGTTCTGGCCATCAACTCGATGGCGCGCATTGAGCACGTGGAAATCGATTCCAAGGATCTCAATCAAGGCTTCGAGAAATTCGCGCAGCATCTCAAGCAAAACAGCCTGTTCTGGCCGCAGCTCCTCGCCTCGAGTTTCGCCGCGGGAAAAACCAGCATGACCGTTGCCAGTGATTCGGAGTGGCTCGATGCCCTGTTGCGTACGCTGGAGCGACGCACGGATATGCGCAAGCAGCGCGAGGCTTCAAGCTCGGTGAGTCTCACCTGCTTCGGCGGCGTCTCGTCGGAATTGCCGTTCAGGGCGTTGCAGGTTCTCGGACACCACGGGATTGTCCCCGACAGGTACGTTTTGTCGCCGCACTCGGTCAGCCTGTTTGTCCCTGTGGAGAGCCGGGAGGCCGCGGTCAAGGCGCTGCATTCACTTGTCCAGCAAACGCCATAGCCAGCCAAGCGCTGACGGCACGCCACGCCCGCTTTTTTGAGCCGCTGCCGGCCCCGCCGCGGATTGACATGGACGCGTTCGTGGCGCCTCCTTCAGCGAAAAGCGGTTACTTGGAGGATCTATGCCGGAATATCCTGCGGGAAACGTGACCGATTACGCCGACGGCGACCGCAAGGTCATCGACTGCGGCGAGTTCGAGGTCGGAGTCTTCAAGATCGATGGTGAGTTTTTTGCGTGGCACAACCGCTGCGCCCATCGCGCCGGGCCGGTCTGCCAGGGCCGCATCATGAAGCGCGTGATCGAGCCGGTCGCCGACGACGGCACGACGCGCACGCTCGACTATGACCCGACGGAAACCAATATCGTCTGCCCCTGGCATGGCTACGAGTTCAACATCAAGACCGGCTGCCATCAGGGCAGCACCCGCTTCCGGCTGCGAAAAGCGGAGTTCTCCATCCGCGAAGGCGAGATCTATGTTCGGATCTGAGGCTGATCGCCCAAACGATGCTTATGGCTGGATCGACCGGATGGCTCCCGACCTGCTCCGCGCCTCGCGTGAGCTGGTCGAGAGTAACGAAGCCGCCCGCGT
>NZ_DATGFH010000040.1:0-49424 GCF_035309285.1 Bradyrhizobium sp. | reverse complement strand
GGTCGCCGGCGAGCTCCGCGGCGAGCGCCGGCTGCGTGCCCTTGTACGGCACGTGCACCATCTCGATCCCGGCGGTCTGCTTGAGCAGCTCGCACGTGAGGTGCGTGGCGGATCCGATGCCGCTCGAGCCGAACGACACCTGGTTCGGATGCGCCTTCGCGTAGGCGATGAGCTCCTTCACGTCCTTCACCGGAAAATCCTTGTTGACGGTGAGGATGAGCGGGGCGACCGCGACGAGCGAGATCGGCTCGAAGCTTTTCACCGGATCGAAGTTGAGCTTGCCGGCGTAAAGAGTCGCATTCGCGGCGTGCGCGGCGATGACGGTGAGCATCGTGTAGCCGTCGGGCGGAGCCTTGGCGACGAACTCCGCGCCGACGATGCTGTTGGCGCCGGGCCGGTTCTCGATCACGACCGGCTGGCCGAGGCGCTCGCCGAGCTTCTCGGCCACGAGCCGCGTCACGGAATCGGTGATGCCGCCCGGAGTGTAGGGCACGATCCAGCGGATCGGCTTGCTCGGGTACGGCGACTGGGACCACGCGGGCGAGGCGACGGCGAACGCGGCGAGCGCCACACCGATGAGACGGCGGATCGACATGTGTTTTCTCCTCCTCGGGCGAGTGAGATTACACTGTCTGCGGCCATGGATCTGGACTACTCCCCCGACGAGCTGGCATTCCGCGACGAGGTGCGCGCGTGGCTGCGCGCGAACCTTCCCGGGGACCTGCGGCGCAAGGTCGAGACGCACGACGACATGAGCCGCGAGGACTTGCTGCGCTGGCACCGCATCCTCGCGAAGAAGGGCTGGATCGCGCCGTGGTGGCCGAAGGAGGCAGGCGGCACCGGCTGGTCGGTCGTGCAGCGCTACATCTTCGAGGAGGAGTGCGGCTACGCGGGCGCGCCGCCGATCATCCCGTTCGGCGTCACGATGTGCGCGGCGGTGCTGTTTCGCTTCGGCACGCCCGAGCAGCAGAAGCGCTTCCTGCCGCCCATGTACGCGGGCGATGTCTTCTGGTGCCAGGGCTATTCCGAGCCGGGATCGGGATCGGACCTCGCGTCGTTGAAGACACGCGCGGTGCGCGAGGGCGACCACTACGTGGTGAACGGGCAGAAGACCTGGACCACGCTCGCGCATTACGCCGACTGGATCTTCTGCCTGGTGCGCACCGATCCAACGGCGAAGAAGCACGACGGCATCAGCTTCATCCTGTTCGACATGACGTCCAGGGGCGTCTCGACCAAGCCGATCCTGCTGATCTCCGGCTATTCGCCGTTCTGCGAGACCTTCTTTGACAATGTCCGCGTGCCGAAATCGCATGTGGTGGGTCAGGTCAATCGCGGCTGGGATGTTGCGAAATATCTTTTGCAGCATGAACGCGCGATGATCTCGGGCATGGGTGAGCGCGGCGTGGGCCGTCCGCTCGGCCAGATCGCGGCCGATTCCATCGGCGCCGACGAGCAGGGCCGCCTCGAGGACCCCGTGCTGCGCAGCCAGATCGCCTCGTTCGAAGTGGACGAAGCGGCGCTCGCCGCTGCTGCCGAGCGCATGGTCGATCTCGCGAAAGCCGGACAGGCGCATCCGGCCTTCTCCTCGGCGATGAAATACTACGGCACCGAGCTCAACAAGCGCCGCTACGAGATCCTGATGTCGGCCGGCGGCATCGACGCGCTGGAATGGGAAAGCGATCGCTCCCGCGGCGGCGCCCGTCCGCGCGCCTGGCTGCGCACCAAGGCCAACTCGATCGAGGGTGGCACCAGCGAGGTGATGCTCGGCATCGTCGCCAAACGCATCCTCGACCTGCCGGGGGCGTGAGGCACACTTTAACAACCTGTCATTCCGGGGCGCGACGCAGTCGCGAGCCCGGAATCCATAACCACCCCGCGCTTGCGGCTTGCCGCATTCGCGGAAACTAACAGAGGCGCGCATGGCTTTGCTTATTTTGCGCGAATGGCCCAAGGGCCAAGCGCGCCGGGGGATATGGATTCCGGGCCTGGCCCTTCGGGCCATCCCGGAATGACGATCTCAATATCTCTACAACAAGCGGAAACACTTTATGGCCCTCGTCCTCACCGAAGAACAATCGATGCTGCGCGACAGCGCGCGCGGCCTGATCTCAGACAAGGCGCCGGTGTCGCATCTGCGCCATCTGCGCGACACCAAGGACGCCACCGGCTTCTCGCGCGAGTTCTGGAAGGAATTTGCCGAAATGGGATTTGCCGGCCTGCTGGTTGCCGAGGAGTTCGGCGGCAGCGGGCTCGGTTTTGTCGAGGCCGGCGTGGTGATGGAGGAGATCGGCCGCACCCTGATGCCGTCGCCGTTTTTGTCGAGCGCGGTGCTCGCGGCGTCCGCGCTCTCGCGCGGCGGCAGCGCGGCGCAGAAGTCCGAGCATCTGCCCAGGATTTCTTCGGGCGCGTTGATTGCAGCGCTCGCCGTCGATGAGGGCTCCAAGCACCGCCCGCTGCAGACCGCGCTCAAGGCCGTTCGCTCGGGCAATGGCTTCAGGCTCTCTGGCGCTAAGGCGCTGGTGGTCGACGGTCACGTCGCCGATCTCTTCATCGTCGCGGCGCGCACGGCGGGCTCGCCCGGCGAACGCGACGGCGTCACGCTGTTTTTGGTCGACCCCAAGGCCAAGGGCCTATCGACCGAGCGCACCATCATGGTCGATGCCCACAACGCCGCGCGCATCGATTTCGATCAGGTCGAGATCGATGCCGACCATGTGCTCGGCGAAGTCGACCAGGGCTTTGCGCTGCTCGAAGGCGTGCTCAATATCGGCCGCGGCGCGGTGGCTTCCGAGATGGTGGGCCTGAGCGAAGAGGTGTTTTCCCGCACGGTGACGTACCTGAAGGAACGCAAGCAGTTCGGCAGGGCGATCGGCGAATTCCAGGCGCTGCAGCACCGCGCGGCCCAGCTTTATATCGACATCGAGATCACCCGCGCCGCCGTGCTGAAAGCATTGCAGGCGCTCGACGGTCAATTCGACAAGGCCGCCGCCGCAGTGGCTGTTGCGAAGGCGCGCGCCGGCACCACCGCAACGCGCGCGGTGCAGGAGGGCGTGCAGATGCATGGCGGCATGGGCATGACCGACCAGTTCGACATCGGCTTCTTCATGAAGCGCGCCCGCGTCTGCGAGGAGCTGTTCGGCGACGCCAATTATCACGCCGATCAGCTCGCGCGGATGCGGAGCTATTGAGGTGAGGCGCAGGGTGGGTTGAGCCAGCGCGCGAATGCGCGCCCTTGGCTCAACCCGGTGCTCGCAGACTGCAGGCCCACAATGATGCCAAGCCTGTTGTCATTCATGTGCCCAGATGCTGTTTTTGCTGGTCTCGGGCATGAGGAACAGGCTCAGGATCAGGCACACAGCCGGAACCGCAATCGGATAGATCAGCGCGTAAGCGAGGCTGCCGGTCGACTGGTAGGCCGCCGTGGTGATGAACGGCACCAAGCCGCCGCCCCAGCCATTGCCGATCATGTACGGCATGGAGACCGCCGTATAACGGATGCGGCCGGGGAAGAATTCGGCAAGGAACGCGCCGATCGGACCGTACACCATGCCCACGTAACAGACGAGGATGATGACGATGAGGATGGCAATCGGCATGTTGACATTGCCAGGCTGCGTGACCGACCCGAGCCACACGTACAGCGGATAGTAAGTCACCGCTGCCAGGAAGAAGCCCCCCAGGATAATCAGCTTGCGGCCGACGATATCGGACAGCCAGCCGAAGAACACCAGCGACGGCGTGCCGATCACCAACCCGATTCCCACGATCAGCGCGCTGGTCAGCGTATCCACCTTGGAAACCGTCTGCAGATAGAACAATGCCCAGAACTGGCTCGAGTACCAGACCACGCCCTCGCCCAGGACCACGATGGTTGCGATGACCACATACTTCAGATTGGTCGGATTGAGGAAGGCGTCACGCCACGGGTTGCTGCTGGTGATCCCTTTGGCCTTGATCTCCGCGTAAACCGGCGATTCCTCGAAGTTGGCGCGCATATAGAGGGTGACGAACACGAGCAGGAAGGAGAACAGGAATGGAATGCGCCACGCCCAGGCATTGAACGCATCCTCGCCGGCGTAGCTGCGTGTCGCGATGATCACGATGAGCGACAGCACGATGCCAAGTGTCGGAGAGGTCTGCAGCCAGCCCGTATAGTAGCCGCGGCGTTCGTCCGACACGTGCTCGGCCACATAGGTGATGGCGCCGCCATATGAACCGCCCAGGCAAAGACCCTGAAGCATGCGCAGGCAGAACAGGATGATCGCCGCGCTCAATCCGATCTGATCGAAGGTCGGAATCAACCCGATCGCGCCGGTGCCAAGCGCCATGCCGACGAGCGTCATAATGAACGTGTATTTGCGTCCCACGCGGTCTCCCAGCCAGCCGAACACGAATGCGCCCAACGGGCGAACCAGGAAGCCCGCGGTAAACAGCGCGATCGTCGAGAGCAGAGCCGCAACGGGGTGACTCTTCTCGAAGAATTTGACCGACAGGATCGTGGCCAGACTTCCGAAAATATAGAAGTCATACCACTCGATAACGTTTCCCGCGGCCGCGGCCATGATCACGGTCCGGAAGTTTCTCGGAATTCTGGATGCTTCATCCATAGCCATTTGAGCCATGCCCATCTCCTTCTCGGCCGCATCGCGCCGCGATATTGCCAGGTCAAACGCTTCCATGGCTCGGTATTGCCCGGCTCTTGTTTTTCATATGAGAGCAGTTGTCCGGGGCATGCGTTGATCTCGATCAAGAGACGCCCAGATGTGCGGTAATAACATGATTTGATCCTGAGCACTATCGGGCGCGGGACAGCTTCTCTCCAAAAACATTGCGATCGCGCAAAGCCCGCGTGACGTGCGTCGCGGAAACGACGCCGCGCGCCCTCACTGTTGAAATTCAAATGGGATGACGGAGTGCGGCTGGCCGCGAACCCGGTCTCGCGCCGACGTGATGCAGCGCAGCAACGCTGCGACCCACATTCGGATGACCAAGCCCCTGGGCCCGGATCGGCAGCGCACTGCCGTCGCGCAGCCGTAGGGATGGGCTGAGCGCAGCGAAACCCATCGACAATTCGACCACAAGATGGGTTTCACGCCGTTCAATCCATCCTACGCGCTGAATGCCGCGACCACTTGCTGATTTTTAGAAACCGCGGTCTCTCCAGGCGAACGAGCCGGCCTTTGCTCGACGGCCATCCGCGCATTGCCGCCATGCACAAATTGCCCGTCGTGTTACTTTGTCGCAGGCATCAGCTATTGCTGAAAATCGGAAGCCGTGTCCATATTGACGGCACCCCGCCTCGGTACGAGGGACGTTACGGCCAATCGTCACGAAACGTGAGGCGGGTTGCGGTGGACGCAGTCGCGCGCAGGGACGAGGCGCGCGGGAAGCGTTCGACGAAACCGTGTGGTCCCGACACCCCGATGCTGGTGTCAACCCTTGGGGCATGATCCCGGGGGGACGGTGACTACAAAGCCCGGTACGCCGAGGAGAGCACGGGATAAGTCGTCAAACATCGCGTGGGGAATGCCGGATGTGTCCGGTTGTACCTGCTGAGTGCTCGTGTGCGTTCTCTAGCGCATTTCCTGCACACGAGACTGCGGGTGCAACGGCACCCGGCATTCCCTGCGCCCTCGGTCCTCTGAGGGACAACGAAGATGCATCACTCGGACGCAAATCGCGCCGCGGGAATGCGGACTCGTGTTCGGCTCGTTGAAAGTCGAAGATTCGTAGGGTGGGCAAAGCGACTCACGCGTGCGGTCGTGCAACATGCGAGGTGCAAGCGTGCCCACCATTTACATCTGTGTCATCGGCAACAAATGGTGGGCACGGCGCTGGCGCGCCTTTGCCCACCCTACAGCATTCTTACCGTATCGGCGGCGCGTACTGGATGCCGCCGGCGTTCCAGAGCTGGTTCAATCCGCGCGGGATGTGCAGCTTGGACTGGGCTCCGACATTGCGATCATAGACCTCGCCGTAATTGCCGACATGGCGGATGATGCGCACGGCCCAGTCCTTGGTGAGCCCAAGGTCCTCGCCATAGGTGCCTTCGTTGCCGACGAGCCGCATCACCTCAGGCTTCTTCGAGTTCAGCGCCTCGTCGATGTTCTTCGAGGTGACGCCGAGCTCTTCGGCATCGATCATCGCGTAGAGCGTCCACTTGACGATCATCATCCAGTCGTCATCGCGCTGGCGCACCACCGGCGCGAGCGGCTCCTTGGAGATCACGTCGGGCAGGATCACATGGTCGTCCGGCTTCGGCATATTCAGCCGCAACGCGTAGAGCTGGGAGACGTCGGCGGTGAAGGTGTCGCACTTGCCATCCTCATAGGCTTTGACCGCCTGGTCGAGCTGAGGAAATTTCATCTCCTCATATTTCATGTTGTTGACGCGAAAATAGTCGGCGAGATTGAGCGCAGTCGTCGTTGCTCCCTGCACGCAGACCTTGCTGTCATTCAGGTCCAGCGCCGACTCGATGTTGCGCGAGCGCGGCACCATGAAGCCCTGGCCGTCGTAGTAGGCGACCGCCGGAAAATAGAGATCGTAGTTCTGCTCCCGCGACATATCCCAGGTCGAGTTGCGCGACAGGATGTCGACGGTGCGGTTCTGCAGCTCCTTGAAACGCTCATTGGCGTCGAGCGGAACGAATTTCGCCTTGTTCGGATCGTCGAAGATCGCGGACGCCACCGCGCGGCAGAAATCGACGTCGAAGCCGGTCCAGTTGCCCTTGTCGTCGGGAATCGAGAACCCCGGCAGGCCCTTGTTGACGCCGCACAGCACCTCGCCGCGGCGGAGGGTGCGCTTCAGGGTGCGGGTGTCGTAGAGCTCATAGGTGAGCGCGATGGCGGCAACGAGAACGGCGACCGCGAGCCCGATGGTCAGGCCGCCTCGGAAGGTGCGAAACATGTGTCTCTCTCTATCAAGGATAAAACAAAGGCGGGAGCAGGCAGGCTACAGTTGGGGCTTCTGCTGCACGATCACCCTGGTTCCGACCGGCACGCGATCGTAGAGATCGGTGACGTCGGCATTGACCAGGCGGAAGCAGCCGGAGGAAATTTTCGTGCCGATGGTCTGGGGCTGGTTGGTGCCGTGGATTCGGTAGACGGTGGTGCCGAGATACATCGCCCGCGCCCCGAGCGGGTTGCCGGGACCGCCGGCCATGAAGCGCGGCAAATAGGGCTGGCGAGCGATCATTTCCGGCGGCGGCGTCCAGTCCGGCCATTCCGCCTTCTTGGTGATGGTGAGCTTGCCTTGCCACTGGAAGCCGTCACGGCCGACGCCGATGCCGTAGCGCAGCGCGCGCCCGCCCGGCTCGATCAGGTAGAGGTGGCGCTCCGCGGTCGAGATGATGATGGTGCCCGGTGGCTCGGTGGTTCGGTACAGCACCACTTGCTTCTGCCATTCCGGATCGAGCCGAAAGCTGTCGTCGGCGACGAGACCTGGCTGGTCGCCGGGGTCCTGTTGCTGCTGCGCATAGCCGGTCGAGATCGAGAGCAAGAGACCCGTCAGAGCCGTCAACATCCAGATCAGGTGGCGAAGCTTCGTCATTTCGAGAAATCTCCTAAGGCAAGGCACGGCCACGCGCCGTTTGTATCATTGATTGGCAAATCACTGGAACCGCCAAAATGGAGCGGTGGCTTGATGGCAAGTTCAAGGCGGACGCCGCGAGGAATGCGTGTGCTTTCCGTTGGTTAGCGCATGATCAGGAAAAGTGCGCAGCGGTTTTTCGAAAAGATCATGCACCAACAACGCGGTCGGTCGGCGTTCATCTTCGTTCATCTTGGCGCTAGCCAAAGGTGCAGGCCGAACGAGAGCAGGCCGACCGCGCCGACGCCGGCGAGCCATAGGCCAATAAACCACAACAGGCGCGTGGCGAGCGGCCGCTGGCTTGGCTCCGGCGGCATCAGTGATAGCCGCCGCGGACCTTGCCGCGGAAGACCCAATAGGCCCAGGCGGTGTAGCCGAGGATGAGTGGAATGAGGATCGCGACGCCGACCAGCATGAAGAGCTGGCTGTTCTCGGGCGAGGCCGCCTGCCAGATGGTGATGCTTTGCGGCACGATATAGGGATACATGCTGATGCCAAGGCCGGCATAGGACAGCGCGAATAGAGCAAGGGCAAGATAGAAGGGCTGCGAATCCTGCTTGTTCGCGAGCGCGCGGAGCAGCAGCACGGTCGCGACCGCCACCGCGATCGGCACCGGGGCGGTCAGGATGACGTTCGGCCAGGTGAACCAGCGCTGTGCATATTGGATGTGCAGGAACGGAGTCGCGATGCTGACCGTGCCGATCGCCGCCAGCATCGCAAACAACAGATACCAGCAGAGGTGATAGGCCTTGTCGCGAAGCGGGCCTTCGGTCTTGAGCACCAGCCAGGCCGCGCCGAGAAACGCGTAGCCGATCACAAGCGAGACACCGGTCAGAATCGAGAAGGGCGTCAGCCAGTCCCACCAGCCGCCGGCATAGTGCCGTCCCTCGACATGGACGCCCTGCAGGATGGCGCCGAGTGCAATTCCTTGCGCCAGCGCCGCGAGCCACGAGCCGCCGGCAAAGGCAAGATCCCAGCGGTTGCTTGTGCCTTGCGTACGCCATCGGAATTCGAAGGCGACGCCGCGGAAGATCAGTCCGATCAGCATCGCGATCATCGGCGTGTAGAGCGCGGGCATCAGCACGGCATAGGCGAGCGGAAACGCCGCCATCATGCCGCCGCCGCCGAGCACGAGCCAGGTCTCGTTGCCGTCCCAGACCGGCGCCACGCTGTTCATGATGACGTCGCGGTCCGCTTTCGTCGGAAACAGCGGAAACAGGATGCCGATGCCGAGATCGAAACCATCCATCACAACATAGACGAACACGGCAAAGGCGATAATGAACGCCCAGATGGTCGCAAGGTCGATGGCCGCGCTCATTGCTTGACGCTCTCGATGGCGGGCGTGATGCCGGCGGTGCGTGTCGGCATCTCGCGCGGCGGGCCGGCTTCGCCCGGATGCGGCGGCTGCGCCATCAGGCGCAAGAGATAGATCACCCCGGCGGTGAACACCGCGAAATAGACGATGACAAAGGCAACGAGCGAGGAGCCGACGGCGGGTGCGGCGAGCGGAGAGGCGGAATCGGCGGTGCGCAGCAGGCCGTACACGGTGAACGGCTGTCGTCCCGTCTCGGTGGTGATCCAGCCCGCGAGCACGGCGATGAAGCCGGCCGGTCCCATCAGAAGTGCGAACAGATGCAATGGCCGCCACTCGAACAGCGTGCCGCGCCAGCGTGACCACAGGCTCAGTAGCCCGAGGCCGAACATCAGGAAGCCGAGGCCGACCATGATGCGGAACGACCAGAAGGTGATCGGCACCGGCGGCCAGTCTTCCCGCGGCACGGTGTCGAGGCCCGCCATCGGCGCGTTGGGCGAATGTTTGAGGATCAGCGAGCCCATCCTGGGAATTTCGAGGGCGTATTTCACCTTGCCTGCCTGCTGGTCGGGCAGTCCAAACAGGATCAGGGGCGCGCCATCGGGATGGCTCTGGTAGTGGCCTTCCATGCCCATGATCTTCACCGGCTGATGTTCCAGCGTGTTGAGCCCGTGCTGGTCGCCGGCAAGAATCTGGATCGGCGCCACGAGAGTGGCCATCCACATGGCCATGGAAAACATGACGCGGGGACCGGCGAGATGCTGGTCGCGCAGGAGGTGAAAGGCGCCGACCGCGCCGACCACGAGCGCGGTCGTCAGATAGGCCGCGAGCACCATGTGCACGAGCCGATAGGGAAAGGACGGGTTGAAGATCACCTTCAGCCAATCGGCGGCGACGAACTGGCCGTCGGCGTTGACGGCGTAGCCGGCCGGCGTCTGCATCCAGGAATTCGCGGAGAGGATCCAGAACGCCGAGATCAGCGTGCCGATCGCAACCATCGCGGTTGCGAAGAAATGCAGCTTCGGGCCGACACGATCGAGCCCGAACAGCATCACGCCGAGAAAGCCGGCCTCCAGGAAAAAGGCCGTCAGCACCTCATAGGCCATCAACGGGCCGATGACCGGGCCGGTCTTGTCGGCAAACACCGACCAGTTGGTGCCGAACTGGTAGGACATCACGATCCCCGAGACCACGCCCATGCCGAAGGCGACGGCGAAGATCTTGAGCCAGTAATTGAAGAGGTTGAGGAAGACCTCGCGCCCGGTCAGGAGCCAGCGTGCTTCCAGCACTGCGAGATAGCTGGCAAGGCCGATCGAGAAGGCGGGAAAGACGATGTGGAACGACATCGTGAACGCGAACTGGGCCCGGGCCAGATCAATCGCATCGAAGCCCCAAGACGTCGTTGGCATTCCAGTCACCCGTTAGTCACCAATCCGGCACGGGTTTAGCATGGGCGAGGTGACAGCGGTAATGCGCCTTGCAGTCAAAATAGAGCGACCCGGAAAGGGGGGCATCCTTTCCGGGTCCTGGAGGGTCTTGGGAGGTCGAAGAGAAATTCGATGGGTCTTGATCTAACTGACGATTTTTTCAGCGTGATTTCGTCGAATGTTTCATTTGTTTCGCGGCCGACCGGCGGCATCGCCGGCCCAAGAATCCCTTACGCGGCGAGGCTGTCGACGCCGGCGTTCTTCAAGAGGTCCGCAAGCTGCTTGCGGGCATAGAACATGCGGGTCTTCACGGTCGACTGCGGGATGCCGATGATCTCGCCGACTTCTTCCACCGACTTCTCATGGTAGTACACGAGATTGATGATCTCCCGGTGCGCCGGCGACAGTTTGGCGACGCAGGCGCGCAGGATCTGGCTGGTGGTCGAGCGGTCAAGGGAAGCTTCGGGCGTATCGGCCTGGTCGGCGATCTCGCGCACGTCCTCCTGGTCGATATCCTCGAACTTGCGCTGGCGCAGCGAGGTCAGCGCCTTGAAGCGGGCGATCGAGAGCAGCCAGGTCGAAACCTGCGAGCGCCCCTCGAACTGGCTCGCGGTACGCCAAACATCCATGAACACCTGGCTGACGAGGTCCTCGGCCATCGTGGTGTCGCGAACGATGCGAAGGATGAAGCGGTAAACCCGTACGTTGTGGCGCGAATAGAGGGTGTGCATCGCGGTCCGGTTGCCGTCGGCGATGCTTTGCAGGAGCATCTCGTCCGAGGTCGCCTGAGCAGCGATGATGCTCTGGCGTGCTCTAGCGTTGATGGCGACGACGTTCTGCATGACCCTGCTCCCAGTGACGCCGCTCGTGCGGCGTTTCGTTACCCCAAAGTGTTAATGAGGCAACGTTTCGGGATGTCTGCTCGAAAAGCAGAAAATGGTTTCTTGGGCAGGAGAATTGTTTCGTCGGGGCCGTTCCGACGAAACAGTCGAGGCAAAATTGTGAATATTTTCAATATGCGGAAAATGTCCGGATTTCAGCGTGGGGAAAGGCCCCAGCCGTAACGGCAATCCCGAATGGCGGCTGGAGGCAACAAGGAGGCCCGACGGCCCCACGGGCTGGCGAAATCCGCCTCTACGCCTTGTCCCCGGGCGGCGAGAACAGGTAGCCGCCGCCGCGGATGGTGCGGATCACAGCCGGCTTGGTCGGATCCGGCTCGATCTTCCGGCGAATCCGCATGATCCTGAGGTCGACGGCCCGGTCGAAAGCCTCGCTATCGCGGGCGTTGGCAAGCTCGAGCAGCCGTTCGCGCGACAGCACCCGTTTCGGGTTGGCGGCGAACACCTTCAACAGGCCGAATTCGGATGCGGTCAGCGGGTGCTCGTTGCCGTCGTCGTCGCGCAGCGCTTGGGCCTCCAGATCGAGCCATTTGGTGCCGAACCGGACCAAATTGTCCTTGGCACCCTTGGCGCCGGCGGCTTCGGTTGTGGCCGGCGCCGCCTTGGCTGGCCCGCTTCGCCGGAGCACCGAGCGGATGCGGGCCATCAATTCGCGCAGCTCGCAGGGCTTTGCGATGTAATCGTCCGCGCCGAGCTCGAGCCCGACCACCCGGTCGATCGGGCTTGCCGTCGCGGTCAGCATGATCACAGGGACGTTGGTGCGGCTCTTGAGGTCGCGGATGATGGAAAGCCCGTCTTCTTCGGGCATGTTGAGGTCGAGCACGACAAGATCGGGGGCGCTACCGGCTTCGATGGCGCCACGGAGGCTTTTTCCTCCGTCGCACAGCGTCACGGTGAAGCCGTGCATCTTGAGGTAATCGCCGACCATCTCCCGGGCGGGCGCCTCGTCATCGACGATGAAGATGTGTTGGCTCTGGCTCATGACATTTCGGTCGCTGGCAGCACGATGGTGAAGGTGGAGCCCTTGTTGGGGCCGGCGCTTGTAGCGGTCACCTCACCGCCATGCATGTCGATGATACGCTTGACGATGGAGAGCCCGAGTCCGGTCGAGCTTTCGCCCGCGGTCGGCTTGGCCGAGAGCCGCTGGAAGCGGCCGAACAGGCGGCCGAGATCTTCCGGCGACAGCCCAGCGCCCTGGTCGGCGACCCGGATGATGGTGTTGTCGTCCTCATGACTGACGGTCACCGAAATCTTGCCGCCGATCGGGCTGTATTTGACGGCGTTGGAGACGAGGTTGTCGATCGCCTCGCGGATGCGGTCGGTGTCGCACATGGTCACGATGTTCGGCGGCGCCGACACCGTAATCGTCTGCTGCTTGTTGACGGCGAGCGGCTGATTCGCTTCCGCGACTTCGTTCACGAGGGCTGCGATGTCGACCGGCTCGCGGCGGATGGTGATGTCAAAGGCGTCCGCCATCGCATCCGAGATCAAATGATCGACCATCGTCGTCAGCCGCTTTGTGGCATCGCGGATGTGATCGATCTGGGACGTGACGCTCTCCTTCGAGGCCGCGGTCGAGATCAGCTCGGTCAGCATCTCGGTACGGCCGAGGATGACGCCGAGCGGATTTTTGAGGTCATGGGCGACCGTGCCCAGAATCTCGTTCTTGAAGCCGTTGGCGCGCTGCAGGCGGAGCCATTGCGCAGACAGCCGGCGGTTGGCCTGCATCAGCGCACGGGTGCGCTGGGCGACGCGGTCTTCGAGCTGGGTGTTGGCCTCGTGAAGCTGCTGGTAAAGAATGACGTTGTCGAAGGCAATCGAGAGCCGGCTGCCGAAGATCTCCACCAGCGAGCGGTCGGTTTCGGACAATTGCCGCTCGGCCTGCAACAGCACGACGACCTCGCGGCCGCTTCCGGTGCGGACATAGAGCACGGTGCGGTGATCGACGAATTCGTGCTTGCGGCGCTTGAAGGCGGCTTCCACCATCGTGCGCAAATCCGGATCGAGCGATTTCGAGCTGGCAGCGCCGATGAAGCGGCTGTAACAGCCGGAGCCTGCCAGCACCGAAAGCTCGTCGCCCTTGTTGTCGTCGCGTAGCACCAGGATGCCGGCGCAATCGACATTGAGCAGCGAGGCGAGCTGGGTCAGCACGCCCTCGGCGAGGCGCTGCATCGACTTGAAGTCGTAGAGCGTAGAGGCCGCGTCGATGATGATCTCGAGCCCGCGCCGCGTCTGCACCATGCGCTCGAGCTGCTGGTAGCTGCGCAGCGCCGCGGTCAGCGAGGTGAACAGCTTGTCGGCAGTGAGCTCGGTCTTCGCCTTGTAATCGTTGATGTCGTACTGGACGATGACGCGCCGCTCCGGCGCCTGGCCGGGCTGGCCGGTGCGCAGGATGATGCGAACGGTCTCGTTCCGGACTTCGTTGCGGATATATTCGACGAGGTCGAGGCCGGCGACGTCGGTCTCCATGATGACGTCGAGCAGCACGGCGGCAATATCCTTGTGCGCGCGCATCAGCTCGCGGCCCTCGGCTGCCGAATAGGCCGAGAGGATTTCGAGCCCCTGGCCGTTCAGGCTGTAGTCGGAGAGCGCAAAGCGGGTGCCTTCGTGCACAGCGCGGTCGTCGTCGATGACGGCGATCTTCCACTTGCGAACAGACGAGTCGTCCGGCGCGGTTCCGGTGTCATCGATCAGGTGGAGGACATCGTCCTGTTCGGCCATTGCGTATTTCCGTCCGCTAAATTCTCTGAGGTATCGGAGCCGCCCTCGGCGATCCCCTTGGCGACCCGGGGCATGATAATGCGAAAAGTGGTGCCTTGTCCCACCCTTGACTCCAGCATCATCCGGCCGCCGAGCTGCTGGGTTACCAGATTATAGACAATGTGGAGACCGAGTCCCGTACCGCCCTCGTTGCGCCGGGTGGTAAAGAACGGGTCGAACGCCTGTCGCTGCACGTCCGGCGTCATGCCGGCGCCGTCGTCGACGAAGTTGATCTCGATATCCTCGTGGCCGCGGGCGCGTGCCGAGATCGAGATCGTGCCCGATCGGCCGTCGACGAAGGCATGGTTAACCGCGTTGAGGAACAGGTTGGTCAGGATCTGGCCGTAGGAGCCCGGATAGCCGTCGATGATGAGGCCCTCGGGTACGTCGAGGGTGAGCGCAATCGGCGCTCGCTTGAGCACGGGCCGCAGGCTCGCGATGATCTGGTCGGTCGCCTCTCCAAGGGAGAACTGCCGGCGATCGGCATGCGAGCGGTCGACCGCGACCTGCTTGAAGGACTGGATCAGCTCGCCCGCGCGATGCAGGTTGGCGACCAATTGCTCGGCCGCGTCGCGCGAAGAGCGCACGAACTCCTCGAGCTGCGAGCGGCGCAAGCCGCCGCCCGACTTCAGCTCCGCTTCGAACATCTCGGTCCGGCGGGCGAAGCTGGAGGCAACGGTAAGGCTGATGCCGATCGGGTTGTTGACCTCGTGCGCGACGCCGGCAACAAGACCGCCGAGGGCGGCGAGCCGCTCGGCATCGATCAGGTTCTGCTGGGCGGCATTGAGCTCGAGCAGCGCGCTTTCGGCCTTCTCCTTGGACGAGCGCAATTCGTCCTCGGTGCGACGCTTGGCGATGGCGTTCTGGCGAAACACCTCGACCGCGCGCGCCATGGCGCCGACCTCGTCGCGCGCCGTCGTGCCCAGCACCTCGCGGTCGTAATCGCCGAGCATGATGGCGCGCATCGCCGTCATGATCTGCTGCAGCGGCAGGCGGATGGAGAGCGCGATCAGGACTCCCGCCGACAGGATGATGCCGAGAAAGATCACGGCGATGGAGAGCACCCGGCGCGAGATATCCGCCAGCGTCCGGTCGAAGGTCTCCTGCGCCTTCTGCTCGCGCTCGCGCATTTTCGACGAGAGATCGTCGATCGCGCCGATCGCCTCCGCTTGCGTGGCGTCGATCGTGTTGCGCAGGATATCGCCGCGATTGGCAAGCTCCTCGGATAGCTTGTCCATTCCCTGCCGCAACGCCACCGTCCGCTCCTTCAGGCGGGCCAATGCCATGCGCTGCAGGTCGTTTTCGGCGAGGTCGGACATGACCGGAATCGTCTTCTCGATCGTGTCGGCGTTACGCCGTGCCTCCTCCGCCGAGGCCGTCTCCAGCGAAAGGTGATAGGCGTTGATGGCGACAAGCATCGCCGTGAAGGCTTCGCGGGATTTGCCGAGCGAAGGCCAGATCAGGGCGTCGCGATGGCCGGTCGCACCCTCGATGATGGAGTAGAGCCCGGCCATGTCCTTGGCCGGCGCCAGCACCTGCTCTTCATAGGTCTTGGTGATGGTCGCCTGCACCGTTCGCAATTCGCCAAAGCCGTCGAGGAAACGGCCGGTGACGTGCTCGAGCTCGTCGACCGATCCCGAGAGCATCGGATCGGCGGAGGCGCGCGTCGTCAGCGTGCCCAGCACCGCCTCGCGCAGGTGCAGAATCTCGGCAAAGAGCTCGGGGCTCGGCTGGTTGATATAGCGATGGATCAGGTCCTGCAGGCGGCTGGTCTGGCTTTCGAGCAGTGCCAGGATCTCGTCGGACTTGCGCACCTGCCGCACGTCGTCGCGGGCCGATCCCAGCACGTTGGCGCCGTTCCAGATCAGCGCGGCCAGCACGATCACGACAGCCGAATTGAGCGCGGCGATCGACAGGATGCGCCAGCGGATCGGCACCGCGCGGAGGAGGCCGACGATGCGGACGCGGCCGCGCGCGACGAGGTTCGCCTGCCGTTCCGCCGCTGCGCTGGTGGGCGTGGACGACAAGACGCGCTTCACTCCACCTGGCGGATGCGTTCGATCAACCGGGCCGCGGCGGGATCGCGCTCCACCTTTTCATAAAGTCCGGTCATCGCCGCCTCGAACGGCTTGCGGTCGAAATCCCTGATGATGGTGACGCCGGCGGCTTCCGCCTGCTGGCGCGAGCGATCCTCGAGGTCGCGCCATTTCTCGCGCATGAAACGGCTCGATTCCCGCGCCGCCTCGCGGAACAGGTTCTGGTCGTCCGGGGAAAGGCTCTGCCAGGCCTTCAGCGACATCACCAGCACTTCCGGGCCCATGGTGTGCTCGGTCAGCGTATAGAAGCCCGCATATTTGTAGTGATCAGTCGTGATGAAGGAGGGCCAGTTGTTTTCGGCGCCGTCGATCAGCCTGGTGGCAAGCCCGGTGAGGACCTGGCCGTAGGGCAATTCGACCGGCTCTGCGCCGAGCGAGCGGATCATGTCAGACATCAGCCCGGATTGCTGCACGCGGATGCGCAGGCCCTTGAGGTCGGCAAGGGTGCGCACCGGGCGGACATTATTATAGATCGACCGCGCGCCCGAATCATAGAAGGCGAGCCCGACGAACCCGTAGGGCTCGAAGCCGCCCAGGATTTCGTTGCCGATAGAGCCGTCGAGCACCTTCTGCAGATGGTCGACGGAGCGGAACAGGAATGGCATCGCGAGCACGTTCATTGACGGCACGAACGCGCCGATCGGCGCTACATTGGTGCGGTTGAGATCGATCGCGCCGACGCGGGTCTGCTCGATGGTCTCCTTTTCCTCGCCGAGCTGGCGCGAATGAAAAACGCGGATTTTGAGCCGGCCGCCGCTGCGTGCCTCGATCAGCTGGCCCATGTAGCAGAGCGCCTGGACCGTCGGATAATCTTTGCTCTGGGTATCGGCGGCACGGAATTCACGCGCGAACACGCTCGTTGCGGTCACCGTCAGGAACAGTGCGACAACGAGGGCCAAGGTCCGCGGAAGGTCGGCGCGGTACACAGACAACTTTTTCCCCTTGGTGATGGAGTCTCAAGCCGACTGAAAAGGTTCAATGGCGTTTTTGCAGGTGGTGCCGAATGCCGCTATTGTGCGGACGCCGGATTGGTCGTCAATGGCGCCGCCTCCGCGGTTAAGATGGGTGCGATCCTGATTCATGAATAGCCCCGCGTCACCGGCGACTGTGCCGTCGCTGCCACATCTTGGCGATTTCGAAGCGTTTCGCACCTGGCGCGGTGACACGTCGCGCTGGCTGCCGGTCGCGCGCGACATCGCGCGCAGCCACAGCCTGCCTGACAACGTCTCCCATGTGTTTGCGACCGGCACGAATATTGTCGTCGCGCTGGATGAGCGGCTCATCCTGAAGATCTTTCCGCCGATGCTGCGTCCGCAATTTGTATCCGAGCGCGCTTCGCTGTCGCTGCTTTGCGGGCAGCTCAGTCTCCCGATTCCCGAGATCGTAGCGGACGGCGAGCGCGATGGATGGGCCTATCTTGCCATCACCCGCCTTGTGGGCGTGCTGGGCTCGGAGGCATGGCCGGCTTTAGCGGAAGCAGAGAAGGAGCGCGTGCTGGCGGAGATCGGCGCTACGATCGCTGATGTGCAGCGCGTGCCGCCAGGTCCGTTACGCGATATCGAGCCGCGCTGGGATGTGTTCATGCGGGCGCAGATTGCGGGTTGCCGGGCGCGGCATGAACGCCTTGGCCTCGCGCCAAAATTCCTCGACGGGCTGGACCAGCTCTTGTCCGACGCGGCGCGGCTTATCCCGATGGATGCGCCGCCGGTGATCCTGTCCGGCGAATATATCCCGGAGAATTTTCTGCTGCGCTGTGATGGCGGCAAATGGCGTCTCGCCGGCCTGATCGATTTCGGGGACGTCATGACCGGCTTTTGCGACTATGACCTGCTCGGCCCGAGCGCCTTCATGGCCGCGGGCCGGCCGGGCCGCGTCAAGAGCCTGCTCGAGGGCTATGGCTATTCGCGCGCGGAAATCGACTTCGCGCTCAAGCGCCGCTTGATGGCGTTGATGTTGTTGCACCGGGCGAGCGATCCCGTGCGACACATCTGCATCGAGGACTGGCAGTCGAAGGCCGATGATCTCATCCAGCTCCAGGAGCTGATCTGGCCGGATTGAGTATCCGATCTGCCCTTATAATGGGCAGGGTTGCCGCTTTGTATGCAATGTGCGACTTTCGCGCCGAAGCCAGCAACGATCCGGTTTCAGGAAGCCAGGCAGTGGCTTAGGCCGGTCTCGGGCTTTACCGGGGGCTTGGCACGAAGCTTGCGAACACAGCTCCAACAGCAAAATGCACCGATAAGCGGACGGAGGGCGACGGGAGCGAAATGGCGGCGGACAGTCTCGACGATTACATCGCCTCGGTCGCGAAAGCCCTGAACCTCACGATCGAGGATTCCTGGCGGAGCGCGGTGCGCGCCAATCTCGAAGTATCGCTGCGGATGGCGAAGCTCGTCGACGAGTTCCCGCTGCCGGACGAAACCGAGCCGGCCAGTGTCTTCAGGGCCTGACGCCGCCATGGCCACGTCCACGCCGACATCGGCTTCGGAAATCGCCAAGGCCGTGAGTTCCGGCAGGCTATCGGCATCGGAAGTCATCGAGGCCACACTGGCGAGGATCGTGCAGCACGATCCCGTCCTCAATGCCTTCACCGACGTCACCGCTGATCGCGCTCGCGCCAAGGCGCGCGAAGTCGATGCGGCGATCGAAGCCGGCAAGAATGCCGGCCCGCTCGCCGGCGTGCCCTTTGCCGTGAAGAACCTGTTCGACGTGAAGGGGATTTCGACGCGCGCCGGCTCGAAGATCAACCGCGATTTGCCGCCGGCGTCACGCGACGCGACACTGATCGAGCGGTTGGAAAGAGCAGGTGCGGTGCTGGTCGGCGCGCTCAACATGGGCGAATACGCCTATGATTTCACCGGCGAGAACGTGCATGACGGCCCTTCGCGCAATCCGCACGACCCGACGCGGATGACCGGCGGCTCGTCGGGCGGCTCCGGCAGCGCCGTCGGCGGCGCGCTGGTGCCGGTCGCACTGGGCTCGGACACGAACGGCTCGATTCGCGTGCCGGCGTCGTTCTGCGGCATTTTCGGATTGAAGCCGACTTACGGCCGGCTGTCGCGCGCGCGTTCGTTCCCCTTTGTCGCGAGCCTCGATCACGTCGGGCCCTTTGCGCGCAGCGTGCGCGACCTGGCGCTCGCCTATGACACGATGCAGGGGCCGGACGCGGACGACGCCGCCTGCACCGCGCGCGCGGTCGAGCCCACCGCGCCGCTGCTTGCGGAAAACATCGGTGGCCTGCGCATCGCGCTCGCGGGCGGCTGGTTTCAGACGAATCTCTTCCCGGAAGCGGTGGAGGCTGTCGCCCGCGTTGCCAAAGCGCTCGGCGCCGCTCGCGTGATCGACATCCCGGAGGCCGAGCGCGCCCGCGCCGCGGCTTATGTCATCACCACCACCGAGGGCGCTTCGCTGCATCTTGACCGCTTGCGCAAGCGGCCCAACGATTTCGATCCCGCCGTGCGTGACCGCTTGATCGCGGGCGCGATGGTGCCGGCCACCCTTGTCGATCGTGCGCAGAAATTTCGCCGCTGGTATCGGACAAAACTGCTCGAGATCTTCAAATCGGTGGATTTGCTGATCGCGGCGGCGACGCCCTGCGTCGCGCCAAAGCTTGGTCAGGTGAATTTTGTGCTGGACGGCGTCGAGATGCCGGTGCGCGCCAATATCGGCATTCACACGCAGCCGATCTCCTTTGTCGGCTTGCCGGTGGTCGCCGTTCCCGTACCGCTCGAGCCGATGCCGATCGGCGTGCAACTCATTGCGCCGCCCTGGCGCGAGGATATCGCGCTGCGCGCCGCCTATGCACTGGAGCGCATGGGTGCGGTCGCGACACTTTCGCCAAGGGGATTGTGATGGACATCGACCTGCCCGACGTGCTGGCCGAGGTGACAGCGCAATTTCAACGCTATGAGCGGGCACTGATCTCGAACGAGATTGCGGTGCTCGATGAACTCTTCCACAACGATTCCCGCACACTGCGCTATGGCATCGGCGAGAACCTCTACGGCTCCAGCGAGATCGCCTCGTTTCGCGCGGCGCGCTCACCGATAGGGCTGATGCGTAGAACCGCGCGCACCGTGATCACCACCTATGGCCGCGACACCGCGGTGGCGTCGACCCTGTTCTATCGCGATCATATGCCCGGCAAGGTCGGACGGCAGATGCAGACCTGGGTCCGCTTTGCGGAGGGTTGGCGAATCGTCGCGGCCCATGTCAGCATCATCGACGAGCCGAAAGGTTAGCGCCGCATGAGCCTCGACGATCTCCCTGCCGACAGAAGGCGTCCCACCGAGGCGGTGATCCGCCGCATCGACCGCGCCTCGCCGTCGGTGGTCAAGATCACGCGCGCCGAGGAGCTTCGCCTGCAGCTCGCCGACGAAATCGTGCGCGGTGGGCTGCCGCCGGGCTCACCGCTCGATGAGACCGACATCGCACGCCGCTTTTCCGTATCGCGTACGCCGGTGCGCGAGGCGCTGCGCCAGCTCGTCGCGTCCGGCCTTGTCGAGGCACGCCCGCATCGCGGCGCCGTGGTGGCGCAGCCTTCGCTCGAGCGGCTGAACGGCATGTTCGAGGCAATGGCCGAGCTGGAGGCGCTTTGCGCGGGCCTCGCAGCCGAGCGGATGACGCCGATCGAGCGGCATCAACTCGAAGCCGTGCACGAGGAGTTGCGCCTCCTGAGTCATGCCGGCAATCCCGACCGTTTCCACGCGGTCAATGAGCGCTTCCACAACACCATCTATGCCGGCTCGCAGAACGCCTATATCGCCGAGATGACGCTGGCGACCCGCGTGCGGGTGCAGCCGTTCCGCCGCGCCCAATTCCGCAACCTCGGCCGTCTCGCCAAGTCGCAGGCCGAGCACGACCGCGTCGTGGTCGCGATCATGCGCGGCGACAAGGCGGGGGCGGCGGCCGCGATGCGCGCGCATATCGAACTGGTGCGAGACGAGTACGAGGTTTACGCGGTGTCGGTGTAGGGCGCAGCCCGCTACTCTATCGACGTCGTCATTCCGGGATGGCCCGAAGGGCCAGACCCGAAATCCATAACCCCGGCCCGTGTTTATGGATTCCGGGCTCGCGACTGCGTCGCGCCCCGGAATGACGACTGTGGTTACACCGCCGCCTTCTCAGCCATATACGCCCGCCAGCCGCCGTACGACGAAATATCGCGCGCGCCTTCGATGCCGGCAGCTTCGACGATGAAGCCCTTGACGCTGCGACCATCGGACAGACGGATCGTGCCGATCGAGAGCGGCGGCGGGATCGCGGCGACAAACGCGCCGAACGCGGCTGGCGACAGTGTCCAGATTTCCAATTCGATCGAGGTGCCCTTGCCGGGCTCGACCCGCAGCAGGCCCGGCTTCGGCGGCACGGTCGGCAGCGCGTAGAGCCGATAGTCCGGCGCGGTGACGGCGGCTTCCTCCAGCCTGCCGCCGAGTGTCCCGAGCTCGCCGTTCAGCGCCATGCCCGACAGATGCGCGCCGACCACCGCGATCGCGATATCCCCGCCTGTGCTTGCCGGGAGGGGAGCGAGCGGCGGCTGCGACACGCTCCTGGCGCCGACTTTCAATTTGGTGTCGGCATGGAAAACGCGGCCGATGCTCGCCACCACCGCGTCGCGCCCCGCTGGCGCAATCAGCGTGATGCCGAAGGGGATATCGTCGGCGCGGATCGATGCCGGCAGCGCCAGCGCGCAAAGGTCGAGCAGGTTGACGAAATTGGTGTAGGTGCCGAGCCGGCTGTTGAGCTCGATCGGATTAGCCAGTACCTGCTTGGTCGAATAGACCGTCGGCGCGGTCGGCAGCATCATCGCGTCCATATTTGTGAAGGCGCGCTCGGCGATCTTGCGCAGGCTTTGCAGGCGATAGAGCGCCGCAAACGTGTCGGCCGCGGTCAGCCGGCTGCCGGTTGCGGTGATCTCGCGCGTCACCGGATGGATCGCGTCGGGTGCGGACGCCAGCAGGTCGCGGATCACGAGGTAACGCTCGGCAACCCAGGGCCCCTGGTAGAGCAAACGCGCCGTCTCGTAGAACGGCTCCATGTCGAATTCGACGAGATCGGCGCCGAGCGCGCTCCAGCGCTTCAACGCTTCGCCGTAGGCCGCTTCCGAAGCCTTGTCGCCGAAGAAGATCAACTGCCCCTGGCGCGGCACGCCGAGCCGGAGTTTTGAGCGAAACGGCGTGATCTCCTGCAGCGGCCGGTCGCGCGAGAACGGATCGGCGGGATCCGGCCCCGCCACGGCCGCGAGCGCGGTCACGGCGTCGTCGACGGTGAGCGCGAATACCGAGACGCAGTCGAGCGTGCGGCAGGCGGGCACCACGCCAGCGGTCGAGATCATGCCCAGGCTCGGCTTGAGGCCAACGATGTTGTTGAGCATCGCCGGCACACGGCCGCTGCCAGCCGTGTCAGTGCCGAGCGCGAGTGGCACCAGTCCTGCGGACACCGCAACCGCCGAGCCCGAGCTCGAGCCGCCGGGAATGAGGTCGCTCCGCATCGGGTTGCCGGGAATCCCGTAGGGCGAGCGCACGCCGACAAGGCCCGTCGCGAACTGGTCGAGATTGGTCTTGCCGATGATGATGGCGCCGGCCGCGCGCAGTTTTGCGACCGCCGTCGCATCGTACGAAGGCCGGTAGGCGAAGGCCGGGCAAGCGGCGGTGGTTTGAAATCCGAGCGCGTCGATGTTGTCCTTCACGGCGACCGGCACGCCGTAGAGCGGAAGCTTGGCCGGGTCCTTCGCCGTCAGCGTTTCGGCTTCGGCCAGCGCATCGCTCTCCTCGCGCAGGCTGATGAATACGGCCGGATCGTTGTGGTCGCGGATGCGCTGATAGCAGCGGATCACCGTCTCAGTCGGCGACAGCCTGCCCGAGCGATGCGCGGCGATGATCGCGGCAACGGTTTCCGTCACGGAAAAAACTCCCTGTCTTTGCCGCCATCGCAGTCGGCCAAATTCCGCTTCGTCGAAGCAAGCGACATGCCATTGTGTACAATCGCCGCGGTCACGGGCACATCAAAATAGCCATTTTATGTCAATGATTTGATTCGCGATTGCGGGGATTGACCGCCGCTCGCATTATCATGCTCTGCTCAATTGATAGGCAGTCTCAGCTCGCAACCTTGCTGCTGCCCTGCGTAATCAGCCGTGAGGCGCGCTGGTCGCGGGCGTGGATCCAGAGCCAGCTCAGCGCCACGCTGAGGCGGTTGCGCAGGCCAATCAGGAAATAGATGTGGGCGATGCCCCAGATCCACCACGCGATCGCGCCGCGCAGCTTGATCCAGCCGAAATCGATCACCGCAAGACGCTTGCCGATCTGCGCGAGGCTGCCGGCGTGCTTGTAGTGGAACGGCGGCAGTTTGCCGCCGCTGAGGCGGGCTTTGATGGTCTCCGCCACATAGCGCCCTTCCTGTTTGGCGGCGGGCGCGATGCCGGGCACGGGATTGCCGTCGGGACCGTTGATGATGATGGTGTCGCCGACGGCGAAGATGTCGGGATGGCCGGGCACGGTGAGATCAGGCCCGACCTGCAGACGATAGGCGCGGTCGGCCGGTGCGTTCAGCCACTCGGCGGCGCGCGAGGCGCGCACGCCGGCCGCCCAAATGATGGTCCGCGCCTCCAGCTTCTTGCCGCCATAGACCACGCCGTCGGCGGCGCATTCGGTGACCGGCTCGCCAAACATCACCTCGACGCCGAGGCTCCGTAGCGAGCTAAGCGCATAGGCCGAGAGATCGTCGGGAAAGCCCGCGAGCACGCGTTGTCCCGCTTCGATCAGCACCACGCGCGCCTTGCGCGTATCGATGTGGCGGAAGTCGCGCGGCAGCGTGTCGTTGGCGAGATCGGCGATGGTGCCGGCGAGCTCGACGCCGGTCGGCCCGGCGCCGATGATGACGAAAGTAAGCAACGCCGCGCGACGCTCCGGATCGGTCTCGCGTTCGGCGCGCTCGAAGGCGACCAGGATGCGCCGCCGGACCGTCGTGGCGTCCTCCAGCGTCTTCAGCCCCGGCGCGAACGGCTCCCATTCGTCATGGCCGAAATAAGCGTGGCGTGCGCCGGTCGCGAGCACGAGCGTGTCATAGGGGATGCTGCCGCCATCCTCGAGCAGCACGCGCTTTTCCGCCGCGTCGACGCCGCTGACGTTGGCAAACAACGTCGTCACCTCCTTCCGGTCGCGCAGGAGATAGCGGATCGGCCAGGCGATCTCGCTGGTGGCGAGCGAGGCGGTTGCGACCTGGTAGAGCAGTGGCTGGAACAGGTGATGGTTGCGGCGATCGATCAGCGTGATCTCGACCGGCGCACCGGCCAGGCGATAAGTCGTCTCCAGCCCGCCGAAACCGGCGCCGACGATCACCACGCGATGGGGTTTGGCCGCCGTGTTCATGGGCTTTGTTCCCCTGCGGATCAGATCGCTTCAGATAGCGATTATGTAGGCGCAAACGAAACGGGACGATAGACGGTTCCCGCCTATCGTCCCATAGCCAACGCCTATCGACTTCAAGCTTGCTGCGGCTTGAGCTGTGCAACGACACGGCGCGCCGGCAGGAAGCTGCCCGCAATTGCGGCAAGGAGCGACAGCGTCGCCGCCACCATGATCGCCGCGGCAAAGCCGGCGCTGAAATGCAAGGGCGTGTCGACCGCGCCGCGGGTAGAGAAGACGGCGACCATGAGCGCAATGCCGAACATGCCGCCGAGGAATCGGCCCATGTTGAAGACGCCCGACGCCTTGCCCATCTCGGTGACCGCAACCGAGCTCAGAATCGCGTTCTGCGCCGCCGGCATCGCCATCGAGACGCCGACACCGGCGACGATGAGTGGCACGACCATGGCAGCGTAGCCTGCGCCCGCCGTCACGTTGAACGCGATCCAGCCGAGTCCCGCCGCCTGCATCAACAAGCCGGTCGCGACCAGCCGCCGCTCGCCGAACTTCTGCACCACGCTGCCCGCAATCGGCGCGGTCAGGAACAGCGTGGAGGTCCACGGCAGCAGGCGCAGGCCGGCGCCAAACGGGCCGAAGCCGAGCGTTACCTGCAGGAATTGCGGCAGCAGGAACAACACGCCGTACATCGCGGCATAGAACAGGACGCTCGAGGCGACACCGGCCGCGAACGGACGCGAGGCGAACAGCCGCATCGGGATCATCGGCGTCGAGGCACGCCGCTCCCAGCCGACAAAGCCGAGCGCGAAGACCACGCCAAGCGCCAGCGCGCCGATGACCTCGATGCTCGACCAGCCCATCTGATTGCCCCGGATCAGGCCCCACACCAGCGCGAGCGCGCTGGCGGCGACCAGTGACAGGCCTGCGATGTCGAGCTTTGCCTGCGGACCAAAGCTTTCCGAGAGGCGCGCCGCGACGAGCACAATCAGGATGATGCCGATCGGCACATTGATCCAGAAGATGAAGCGCCAGCCCAGGGTTGCGGTGAGGAAACCGCCGACCGCGGGGCCGACGATCAGCGCGCAACCGGTGACGCCGGAGAAGATGCCGAGCGCGCGGGCGCGTTCTTCCTTTGCAAAGGCGCCGCTCAGGATCGCCATCGCGAGCGGCATGACCAGCGCGGCGCCTGCGCCCTGTACGGCGCGACTTGCGATCAGCCATCCCGCGCCTGGCGCCAGCGCGCAGGCGGCCGAGGAAGCGACAAACAGCGCTATCCCTGCGCCGAACATCTTTCGCCGTCCAAACCGGTCGCCGAGCGCGGCGCCCGAGAGCAGCAGCACCGCAAAGGTCAGGTTGAAGGCGTTGACCGTCCATTGCAGCGTCTCGACGGAAGCGCCGAACTCGGCGCGAATGGTGGCAAAGGCCGTGGTGATGACCATGGCATCCAGCGCCATCATGAAAGAGGCGAGCGAGGTGACGCCGAGCACCCAGTTCTTTGCCTTGGAATCATTGATTTCCAGCATGGTTCTTGTCTCCGCTTCGGATGAAAGCGCGGAGGTCCGCGCTCCTGTGCGCTGAGACGAAGTGAGGGGAGACGAGGATTCGGCCCAAATTTTTTTATTTCCGGCGAATCCTTGTGCCCGCGCCGAACGTCTTGGCGGGCGAGACCCTTGAAACCAACGGAGAAAACCGATGAGGCGCACCTTGATCCGCTACAAGACCAAACCCGAAGCGTCGGACCGCAATGCCGAGCTGGTGTCGGCGGTGTTCGCCGAACTAAAGGCTGCAGCGCCCGACGGCGTCCGCTATCTTACGCTGCGGCTCGATGACGACACCTTCATCCATCTTGTCGAGGCCGATACGGAAGACGGGAGCACCCCCATTCCCAAGCTCACCGCATTTCAGGCTTTCCAGAGCGGCATCCGCGATCGCTGCGCCGAGCCGCCGCTGGTCCGCGAAGCCACCATAGTCGGCAATTACCGCATGCTCGGACATGATGCGGGAGCGTGGATGCCGGCGCCCGAAAAGATCAAGAAGACGGCTTGAGCCTTGAGGTGACATGACGCCGGTCCCAACTCTGTCGGCCACCGACGATCTCGAGCCCCTGCTGGTGGCGATGCGGCCCAAGCTGCATCGCTACTGTGCGCGCATGGTGGGCTCGGTCATCGACGGCGAGGACGTGCTGCAGGATGCCTTGATCAAGGCGGTCGAGGCGCGCCCCTCGGCCGGCGCCATCCAGAATCCGGAAGGCTGGCTGTTCCGGATCGTGCACAACACGGCTCTGGATTTCCTGCGCCGCCGCGTGAGGCAGGACGCGCTCCGATCAGCCGAGGAGGTGGAGATGATCGCTGACGAGTTGGACGCCATCGCAAGCCGCCAGATCGCGAGCGCAAGCCTGCGCACCTTCATGCAATTGCCGGTCGCGCAGCGGGCCAGCGTGATCCTGATGGACGTGCTGGGCTGCTCGCTGCAGGAGGTCTGCGACATCATGGGCTATTCGCTGGCCGCCACGAAGGCGGCGCTGCATCGCGGCCGCACGCAGCTTCGCAAGCTGGCAGAGCAGGGCGACGATGCGCCACACCCTGCGCTGTCGGAAGCCGATCAGGCGCGGCTTTCCGCCTATGTCACCTCGTTCAACGCGCGCGACTTCGATCAAATCCGCGCCATGCTCGCCGACGATGTGCGGCTCGAACTCGTCAGCCGGACCCGGATGAGCGGCAAGGCCGAAGTGTCGCGCTATTTCGGCCGCTATTCCGAGATCAGCGACTGGCTTCTGGTGCCGGGCTCGGTCGAGGATCGCCCGGCGATCCTGGTGTTAGATCCGAACGAGCCGGATGGGCCGCCAAAATACTTTGTGCTGCTCGATTGGAGCGCGGGCAAGGTTGCCTCCATTCGCGATTTCCGCCACGCGCCCTACGTGGTCGATGGCCTCGAATACCGCCGGGCTTCCATGGCCTGATCGGTGATGGGGGGCCAATGGCCCAACCCCCGGCGGCTGCGATAAACGTCACCCGATAACCGGCACTATATTTCTTGCTTTATCGGGCAGCCACGAATTATGGTGCAGCTTGGCGGCAGGTGGGCTGGCCTTGAGCCGAAGGTTCTAGGGCTCAAGTCCGGCTTCCGGCTTGCTGGCCATCGGCGATCTCGCGCACAAAACAGCCTGCAACAGGCGATCGCTCCGGCTGGACGTGTCAAGGTAACGAGGAGGGGAAACCACAATGAAGAAGGCTTATTGGCTCGCGGGCGCCATCGCGCTCTCGCTGGCGGGCGTTGCCCATTCAAGCTCTGCAATGGCGGGCGACACCATCAAGATCGGCTTTATCTCGACCTTCAGCGGCCCCACCGCTGTGATCGGCAACGACATGCGCAACTCCTTCGAGCTCGCGCTCGATCATCTCGGCCGCAAAATGGCCGGCAAGCCGGTCGAGGTGATCTATGAGGACGACCAGTTCAAGCCGGATGTCGGCAAGCAGAAGACCGAGAAGCTGGTGCAGTCCGACCACGTCGACTTCCTCGTCGGCTACATCTGGTCGAACGTGCTTTTGGCTTCGCTCAAGACCGCGGTCGACTCCAAGACCTTCCTGATCACGGCCAACGCCGGCCCGTCGCAGCTCGCGGGTGAATTGTGCTCGCCCTATGTGTTCTCGACCTCCTGGCAGAACGACCAGACGCCGGAGGCCATGGGCCTCTACATGAACCAGAAGGGCGTGAAGTCGGTGTTTCTGATCGGCCCGAACTATGCCGCCGGCAAGGACATGCTCGCGGGCGTCAAGAGCACGTTCAAGGGCAAGGTCGTGGGCGAGGAATATACGGTGTGGCCGAGCCAGCTCGACTTCTCGGCCGAGCTCACCAAGGCGCGCAACTCGGGCGCGGAATCGATCTTCGTGTTCTATCCAGGCGCATCCGGCGTGCAGTTCCTGAACCAGTATGTGCAGGCCGGCCTCAAGGACAAGATGCCGCTCTATACCGCCTTCACCATCGACGAAACGACGCTGCCGCTGCAGAAGGACAATGCACTGGGCGTTCCCGGCGCGCAGGAATGGGTCAACGACCTGCCCAACGAACAGAACAAGAAGTTCGTTGCGGACTACCGCAAGAAATATACCGGGCAGCGCCCGAGCTTTTACGGCGCGCAGGCCTATGACGCGGCGCAGCTCATCAACAGCGCCGTGGTCGCGGTGAAAGGCGACACCTCGAAGAAGGCGGCCATGAAAGCCGCGATGGAGAAGGCCGACTTCAAGTCGCTGCGCGGCGCGTTCAAATACGGCAACAACCACATTCCGATCCAGAATTTCTACCTGCAGGACGTGGTCAAGGATGCCGACGGCCAGCTCTCGCTGAAGACGGTCGCCACCATCGTGAAAGACGACCAGGACCGCTTCCACGACAAATGTAAGATGAAGTGAGCCCGGATTGAGGCTGCGCCCCCTCTCCCGCTTGCGGGGGAGGGCTGGGGTGGGGGTGCTTCCGCGAGTCAGACCGTTCGAGTGGAGAGAGCTTCCGCCACCCGCATCGCATCTTTCGATGCGATGCGACCTCCCCCGCAAGCGGGAGAGGTGAAGCGAGGCCGTGGATGGCCGATTCAATCAAATATGCTGTAGAGTTGCCTTAGATCGCTCATGCTCCTCCTCGTCGAACAGGTTTTGAACGGATTGCAGTTCGGGCTGCTCTTGTTCCTGCTGGCGGCGGGATTGACGCTGGTGTTCGGCATCATGGACCTCGTCAACCTGGCCCATGGCTCGTTTTACATGATGGGTGCCTACTTCGCCGCGACCTTCGTCGCCTGGACCGGCAGCTTTGTCCTCGGCGCCGTGCTGGCGCTCGGCGCGACGCTGGTGCTCGGCATCGTGCTGGAATTTGTGGCGCTGCGCCATCTCTATGGCCGCGACCACCTCGACCATGTGCTCGCGACCTTCGGCCTGATCCTGTTCTTCAATGAGGCCGTGCGGCTGATCTGGGGGCCGGCAGGACTCGCGCTGCCGCTGCCGTCCTGGCTCACCGTGCCGGTGCAGATCTTTCCGGGCATCTATTATCCGGCCTATCGCCTTGCGATCATTACGGTCGCTCTCGCCGTCGCATTGTTGCTCTATCTCGGCGTGATGCGCACCCGCATCGGCATGCTGATCCGCGCCGGCGCATCGAACCGCGAGATGATCGGCGCGCTCGGCATCAACATCAAGCTGCTCTACACGCTGGTGTTCGGCCTCGGTGCGGCGCTCGCCGGCCTTGCCGGGTTGATGCAGGCGCCGATTCTCACGGTGCAGATCGGCATGGGCGAGAATATCCTGATTCTCGCGTTCGTCGTGATCGTGATCGGCGGCATCGGCTCGATCCGCGGTGCGTTCCTTGCCGCGATCTTTGTCGGCCTGATCGACACGCTCGGCCGCGCCTTCCTGCCCGATCTGTTGCGCCAGGTGCTGAGCGGCGCGGCGGCATCGACAGCGGCGCCGGCGCTCTCGTCGATGATGATCTACCTGCTGATGGCGATCGTGCTGGTATTGCGGCCGGAGGGGCTGTTTCCGGCCGGAAACCGATGAAGACCACGCTCAACGTCCCAAGCGCCGCCGCGGCGCTCGTGGTGGCCGGGCTGGTGCTGCTGCCGCTCTATTCGCAGCTCACCGGCAATATCTTCGTGCTGACGTTGTTCACCCGCATCGTGATCCTGGCGCTGGCGGCCGCGAGCCTCAATCTGATCATGGGCTACGGCGGCATGATGAGCTTCGGCCATGCCGCCTATCTCGGCATCGGCGGCTATGCCGTCGGCATTCTGGCGCAGGAGGGCTTTGGCTCCGGCTTCCTGCAGTTTCCGGTCGCGCTCGCGGCCTCCGCGCTGTTCGCGCTCGTCATCGGCGCGCTGTCGCTTCGCACCCGCGGCGTCTATTTCATCATGATCACGCTCGCCTTTGCGCAGATGGCTTATTACGTCGCCTCGGGGCTCGCGCGCTACGGCGGCGATGATGGGCTCACCATCTACAACCGCAGCGATTTCGCGGGCCTCATCAATCTCTCCGACCGCGTGCAGTTCTATTATCTCTGCCTCGCCTGCTTGCTTGGCGTGGTTTTGCTGATCTGGCGCATCGTCAATTCGCGCTTCGGCCTCGTCGTGCAGGGCCTGCGCTCCAACGAGCAGCGCATGCAGGCGATCGGCTTCCCGGCCAAGCGCTACAAGCTCGTCTGCTTCGTCATCGCTGGCACCTTGTGCGGACTGGCCGGCGCGCTGCTCGCCAACAACACCGACTTCGTCAGCCCCGCCGTGATGTACTGGACCCGCTCCGGCGATCTCATGGTGATGGTGATTCTCGGCGGGATGGGCTCGCTGTTCGGACCGGTGATCGGGGCGGTGGTCTATCTCGTGCTGGAAGAATTGCTGTCGCAGGTCACGGAATATTGGGCGCTGATCATGGGGCCGCTGCTCTTGCTCATCGTGCTGTTCGGCCGCGGCGGCATCATGGGTCTGCTCGGGAGGTTTTCCCGTGGCTGAGCCCTTGCTATGCGTCAAGGACCTGGTGCGCCGCTTCGGCGGTATCACCGCGACCGATCGTGTGTCGCTCGACGTTGCGCAGGGCGAGCTGCATGCCATCATCGGCCCGAATGGCGCCGGCAAGACCACGCTGATCAGTCAGTTGACCGGACATCTTGCGCCGGATTCGGGCAGCATCTCGCTCGCCGGGCGCGACATCACGCATTTGCCGGCCTGGCGCCGCAGCGCGCTCGGCCTTGCGCGCTCGTTCCAGGTCACGTCGCTGCTGCTCGATTTCACCGCGGCCGATAATGTCGCGCTCGCGGCTCAAGCGCATGACGGCCACTCCTTCCGATTCCTCGGCGATGCGCGGAAGGAGAGAGGGCTGCGCGATCAGGCGTTGGCCGCGCTGCAGCGCGTCGGCCTCGCCGAACGTGCTCACGTGCTGGTGTCGAGGCTCAGTCATGGCGAGCAGCGCGAGCTTGAGCTTGCGGTCGCGCTCGCGACCAGGCCGCAGCTTCTGTTGCTGGACGAGCCGATGGCCGGGCTCGGCGTCACCGAATCCGCGCGCATGGTGACATTGCTGCGGGAGCTGCGCAAAGAAGTGACCATCGTGCTGGTCGAGCACGACATGGAAGCGGTGTTCGCGCTCGCTGACCGCATCTCGGTTTTGGTCTATGGCCGCGTCATCGCTTCGGGCGCGCCATCGGAAATCCGCCAGAACGAAGAGGTCAAGCGCGCCTATCTCGGCGATCAGCATGTGGTGGTGCGCCATGCCTGACGCGACCCTGCTCGAAGTTGACGGCATCGAGACCTGCTACGGCCTGAGCCAGGTGCTGTTCGGCCTGTCGCTCTCGATCGCTGCGGGCGAGATGGTCTCGCTGATGGGGCGCAACGGCATGGGCAAGACCACGACCATCCGTTCCATCATGGGGCTGACCCGCGCCCGCGCCGGCACCATCCGGTTTGCGGGCGCGGAGATGCGCGAGCTGCCGTCGTACCGCATCGCCAAGCTTGGCATCGGTCTGGTGCCGGAGGGGCGGCAGATTTTTCCGAACCTTACCGTTCGCGAAAATCTCGTCGCGGCGTCGGCCAATCGTCTCGATGCCGCCGATCCCTGGACGCTCGACAAGATCCACGCACTGTTTCCGCGGCTTGCCGAGCGCGGCGGCAACATGGGCAACCAGCTCTCCGGCGGCGAGCAGCAGATGCTCGCGATCGGCCGCGCGCTGATGACCAATCCGAAGCTCCTGATCCTGGATGAGGCGACCGAGGGGCTGGCGCCGCTGATCCGTCAGGAGATATGGGATTGCCTGTCGATGCTGAAGGGACGCGGGCAATCGATCCTGGTGATCGACAAGAACGTCGAGCACCTCACCCGAATCTGCGACCGCCATTTTGTCATTGAGCGCGGCCGCACGGTCTGGAGCGGCACCTCCACCGAGCTGACGGCCGATCCCGATCTGCAGCACCGCTATTTGGGGATTTGAGCTCGTTGCTTTTTCATCATGTCCGGCCTTGTGCCGAGCATGACGAGCCTGGGGCAGGGTTGGCGAGGGGGTCAGCCCGGAATTCCGCGACTCGTGATGGAGCCGTATGATGGCTGAACCGTTTCCGCTGGAGCCTTCGCTGTGGGCCGCAACGGCGCCACCCGCGCCGGTCACGCCGCCGCTCGAGGGCAACATTGCGGCCGACGTCGTCGTGGTCGGTGCGGGTTATGCGGGAATGTCGACGGCGCTGCATCTCGCCGAACGCGGCACACGCGTGGTGGTGCTGGAGGCACATGAGCCCGGCTGGGGCGGTTCGGGCCGCAATGGCGGCCAGGTCATCCCCGGACTGAAATACGATCCGGACGAGCTGGAAGAGATGTTCGGCCCGGAGCGCGGCAGGAAGCTGGTCGACTTCGTCGGCGGCTCGGCGGATACCGTGTTCGACCTGATCGAGAAGCACACCATGAATGTGCCGCTGCAGCGCAAGGGCTGGATCCAGGGCGCGCATACGGAAGCGGGCCTCGACATCGTCAAGAAGCGCGCGGCGCAGTGGGCCAGCCGCGGCGTCGATGGCGCCCGAGAATTGAGCGCGCAGGATACAGGCCATCTGATCGGCACCGACAAATATCTCGGCGGCTGGGTCGATCCGCGCGGCGGCGCGGTCCAGCCTTTGGCCTATGCGCGCGAGCTGGCTCGCGTTGCGATGGCGGCGGGCGCCGCCATCCACGGCGAGAGCCCGGTCTCAAAACTTGAGCGCGCTGGCGGCAAATGGGTTGCGACGGCGTTATGCGGCGCAAGCGTCACCGCCGACCGCGCCGTGGTCTGCACCAACGGCTATACCGGCGAGCTGGTGCCGACACTGCGCACCACCGTGATCGCGCCGAATTCGTTTCAGGTCGCGACCATACCGCTGTCGGACAACATTGCCCGCTCGATTCTGCCGGAATGGCACGTCACCTCGGACACTCGCCAGCTCCTGTTCTATTTCCGCAGGGATCACACCAACCGCTTCATCATGGGCGGGCGCGGGCCGTTCCGCGAGCCGAACGGGCCGCAGGACTGGGATCATCTCGAGCGCATCGCGACAAAGCTGTTTCCGCAGCTCAAGGACATCCCGATCGAATTTCGCTGGTGCGGGCGGGTGACGCTGACCCGCGATTTCCTGCCGCATCTGCACGAGCCGGAGCCGGGCCTCTTGGTCGACATCGGCTGCATGGGCCGCGGCGTCGGCCTGCAATCGGCAATGGGCCGCGCGATGGCGGAGTATGTCGCGACCGGCAACACAGACGCCTTGCCGCTGCCGCTGGTGCCGATGAAAGCGCTACCGTTCCACGCGCTGCACCGCGCCTATATGGCCGGCATCATCGCCTGGTATCGCATGCAGGACGGCGGCCTGGCATGAGCGGGCGGTGAAGACCCTGACCCGCCCACGCCGCCGGCGTTACCGCCTCTCGAACGGAATATCCCCCTGATATTCCTTCGGCACATACTTGCGATAGCGCGAAGGCACCGTGCCGGTGTCGATCGAATGCCGGATCTCCTGCCGCCGGGTCATCCGCCTCGACTTCTTCTTCGAAGCCGCCGTCTTCTCGCTCTTGTCCGCCGGCGGCGCCGAGGCGCTGGGCGAAGCGGCAGGGGCCGGCGTCGCGGCGGGCGCCGGCGCCGGCGAAGCGGCGGGTTCAGGTGCCGGTGAGGCCGCCGGCGCCGGCGTATTGTTTCCGGCAGCAGGTGTCTGGGCCAGCAGGCTCGCCGGCAACGCGGTGATCAGGCCCAAGGCCAATGCAACAGGATAAAGTCTCTTCATTTGAAAACTCCGGCGTTCCTTAAGACGTGGAACAGTCATGCAGTGTCGGGAGCATACACTATTTTGCGTCTCTGGAAGGCGGCTTGCCGGCTCACCTCTCAAAACATCTCGAAATATTCGCGTTGCTCCCAGTCGGAGACCTCGGCCTGGAAGCGCTCGATCTCGGCGTTCTTGATGTGAACGTAATAGTCCACGAAATCAGCACCGAGCTCCTTGCGGAAGAAGGGATCGTCGCCCAGCGCGAACACCGCTTCCCGTAGCGATTTCGGCAGCAGGTCGGCCTTGGTCTCATAGGGCGTATCCGCCGACAGCGGCGGATCGAGCTTGCGGTCGATGCCGTCGAGGCCGGAGAGGATTTGCGAGGCCATGTAGAGATAGGGGTTGGCGGCGGGCTCGCCGATCCGGTTCTCGAGCCTTGTCGCGGGATCGTTGGTCGCGCCAAGCACGCGGATCATCACGCCGCGGTTGTCGCGGCCCCAGATTGCGCGATCCGGCGCCAGCGAATAGGAGCGGTAGCGCTTGTAGCCGTTGATGGTTGGCGTCGTGAACACGGTCGAGGCGCGCGCATGCGCCAGGAGGCCTGCGAGATAATTGCGCGCGAGCGGGCTCAGGATTTCGTCGCCGTCGGTTGCCATGAACGCGTTCCTGCCGTCCGTGCGCGAGGTCAGCGACTGATGCAGGTGCCAGCCGGAGGCAAAGACGTTCGCCAGCTTCGGCCGGCACATGAAGGTCGCGTGATAGCCGTGCCGGCGCGCGATCTGCTTCACGGCCGAGCGGAACAGCACCATGTTGTCGGCGGGCTCGATGCCTTGCTTCGGCGCAAAGGTGAACTCGCACTGGCTCGGACCGAATTCGACCTCGACCGAGCGCAAGGGGAGTCCCAGCGCAAGCACGTCGCGGCGGATGATGTCGATCGCCGGCTCGATCTGGTCGAAGCGTTGCTCGGCCAGATACTGATAGCCGTGCGAGAGCAGGCTCACCGAAGGGGGCGTGCCCGGCTGGCCCGCATCCTCCGGCGTCATGTGCGTGTCTTCGAGCTTGAAGAGGTGGAATTCGACCTCCAGCCCCGCAACGAAATCGTAGCCGCGCGCGCCGAGCCTGTTCAGCACCGAGCGATGGAGTTGCCGCGTCGAGAACGGCACCGGCTTGCCATTGCCGAAATAGATGTCGCACAACACCCAGCCTGATGTCGGCGACCATGGCAGCACCCGGAACGTCGTCGGATCCGGCACCATCAGAAAATCGGCGGCGCCTTCCATCTCCTTCATGCCGAAGCCGCCGCCCGCGGTGAACACCGGAAAGACCGTCTTGTGCGAGGTGTCCTTGGCGAGCATCGTGGTGGTGATGCTGCAGCCGTTTTCGAGCGAAGCAACCGCGTCTGCCGCGATCAGCGTCTTGCCGCGCAGCAAGCCGTGCTGGTCGGCGAAGACGAGGCGGATGGTCTCGAGCTTCTTCTCCTCGGCAATCGCGGCAAGCCGCTTCGCCGCTTCCCTCTGCTCGGCCGACCAGAGCCCATGACGCTCGACAAAACTCAAGGTGAACCCCCTTATGCGTCGTCACTGCGAGGAGCAAAGCGACGAAGCAATCCAGAAATGTCTCTGCGGAGGCACTACGGATTGCTTCGCTTCGCTCGCAATGACGATATTGTAGGGTGGGCAAAGCGCAGCGTGCCCACCAGCTGGCGCCGGAGAATGTCCAGGTGGGCACGGCGCATGCGCGCCTTTGCCCACCCTACGATTTTCTCCATATTCGTCATCATATTCGTCGTCATTCCGGGGCGCGACGAAGTCGCGAGCCCGGAATCCATAACCATGGCCGGTGGATATGGATTCCGGGCCTGGCCCTTCGGGCCATCCCGGAATGACGACGCTGAAAATAGAGCAATCACTCCGCCGCCGACAGATGCTTGACCTTTTCCGCGATCTCGCTCGGCACCGGCACGGCCCAGGGTGCGCCGCGCCGCCGCTTCACGTCGACTTCCATCCAGTACATCTCCCAGCCCTGGGTCGGCCCGATGCCGTCCATGGTGCCCGGCCCCTGGATGCTGCGGGCCGTGGCTTCGTCCAGGCACAGCAGGGGCTTGTCGCCGGCCGCAACCTTCTCGATCTGCTCGCGCAGCATGCGGCGATACTGCACGATCGCCTTGTCGCTCTGGCCGAGATGCTCCTTGGTGCGATCCTGGATCGCGCCCATCGATTCCACCGCCCACTGGTCGTGTACGTTGATGTCCATGCCCATGCCGGTATAGGTCGCGGTCGCCTGCTCGTGCGGATCGAAGCCGTAATCATTCGCCTTGTTGCGGCGCGACTTGTAGTCGGGCAGCTCGTAGGTCGCGAGCCGCTGGTCGCGCATCGTCTTCTTGTCGACCGGCGTCGTGAAAGAGGTGAAGATCGAATACCAGTAGCAGTTCTCGTCGTCGATCGGCACGTGATACTGCGTGATCGTCATCTCGGTATTCATGGGGATGACGAAGGCGTGCGGAAAGAGCTGGTTGGTGACCCGCACGTGGGTGAACTCCGCGTCGATCTCGCGCAGCGTGATCAGGCGCATGCCGTATTCGGTGTGCTCGATATTGATGATGGGGCGGTCGTATTCGCGCATCACCTTGGTCATCGGCATATCGCTGGAGGCAGACGCGCCGCGGAACTGGCGGCCATAGGCGTTCGAGGTGTCCTCGTCCTCGAAGAAGCGGTGCAGGTAGGAGGCATGCGAGGGATCGACGCCGACTTCCAGCGCCTGCAGCCAGTTGCAGGCCCAGTGGCCCTTGAACGCGAACACGTGGCTGTCGGGCGCGACGAAGCAATCGATCTCCGGAAAGGCGGGCGGAGTGCCTTCGCCGAGATAAGCCCAGAGGATGCCGCTCTTCTCGACCACGGGATAGGAGCGCTGCCTGATGCCCTGGCAAAGTTTTGAGCCCACCGGCTCGGCTGGAGTCTCCAGGCACTGGCCTGTGACGTCGAACAGCCAGCCGTGGAAGGCGCAACGCAGGCCGCCATTCTCGAGCCGGCCGAAGGCGAGGTCGGCGCCGCGATGCGCGCAATGACGATCGATAAGGCCGTAGCGGCCCTGCGCGTCGCGAAAGAGCACGAGATCTTCACCGAGCAGCTTTACGGGGCGCACCGCGCGCGGCCCCTGCAGCTCGTCAACCAGCGCCGCCGGCTGCCAATACATCCGCATCAATTTTCCGCAGGGGTCGTTCGGGCCGATGCGGGTGATCAGGTCGCTCTGCTCCTGGCTCATCATGGCGCGTCACCTCCTGAGGTTGGGCTTGCGATGCGAAGCGCTTGCCGCTAATTTGTTCGTCTATTGAACATATGTTCAATATGCTAACACAAGCTGTGATTGGCGCAAGCGACACTTTAGCAGTCGAGGTGCGGAAAACGTCATGCCCAAGCTGAAACGCGAGAACGGCGAGGTCCGCGCTACCGACTTTGTCGAAAGCCTCGACCGCGGCCTGCGGCTCTTGCAGGCGTTCGGCGAGAGCACGGCGCCGATATCGTTGAGCGAAATCGCGCGCGAGGCCGATCTGCCGCGCGCTACCGCGCGCCGCATCCTCTTCACGCTGCAGCACGGCGGCTTTGTTTCAAGCGACGGCAAGCTGTTCGCGCTGACGCCGCAGGTGCTGACGCTCGCAGGCTCTTATCTGCGCTCGAACCAGGTCGTGGCCGTGCTGCAGCCTGTGCTCGATCGCATTTCAGCGGAGGCGCTGGAGATCTCATCGCTCGCCGTGCTTGACGGCGATGATGTCGTGTTCATCGCGCGCGGCAGCCCCATGCGCATCTTCACCGGCGGCGTCGACATCGGCTATCGCTTACCCTCGTTCTGCACGGCGGTCGGCCGCGCGCTGCTCGGCCGCCTCGATGATGCGGAGCTGAAGACAAAGCTCGCTTCACTGCGCCGCGAGCCGCTGACCCCGCAGACTGTGACCGATCCCAGGCGCCTTCTCGCCGCCATCACAGCCGATCGTGCGCGAGGCTATTCGCTGGTCGACCGCGAGGCCGAGCCACATTTCCGTTCGATTGCAGTGCCGGTCCGGCGCTACGACGGCACCATCGTCGCCGCGATCAATATCGGCACGCATGTCGATCGCATCTCGACGGAGGAGATGGTGAAGCGCTTCCTGCCGTTGTTGCGCGCGGGCGCCGAGGAAGTGAAGACAAGGTTGCTTTAGCACAGCGCACTTTGAGCGAGCCTCAGCATGCCCTTGAAGCCACTTCGCGCGCCTGATTATTTAGTTGTTCGCAACTGGGCATAAGAAAATGGCAAGATCTTCAGGAACGGTGCGAGACGCTATCGTCGCTTATTTGAAAAGCAAGAATTCCGCCTCCGTCGTAGACATTACGAAGGGTGTAACGGAACAATTAGGAGCGGTGGCCGCCTCGTCAGTGCGGTCCTCGCTCAATTTGAATACCGGAAAAATCTTCGAACGCGCTGGGCGCGGCATTTACCGGCTGAGAGAGCCGCCTGATTGAGTTTCCCACAGCCCTGACTTTTGCATTGACGTCTAGACGTCTCTATCGTACCCTCTTTGTTCTCAAGGGGGCATGCGATGAACTACAGAGCCGCACCGGGCATCGTCCGAGACTCCATCGTCAGTTATCTTTCAGCAGCTGAGAGCGCATCCCTTGCAGAAATCACGCAGGCGGTCGCGTCGCGACTTGGTGATGTACCGGCCTCATCGGTCCGCTCCTACCTCAACTTAAATACGCCTGAACTCTTCGAGCGGACATCGCGGGGGCACTATAGGTTGCGCATCGTTGACGATCATGTCGCAAAGTCAAAGCCTCACCCGACATATGAGATAGACAGAGCGAAGCTTGTGCACGCCAACTGCTTCGACTGGTTACGCTCGCGTGAGGGCCGCTCGGTTCATGCCATAGTGACGGATCCGCCTTACGGCCTAGTCGAATATAGCGCTGTGGAGCAAAGCAAACTTCGAAAGGGGCGCGGAGGAGTCTGGCGCATACCGCCATCGTTTGACGGGCATCAGCGAGCACCTCTGCCACGATTCACTGTGCTGGACGAGGGCGATCTGCAGGTGATGTACGATTTCTTCTTCGAGTTCGGTCAGCTTGCCCTTCGTGCAACAGTTCCTGGCGCCAACATTATAATTGCAAGTAATCCGCTTTTCGATCACGTCGTTGCGTCAGCGATGAGCGCGGCTGGGCTGGAGATGCGTGGAAGCATTATTCGTCTTGTCATGACCATGCGGGGTGGTGACCGTCCGAAAAATGCACACAAGGAGTTTACCAATGTCAGCGTAATGCCGCGTTCGATGTTCGAGCCCTGGATCGTCCTGCGCCATCCACTAGACGGCCGGGCTCAGGACAATCTGCGCAAATGGAAGACTGGCGGTTTCCGTAGGCCCTCTAGCGAACGCCCGTTTGGCGACGTTATCAAATCGAGTCCGACGCCGAAGGTCGAGCGGCAAATCGCAGCTCATCCGTCGCTTAAACCGCAAGCGTTTCTGCGGGCCCTTGTCCGTGCAGCCTTGCCACTTGGTCAAGGCATTATCCTCGATCCCTTTGCTGGTTCGGGATCGACCCTAGCCGCGGCCAATGCTGTAGGCTACGAGAGCATCGGCATCGAAAAAGATGCAGAATATGTCTCTATGGCGCGGCGTACCATGCCGCAGCTCTCATCCTTACTTATCCAGAAGATAGACCCAATTGGAGCGTAGTTTTGTAATGCCGACGCGATCAAGCGTCGCCGTGCGGGTCCCAAGGTCACCGCGAGCGTTTTTTCGAAAGTCTCTTTTTGTAACGTGACCGATGTAAACCTCGGTAAAGCGCATTGGTCGACGATCAGTGGCCGGCTCCGTATCGTGGTCGGTATCATAAACAAACACGCACATGTACTGTTCACGCGCGCCGTGAGTGTCGACCGCGCCGCCTTTTTTACGCGTGCTCTTGATTTCGACGCCATCCGTTCCGGACTTCACCGAGTTGTTCGCATAACGCCCTTGGACGATCAGGTCGGGGTGTCCATTGAAATGCTTGTTTTCGACAAGGGAGCGGGCGTGCTTCGCCATCGAAGCCGTCAGCATATCGGAAATTATGCCGGACATCGCGGCCGGTCGAAGCATATCATCGAGCCTCTTCAGTCCGCGGTCCAGCAGCAGCTTGTTCACGTCAAAGAAGAAGTCGTAAACATCTTCCATAGCAATTTCGAAATCAGCCAAACGCAACTGAAAGGGCAACTCGATGGCCTTGTTGAATTTGGATTTATCAATGGTCGCTTTTTGCAATGTCACAGCAGCTTCGGCTCCACGCGTTTGTGTTTAAAGCACGCATCCAGAGCGCAAAAAAGTCAAGACTTCCCCTAAACCGCCACGCTTCTTAGCCCGAACGACCTTGCCTCGTTCTGCAGCACCGGCCGCACTGTGTCGATCAGCCGGGCCGCGGCGGCATCCACCGAAAGGCCGGCGGTATCGACGATAGCTGACGCTCGGGCATAGAGCGGCTCGCGGCTCACCAGGATGTTGCGGAGCTCCAGCATCGCCGAGCGGTCGTCGGCCATGGGCCGGAGATCGCCCTGCTTGCGTACGCGGCCCATATGCTCTTCCGGCTCGGCCTTGAGCCAGATCGTGTAGAACGACGACAGGATCAGATCGAAGGTCAGGGGCTCGGAGACGATGCCGCCGCCGGTCGCGAGCACCATCAGCTCCTTCCGCGCGAGGAGCTGATTGAGCGCGGTCTGCTCCATGCGCCGGAAACCCTCCTGGCCGTAGAGCGCGATGATCTCGGCGACCGACAATCCGTTCTGCGCCTCGATCTCCTTGTTCAGCTCGACGAAATTCCAGCCGAGCTTCTTTGCGAGGATTTTTCCGAGCGTGGACTTGCCGGCGCCGCGGAGGCCGATCAGCGCGATGCCCGAGAACGAGGCGCGATGCGCGCTCGCGCCATGCCCCGCGAGCAGGTCCTTGGCCTGCGCGATCTGCGATGGCGTGGCTTTTCGCAGGAGATCGCGAATCACGGGCCAATCCGGCGCCGGATCCGCCGTGGGGATCAGGTCTTCCAGATGCGCACCCATCGCGTTCGAGACGCGACGCAAGAGCACGATCGAGACGTTGCCCTTGCCGCTCTCGAGCTGCGCTATGTAGCGCTCCGAAATCCCGGACACCTTCGCCAGCACCTTGCGCGACATGCCGCGCAGCGCGCGCATGGTGCGGACACGCTGGCCAAGCTGCTCGAGGAAGCCGGATTCGGGATCGCTGGTCTCGGTCATCTTCCGGAAACATAATGCCGAAGAGGATTGACAGCAAGCAAAGCTGGTGTCTTTCTATGCATTATAATTCCAGATGGTCCAGAAAGTCGGGGAGAAACGTCATGACTTCCTACAACGCGGTGACGTGGCTGCTCGACCGCAATGTCGAGGAAGGGCGCGGCAACAAGCTCGCCTACACCGATACGGTTCGCGAGCTGAGCTATGGCGAGCTGCAACGCGAGACTTGCCGCGCCGCCAATCTGCTGCGCCGTCTCGGCGTCCGCCGCGAAGAGCGCGTCGCCATGATCATGCTCGACACGGTCGATTTTCCGATCGTCTTCCTGGGTGCGATCCGCGCCGGCGTGGTGCCGATCCCGCTGAACACGTTGCTCACCACGGAGCAGTACGCCTACGTGCTCGCCGATTGCCGCGCGCGCGTGCTGTTCGTCTCCGAGGCGCTGTATCCGGCCGTGAAGGATATCGTCGGGCGGATGCCGGACCTCGAATGCGTCATCGTCTCCGGCAAGAATGCGTATGGGCACAAGCTGCTCTCCGAAGAGCTCGCGCGCGAGAACGATTCCTTCGCGACGGTGGCGACGCACGCCGAAGAGCCGGCGTTCTGGCTCTATTCGTCCGGCTCGACCGGCATGCCCAAAGGCGTTCGCCATCTGCACGCCAATCTCGCCGCGACTGCCGACACCTACGCCAGGCAGGTGCTCGGCATCCGCGAGGACGATGTCTGCCTGTCCGCCGCGAAACTGTTCTTTGCCTACGGCCTCGGCAATGCGCTGACCTTTCCGATGTCGGTTGGCGCGACCACGGTTTTGAACGCGGATCGTCCAACGCCGGCGCGGATGTTCGAGCTCTTGAACAAGTACAACCCGACGATCTTCTATGGCGTACCGACCCTGTTCGCAGCGATGCTCAATGACGAGGCGACGAAGAACGCGCGCTGCGGCACGCGCCTGCGCATCTGCACCTCCGCCGGCGAGGCGCTGCCGGAATCGGTCGGCAATGCCTGGAAGGCGCGTTTCGGCGCCGACATTCTCGATGGTGTCGGCTCGACCGAGCTGTTGCACATCTTCCTGTCGAATGCGCCTGATGACATCAAATACGGCTCCTCGGGCCGTCCGGTGCCGGGCTATCAGGTGCGCCTCGTCAACGAGAATGGCGGCGACGTGCCCGACGGCGAAGTCGGCGAGATGCTGGTGCATGCGCCCTCCGCCGGCGAAGGTTACTGGAATCAGCGCGCCAAGAGCCGCTCGACCTTCGAGGGCTACTGGACCCGCACCGGCGACAAATATGTGCGCGACGCCGATGGCCGCTACACCTTCTGCGGCCGCAGCGACGACATGTTCAAGGTGTCGGGCATCTGGGTCTCCCCCTTCGAGGTCGAGAGCGCGCTGATCACGCACCCCTCCGTGCTCGAAGCCGCCGTCGTGCCGGAAGCCGATCCGGAGGGATTGCTGAAGCCGAAGGCGTTCGTGGTGCTGCGGCCCGATGCGAAACGGGACGGGTTGGACGAAGCCTTGAAAGACTATGTGAAGCAGAAGATCGGCGTGTGGAAATATCCGCGCTGGATCGAGACGGTGGAGTCGCTGCCCAAGACCGCAACGGGAAAGATCCAGCGATTCAAATTGCGGGATGGGGCGCCGAACTAGGCCTTGCGTGAGATGAGCCCGAATTGCATCCCCGATTGCGCTGCGCTCCCTCTCCCGCTTGCGGGGGAGGGCTGGGGTGGGGGTGCCCCCGCGAATTCGATCGCTCGAGGAGAAAGCCCCCACCCGCCGCGCTCTTCGAGCGCGTCGACCTCCCCCGCTAGCGGGAGAGGTGAAGTGCGCTCGTGGCGAGACCCCTCGTGATTGCATGCCGACCGTCGACATGACCCTCGCACCCTCCGGCTTTCTCCACATCAATGGCAGCGACCTCGAATACCGCATGATCGGGCCGTCACCAGAGCAAGCGCCGACGATCGTCATGCTGCACGAAGGCCTCGGCTCTGCTGCGCTGTGGGGCGATTTCCCCGACAAGCTGCAGGCTGCAACCGGTGTCGGCGTGTTCGTCTATTCGCGCGCCGGCTACGGCGCCTCGTCGCCGGTCAAGCTGCCGCGTCCGGTCGACTACATGCATCGCGAGGCGCTCGATGTGCTGCCGAAACTGCTGGAGGCGATCGGCTTCCGCCGCGGCCTGCTGCTTGGCCATTCCGACGGCGCGTCGATTGCGGCGATCTATGCCGGCGGTGTGCAGGATCACCGCGTGCGTGCGATCGCGCTGATCGCGCCGCACTTCATCGTCGAGGACATCTCGGTGCAATCAATCGCCGAGATCAAGATCGCCTACGAGACCACGAACCTGCGCGACAAGCTCGCGCGCTGGCACAAGGACGTCGACAACGCCTTCTATGGCTGGAACGGCGCCTGGCTCGATCCGAAATTCCGAAGCTGGGACATTGCCGAATCCCTCGCCTATATCCGCGTGCCCGTGGCCATCATCCAGGGCGCCGACGACCAATATGGGACGATCCGCCAAGTCGAGATCGCGAGGCAAGAGTGCTATTGTCCCGTGGATGTGACCCTCCTCGCGGGGGCTGGGCATTCGCCGCATCGTGAAGCGCCTGGGGCGACGCTGCATGCGATTTCGGAATTCGCCAACGCCGTGCTGCGTAACCACGAGGGCTCGCAGGGCCGGGCCGCCTGATGCATGTGCCGGGGCTTTCCGGCAATGACCCGCCTGCCTTTTCCGCAGTGGGCTTACGTGCCCGGCGAGACCTATGAGGCCGACGCCGATTACGAGACGCTGGCGCAGGTGAAGCTGCTCGTGCCGCCGGCCTTTCGCGGCTACGTGCCGGCGCGCCATCCCGCGCTGCGCTATGGCCTTGCGCTCAACGACCACGGCTATTTCTGGGAAGCGCGCGAGATCCTGGAAACGGTGTGGGCGGCCGCGCCGCAAGGCGGGCGCGAGCGCATCCTGCTGCGCGCGTGCATCCTGATCGCCAACGGCAATTTGCGGCTGCGCATGGAGAAGCCGGGGTCGGCGGGTCGGCTATTCGGCGAGGCACTGGCGGCGCTCCGCACCCTCGGTCAGCGCAAGGCGGCCGTCTCCGGCGACGGTTTTGCCGATGGCTTTCCGGTCGAGGCGCTGACCGCGACCTTGAAAGCGCGGTCCGAGCGGCCGCAGCTTACCAAGGCGGATTGGGTCGCATTCGCCGTCGGTAGCCGTACATGAAACAAAATGCATATTTGCGCGTTTTGAACTAGACGCGCTCAATAACATGCATTATAGTGCATATCAGCTTACGGATTATGCTCAAGGGTGGCTCATGGCGGGTGAAGATCGCGTCCTCGCGGGCGGAGCGAAATACATCGATTTTCAGACCGATCCGTCGCGTTACCGTCATTGGAAGCTCGCGGTCGATGGCGAGGTCGCAACGTTGACCATGGACGTCGACGAGGACGGCGGCCTGTTCGAGGGCTACCAGCTCAAGCTCAATTCCTACGACCTCGGTGTCGATATCGAGCTCGCCGACGCCGTGCAGCGGCTGCGCTTCGAGCACCCGCATGTGAAGGTCGTCGTGATCCGCTCCGGCAAGAACCGCGTGTTCTGCGCCGGCGCCAACATCCGCATGCTCGCCGGCGCCACCCATGCGCACAAGGTGAACTTCTGCAAATTCACCAACGAGACCCGCAACGGGCTCGAGGATTCATCCGAAAACTCCGGACAGCGCTACATCGCGGTCGTCAACGGCACGGCGGCCGGCGGCGGCTACGAGCTGGCGCTGGCGACCGATCACATCATTATGGCCGACGATGGCGCCGCCGCCGTGGCGCTGCCGGAAGTGCCGCTGCTGGCTGTGCTGCCGGGCACCGGCGGGCTGACGCGCGTCGTCGACAAGCGCAAGGTGCGCCGCGACCACGCCGATTTTTTCTGCACCATCGAGGAAGGCATCAAGGGCAAGCGCGCCGTCGCCTGGCGCCTGGTCGACGAGATCGCGCCGAACAGCAAGCTGGAAGCCAAGATCGGCGAGCGTGCCAAAGCGTTTGCCGCGGACTCGAAGCGCAACGGCAATGGCAAGGGGATCGTGCTTGCGCCGCTCACGCGCTCGATCGACGAGAACAGCATCCGCTACGGCTTTGTCAGCGTCGATATCGACCGCGCCGCACGCATGGCGACCATTTCGATCAAGGCGCCGGAGGCGGCCGCACCCGCCGATATCGATCGCATGCTCGTGCAGGGCGCCTCGTTCTGGCCGCTGCAGGTCGCGCGCGAGCTCGACGACGCGATCCTGCATCTGCGCATCAACGAGCTGGAGGTCGCGTTGCTCGTGTTCAAGTCACATGGCGATCCCGCACATGTGCTGAGCTACGACGCCTTCCTCGACGCCAACAAGGCGCATTGGCTGGTCAACGAGGTCAGGCAGTTCTGGAAGCGCGTGCTGAAGCGCATCGACGTCACCTCGCGCACGCTGGTGACGCTGGTCGAACCCGGCTCCTGCTTCGTCGGCACGCTCGCCGAGCTCGTGTTCGCCGCCGACCGCTCCTACATGCTGATCGGCTCACGCCAGGGCGACAACCGCCCGCCGCCGTCGCTGCAACTCTCCGCGATGAATTTTGGACCCTATCCGATGAGCCATGGCCTGACGCGGCTGCAGTCGCGCTTCCAGGCCGATGCAAGCGATCTCGATCGCGCGCGCGAGAAGGTCGGCGCGGCGCTCGATGCCGAGGAGGCCGAAGAGCTCGGCCTCGTCACCTTCGCGCTCGACGACATCGACTGGGACGACGAGATCCGCGTGTTCTTCGAGGAGCGCGCGAGCTTCTCGCCCGACAGCCTCACCGGCATGGAAGCGAACCTGCGCTTCGTCGGTCCCGAGACCATGGAATCGAAAATCTTCGCGCGCCTGACCGCATGGCAGAACTGGATCTTCCAGCGTCCGAACGCCGTCGGCGAGGACGGCGCTTTGCGGCGCTATGGCTCGGGCCAGAAGCCGAAGTTTGATATGACGCGGGTCTAGTGAATTTTTGCGTCGTCATGGCCGGGCTTGACCCGGCCATCCACGTCTTTCTTCAAATTGAAAAGAAAGACGTGGATGCCCGGCAGCGCAGACAAGTTTACGCAGTCTGCGCAAGCTTGACTGCTACGGCCGGGCATGACGGCAGAACAAGTCGAAGGAGCACGCCATGAACATCATGAACGTCGATTACTCCACCAAGATTCCCAACAACGTGAATCTGGCCGAGGATCGCCAGGTGCTCAAAGCGCTCGAAGGCTGGCACCCCGGCTATATCGACTGGTGGCACGATATGGGCCCGGACGGCTTCCAGCAGTCGTTGGTCTATCTGCGCACCGCTTACTCCGTCGATCCGCGCGGCTGGGCCAAGTTCGATTATGTGAAGATGCCCGACTATCGCTGGGGCATCCTGCTCGCCCCTCAAGAAGAAAATCGCAAGATCCCGTTCGGCGAGCATTATGGCGAGCCGGCCTGGCAGGAAGTGCCCGGCGAATATCGCGCCATGCTGCGCCGCCTGATCGTGATCCAGGGTGACACCGAGCCTGCGTCCGTCGAGCAGCAGCGCCATCTCGGCAAGACCGCGCCCTCGCTTTACGATTTGCGCAATCTGTTCCAGGTGAATGTCGAGGAGGGCCGCCATCTCTGGGCGATGGTCTACCTCCTGCAGAAATATTTCGGCCGCGACGGCCGCGAGGAGGCCGACGAGCTGTTGCGCCGCCGCTCGGGCGACGAGGATTCCCCGCGCATGCTGGGGGCCTTCAACGAGAAGACGCCGGACTGGCTCTCCTTCTTCATGTTCACCTATTTCACCGACCGCGACGGCAAGATGCAGCTTCACAGCCTCGCGCAGTCGGGCTTCGATCCCTTGTCGCGCACCTGCCGCTTCATGCTGACCGAAGAGGCGCACCACATGTTCGTCGGCGAGACCGGCATCACCCGCGTGGTGCAGCGGACGTGCGACGCCATGAAGGACGCCGGCATCACCGATCCGACCGATATCGCGAAGGTGCGCGCGCTCGGGGTGATCGACCTGCCGACCATCCAGAAGAAGCTGAACCTGCATTATTCGCTCTCCCTGGATCTGTTCGGCTCGGAGGTCTCGACCAACGCGGCGAACGCCTTCAACGCCGGCATCAAGGGTCGTTTCCACGAGACGCAGATCGACGACGACCATCAGTTGCAGAACGCCACCTATCCGGTGCTGAAGCTCATCGATGGAGAGGCCAGGCGGGTCGACGAGCCGGCGCTGACCGCGCTCAACATGCGGCTCCGCGACGATTACAGCCAGGACTGCGTCAAGGGCATGCTGCGCTGGAACAAGGTGATCTCGACCACGGGCTATGATTACAAGCTGACGTTGCCCAACGTCGCCTTCAACCGCGCCATTGGCGAGTTCAAGGACGTGCATGCGACGCCCGACGGCCTCCTGATCGACGACGCCACCTGGAACAAGCGCAAGGGCGAGTGGATTCCGTCGGCCGAGGACGGCGAGTTCATCGCCTCGCTGATGACGCCCGTGACCGAGCCCGGCCAGTTCGCGGCCTGGATCTCGCCGCCGAAGGTCGGCATCGACAACAAGCCCGGCGATTTCGAATACGTGAAGATCGAGACGTGAGGTCATCAGCCGCGTAGGGTGGGCAAAGGCGCGTCAGCGCGTGCCCACCATCTATCGGCAGCACGGCTCGTGACTGGTGGGCACGCTACGCTTTGCCCACTCTACAGACCGAGTTTGTGGCGGCCATCCGTGCCTCACCCCGCGATCTCGGCTCCCGCCTTCGCATAGACCACGCCGCCGTCGACGGCGAGCGTGGTGCCGACGACATAATCGCCGGCGCGGGAGGCAAGAAAGATCGCGGTGCCGGCCATGTCCTCGGTGGTGCCGATGCGGCCAGACGGCACGCGCTTGCCGAGTTCGTCCGCATGATCGCGCGCGGCGCGGTTCATGTCGGACGCAAACGCCCCCGGCGCGATCCCTGTCACGATCACATGGTCCTTGATCAGCTTCGCCGCCATCCGTCGCGTCAGATGAATCAGCGCGGCCTTGCTCGCCTGGTAGGAGTAAGTCTCCAGCGGATTGACGAAGAGCCCGTCGATGGAAGCGATGTTGATCACCTTCGCCGGCCGCTCCGCGCTCGCCGCGGCGCGCAGCGGTTTCGAAAGCGCCTGGGTCAGAAAGAACGGCGACTTGACGTTCAGATCCATCACCTTGTCCCAGCCGCTCTCGGGAAACTCGTCGAACTCGGCGCCCCAGGCCGCACCCGCATTGTTGACGAGGATGTCGAGCTTCGGCTCAAGCTTGATGATCTCGGCGGCGAGCTTCTGGCAGCCCTCGACGGTCGCAATATCGATCGGCAGCGCGATGCACTCGCCGCCATAGGCGGCGGTGAGCTCCTTGGCGGTCGCCTCGCACGGTCCGGCCTTGCGCGCGGTGATGTAGACCCTGGCGGCCCCTTGCGCGAGAAATCCCGCCGCGATCATCTTGCCGATGCCGCGCGAGCCGCCGGTCACGAGCGCGACGCGGCCGGACAGCGAAAACAGATCCTTGAACATGATGCCTCCCTGTTCGTCTCGTCATTGCCGGGCTTGACCCGGCAATCCATCAATCTTGAGAGATTCCTTATTCGAAGAGGATGGATGCGCGGGTCAAGCCCGCGCATGACAATCGAATATGTCGTCGAGGCGATCCGACCTCTCAGAGCGAGCGCAGCTCCTCTCGACCCCGCAAGCGGGGCGAGGTGAAGAATTCGGGCCGGTGAGCTGCTTCTCATCATTCCGCGGCCTCCGCGAGGGGCGCTTGCGGCGCAAGGTCGACGACCCTGAGCGTCGTGTGGATGCGTTGCGTGGTGCCGTCCTGGAAGCGGATCACGGTGTCGACGGGGATGTTGGCGTCGCCGCGGTAGATGGCGTCGATGATCCCGGCGTATTTCTCGTTGATGACGCCGCGGCGTACCTTTCGGGTGCGGGTGAGCTCGCCGTCGTCGGCGTCGAGCTCCTTGTAGAGCAAGA
>NZ_DATGFH010000039.1:0-9465 GCF_035309285.1 Bradyrhizobium sp. | reverse complement strand
CCGATCGTGTCGCGGCCCTCGAGGATGACAAAGCTTTTCGACGGGCATTTCGTCTGCAGGTGATAGCCCGCGCCGATCCCGGACAGGCCGGCGCCGACAATGAGGACGTCGAAATGCTCTGCTGCCATCAGCCACTCCCCGCGCGGACCCGCTGCTTGCCCCAATGACCAGTTAGTCGGCAGGGAACCGAAATGCAATAAAGGAAAGGCCCCGGATTGCTCCTGGGCCTTTCAAAGTTTTGGACGATACCGGCGGCGGGCAACCTCTCGACACATTGACACTATCCAACCCGGCGCCTGCCCCAGTCATGAAGACTCGTCCCAACGTGGAGATGATACGACAAGGCTCGCGCCCATGCCGGACTTATGTTTGGGCTTCCGATCAGTCTTGAACAACCGTTGTGCGGCCTCGGCGTTCGCGGCGCAGCGCTCAAGCCAGCGAGCCACGAGAAAATCAATGTGCGCGGCAAATCGCAGTCGAGCCGCTGCCAGCACAAGCCTCGCGTCCAAGCTCTGATCGGATGGTCTCTTGACGTTGTTGCGGGCGTTCATCTTGCCCTCCTGCCGGTTCGGCGGAGGGAGCGGCCCTGCGCCGAGAGTTACACTCTTGCTTTGTGGAGCAGCCCCGCTTCGGGCCGAAAAGTCGGGCCCCACGTCACCACGGACATGCACGACCAATCGGCCAGCCAAATAAGCGGCCGGACGCTGGCAGCAGTCTCTGCGATGTGTGTGCGTACGTTGCGCATTACGGTCCTCAAGAGTGCAGGCAATTTTACCCGCGACGCATGTCTTGATCTAAACGCAGAGAAAATTCAGCGCGTCAAATGTTTTATGTCGCGGGGTGTGGAATTTGTTGCGTACCAATAATTTTCGAACGCCAGCCGGGTCGGCTGGGTTCGAAAATTTCAGGCTATGATCAGTTGCTGGAAGTGGCTGTTTACTTCGCGATGTCCGGTCACCCCCGGGAAGCAGACCCCAATCGGAAGAGTCGGCATATCCGCTGGGTGTCACAAGCGGACCTCCGCAGCACCAAACAGCCTTGCGACCGCAATCGCTACCGCCTCAGTACCGGTAATGATCCGACTTGTACGGGCCTTCCTGCTTGACGCCGATATAGTCGGCCTGGTCCTTGCGCAGCTCGGTGAGCTTCACGCCGATCTTGGCGAGGTGCAGGCGGGCGACCTTCTCGTCCAGCGACTTCGGTAGCACGTAGACCTTCTTCTCGTATTTGCCGCCCTTGTTGTTGGCGAACAATTCGATCTGCGCCAGCGTCTGGTTGGTGAAGGACGCCGACATCACGAAGCTCGGATGGCCCATGGCGTTGCCGAGATTCACCAGGCGCCCTTCCGACAGCAGGATGATGCGATGCTTGTCGGGGAATTCGATCTCGTCGACCTGTGGCTTGATGTTGGTCCATCTCAGGTTGCGTAGCGAGGCAATCTGGATCTCGTTGTCGAAGTGACCGATGTTGCAGACGATGGCGCGGTCCTTCATGGCGCGCATGTGCTCGATGGTGATGATGTCCTTGTTGCCGGTGGCGGTGACGAAGATGTCGGCGCGAGGTGCTGCGTCTTCCATGGTCACGACCTCATAGCCTTCCATCGCCGCTTGCAGCGCGCAGATCGGATCGACCTCGGAAACCATGACGCGGCAGCCGGCTTGGCGGAGCGAGGCCGCCGAACCCTTGCCGACGTCGCCGAAGCCAGCGACCATCGCGACCTTGCCCGACAGCATGACGTCGGTGCCGCGCCGGATGCCGTCGACCAGCGACTCGCGGCAGCCATACAGGTTGTCGAACTTCGATTTGGTAACGCTGTCGTTGACGTTGATCGCCGGGAATAACAGCGTGCCCTTGTTTGCCATTTCATAGAGGCGGTGCACGCTGGTCGTGGTCTCCTCAGACACGCCCTTGATGTTCTTCGCGACCTCGGCGAACCAGCCCTTCGGCTTCTCCTTCAGCAGCCGCTTGATCAGCGCGTAAAAGATTTCCTCTTCCTCGGAGCCGGGCTTGTCGAGGAAGGCGGTATCGCCCTGCTCGGCGCGGTAGCCGGCATGCACGAGCATGGTGGCATCGCCGCCGTCATCGAGGATCATGTTGGGCGTGCCGCCGCCGTGCCAGTCGAACAGCTTTGCAGTGTAGTCCCAATAATCCTTGAGCGTCTCGCCCTTCACCGCAAACACGGGAATGCCCGCGGCCGCGATGGCGGCGGCCGCGTGATCCTGGGTCGAATAGATGTTGCAGGAGACCCAGCGGATATCGGCGCCAAGCGCGGCCAGCGTCTCGATCAGGACCGCGGTCTGGATCGTCATATGCAGCGAGCCCGCGATACGCGCGCCCTTCAGCGGCTGCTTCGGCCCGAATTCCTCGCGCGTCGCCATCAGGCCGGGCATCTCGGTCTCGGCGAGCGAGATCTCCTTGCGGCCGAATTCGGCGAGCGAAATGTCCTTGACGATGTAGTCGGTGAAGGCGGACTTCTTGGCGGCGGCGGTCATGCGAGATTCCTGTCGTTTGGCTCGTCATTCCGGGCCGCCCCGAGGAGGCGAACCCGGAATCTCGAAATGGTGGATGAAGATTCCGGGTTCGCTCGCTGCGCGAGCGCCCCGGAATGACAGCAAGAAGTCAGACGGCCCGCTTCAGCGGTTCAGCGAGGTCCGTCTTCTCCCAGGAGAAGCCGCCCTCATTGTCCGGCGTGCGGCCGAAATGGCCGTAGGCCGACGTGCGGGCATAGATCGGCCGATTGAGGTCGAGATGCCTGCGGATGCCGCGCGGGGTCAGATCCATCACTTCGGCCACGGCCTTCTCGAGCTTGTCCTCCGGAATCTTGCCGGTGCCGTGGGTGTCGATATAGATCGACAGCGGCCGCGCCACGCCGATCGCATAGGCGAGCTGCAGCGTGCAGCGGTCGGCGAGCCCCGCCGCGACGATGTTCTTGGCGACGTAGCGCGCCGCATAAGCCGCAGAGCGATCGACCTTGGTCGGATCCTTGCCGGAGAAGGCGCCGCCGCCATGCGGGGCCGCGCCGCCATAGGTGTCGACAATGATCTTGCGGCCGGTCAGGCCGGAATCGCCGTCGGGACCACCGATGTAGAACTTGCCGGTCGGATTGATGTGCCAGATGGTCTTGCCGTTGATCCAGTCCTTCGGCAGCGCCTCGCGCACATAAGGCTCGACGCGATCGCGCACCTGCTTGGAGCTCATGTCCGGATCGAGATGCTGGTGCGAGACCACGATCTCGCGCACGCCGACCGGCTTGCCGTTCTCGTATTGCACGGTGACCTGGCTCTTGGAATCCGGGCCCAGAAACTTCTCGCTGCCGGCGTGACGGGCTTCCGAGATCAGCCGCAAGATCTTGTGGGCGTAGAAGATCGGCGCCGGCATCAGGTCCGGCGTTTCGTTGCAGGCATAACCGAACATGATGCCCTGGTCGCCCGCGCCTTCTTCGCGGTTGGTGCCGGGCTGCATGGCATCCACGCCCTGCGCGATATCGGCCGACTGCGGATGCAGCAAGATCTCGATGTCGCACTTCTCCCAGTGGAAGCCGTCCTGCTCGTAGCCGATATCCTTGATCGCGCCGCGCACGACGCTTTCGATCTGGTCGTTGGTGACCGATTTGGGACCGCGGGTCTCGCCGGCGATCACAACCTTGTTGGTGGTGGCGAGCGTTTCGCAGGCGGCGCGGATCGCCCAGGGATCGATGCCGGCCTTCGGACCCTCGCGATAGAACAGATCGACGATCTCGTCGGAAATACGGTCGCAGACCTTGTCGGGATGGCCTTCGGAAACCGACTCGCTGGTGAACAGATAGGACGCGCGCATCAACAACCCCTTAGTCTCCGCCACTGCGGCGGCTCGCTGGTGATTTTCCCCAAGAGTCAGTCCCGCCGGCGCGAGATGACGTAGGATTCGTCGTAGAACCAGAGCCCGTTATGCTTTCGCAAAACCTCTCTGGCGGCGTCGAGAGTACGGCCGCTTTGAGCCATTTCCTCCGTCAGCCGGTCGTCTTCGATCTGGGCGACATACACCGCCGCGTTCCACGCTGCAAAGGCCGTCGAGGTTCCAATCGAGCCCGTCACCTCGTTGGGCAGCGCCTCCATATCATACCGGAAGATCGAGCGGTTATCGGCATACGCGTTGAAATTCAAGTCACGCCCGGTCGATCCCAGCTCATACTTGACCGCGCGCAATAGCTCATGACGGCTTACCGAGAAAGGGTTTTCTCCGGGCCAGACCGCCCGGATGATCTCCATGCCCGGATCCTGGCCATGGGAGTGAATCCCAATCAATCTCCCACCGGCGCGCAGGCCCCGGGCCAGTGGGGCGATAATGCGTTTGGCCCGAAAATTCACCGAGGATTTGGCTCGATAAGGCTGGGAGGCGATCACAAGGTCGAAATTGGCCTCGGTCCGGCCCGCCCGGGGAATGATGGAATCGAGCAGGAACCGGTGGTCCTCGCGATACAAGACCAGCGCCACCGGGCGCTCATAGATCGGCATGCCGGTGCGCTGGCTTACGTTGGCCCGCCAGTTTTGCTCCAGAAAGGGGTGAAGCTCGGCGATCTGGGCCTCGAATTCGCCGGACGAAGCTCCTCGCAGCGGCACCTCGTGCCAGATCATGCCCGCAGCCGCGACTTGCGACTTCGGCGTGAGCCACGGCGCTTCCGCGTAATACATGTTGGTCAGCACGAACACGGTCGCGGGGTGCTCGAACATCCGGTCCGGCACCTTTTCCAGCACCAGGCGGACGTCTTCCAGGCTCAGCTCCTTGCCGGCGATATAGAACGGCATATGCGGAAAGCGCCCGTGCATCAGCCGCATCACCCGCGCCAGCACCGTACCGTCGCCGACGCCGGCATCGAACACGCGCAGCGCCGGCGGCCGTGGATGGATGCTGGAGAGCTCGAGCCCGATGCGCTCGGCAATCACCCGCTTCTCGCTGCAGGTGTGAACGAACAGCAGGTATTTCTGGCGGTTCTCGAAGAAGCGGAAATTGCCTCTCGGATCGCGCTTTTCGACCGGGACCGGCAGACCCCGCGGCGGCACGACGCCGCCAGGCGTCGAGGTCGCGATATAGGCCTGGATGCGGTCGAGCGTATCGATGGTGATCCGCTTCCCCTCGCGCAGACGGGCTACCAGCTTGCCGTCGTTCACGGCGCGGCGCCCGAAGGTTGACTCCGCCATGTCTGCCAGACGGCAGAAATCCGAAATCTGGCTCAGGATTTCGTCGTTTTTCATGGGCGTGATTGTTGGGACGGTGGTGGGCAGCGGCGGTTTGGACTTCTGTGCTAGCACTATCTGCCCACCGGGGGAATGGCCTGACCCGGGCGGGCGCGCTATTTCCGCAAATACGCTTTCGCGCTCGCCGCGATCCGTTGCGCCTCGATGCCGATCTCGCGCAATAAGGCGGAGGAGGAATGGGGGCAGCGTGCCGCAGCCTTCCTCAAGACGGAAATGAAGAAAGCCGATGTAACCTATACGGAGATGGTGAAGCGGCTGAAAAAACACGGCCTCAAGGAGACTGAAGCCTGAATCACTGTGAAGCTGAAGCGGGGATCATTTTCCGCAATATTCTTTCTCGCCTGTGTTGCAGCCTTGGAGCTTGAACAGGTAGCTTTGGAGGAGATTTAGCGGAGTATAAATGTCGGCGGAAAATAGGCGGCTCCTCAAGGCGCTACAGAATATCCGAGAGGAGTTTGCTCGCGCCGCACAGCGCCAGCAGCGCGAGTATAAGCGCCAACAAGACGGCAGCCTTTTTCGTCGCATTGGTAGGTGGATCGGCATCTACAGCAAACCAGACCTCCCTATATCCTATCAAAGTGAGCAAGATCAAAAGCGCAAGCTTGATGCCGATATGGTCCTTTGGACCCGCGCTGTAGCTCGCTATACGAAGGCGCTTGTATTCGTCGGCGTCGGCGGCATTGTCGTTGCGGGCGCTACTGCCTACCTTATCAGAGGTCAACTGCAAGAATCAAAGATCGAACAACGACCGTGGGTCACCATTCATAAAATCAGCATCCGCAAGCTCGTCAAGAATGAGAGCTTCTTGTTCAATCCTGCGGAAGGCATGTTTCACCTGTCTTTCGACTTGACCAATACCGGGCACTTGCCAGCCGTCGTGGATGTCTTCGCTGAAATCGTTCGAGGTGAAGACAACAACTGGAAAATCGTCCAAGAAGAACAATGCGCGAAAGAACCAAAGTGGGATGATTCGCCCTACCTGGTGTTCCCCAACGACACCAAATCGTTTCCTTATTTCGTGGATCGGACGATCCAAATCCGCGACTGGTCGGCGGTCGAAAGTTATACGCCAGTCATCACCGGATGTGTCGTCTACGAAGACGCTTCCCATGAAAGGTATCAAACCGCCTTCTATGCGCAAATCTCGCACGAAGATTCCGAACATCCCAGAGATCGGGCGGGCACTTCCATTCCCATAAATATCAAAGAGCAGCCGATCCCCGCAAACATGCTGGCGGTCAGGGAGCTCTCGATGACTGCTGGACCCCGTTGGGGTGAGTACTAAGATAAGAAGGACGCGTACCAATATGGTCCGTGCGCCGCGCATCGTTCATTCTCCTGAATGAACGGCATGACGTCGAAACGACTGGTTTTTTTATTCCAGCGGCGTTTGCGCCATATTACCGCATTTGCGCATCTGTCAGGAGATGAGGACGCTTTCCCCTGCGGCAGCTATTTCGTCTCGGTCGACCCATCGTGTGAGGCGCAATAGTCGCGCCAGAAGCGTCGATAGCCCTCTTCCACCCGGCGCACGTAGAGCTCCATGTTGCCGGCTTCCGAGCTCGCAACCCTCGACGGCAATTGCGCGCGAAGCGCGGCCAGCTCGGAGGGCCGGGATGCGTAGTTCTGTGCGATCGCCAGATAGCCCTCGTCGTCCTCGGCCACCCAATCCTCGAGACCAACCGCTTTCACGATGGCGCCGCCGGCGCGCGCGGAACAACCCGTACCGAGCTTGGCGACGACGGGAACGCCCATCTGCAACGGCTCCCAGGTGCTGACACCCCCGTTCTGCGGGAACGGATCGAGCGCGATATCAACATCGGCGAATGCGGCAAGGTGCTCGCGGCGCGCCGTTGCCCCGACACAGCGGACGCGATCCGCCGCAACGCCGTGGGCGACAAATCGGCTGATCAGATGGTCACGCACGAACGCATCGTTCAGCGCGCCGTGCTTGATCATGATGATCGAGTTGGGCACCGCGCGCAGCAGCTTCGACCAGAGCGCCAACGCCGCATCGGAAATCTTGTCGATCCGGTTGAACACGCCGAACGTGACATAGCCGTTGCCGATCATGGGAAGCGGCGACAGCGGCAATTCCTCTCGTCGCTCGACCGTGATCACACACGGCAAGTCGTAGACTTTCTCCGCAAAGAGAGGCCGGACGGCTTCGGGAATCATCACGGCGTCGGAAAACAGATAATCGATGGTCGGAAGCCCCGTTCCGGTGGCCAGTCCCCAACCCGTCGCCTGGATCGGGGCAGGCTTGGCCGCAAACACGCCGAGCCGGTTGCCGTCCGAATGGCCCGACAGATCGACCAGGATATCGACCTTGTCGGATTGGATATGATCGGCCAGTTCCTCGTCGGAAAACTGCCAGGCATCGACCCAGCGATCGACGAGCGATCGGCATTCCTCCGTCACCGCGTCACGCTCGGGCGAGCACGAGTAGCAGACGACTTCGAAATTCTCGCGATCGTAGTGCCGGAGCAGGGGCTTGAACGTCAGCGCTGCGGAGTGATCCCTGAAATCGGAAGACACATAACCGACGACGATCCGCCTGTCCCGATCGACGTTGAACGGCCGAAGTTGCCTACGAGGCACCTTGGAGCCGATGGCCTCCCACCAGGATCTCCGAACGGCCTGCTGGACTGCAAAATCGACATCGGCGAAATCCATCGTGAAGATCTTTTTCGAAATCGCCTCCTGGAAATCCGGCTTGATGGCCAACGCCCGATCCAGGTACGCAATGGCGGCATCGATTTCGCCCTGCTTGGCGCAGCAATTACCCAGCAGCAGGGTGGCGACTTCGCAATGGGGGTTGCTTGCGAGCACCTTGTTGCAAGCGGCCACCGCCCGAGCCACATCGCCTCTGAGGACCGCGATCTGCGCCCTGCCTCGCCATGCGGTTTCCAGCTCGGAATCGATGGCGAGCGCCGCATCGAAATCGGACTCCGCCTTCGCTATCTGTCCAATTTTCACATGGAGCCGGCCGCGATGCGCCAGGACTTCCGCAGCGTTCGGATTGATCGCCAATGCGGCATCGAACGACGCGCGCGCCGCGTCGAAATGGCGTTGACCGAACTGCACCAGGCCCTTGCCAGCGAGCGCTTGCAACTGGCGCGGCCGCAACGCCAGCGCCTTGTCAAAACTCCGCTCGGCCTCGTCGTTCCGATTGAGTAGCAGCAGCGTCATGCCGCGGTTGACATACGCATCGCTGTAGTCGGGCTTGAGACGGATGGCCCGATCGTGCATCTCGATGGCCTGCTCCGGACGCTTCAGCCGCATCAGCGTGTTGCCGAGGTTGGTGAGAGCCGTCGGAAAGTTCGGCTGCAGGGCGATCGCCTTTTCCTGGAGCCTGCGCGCCTCGTCAAATCGCCGCAGCTTGAAGAGGGCAAACCCGAGATTGGAACTCGCCTCCGCCGACCTCGGATTGACACTGACCGCGCGTTGGAGCGCGCGCTCCGCCTCCTCGTGGTGCCCGGAATCGAGCTCAACGACGCCAAGCAGATGCAGCGCGTCGAAGTGATCGGGAAGGACCTCCACGATCCGCCGGCACAGTGCGCGGACATCTGCCAGCTTGCCGCCGCGATAGGCGACGACGGCCGCCTGAATCAGGGCTTCGGCTTCCTTCCTGAATTGCTTTTGCAGTCGTGCATTATGGAAGGCGCGCGAACCGACATTGCTGGCCAAATACAATCCTCCGGGCGAGGTTTCTCCGGAGGTTTAGCATGGCTATCGTGATTCGCGGCCGGTCGGCCTGTGCCTCGGCGGCGCCTGTTCGGCCTTATCGCCCCCACACCTCATTTGCGACATCCACCGCGAGCTTCAGCTTTGCCCATTGCTCGTCTTCGGAAAGGATGTTGCCCTCCTCGGTCGAGGCGAAGCCGCATTGCGGCGACAAGGCGAGCTGCTCCAGCGGTGCGAACTTCGCCGCCTCCTCCAGCCGCCGCTTGACGGCGTCCCTCTTCTCGAGCTCGCCGAACTTCGAGGTGATGACTCCGACCACCACGACCTTGTTGCCCCTCCGAAGGAAGCGCAGCGGCTCGAAGCCGCCGGCCCGATCGGAATCGTACTCCAGGAAATAGCCGTCGTAGTTGGTGCCGGCGAGCAGGGTTTCGGCGACCGGCTCGTAGCCGCCCGACGCGATCCAGGTGGAGCGGAAATTGCCGCGGCAGACATGCGTCGTGATCACCATGTCGGCGGGCTTCTCGGCGATCGCATAGTTGATGAT
>NZ_DATGFH010000038.1:0-12880 GCF_035309285.1 Bradyrhizobium sp. | reverse complement strand
GGCAGCGGCGCTATTCGGTACATTTACGCCGTATGCGGCATTGAAGCTGACCGCCCTAACCGGCGATAAGGCATCTCCCGGCTTCTGGCTGATGTGCGCGGCGGCGAGTGGCTTCATGGCCGCGGTTGCCATCTACCGCAGCGGAGCGATCGAGGCGCGCGAAAAAGCGGTCGCCTCGCAGCATGCGTGAGATAGCAGCCGGTTAGGCACTCGCCTGCCGGCCGCTTTGATTTCCATGCAAACAAAGCTAACAACACGGCATGGTCGACTTGAATCGTAAATTCGACGTGCTGGTGATCGGCGGCGGCAACGCCGCGCTGTGCGCTGCGATCAGCGCGCGGCGGGCCGGCGCATCGGTGCTCGTTTTGGAGGGCGCCCCGAAATTCTATCGCGGCGGCAACACCCGCCACACCCGCAACATGCGCTGCGCCCATGACGCGGCAACCGACATCCTGACCGGGCCCTACACCGAAGAGGAGTTCTGGGAGGATCTCTTGCGCGTCACCGGCGGCCAGACTGACGAAGAGCTGGCGCGCATGATGATCCACGAATCCAAGGACATCCTGAACTGGATCGTCGAGCAGGGCGTGCGCTGGCAGCCGTCGCTGGGCGGCACGCTCAGCCTCGGCCGCACCAACTCCTTCTTCCTCGGCGGCGGGCGGGCGATGCTGAATGCGCTTTATCGCACGGCGGAGGAGCTTGGCGTCGAGATCCTCTACGACGCCGAAGTGCGCGACCTCGACATCGCCGACGGCATGTTCCTGTCGGCCTCGCTGCAACACAAGGGCAAGCCCGTGACCGCAAAGGCCTCGGCGCTGGTCGCGGCCGCCGGCGGGTTCGAAGCCAACATCGAATGGCTGAAGCAGCATTGGGGCGAGGCCGCGGAAAATTTCCTGATCCGCGGCACGCCCTATAACCGCGGCTCGATCCTGAAAATGCTGCTTGCCAAGGGCGTGCGGGAGATCGGCGATCCGACCCAGTGCCATGCGGTCGCAATCGACGCCCGCGCGCCGAAATTCGACGGCGGCATCATCACGCGCCACGACTCGGTGGTGTTCGGCATCGTCGTCAACAAGCACGCCAAACGCTTCTACGACGAGGGCGAGGACATCTGGCCGAAGCGCTATGCGATCTGGGGGCGTCTCGTCGCCGCGCAGCCCGACCAGATCGCCTACATCATCTTCGACTCCAGCGTGGTCACGAGCTTCATGCCGACGCTGTTCCCGCCGATCGCAGGCGCGACTGTTGCCGAGCTCGCTGCCAAGCTCGAGCTCGACCCGGCCGCGCTGGAGAAGACCGTAACCGAATTCAACGCTGCGGTCAGGCCCGGCACGTTCGATCACACCATCCTCGACGATTGCCGCACCGAAGGCATCACGCCCGCCAAGACGCATTGGGCTCGCAAGATCGAGGCGCCGCCCTACCTCGCTTATCCGGTGCGGCCCGGCATCACCTTCACCTATCTCGGCACGCGCGTGAACAGGGAGGCGCGCATGCTGATGAAGGACGGCAAGCCTTCCGCCAACATGTTCGCCGCCGGCGAGATCATGGCCGGCAATGTGCTCGGCAAGGGCTATGCGGCCGGCATGGGCATGACCATCGGCAGCGTGTTCGGGCGCATCGCGGGACGGGAAGCGGCGAAGAATGCGAGGAACTAGCGCCACGATGAGATCACCTCTCCCGGTAAGCCGGACGTCGGCCGTGCCTGCCGGCGCGGAAGAGCCGATCTCGCTGCGCGACATGGGCTCGTTCCATGTCGGCGGGCGGCTGGTCGAGATCGAGGGCAAGCCGATCAAGGAGGTGACCTTCACGGCGGGCGGCGTGCCGGCCAGGGTCGACCCCAACGGCACCTACCAGGTCGAGCAGATGTATGTGCAGTACTTTCTCCCCGTGAACGAGCGCGGCGCCTGTCCGTTCCTGCTCTGGCATGGCGGCGGAATGACCGGCGTCACCTACGAGACCACGCCGGACGGGCGCGAAGGCTGGCTCAACTATTTCCTGCGCAAGGGCTGGAGTGTTTACAATTCCGACGCCGTCGAGCGCGGGCGTGCGGGGTGGGCGCAGTATCCCGACGTCTTCAAGGGCGAGCCGCTCTTCCTCACCACCGCCGATCCGTTCGCGCGCTTCCGCATCGGCGACGGCCCCGCCTCCCACGATCCCGATCCGGCCAAGCGCAGGCTGATGCCGGGGAGCCAATTTCCCAATGAAGGCTACGAGACCTTCGTCAAGCAACTCGCGCCTCGCTGGACCACCACCGATGATGCGATCGTCGCGGCCTATATCGCCGAGATCGACCGCGTCGGCCCCTCCATCATCCTGTTCCACAGCCAGGCCGGTCCTTTCGCCTTCAAGGTGGCGCAGACGCGCCCCGACAAGGTGAAGGCGCTGATCGCGGTCGAGCCGGCCGGTGTCGGCGATCCCGCGAAGGTCGACGTGCTGAGGACCATCCCGACGCTCATCATCTATGGCGATTACATCGAGCGCGACCCGCGCTGGCCGAAGATTCGCGCGACGGGCATAGCGTTTGCCGAAGCGATGAAAGCCGCCGGCGGCAGCGTCGACGTCATCGATCTGCCCAGGGTCGGAATCCACGGCAATTCGCATTTGACGATGATGGACAAGAACAACCTCGAGGTCGCGGGCCTGATCCAGACTTGGCTGGAGGGCAAAGGCCTGAGCAGGAAGCGTTGAAAGATGCACGGCACGCAAATCCTCGAAGAGACCGACCGCCTCATGACGGTCTGCAATTCCTGCCGCTATTGCGAGGGACTGTGCGCGGTGTTTCCCGCGATGGAGATGCGCCGCGCCTTTTCCGACGGCGACCTCAACTATCTCGCCAATCTCTGCCATGGCTGCGGCGCCTGCTACACCGACTGCCAGTTCTCGCCGCCGCATGAGTTCAACGTCAATGTGCCGCGGACGCTCGCGATCGCCCGCGCGGAGTCCTATGCGGCCTATGCCTGGCCGCGTGCCTTTGCGGGGCTGTTCGCGCGCAACGGCCTCGTCATCAGCGTGATCGCGGCGCTGAGTGTGGCCGCCTTCATCTTCGGCTTTGCGGCGGCGAACGATCGTGCCGTGCTTTATGGCGTCCACACCGGTCCCGGGGCGTTCTATCAACTGATGCCGCACAACACGATGGCAGCGCTGTTCGGCGCGGCGTTCCTTTATGCGATCCTGGCGCTCGTGATGAGCGTGCGCGCGTTCTGGCGGGACATCGGCGAGCCCATCGGCATGACGACAAACGCGAAGTCGCTGTGGCAAGCGATCCGCGACGCTGGCGAATTGCGCTTTCTCGATGGCGGCGGGGTCGGCTGCTTCAACGAGGACGATCAGCCGACCGACCGCCGCAAGATTTTCCATCATCTGACGTTCTACGGCTTCATCCTCTGCTTCGCGGCGACCTGCGTCGGCACGCTCTATCACTACCTCTTCGCACGCGAGGCGCCCTATCCTTGGTGGGATTTGCCGGTCGTGCTCGGCACGCTCGGCGGCATCGGGCTCCTGATCGGACCGATCGGATTGCTGGTCGCGAAATCGCAGCGTGATCCCGTGCTGGTCGATGAACAGCGCACCGGCATGGACACCGCGTTCATCCTGATGCTGTTGCTGGCGAGCTTCACGGGACTCATCCTTTTGGTGTTGCGCGCGACAGCGGCGATGGGTCCGTTGTTGGCGCTGCATCTTGGCTTCATCTTTGCCCTGTTCATCACCCTGCCCTATGGCAAGTTCGTGCACGGCATCTATCGCTTCGTGGCGCTGGTGCGATATGCACGAGAGCGGCAGATGATGGCGGGAGAGTAGGAACCCGTAGGGGCGCTTTGCCCACCCTACGATTCTCGGTCGTCATTGCGAGGAGCCAACGGGTCCGCGCGAACGCGCGGCCCGATGACAGGCTCCGCGACAAAGTGATCCATACCGCCTCAACGGAGACATGGATTGGATTGCTTCGCTTCGCTCGCAATGACGAGGACACAACTCCGCATTCCCGCGGCACGAACTGCCCGAGTGATACATCATCATCGTCCCTCGAAAGTCAGAGGGAGCAGGGAATGCCGGGTGCAGGCCGCACCCGCGAGCCTTGCGTGCAAAGAAAGTGCACTTACGCACGCAGGCAACAACAGGGCAGCCGGAACAACCGGCATTCCCTGCGCAATGGTTTACGGCTTATACGTACTCTCCCCGGTGTGCCGGGCTTTGTAGCCACCGTCGCCCGCCGATAATCACCGGCAGACTTGACCTCAGCGTCGGGAGGCCAGGACCACACGATTTCGCCGTCCGCATTGGCGCCGCTCGCCTTGCGACACCACCGCGTCCATCGCATCCCGACTCCAACGTCCGTGGCGGTGCGCGGTCGCCCCTCTCAAGGGAATCAGGATGCGCGGATACAACCATAATATTCTGATTAACGGAAGCTCAATATTTCAGGCAAAGGGGCTTGACATCGATTCTGATAAGACGAAGTGGCGGGAAGTGATTTGCCCGACGGTTCGGAGCCGTTGCAGAGCCACATCACCGACGGCATCAAGCGTGTGCTCGCGAAATACGGATTGCGCGCGAAAGGCAGAGGATGAGATGCCGGCGGAAGCCGAAGAGGCCCTGCCGTCGCGGAAAGCGGCGCCTTCCTGTACTGATCAAGTGTGAGGCCGCGCACTGATGGATCGAACCGACCGCTTCCGGGGTGACACGACGGAGTGTCCACCTGAACTGGAGAAGATTTCATGTCCTTCTGTACCCGAGCATTGTCGCTCCTTGTGGCCTCCGCGTTGCTCGGCAGCGCAAGCGCCGACGCCGCCACCTTCATGATCTCGCCCGGCGGTCAGGCCGGACCGCATATTTCCGGCACCATGACCATGCTCGGCGGGCGGCCGCCTTGCAATTATTGCGGTCCGAAAGCGCCTCCGCCGATCCCGCGCAGCGCCGCGAGCGATCCGTATGATACGAGCAAGAACCTCAACCCCGGCGGGGGCGGCGGCCTGAGGCCCGGGAAGAAACCAAATCTGGACTAAAGCGCAATGATTTGAGGAAGAATCATCATCGCGCTTTAGCATCTTGTTTGCGCATGACGTTTTCGGAAAACCGCTTCACACTTTTCCGGATCATGCGCTAGATCGGATGTCCTTCGTCAGGGCCGGGCATGACACCTGAGTTGGTGCACGATGAGTCTCACAACTCCACCACCACGTAATCGCTCTCGACCGCGACCTTGACGGTCTCGGCGATGTACGGGCCTTTCACAACCGCCGTGCCCGGCTCGATATTGACCGGGTACGCCTTCACGCGGAAGCGGCGGGGATCGCAGTAGGATTGCCCGGTGCGGATGTCGAACTCCCAGCCGTGCCAGGGGCAGCGGAGGATTTCGCCGAGCCTGGTGTACTGGATCTCGCCGGGATCGGTGGATTGCGCAAGACCGATCAGCGGGCCTTCGCACAGAGCTGCGCCCTGATGCGGGCAGCGATTGAGCAGGCCAAAGAACTCGCCGTTGATGTTGAAGATCGCGATCGGCCGGTCGTCGATGGTGACGAATTTGCGCGTCCCCGGCGGCAGCTCGCCGACCGGGGCGATGACGTGTTTTGTCATGACAAGATAAGGAGACAGGTTGAGCTATTGCCACAGGTGCAATTCACCTCTCCCATAGGGAGAGGTCGGATCGCGCCAGCGATCCGGGTGAGGGGTTTCGCTCTCACGATGGACCTTATCCCCTCACCCGAATTGCTTCGCAATTCGACCTCTCCCCCTGGGAGAGGTGAACGGAGACCGCGGACAAGACGGTCATCCTCCATCAGGAAATTCCGTACAGCTTTTTCGCGTTGCCGAGATAGAAGGCCTCGCGGTTGGCCTCGGAGACACCCGGCGGCAGCACGCGCGACGGATCGTCGAAATCCCAGTGCGGATAGTCGGTCGCGAACAGAAGCTTGTCCCAGCCGATCCAGTCGATGACGTCGAACAGATGATCGCGCCGCTCCGGGTCTTCCATCGGCTGCGTGGTCCACCAGATCTGCTCGCGGATAATGTCCGACGGCGGCCGCTTCACATGCGGCACTTCGCTTCTGAGGCGCTGCCAGACCTTGTCGAGCCGCCAGGCCAGCGAGGGCGCCCAGCCGAAGCCGGCCTCGACCATGATCATCTTCAATGTCGGATGACGATCGAACACGCCTTCGAGCACGAGGCTCGCGAGCGCCGTCTGCTGGCACTGCGAATGGCCGACCATCTCCTCGATGTAGTAGCTCGGCCAGCCCGACGCGGTGATCGGATTGCCGCCGAAGCCGAAGGCGTGCACGCCGATCGGAAGGCCCGCCTCCTCGGCTGCCTCATAGATCGGCCAGTAGCGGCGCTGGCCGAGCGGCTCGACATTGCGGCTGAGCAGCAGCACCTGGACATAATCCTTGTCGCCGGCGCGCTTCCTGATTTCCTTTGCCGCGGTCACCCCGTCCTCGTTGGCGACCACGATCGAGCCCTTCAGCCGCGAATCCTTCGAGGTCCACTTCTCGATCTGCCAGTCGTTGATCGCAGAACAAATCGCCGCGGCCAGATCATGGTTGCGAAGGCCCTGCCCGGTCCTGAGCGGGTTGAGCACGCCGAGCACGACATTGTTGGGATCGAGGTGCTGCTTCTGCATGAAGGACAGCGAAGAGCCCTGCGGACCGCCTTCCGGTGGATAGGCATCGCGACGCGAGGCATTGGGCTGCGCCTTCGGATAGGGCGGCCCTTCCATCATGCCCTGATAGGGATGCTCCTGGTAAACCTGCAGATGCTCGTGCCAGCGCTTGGCGAGAAAGGGATAGAGCTCGGTCTTGGTGGCGCGCGCCGGATGAATATCGCAATCGGCGATCGCGATTTTCACCTCGACCTTCGACTCGACTTCGGGACGATCGCGGAGCTGGATGTTCATGAAACCGTCTCTCTATTGTTTGGGCATGATCCTTGTCCGAAAACCGGAACGCCACTTTTCGGGGATCATGCCCGGACAGGCTCCTTAAGCCGGCCGTAAGTGGCAAGCGGATTATCGATCATGATCTTGCGCACGAGATCACTTGATAACCCCTCCGGCAGCGCTTCGTTGCCTTCGAATTGCCAATGCGGATAGTCGGTCGAGAATAGGATCAATTCGTCCGATTGCATATGGTCGACCAGGCGGTTCAGCAGGGCGGGGTCCGGTGGCGCGTCGACCGGCTGCAGCGAGAAGCGGATATTGCTGCGCACAATTTCCATCGGTGCGCGGTCGACCCAGGGGGTTTCCATGCGGATGCCGCGCCAGAACTTGTGCAGCCGCCACACGAATGGCGCGAGCCAGGTGAAGCCACTTTCGAGCATCACCATCTTCAGCGAGGGATGGCGCGCGAACACGCCTTCGACGATCAGGCTGGTGAGCTGGGTTTGGAATGCCTGCGCCTGGGCGACGTAATCCTCGATGTGGTAGGAGCCCCAGCCGACCGAGGTCGGCGGATTGTGATAGGCCGAGCCGGCATGGATGCCGATCGGCAAACCGAGCCGCTCTGCCGCGGCATAGATCGGCCACAGCGCGCGCTTGCCCAGGGGCACGTCGCCCATGACGAGCATGAGCACCTGGACGAAACGCTTGTCCCTGGCGCAGCGCTCGATCTCGGCCACGGATTTTTCCACGCTTTGGGTGGGGATCACGATCGAGCCGCGCAGCCGCGCGTCCTTGTCGAGCCATTCCTTGACAAGCCAGTCGTTCAGGGCACGGCAGAACGCGTCCTGCATGTCCTCGGAAAACACCATCTGCACGCCATAGAGCGGGTTGCAGATGCCGTAGGCGACCTGGAACGGATCGAGCGCCTGCGTCTGCATGTCCTCCAGACTCGAGCCCGGCTTGCCCTTGGCCGGCCGCCAGTCGGGACGCGAGGAGATCGGCGAATTGGTCGGATAGGATTGCGAGATCAGATCGACCATGCCGCGCGTCGTCACCTGGTCGCGCCAATAGTCGTTCATGTAAGGCAAGAGGCTGGTGAGATGCGGCACCGCCGGATGCAGATCGCAATCCACACCGCCGGGAAGCGGGGTCGTCATGAGGTTTCCTCTGACCTGTTTCCTCTCATCTGGCGCAATTGCTGCGCCGCTCGTTACAGCCATTGAAGCAGGCCGCTCGTTGCGCTGCAACTCGGCAAAGCCAGAGCTGGTATGCTAGGGAGGAAGGCAAGGACGCACGGAAGAAGCTGATCCTGCAGCGGAGCTGGTCATATGAAAGAACTCATCGGCATCGCCGAACAGATCGCGGCCAAGCTGATCGCGAAAAAGCAGACCATTGCGGTCGCGGAATCCTCCACCGGCGGATTGATCGCGGCCTCCCTCCTCGCCGTACCCGGGGCGTCGGCCTATTTTCTCGGCGGCGCGGTGGTCTATACGCGCGACGCACGACGGCTGCTGATGGACATTCCCGAAGAGGTGATGAAGGGCATTCGTTCGGCTTCGGAGCCTTACGCCAAATTGCTGGCGGAACAGGTGCGACGCCGTTTTGCAACGGATTGGGGGCTGTCGGAGACCGGCGCCACCGGGCCGACCGGCAACCGCTACGGCGATGCCGCCGGCCATAGCTGCATGGCGGTCGCAGGCAGCGAGACGTCGGTGATCACGCTCGAGACCGGCAAGAACGACCGGCAGGCCAATATGCACGAGTTCGCGAAGACAGCGCTGGGGTTGTTGCTGAAGAATTTATCTTAGCTGCGGCGGCTGTTGCTTGAAAACGCTCGTTGTCGTCCAGTGAGCGCAACAACTACGCCCCGTGGTTATGGGTCCCCGCTTTCGCGGGGACGACAGCGGAGATTATTTCGCTGTCATTCCGGGATGGTGCGAAGCACCAGACCCGGAATCTCGAGATTCCGGGTTCGATGCTTCGCATCGCCCCGGAACGACGGCTGCCACCATCACCTCTCCCGGAACGCACGCATGAACTGGTCGTGGAGCGGCTTCATCAGGTAGGACAGCATGGTGCGCTCGCCGGTCTGCACGAAGGCCTCGACCGGCATGCCCGGAATCAGCTTGACGTCGCCGAGGCGGGCGATCTCGTCCGGGGGCATCGAGACGCGGATGGTGTAGTAGCTCCGGCCGGTGCGCTGGTCGGTGGCGACGTCGGGCGAGACGCGGCTGACGAGGCCGTTCAACTCCGGCGTGGTGCGCTGGTCGAAGGCGGAGAATCGCAGCAGCGTCTTCTGGCCGACCTGCAGCTTGTCGATGTCCTGCGGATTGACCTTGGCCTCGACCTGCAGATGGTCGGTCTGCGGCACGATCAGCATGATGGTGTCGCCGGCGGCGATGACGCCGCCGACGGTGTGCACGGTCGACTGCTCGACAATGCCGTCCTGCGGCGCGCGGATGTCGACCCGCCGGAGCTGGTCCTCCGCGGTGACCTTGCGCTCGGTGAGCTCGCCGATCTTGTCGTTGGTCTCGCGCAGATCCTTGGAGACCTCGCTCTCCATGTCCTTGTCGACCTGGATGATCTGCAATTCGGTCTCGCTGATCTTGCCCTTGGCCTGCGCCCGCGAGGCGATGAACTGCGCACGCTCGCCGTTCAACCGCGCGGCATCGCGCTCGAGCGTCGTGAGCCGCGAGAGCTGCACGAGGTGCTTGTCATAGAGATCCTTGACGCCGCTGAGCTCCTGTTGCACCAGCGCGATTTCCTGATCCTTGGCCTTCTCCTGCGCCTCAAGTCCCGAGATCTCCTCGTTGAGCTGGGTGATGCGCTCGCGCAGCTGCGCCTTCTGCCCGGCGCGGCCGTTGACGCGCACATCGAACAGCTTGCTTTCGCTTGCCATCACGGCCGCGACGTCGGGATCGCTGGCGCGCCCGGTGAGTTGCTCCGGAAACTTGACCTTGTCGAACCCGCCCTGCTCGGCCTCAAGCCGCGCCGCGCGCGCCGTCGCGGCATCGAGGTCCTTGGTGACGAGCGCAAGGTTCGCCTTGGTGACGGTATCGTCGAGCCGCACCACGATCTGGCCGGCCTTGACCTTGTCGCCGTCGCGCGCGAGCAGTTCGCCGACCACGCCGCCGGTCGGATGCTGCACCTTCTTGACGTTGGATTCGACCACGATCTGGCCCGGTGCGATCAGCGCGCCCGAAATCTCCTGCGTCGAGGCCCAGCCGCCGATGCCGCCCGCCAATACCACCACCAGCGCCAGGCCGATGATCAAATGCAGCCGAATCGACCGGCGCGCACCCTTCAGGCCGGGGGCGATCAGCATGCCTTTCAGCGCAGGGTCGATCAACATCACGGCTTGCCTCCCGCATCGGAGACGATCTTGATCGGCGCAGGCCCGGCCACGCGCGGCTGCAGCACCTGCGCCAGCACCTGCTCCTTCGGACCGAAGGCCTGCATGCGGCCGTCCTTCACGACCAGGATCTGGTCGACGCCCTCGATGCCGATCGGCCGGTGCGCGACCACCACGACGACGGCGCCGCGCTCGCGCGCGGCGCGCACCGCCCGTGTCAGCGCCTCGTCGCCCTCGGTATCGAGGTTGGAGTTGGGCTCGTCCAGCACGATCAGGAAGGGATCGCCGTAGAGCGCGCGGGCCAGCGCGACGCGCTGGGCCTGGCCGGCCGACAGCGCGCTGCCCTGCTCGCCGACATGCGTGTTGTAGCCGTCGCGCATCTTGATGATCATCTCATGCACGCCGGCCTCCTTGGCCGCGGCGATGATGTCTTCGGATTTGGCGCTCGTATCGAAGCGGCTGATGTTCTGCGCCACCGTGCCACTGAACAGCTCGACGTCCTGCGGTAGATAGCCGATGTGCCGGCCGAGCATGTCCGACGACCATTGGTCGAGCGCGGCGCCATCAAGCCGGACCTTGCCGCGAAACGGCTGCCAGACGCCGACGAGCGCGCGGATCAGGGACGACTTGCCCGAGCCGCTCGAGCCGATCACGCCCAAACCCTGGCCCGCGGTCAGCGCAAAGCTCACGTCCTGGATGATCATCCGCTGATCGCCGGGTGCGGCGATGCCGACACCCTCGACCGACAGCCGGCTCGCGGGAGCCTGCAACTGGTGCGGCTTGGGCCGTTCCGGGATCTGCTCCAGCAAGCGGTTAAGGCGCTCCCAGCTCTGCCGCGCGGCGACAAAGCTCTTCCAATGCGCGATCGCGAGATCGACGGGCGCCAGCGCCCGCGCGCTCAGGATCGAGCCCGCGATGATGATGCCGGCGGTCGCCTCCTGATGGATGACGAGATAGGCGCCGACGCCGAGCACCGCCGATTGCAGCATCATGCGCAGCACCTTGGCGATCGCCCCAAGGCCGCCGGTGATGTCGGAGGCGTTCTGGTGGCCGGCCAGATATCTCTCATTGGCCTCGCCCCAGCGCTGGTTGAGCCGGGCGGCCATGCCCATGGCGACCATGACCTCGGCGTTGCGACGGCTGGCGGCGGCCAGATCGTTGCGCCGCGCAGCGAGCCCCATCGCCGCGCGCGCGGGTTGCCGCGACAGATATTCGGTGACGAGCGTCAGCGACACCAGGACGATGGCGCCGACCAGCGCGGTGACGCCGATCGCCACATGGAAGGCGAAGCAGATCCCGAGATAGAGCGGCAGCCACGGCAGGTCGAAGAATGCGCTCGGCCCCATACTGCCGAGAAAGGAGCGGATGTTGTCGAGATCGCGGAGCGGTTGCAGCCCTTCGCTGCGGGTGCCCAGCGTCAGCGGCAGCCGCACCACCGTGTCGAACACCCTTGCGTTGAGCGCTTCGTCGAGCGCGGTCCCGATCCGCCCGAGGATGCGGCCGCGGATCAGGTCGAGCACGCCCTGGGCCATGTACAACCCGGTCGCGATCACGATGAGGCCGATCAGGGTCGGCACGCTGCGGCTCGGCAGCACCCTGTCATAGACCTCCAGCATGAAGATAGAGCCGGTCAGGTACAGGAGATTGATGACGAAGCTCATCAGCCCGACGCCGACAAAGGCACCACGGCAGGCGCGCAGCGCTTCACCGAGTTCGGAACGCCGGACACCGGGAGCGGCTGCCATCAATGCTGTCTCTTCAAAATGGAAGGGTGGCCTCAATTAATACGGGATTCCAATGACATGTAATACCGGTATTGTACCGGTTTTCACCAGCACCGTCCAACGAACCCAAAATTAACCCTAAATGTAGCTGGCGCGCCTTGCGAAACGCGAGGCCGGAAACAGGGGCCATCCCGGCGGGACAGCCCATTTTTGACGGGTCCGGGGGGCGGTTACCAGCGTCCGCCGCTGCGCAAGAGCCGCACGACCAGGAGCAGGATGATCGCGCCGATAGCGGAATAGATGATCTCCGAGACAAGGCCGGTGCCGAGGCGTATGCCGATCTTCGGAAACAACAGGCTTGCGACCAACGCGCCGGCGATGCCGACCAGGAGGTCGCCGATGATGCCAAAGCCGGTGCCGCGCACGATCTTGCCGGCGAGCCAGCCCGCGATCAGGCCGACGAACAGAATGACGATAAGGCTTTCGTTGGACAGGACCATTTGAAAATTCCCCCTGTTGCGCCAGCGACGGCTCGCGCGCCGGGCAAGCCTACCCATAATGAGGGAGCGTGACGACCGGAAAACCGGTTGCGGTCCCGATTCGCCTTCAAACCGTTACGCCGCGGCAACAGCGGTTTGTTGCGCCGCCCGACCCGATCCGATGTCGCGAACGCCGGATCTCAAGCACCACTCGTCATGCGCGGGCTTGACCCGCCTGCGGGGCCGAAGCCCCTTCGGCCCCGCGAAGGCCCGCGCATCCATCGAAAATGTCTTCTTTCGAAGATGATGGATTGCCGGGTCAAGCCCACGGCTGTCCGGTTTAATTTTGGTGGACATGGCGCATGGCGTGGATTCTTCTGCGGTCTTGAGCATCGCCAAATGTTCGAGACACACAAGGAAGATCTCGCCATGCGCCACCACAATACAGTAATTC
>NZ_DATGFH010000037.1:0-12151 GCF_035309285.1 Bradyrhizobium sp. | reverse complement strand
CTGGACCAGCGAATACATTCCGCTGATCCGGCCACTGCTCGTTCGCCAGGAGGTGCGCCTGATGAACGCGATCAGGCCGCCGGTCGCACCCAGCTCGACCGGTAACATCTACGAGCTCCGCAACTACCGGGCCAGGCCGCTCGGAGCGGCCCGGCAATGGATCGAGGCCTTTACCGCGGCGCTGCCGGCGCGTGAGAAATATTCGAAGATGGTCGGCCTCTGGCAGACTGAGTCGGGCCAGCCGAACGAGGTCTGCCACATCTGGGCCTATCCCAGCCTCAATGCGCGCGCAGAAGCCCGCGCCAATGCGCTGAAGGATCCGGTGTGGCAGGAATTTCTGGGCAAGGGCCCGGCGCTCCTCGAAGAGATGCACTCGACCATCATGCTGCCGGCGCCGCATTCGCCGCTGCAGTAAGTTAGCGGCGGCTCCTGATGAAGTGAAGCACGCCGCGGGCCACGTCGAGCGCGGTTTGACGTGCGAGCAGCGCTGCGTGGATCAGCGCCACGACGGGATCATTCGGCCGGAGCGGGATCAGCACGTCGCCGATGGCAAAGCGGCCGCGCCAGATCGGATTGATCATGGGATGATCGGGACTCGCTGTCGAATCCACTGAGGCAATGTCGGGATCGGCGCATAGGTGACGCGTCAGGTCCAGCGTGAGCTGCGCGCCCGGGGAATATTTTGCAAAGCGCTCGTCGACGCCGATCTTGAAGAAGAAGGCGCGGTGCTGGTGCCGGAGCACGATGCCGGCCGCGACCGCGGCGTCGCCGGCGAAGAGCGTTACGGTCTCGCACTGGCCGATCGCCGCGAGCGCCCTGGTGGCGCGGCGGATGAAGGCGGCATCGCCCGCGGTCTGCGCGAGCGCGGTGCCGCGCTTGCCCTTCCAGCCGCTCGCTTCGAGCTTCAGGAAGACCTCCAGCGCGTTGGCGACCGCTTCGGGCGAGCTTGCAACGTCGAAACGGATGTCGCCATGCTCGGCGAGCCGATGACGCTGCCGCCGCAGCTCCTTCAGCTTCTTGCCGCTCAGCGCTTCGCGCAGCAGCTCGTCGGCGTCGCGGGTGGCGTCGAGGGAGGCGCGCAACTGCGAGTTCAGCACGCGCGCACGCAACCCTCCGCCGCGCAAGACCGTATCAATGGCCTTCATCGTCGCGCCGTCGAGCGCGACTTCGCGCAGCCACAGTGCGTGTGCGCCGGACTCGCGCGCCGCCTGCATCAGTTGGGAAGCGGCGGCTTCCGCCCTGTCGCGATCGAGTAGCGGCGTGCACAGGGTGCCATACGGATGGGCGCTGGCGAGCGCGGGCAGGGGGATCGTGGTGGCGCGGGCAAGCGAGACGACCGGCATCAGGCCGATCAGGCGCTGATCGCCGAACGCCGAAAGCGCGAAAGCGCCGGTGCGGCCGGGCACGAACGCATCCACCGCCAATTCCCAATCGGGCAGATAATAGCCGTTCGGCTCGATGGCCCGTTCGGCAAGCGCCCGCCACTCGCCGATATCCACCCTCGTGATCGGCGTCAGCAGCGGTGCGCGCGCGGGCTCCGCTTCCCAACCGGCGCGCGTCGTCGTGGCATCGCTGCTTGATGCATGGCGCATTTGCCTGAGGTCGACAATGTCGGCCACGTCCGCTTCCCCGAATGCTGCGGAGACCTTAGCGGAAAGGTTCGAACAAGCGGTGTGGGCGACCGCGCAATTTGAACGGTAACATTAACGGCTTGTTCAGCATGCGGGCTTCGCGACAGCCGTTCAGATCGGCTCGTAGCTTTCCGTCTCGCAATTGTCGTCGGCATCGACGCGGCGGCGGTCGACGATCTGCCCCTCCTCGATGCTGATCCGGTAGGTCTCAACGCCGATCGGCTTGCCGGTTGCGGAATTGACGTCGGCGCGGACGCAGGCGGTCCAGCCGGTACCTTGCGGCTCGTGATGGGGCTGCGACACCCGCACCGAGCGCGGATAGGAATTGGCGACGAACACAGCGTCCAGGTTGTCGTGGACCAGCCGCTTGACGTCCGGCGGCGGCTCGGGCGGCGGCGGATCGGCCGCCTTGGCGCGCATGAATTCGGGCACCGGCGAACGGACATCGGCAAAGCCGCACCCTGCCAGCGGCAGCGCCAGCAAAAGCGGTAACGTGATATGAAGGACCCCACCCCGCATATCTCCAATTTTAGGCAATGACGGTAAATAAAGCGCCGGGGCGAACTTCACTTCGCAGATGGCCTCCGATCAACAAATCCTGATTACCGCGTGAAAACCGGCATTTCCCCCCGACCGGGCTCGAACCGTCTGCAAGCAGCGCGCGTCCAAAGGCCATCATTCCGATGGGAGGTGGCCCATGTTCCGTACCGCATTTTGCTCTGCGCTGCTTTTGAGTGCCGTGCTCGCCGGATCCACGGCCGCATATGCCGAAAATCGCGTCGCCCTGGTGATCGGCGAATCCGCCTATCGTGCGGTGCCGTCGCTGCCCAATCCCGCCAACGACGCCCGGGCGATGACCAAGTTCCTCACCGACGCCGGCTTCGAGGTGACAACCGCGGCCGACCTCACCCAGAAAGAATTGAACCAGAAGATCGGCGACTTCACCGCCGAGATCGCCGCCAAGGGACCCGACACGGTGGCGCTGGTGTTTTACGCCGGCCACGGCCTGCAGGTCGATGGTGAGAACTATCTGGTGCCGGTCGACGTCGATCCGAAGCGCGAGGCCGATATCCCGCTGCAGGCGGTGCGGCTGAACGACGTCGTCAACACGCTGAACTCGGTGCCGACCAAGTCGCGCATCCTGTTGCTCGATGCCTGCCGCAACAATCCATTCCCGGCGCTGAACGGAACCGTCGGCCGCGGGCTTGCTTTGGTCGACACCAAGACCGGCGAGCCCGGCACGTTCCTGTCCTACTCGACCTCGCCCGGCGCGGAAGCCGAGGACGGCGAGGGCGCCGACAGCCCCTACACCACGGCGCTGCTTACGGCCGCCCGCACGCCTGGCTTGCCGATCGAGCAGGCGTTCAAAGAAGTTCGCGTGGCCGTCAACAAGGCGACGGACGGGCGGCAGACGCCCTGGGAAAGCTCCTCGCTGACCGAGGACTTCCGGTTTGTGGCCGCAACCGGTCCGCAGGATGCGAACGCCGCGCTGCCGCCGACCACGGCCGTCGCGTCGAACGCACCCGTCGCGTCGAACGCGCCCAGCGCACCCAAGCGCACCGTCGAGCAGTGGAAGCATGACCTGCAGGGCAAGACCCCGGAGATCGCCCATGAGATGATCGTCGCGGACGGCACGCTGGAAGCCTACGAGGCTTTCGATGCCCTGTTCACGCAGTCGCAGTTTGCGCCCGAGGTGCGCGAGTGGGTCATCCGCCGGCGCAAGATGCTGGCATGGAACGAGGCCGTGACGATCAACACCGCCGCGAGCTATCGCTCCTTCCTCGTGCAATATCCGGACACTGACTTGACGCTGACGGCGCGCACGCTGATCCAGCGTCTGCGCTTCAAGCCTTCGCCGCTGCCGCAGGTCGCGGCTCTCTGCACGCCGCCGTCGACGCCTGCCGCGCCGTCCAAGCCCGCCGCGCCGACGCTGAAGAAAGCGGACCTTACGCCGACGCAGGCGCCGGTCGTGATCGAGCACGAGCACACCGTCGTCATCAAGAAGGTCACCGTCACGACGCCGCCGCACGAGATCGATCCGCCGGTGCGTCACCTGCCGCCGCACGAGCCGCCGGTGCACCAACTGCCGCCGCGCCAGGTCGTCGTCGGTGGACCCGTCTATGGCGGCCGGCCGGTCTATCACCCGATGGGACCCGGCGGCGGCATGATGGGACACCCGATGGGCTTTGGCTTTGGACGCCGCTACTGATCGAGACATGACAACGAGGTGAGAGAAGACCCGCCGCAAGGTCGGTCTTCTCGTCTTGCGTGTGTCGCAGTGTTTGCCGCGGTTTGCGCGTGCAGTCAGTTCGCCGGGCATTGGCGGATTCAATCGTATTCAATTGTTAAACAGCTATTCGAAGTCATCGCCGGCTTGACCGGGCGATCCAGTACTGGGCAACGACATGGGCAAGACAAGATTCCGCATTCTCGCGGCACAACATGCCCGAGTGATGCATCGTTTCGTGGCCCTCGAGGTGAAGAGGGCGCAGGGAATGCCGGGTGCAGGCCGCACCCGCGAGCCTTGCGTGCAAAGACAGTGCACTTTACGCACGCAAGCAACGACAGGGCAGCCAGATCAACCGGCATTCCCTGCGCGATGGTTTACGGCTTATACGTGGTCTCCCCGGAGTGCCGGGCTTGTTAGCCTCCGTCGCCTCGGGCTCATGACCCGGGGGTTGACGCCAGCGTCGGGGCGTCGGGACCGCACGATTTCGCCGTCCGTGAGGAATGCTTTCGTCGGCGCGCGATTAGCGTGCTGAGCATCCTCACGTCCATCGCATCCCGCCTCCAACGTCCGTGACGATCGCGATACGTCCCCTCTTGTGGAGGCGGATGCGGAAGAGACAATCATGGCTTTCGGCAAAACGGAAGTGGAATATTTTTCGCGGAAGGGCTTGACATAAGGCGAGACTGATTCTGATAAGGCGAAGTGATTTGCCCGTCAGGTGCGGCTGCGGTCCGAGCCTGTCTCAATTGCGGACGTCGTGGGTGATCCGAGCCGTATCAGGAGCTGCCAACAGCCGAGTTCACCCGGCGCGAGTACCATCGGGAACCGGCTTTTCCGGCAGCGCTAGCACCGGCGTGATGCCATCGGCATAACCGAGATCAAAAGTCATTCCTTCGGAGATCTCCCCGGCCATCTTGCGAGGCTCAAGATTGACGACAAACAGAGCCTGCTTGCCTTCGATTTCCATTTTCGGATTTCGCCGCTCCTGTTTCATACCGACCAGAATGGAGCGCGCGTGGTCGCCGAAATCGACACGCAGTCGTACGAGCTTCTCAGAATGCGCCACGTCCTCGACAGCGAGAATGGTCCCGACGCGGACGTCGATCTTCTCGAGGTCAGAGATAGAGATGATGGGTTTGACGGGCGCGGGATTCATGTTTCATCCTTTGCTGAGGCTCGGTCTATCGCGTCGAACTCGGTCTCACTCAAGCGCCAGCCGAGTGCATCGAGATTGGCCCTGGCGTGATCAGGCTTGGTCGCGCCGGGGATGGGGATCACGTGACTGTCGCGCGCCAACAGCCAGTTCAGTGCGACTTGACTGATGCTGACGTCGTGCGCGCGGGCAATATCGGCGAGACACATCAGCAGCGCTTTGGTGACCATGCTATTCGACGCCTGTGTGAGGCGGCCGGACGCGAGGGGGAAATACGCTACCAGTGCAACGTCGAGCTCACGGCAGGCGTCGAGCACGCCATTTGTTTCTGCTGCTCGTCGGAGCAGGCTGTAGTTGACCTGATTGGCGGCGAGCGGAATGCTCGCCCTCGCGAGGTGATCGGCGATGCGACGCATCTGGTCCGCATTGAAATTTGCCACGCCGACCGCGCGTGCCCTGCCGGATTTCACAGCCTCGACGAGGCCTTCTGCAAATATTGCCAGATCGATCAAGGGCAGCGGATAATGGACATAGTAGAGATCGATTGTCTCGAGGCCCAGGCGCGCGAGCGAACCGTCAAGCGCGCGTATCAGCCGTCGAGGAGAGGTTCGGCCCGGAAGGGGAAGGAATTTTGACGCTATCACCGCGCGGGTCGGGCCGGTGCGCAAGCAATCTCCCACGACGCGCTCCGAGAAATAGCTCTCGGCCGTGTCAATCATAGACGGCCCGGCATCGTGAATGGTCCGGTATGTTTCCAATGCCGCCCCGCGATCGGCACGCCGCCACTTGTTTGTGCCGATGCCCAAGGGCAGCACATGGATGCCGCTTCGGCCCAAGGGGCGCGTATCATGCTCTGCGGGCATCGCTGGATTCCTCCAATATCCGACTTCCGAGCAGCGCCCATGTCACGGGAGAGCGCGCCAAGCTAGCGCGCGTGCTGAACGTTCGGCATGAGGTCTATCAAGCCCAGATCCACAAGCGTGCGATGGAATCGGCGTTTCCGTTCCGAGGCCGATGCAAAATAGGTTTCGCCGCAATCATCAAGCAAGCTCGCACGGGTGGCAAATATCGGATCAAGCGGGAGGCCTGCCCGTTGCAAAGCGACCGTTCCAAGAAAAGCGATATCGAGGTCCGTCCCTCGTCCCGTGCCAGGGTGAGGGATATTCAAAGCCTCTATCGCATAAAATGTGCGAAACAGACGCCGCCCATCTTCCGGGCGCGTCAGGTGCCGATCGATCCGTCTCGTCAATACCGGTTGGTGGTCCCCATAATGCATCACCAGAGTAGGGCGTCCCGGAAAATTGTTTGACAGCTCAGCTTTAAGCCTCTGCCAAATAGAGGCGGTCTCGACAAGCCGCGCGTAATATTCGGCGTATTCAGCATTGGGGAGGCTGGCCAAAGCAAAGGCGCGCTCCCTCTCAAACTGTCCGGGCGGAACGAGCCGCCGACGATGCGGACCGTGATTGAAGTTGGTCAGCGCATAGAGAAATTGGGGGGTCGGATCGTCAGCAATCCTCTTCGTATGGGCATCGACCACCGCTTCCAGAAACATGGCATCCGAATTTGTTGCCTCGAAACGCCTGATATCGAAGGGTGGCGGAAAATCGTCGACGAAGATGCGCTCGTTGATGCCGATCGAACCGTAGAATTGATCGTAATTGAGAAAGCCGCGACGACAGCTCGACATGAGTGTTGTCCTGTAGCCGAGTGACTCCAACGAACGTGGGAGGCTCGTGTGGAATCGGCCGGCCCCTTTCTTGAAGAGGTAGTAGGCACTTGAACCGAAACTTGCACTTGAAAGACCGGTTAGCAGACTGAACTCGGACTGCCACGAGCCTCCGCCAAAGATGTCGACGTTGAGGCGTCCGAATTCCCCATCTGCCGGGGACAGGAACGCTTCAACGATGGGCTCAACCGGCAGTCCAAAAATGCGCGGGTCGAACACCGACTCGTGCTGGATGACGATGATGTCCGGAGAGTCGGTGGAGCGCGCGGGCATCGCCTCCTTCAGTGGCAGTGGTTCATTTGCGATATCGCTCAGGGCCAGCCCGCCGAACTGCCGCCAGCAAGCGCGGTCAATGAGCGAGGCCATGAAGGTGGAGTAAAAGCACCGCCCTTGCGTCAGCGTCAGCCGCAAGGACGTGGCGCCCTTTAGCGCGGAAGCCTTTACGAAGCCGATGAGTGCAACACAAAACAAGGGAATTCGAACTGCAATAGAAATCGGAGATCCGGCGGCGTAGAGCAAAACCGCGGTCGAAGCAAAAGCTAATAAGACACCTCCTATCAGAACGCCCAGCATCACGCGTGGGTATTGCAACACGAAAAATGGGACCGTGCCTGCAAACGCCAGCGGCAAATCGGAAACGGTTAGTTTGAGTGCGCTGTGATTGAATTTTACAATTGATACACCGGCGATCGCCACTGCCAGCATGCCGGACAGCAGGATTGCCCTCTCAAAATCGGCAACAAAGACCAGCAGCAGGGCCGCGTTCAAGAAGAGGCCCGCAATGGCAAACGGCAGGTGTTCCACGCTGCGTTCCGTCAGCGCAACGGCGCCGATAGCGGCCACAAGTGTCAAAGTCAGAGCCATGGGAATAAGATGCCCTTAGCATTCATGTCTTCAATTCAGCTCTCGGAGTCTTTGATCACCGGCTTTTGTGGCCCGTCAATGGCCACAGCAGATTCGCGCGCCGCGGCAAACGTCGCAGTCCTGGGTCAGCATGCCAGGTCGATCCTGATCTGTTCCTCGGACGAAGTCCGCATCACGGCGGACTGAACAACGCCGATCCGCCCTACGGGCCTTCGGGCGGCACGCGCGCAAGGTCGGTGTTACGCTTCGACAGGGATGGGCGACGCAGGTCCTCACCATCGAGGCGAGGATGTTGAAGGCGTAGAGCTGGACCTCGGGGTCATGCTTGCGGCTGCGCAAGGCATTGAAGCCGGCGACGCCGTCAACGCCCGGCACCACGACTTCGCCGTCGATCACGAATTGCCGGTGGTTCAGGGCGCTCTCAATGATGCGCGGGTCGCAGGTGGTCCAGTCGTAGCCGCTGCGCGTGATCAACCGCGCGCGGTCGCCTTCCTTGCGACTCCTTAAGCTTGCATTCGGCCTTCGCAACCTCGACACGCAACGCTAAAAGTTCGTCGACCGATTTCTTGAGATGCAGGCGGCGCGCCTTCAACTCCCCGAGCAATGACCTAGCCATAACCGCGCCTCCCTTGGCTCAGGCCGCCGCTCGAAAGACCGGCGCCCAGCCGGGGCTCAACTGTTCTCGACATGAAGTGCTTTACCTTCCCCGGCTAGATTAGTCTGGCTGAGCATTGGGGTTCCCACACCCTCATGTGTGAATCCGTACGCTGATTTCTATTCAAAAAACCAGGGGCAATTGTTCCGGCCGCGTGTGCCATCGCGGTCCAGAAAGGCCTGAAGCGCCGGAGGCGCGCTGGGGCGGCTCGCCATATTCTACCCTCGATCCGCATCTACGGGGGCGGGTGCGAGGAGACACATGAGAATCAGCGGCCGCTCGACCTTGGGGTCGACTTTCATCTGCCTTTTGATTTCGGGGATCGTTGCCGCGGTACTCGGGACCGCTCCGCGCGCCTTCGGACAGACCGCAACTTCGGATCCGCCGGCCGTTGCGGCGCCGGCGCACGCTAGTGACGCTCCCAGCCAGAAGGCCCCGGCGGCGCCCAATGCGTCGGTCAATACCGGAGCAATCACCCAGCGTCTGAACCAGGAACTGGGGCTTGATCTCAATGCCAGGATCGCCGCCTGGCCGCAGCATTTTGACCGTTTGGAGAGCGACCTTCGCCGTCCGCACTTGCTTTATTCGGAACTCAACGCTTATCGCGACGAGTTGCAGCGTATCCGCGGCGAGGTGAAGGACTTGACGGATCGCTTGCCGACGCGGGTCGATGCCACCAAAGCGCAGCTCAATCTGTTGGGACCAGTTCCCGGGGCGGGCCAGCCGGCGGAGCCGGAGCAGATCGCGCACAGTCGCGCCGAGCTGAACTATCGCCTCGGCCTCCTTTCCACAGCCGACGCAGCGGCCAGGTCGGCCAACCTGAGTATCGATCATCTCTTCAATACGATCGAAGACATCCGGCGGCGGAATTTTGCGTCGATCATGCTGCAGCCGATTCCCGGCGTCTATGCATATGAAACATGGTCGAGGCTGCCGGACACCATCCCGATGGCCGTCGATAGCCTCCGCCATCTCGTGGATGGTTGGTGGGAAGGCGTACCAGACGGGCAAGACCTCGCGCGGATCGGGCTCGAAGCGGCGCTGCTGTTCGTCGCCCTATCGTTTGCAAGCTGGCGCGGCCTGCGCAGCTTGCGGCGCTGGCAAAGCGAGGGTGAGCCGCCGTTCTGGCGGCGGGCCTCGTCGGCCGCGGGCGTCGTGCTTCTCCGCGCGTTACCGGTAACGGCCCCAGTCGTGTTTGCGTACGCCATGCTCGCGGCGGAGCAGCGTTTGCCGGACCGCCTCGATTGGCTGTTCTATTTGACGGCCGAAATGGTCGTGATCGTCTTCACCGTAGCTGCGCTGGTGACCACTACGCTTGCACCACGGGCGCCGGCGTGGCGGCTCATCCCCGTGTCCGACGCGGGAGCCGCGCGCCTCTGCGGACTGGTTATTTTGCTCGCGTTTTTCTATGGATTGACGACGCTCCTTTACGCAATCACGCGGCTGGTACAGGCCCCGTTCGCGTTGACGATCGCGGTCGCGTTGCCGTCGAGCCTGCTCCTGGCTGGGCTCGTCGTTGCCATCCTTCGCACGCCGCTGAGAAGCGAGAATCCGACAGCACCGTCGATGCGCCTGTTCCGGGCCGTCCGCGCGGTGGTGTGGACCATTGTTGCCGCAATCGTTGCCTGCGCGCTTGCCGGTTACCTGCCGTTAGCGCGCTTTTTGGCGCAGCAATTGGTCGTGACCGGATCGATTCTCGCTCTGGTCTATTTGCTGCTGCTGTGGGTCGACGGTTTCGCTCAGAGCGTAGCCGACGATAACGCGCTTGGCGGCCGCTGGCTCAAACAGCGAGCTCATCTGGAACGCAGTCGCCGCGAGCAGCTGGCACTGCCGATCAGCCTGCTGTTGAAGCTCGCGGTGCTGGTTTTCTCTGTGCCGTTCATCATGCTGCAGTGGGGATACACCTGGCCTGACATTCAGGACTGGTACCGGCAGTTGTTTTTCGGTTTCCACATTGCCAATACGCAGGTGACGTTCGGTGCCCTGTTGGCATCCATCATGGTGTTCGGGCTCGGCTATGCGGCGGCCCGGCTCTTCCAGGGCTGGCTCGACGTGCAAGTCTTGCAGCCGGCCGGCATTTCAGGCGGGGTTCGCCACTCGATCCGGACCGGCGTTGGCTATGCCGGCATCCTGATCGCCGCCCTGGCGGCCGTCTCCTACGCGGGCTTCAATCTCTCCAGCCTCGCCATCGTGGCCGGTGCCTTCTCGATCGGCATCGGTTTCGGTTTGCAAAATCTGGTCAACAATTTCGTCTCGGGACTTATCCTGCTCGCCGAGCGACCCATCAGGGTCGGGGACCTCGTCGTCGTCGGAGGTGAGGAAGGGTACGTACGCAAGATCAGCGTCCGCTCCACTGAAATCGAGACGTTCGACCGTGCGCACGTGCTGATTCCAAACTCATCCTTCGTATCGGACAAGGTCAAGAACTGGACGCTTCGCAACAGCGTGCGCCGTGTTACGATCAGCATTGGGACCGCCTACGCCTGCAACCCGCGTCAGGTCAGAGAGGTGCTGCTGAAGGTTGCGCGCAGCAATCCGGACGTCTTGCACACTCCGGAGCCGGTCGTCGATCTCAGGGAGTTCGGGGCGTCAAGCCTCAATTTTATCCTGTACGTCTTCATTGATGACATCAGCAAGACCGTCAGGGTGCGCACCGACCTTTCGATGGCAATCTTCGACGCGTTTGCCGATGCCGGCATCGAAATTCCCTTCACCCAAACGGATGTCAACATTCGCAATATCGATCGGCTACACGAGTTGGTTGCGCACTATGCGGCGCAGCAACCAGAGGAAAATATAGAGACGAGCAAGAGGCGATTTACAAAGGTTCCTGCGGTGGCGGAATAGGCTGGCGATCCAGGGTCAGGACCAAAAGAAACCGAGTAGCTGCGCAAAAAACAGAGCGGCCCCAATCACCCCGCCATCGCCATCACTGCCGCCTTGAACCTGCGGCTTCCCGCCACCGTCTCGCCGGTGTCCAGCCGAATTTCGAAATCACCCGAGGCGCGCCATTCGAGCGCGACGATGCGCCTGGGATTGACCAGGCGACTGCGATGCACACGGACGATGCCGAACTTCGCAAGGCGCGCTGCTTCGGCCTGCAGCGTGGTGCGGATCAGATGGGTGCGACCGTCGGCCAGGCGGAATTCGACATAGTTGCCGGCGGAGGCGACCCAGATGATCTCGTCGGGATTGGCGAGGATGGAGAGCCGGCCGTCGCGGAGCCAGAGTTCGGCAGGCGCATCGGAAGTGCGGGCTGCTTCCTTCTCGGTCTGGTCGGTTTGGATCGCCGTCGCGGCAGTCCGTTCGGCGAGCCAAAAGGCGACGGTGATGGCGGCAAAGGAGAACACATCCTTGCGCATCTCGTACAGCGCCTGGTGCGCCCAGGGAAAGGAATAGGCCCAGCCCGCGATACGGTAAGCGAGCTCCCGAAGCAGGCCCATGCCGGCTATGTGTAGCGCTGAAAAGGTCAAAAACAGCGCCGCGATCGCAAGGGCGCTGCGGAAGGGCCGGTCGGCGCCGGTCCGGATCAGAATCGCCCCGAATCGCACCAGCGGCACCAGCGCCACCACGACAATGCCGCTGGTCAGCTCCCAGAGCGCCGGCTCCCAGAGATTATGGGGCGCGGCCAGCCGCCAGGCGATGTCGCGCCCGTTCGAGAAGACGTTCACGACGCAGGAGATCGTGATCAGGATTATGACAATGGCATAGACGGCTGCGGTCGATAGACCCGCGTCACCGCTACTCGTCCGCACCAGCTTGCCGCTCGGCCTCGCCGAATCCGCTTCGTCCCGTCCACGCAACCATTCATCCCGCCGCGGCTGGACGGGCGGCTGCCGAGCCGGTTGGATCAGGGAGCGGAGCATGCGGAGGGCACGGGAAAGTTGATGAA
>NZ_DATGFH010000036.1:0-8527 GCF_035309285.1 Bradyrhizobium sp. | reverse complement strand
CAGAATGCCGTGAATTACTGTATTGTGGTGGCGCATGGCGGGATCTTCCTTGTGTGTCTCGAACATTTGGCGATGCTCAAGACCGCAGAAGAATCCACGCCATGCGCCATGTCCACCAAAATTAAACCGGACAGCCGTGGGACAAGGCCGGGCATGACGATCCTTCAGACTGCCCACCGGCGAGTTCAAATGCAGACCCTTCACGTCAATGGATACGACATGGCCTATCTCGACGTGGGCCAATCAAACGGCCCCCCGCCGCTGGTCTGCGTGCACGGCTCGCTCTGCGATTTCCGGATCTGGAGCTCTGTGATCGGGCCGCTGTCGAAGCGGCACCGGCTGATCTGCGTCAGCCTCCGGCACTTTTTTCCCGAGCGATGGGATGGCGCAGGTCGCACCTATTCCATCACCCAGCATGTCGATGACGTCATCGCCTTCATCGAGACGCTGAACATGGGGCCCGTCGACTTGATGGGCCATTCCCGCGGCGGGCACATTTGCTTCCGTGTCGCGCAGCGGCGGCCGGACCTGTTGCGCAGGCTGATCCTGGCCGAGCCCGGCGGCGAGCTCGATGCCACGCTGGATCCCGACTACAAGGCGGGCCCCTCGCCGTTGCTTGCGCGCTTCACGGCCGCGGCCGAGAAGATCGCGGCCGGCGACGTCGATGGCGGGCTTGCCTTCTTCATGGACGCCCTCGAAGGCCCCGGCACCTGGCCGCGCCTGCCGCCGACGGCGAAGCAGCTCCTGCGCGATAATGCGGTCACGTTGATCGGGCAAGTGCGCGATAATCGCCCGCCGTTCACGAAGGCCGACGCGGAAGCGATCAGGATGCCGACGCTGTTCATCGGCGGCGAAAAGACCAAAGGCCTGTTGCCGAAAGTGCTGCATACGCTGGCGGCGCATGTCGCGGGTTCGAACACGGCGATGATCCCGAACGCGACGCATCCGATGTTCGAGCAGGCGCCGCAACGCTACTCCGAAATCGTACTTGAATTTTTGGCGAGCTGATCATGCAGACAATCAAAGTCAACGGTTACGACATGGCCTATCTCGAGGTTGGACAAGGCCATCCCCTGGTCTGCGTGCACGGCACGCTCGGCGATTTCCGCACCTGGTATGCGGTGCTCGGGCCGTTATCGAAGAAGCACCGCGTCATCGCGGTGAGCTTGCGGCATTTCTTTCCCGAGCATTGGAACGGCGTCGGCGACGATTACCGCATGGCGCGGCATGTCGACGACGTCATCGCTTTCATCGAGCAGATCACGCCAAGGCCGGTCGACCTGATGGGCCATTCCCGCGGTGGGCACATCTGCTTCCGCGTCGCGCAGGCCCGGCCGGATCTGTTGCGCAAGGTGATCCTGGCCGAGCCCGGCGGCGATTTCGATCCCTCGCTTGATCCGACGGTCAAACCCGGCGCGCCGTCAGCGCTGGCCGCGCGCGTCCTCCTCTCCGTCAACAAGGTTCGCGAGGGCGACATCGAGGGCGGCTTACAGAATTTCGTCGACCTCATCGACGGCGAAGGAAGCTGGCGGCGGCTGCCGGCCGCCGCGAAACAGCAGCTCCGCGATAATATCTATACCCTGCTCGGCCAGGCGCACGAGGCGCGCAAGCCCTACAACATGGCGGACATGCTCGCGATCAAGACGCCGACGCTGCTGATCGGGGGCAGCGATACCACGGGCTCGCTGTCGACCATGTGGCGCGAGATGGCCAAGCACATTGCGGGGGCGAAGACCGCCGAGATCGCCCACGCGCGGCACTGGATGTTCGAGCAAGACCCGGAAGGATTTTGCCGCGCGGTGACGGAATTTCTGGCGGGCTGATTAGCCGCCACACGCGGACCGGCATGATCCCCGACAGTTTGGGTCGAGGAGGACGGCCGTGCTGTGACGGCCAAGCCGGATCGCTATGCCTTCCATCTGATTTTATTGATGTTTTTCCACCGCTTGACGCGCGGGTGCTGATGCGTTAGCGTTCGGAATACGGCATTCCGTATTCAAAAAGTGAGCGGCCCGGCATGATCCCCCTCGATCCAGCCCCGAACCTGATCGACCAGGTCTATGCGCGGATTCTGGAGGCGATCACCGATCGCACGCTGCTGCCGGGCCAGCGGATCCGCCAGAACGAATTGGCCGAAAGGCTCGGCGTGTCGCGTCAGCCGGTCTCGCATGCGCTGCATCTGTTGCACAAGCAGGGCCTCGTCGCCGAAAGCGGCCGACGCGGCTTCGAGGTCACGCAGCTCGATCCCGAGCGCATTCGCCAGCTCTATGAGGTGCGCAGCGCGATCGATGCGCTGGCCGCGCGCCTGGCCGCTGGCCGCGCCGCAAGCGACGCAGCCGGCCGCACAAGACTCGAAGCGGCGCTGCGCGCCGGCCGCGCCATCGACAGGAAAACATCGCTTGCAAGACTGATCGCGCTCGACGTCGACTTCCACAGCGCGATCTACCGCCTTGCCGGCAATCCGGCGATCTCGGAGATGATCGCGCCGCAATGGCCACATATGCGCCGCTCGATGGCGACCGTGCTCGCCGAGCTCGATTATCGCGAGAGCGCCTGGAGCGAGCATGAGGCGATCGGTGCGGCAATTCTTGCGGGTGACGCCAAGGCCGCTGAGGCTGCTGCCGAGGCGCATGCGCTGACCGCGGGACAACGGACGGAACAGAGGTTGAGGATGGCGGCTCAGGCCGCATGACCGGCAAGCGCCGTCGTTCCGGGATGGTCCGAAGGACCAGACCCGGAACCTCGAGATTCCGGGCTCGCGTCTTCGACGCGCCCCGGAATGACAAATGACAACAAGGAGGAATGCACCATGAAACTGACGCCGCAGCAGATCGAATTCTTCCACCGCGAAGGCTGGCTGTTCCTGCCCGAACTGTTCAGGCAGGAGGAGGTCGACTTCCTCGCCCGCGAGGCGGTCAGCATCTACGACGCCAATCGCCCCGAGGTCTGGCGTGAGAAGAGCGGTGCGCCGCGCACGGCGTTTGCCGCGCATCTCTACAACGAAGCCTTCGGCGTGCTCGGCGCGCATCCGCGCATGATCGAGCCGATCGAGCAGATCTTCGGCGAGAAGGTCTACATGCATCAGTTCAAGATCAACGCGAAAGCGGCCTTCACCGGCGACGTCTGGCAGTGGCACCAGGATTACGGCACCTGGAAGCGCGACGACGGCATGCCCGAGCCGCGTGCCATGAACATCGCGATCTTCCTCGACGAGGTGATGCCGATCAACGGCCCGTTGATGCTGGTGCCGAAGAGCCAGACCGCCGGCGACCTCAAGGCTTCGCATGATCTCGAAACCACGTCCTATCCGCTCTGGACGCTGGACGAGGAAACGGTGACGCGCCTGGTCAAGCAGGGCGGCATCGTGGCCCCGACCGGCAAGGCCGGCGGCATGTTGATGTTCCACGGCAATCTCGTGCACGGCTCGGGCGGCAACATCACGCCCTACCCGCGCAAGATCGTGTATTTGACGCTGAACGCGGTCTCGAACTACATCCGCACCCCCACGCGGCCGGACCATATCGCGCACCGCGACTTTACGCCGATCAAGACCGTGGACGACGACGCGCTGTTGCGGCTGGCGCGTGCGCCAAGGCAAGCGGCGGAGTAGACTTCTTCTGTCATTCCGGGGCGACGCGATAGCGTCGAACCCGGAATCCATACCACGGCGCGCTTGGCCCTTGGGCCATTCGCGCAATCGATGGGCAGCCGACCGTGCCTTTCTTAGTTGCCGCGAATGCCGCAAGCCGCAAACGCGGGATGAGTATGGATTCCGGGTTCGACGCTTGCGCGTCGCCCCGGAATGACGAACTTGTTGATTGGATCATCTCTCCATGAACCTCTATCGCCTCCTCGCCGCCCGCCACGCCGCGGGCAAACCCGTCCGCGTCGCGCTGATCGGCGCCGGCAAATTCGGCTCGATGTTTCTGTCGCAGGTGCCGCATGTGCCGGGGCTCGAAGTCCCTGTCATCATCGACCTCGATCCGCAGCGCGCAAGAGACGCCTGCAAGACGGTTGGATGGGACGAAGGCCGGATCGCGGCCACCACCTTCACCGACGATGCCTCGCGCGCGATCGCGGGCAGTGCGATCGACGTGGTGGTGGAAGCAACCGGCAATCCCGCGGTCGGCATCCGCCATGCTCGCACAGCGATTGCCGCGGGCAAGCACATTGTCATGGTCAACGTCGAGGCCGACGTGCTGGCGGGGACGCTGCTCGCCGAAGAAGCGCGCAAGGCGGGCGTGGTCTATTCGCTTGCCTATGGCGACCAGCCGGCGCTGACGGCCGAGATCGTCGACTGGGCGCGCGCCACCGGCTTTAAGGTGGTTGCGGCCGGCAAGGGCACGAAATATCTGCCGGCCTATCATGACGTCACGCCGGATGACGTCTGGCAGCATTACGGGCTCACGCGAAGCGAGGCGCAATCGGCGGGCATGAACCCGCAGATGTTCAATTCGTTCCTCGATGGCACCAAGTCGGCGATCGAAATGGCGGCGATTGCCAATGCCTGCAGCCTCGACGTACCGTCGCATGGGCTATTGTTTCCGCCCTGCGGCGTCGACGATCTGCCGCATGTGATGCGGCCGAAGGACAAAGGCGGCGTGCTGGAGAAATCCGGCGTCGTCGAGGTGGTGTCGTCGCTCGAGCGCGACGGCCGCCCGGTGTTCCGCGACCTGCGCTGGGGCGTCTACGCCGTGCTGGAAGCGCCGAACGACTATGCCGCCGGCTGCTTCAAGCAATATGGACTGAAGACGGACGCGAGCGGGCGATATGCCGCGATGTACAAGCCCTATCACCTGATCGGGCTTGAACTAAACATCTCGATCCTGTCAGCCGCGCTGCGCAAGGAGCCGACCGGGCAGCCCTATAGCTTCCGCGGCGATGTCGCGTCCATCGCCAAGCGCAATTTGCGCGCCGGCGAGATGCTCGACGGCGAAGGCGGTTACACGGTGTGGGGCAAACTGATGCCGGCGGCCGAGAGCCTGAAGACCGGCGCACTGCCGATCGGGCTCGCGCATCGCGTGAAGCTGAAAAACGACGTCGCGCACGGCGCCGTGGTACGCTGGAGCGACGTCGAGTACGATGCCAACAACGACACCATCAAGACGCGCAAGGCGATGGAAACGGCATACGCGTCGATGCGCTAGAACTTCGCCGCCGATGCAGATCTCCGTCACCTCTCCCCTTGTGGGAGAGGTCGCATCGCATCGTAGATGCGATGCGGGTGAGGGGTCTGTCTCCGCAGATGAGATCGCCGATCGAACCCCTCATCCGGCGCGCATTTCATGCGCGCCGCCTTCTCCCACAAAGGGAGAAGGAAGTGCTACGGCAGCAGCCTCGCTTCCTTCGCCAGCCTGAACCACTTCCTAAACATGTCCTCGGTGTCCATCATCTCGGTAAATCCCGCGCGGTTGACCTTGACGGTGGAGACGATCGACGGCGGGCCGGATTCGGTGTGGCCGTAGCGCATGCTGTAATCGGCGTACTGGAACGACAGGCCGACGAATTCCTTTAACGACGGAGAAAGCAAATTATGCCTGCGCCGCAGCGCGTCCCAGGGCTCGATCCAGTTCGGATATTCTTTCGCCATCGACAGCGGCACCGCCTCGCCGGGCTTCATCTCAAGCGCATCCGCGATCGCCGGCCAGATGTTCTCCCAGGTGAAGACATCGCCATTGGTGACGTTGAAGGCTTCGTTCTGCGCGCTCGAAGCTTCGCCTGACCAGGCAATGGCGCGCGCGAGGAGATCGACGTCGACGGCCTGCGCGACGCGCGCTGCCCCACCGGGAAAATCGAGCGGCCTTCCCTGCTCGCGCAGCATCGCGGCATAGACGCCGATCGGCGGGATCAGATCCATCGCGCCGCCCATCGCGAGGCCTACGATCAGGACGGGACGCAGAATGCTGAAGTGCCAGGCCTTGGCCTGCTGCTGTTCGCGCAGGAAGTTTTCCTGCGCCCAATAGAAATTCGGCTGCTCGTACATTTCCGAGCGGCCCTCGCGCGCCGGCACCGTGAGCGGGCGGACATGGACGCCATAGGCCTTGGTGCCCTGCAACAGCGCGACGTGCTTGAGCTCCGGCGAGACCGGCTCGAGCGCACCCATCAGGTTGCGCAGCATGCGGTCGTTGATCGCGATCTGCTTCTCGTCGCGCCAGCCGGCGACGAGATTGGGCTCCTCGTAGAGCGCGGCATAGACGAGATGCGTCGTGCCTTTCAGCTCGCTCGCCACGGCTGCACATTGGGCGGGGTCGGTCAGATCGAGCGGCACGTGGCGCGCGCCATGGAGATCGCGCGGCTTCCGTCGCGACAACGCCACCACCCCGGCGCCACCGTCGCTGCCGAAATGCCGCAGCACCGCGTTGCCGACGAGCCCTGTCGCGCCTGCGACCACCACCTTCTTGGTCATACCCGCCACTCCGCTATCCGCCTTTTCGTGCAACTCATACCACGACAGCCTCCTGATGCGGATGTGCACGCGCCAGCCGCGGCGAGCCGGGAATGGAAAAAGCCCCGGAGATCTCTCCGGGGCTTTTGTCTTTCACCTGTCATGCGCGGGCTTGACCCGCCTGCGGGGCCGAAGTCCCTCCGGCGCGGCGAAGGCCCGCGCATCCATCGAGAAAAGAGCCTTCTTGCCGGATGGATTGCCGGGTCAAGCCCGGCAATGACGAGTAGAATCTTACTGCTGATCATCGCCCATCACGGGCGCAAGCTTGTCGAAATTCTGCACGACGAGATCGATGTTGCCTTTGTTCTCGATTGTCGGCTCGGGTTGCTTCAGTGCGCTATTGAGATCGTCCAGCGCCTGCTTCTTGTCCTTTGCCGACATCTTCTTGTCGGCCTGGACCTGGGCGATCTGCTGCTTGATGACGGCTTCCGAACCGACATACTTCTTGGAGGCCGGATCGATGCCGCCATACACGAGCGCGATGTTGTCCATGACGTTGCCGTACTCGTCATAGCCCGCAAAACCGTTCTTCTTGGCGACGCCATCGAGCTGCGCGAGCACCTTGGCGTCCGGCTTCGCATCGGGTTGCAGCTTGGAGGTGATGGCGTCCATGTCCTTCTCCGCCGCGATCACGCCGTCGATCTGCTTCTGCGTCAGCGCAATCTGCTTGAGCTGCATCGGCGGGCCGCCAGCCTGCTGGGCTAGCGCGTGATCGGAGATCAGGACGGCAAACGACGCCGCGAGCCAGGCGATGCTCAACGCGGTCAGAGCGGAACGGATCAAACGACGCATGGGAGCCTCCTTCGGGGTGGAGCTTCAACTTTCAGGCAGGCCTGCGTACGGATTTTGAAATGAACCGGCCCTGAACTGGAATAGCCCGACAGCTTCGGTGGTCGAGGCGGTGCGCGAGTTGGGCAAAAAAAGCGCCGCTTCCCATGAGGAAGCGGCGCTTTTTCAGATCCGTGACACGTGAAAGAGGAATTTGCCTTGTCCTTGGCAGGCCTGGCAGTGACCTACTCTCCCAGGGCTTGAGCCATAGTACCATTGGCGCTGAGGAGTTTAACGGCCGAGTTCGGGATGGGATCGGGTTCAGGCTCCTCGCTAGAACCACCAGGCCGGCGAAGGACAAGGAAATACGAAGCAAGCTTAAACGCGGAGCGTTTAAGCGCAGTCCCCGGACTTGATCCGGGGACCTCGCGCCACACGTCGCGCAGGTCTCTTTTGTTCGATGGATTGCCGGGTCAAGCCCGGCAATGACAACGAAGTCATGGACACTGAAAATGAGAGCAATCAAGCCGATCGAACGATTAGTACCGGTAAGCTACATGCATTACTGCACTTCCACACCCGGCCTATCAACGTGGTCGTCTTCCACGGTTCTCAAGGGAATGCTCGTTTTGAGGTGGGTTTCCCGCTTAGATGCTTTCAGCGGTTATCCCGTCCGTACATAGCTATGCAGCACTGCCGCTGGCGCGACAACTGCTCCACCAGAGGTACGTTCATCCCGGTCCTCTCGTACTAGGGACAAATCCTCTCAACATTCCAACACCCACGGCAGATAGGGACCGAACTGTCTCACGACGTTCTGAACCCAGCTCACGTACCACTTTAATCGGCGAACAGCCGAACCCTTGGGACCTTCTCCAGCCCCAGGATGTGATGAGCCGACATCGAGGTGCCAAACGACGCCGTCGATATGGACTCTTGGGCGTCATCAGCCTGTTATCCCCAGAGTACCTTTTATCCGTTGAGCGATGGCCCGTCCACGTGGGACCACCGGATCACTATGACCGACTTTCGTCTCTGCTCGACTTGTAGGTCTCGCAGTCAGGCAGGCTTATGCCATTGCACTCAACGAGCGATTTCCGACCGCTCTGAGCCAACCATCGCGCGCCTCCGTTACGCTTTAGGAGGCGACCGCCCCAGTCAAACTACCCGCCATGCACTGTCTCGGGCCCGGATTACGAGCCGCGGTTAGACATTCATGACAATAAGGGTGGTATTTCAAGGATGGCTCCACCTGAGCTAGCGCCCCGGCTTCATAGCCTACCACCTATCCTACACATACCGTCACGAATGCCA
>NZ_DATGFH010000035.1:0-17026 GCF_035309285.1 Bradyrhizobium sp. | reverse complement strand
AACGCGCAGATCTGGTAGACGAACGCGATCGAGGTGTGATCGGCGAGCTTGCCGAGCACGGCGGCGCCGAGCCCGCCGATCCCGAAGGCGACGCCGAAGAAGACCCCGGAGATCATCCCGAAGCGATGCGGCACCAGCTCTTGCGCGAACACGATGATCGATGACGTCGTCGAGGAGATCACGAGCCCGATGAAGATGGTCAGCACGGCGCTGGCATAAAGGCCGACATGGGGCAGCGCCAGTGTGAACGGCAGCGCGCCCAGCACCGAAAACCAGAGCACGATCTTGCGGCCGAAGCGGTCACCAAGCGGCCCGCCGAGGAACGCGCCGATCGCGTTCGCGGCGAGGAAGATGAAGAGATAGATCTGCGCCGCCTGGGTCGAGACGCCGAACTTGTCGATCAGATAGAAGATGTAATAGCTCGACAGGCTCGAGACGTAGAGCTGCTTGGAGAACAGGAGCGCCACCAGCACCGCGAGCGCGACCGTCACGCGCCTTCCGCTCGGCGCGTCCGGATGCGCCTTGATCGCAGAGACCTTGCGGTCCGCGATCTGCGGCCTGTACCAGAGGCCGATCCGCCACAGGATCAGGATCGCGACGAAGGCGATCGTGGAGAACCAGGCGATCGATGGCTGGCCGAACGGCACCACGATCAACGCTGCCAGCACCGGCCCCATCGAGGTGCCGAAGCTGCCGCCGAGTTGGAAAAAGGATTGCGCAAAACCATAGCGGCCACCCGACGCGAGGCGCGCGATGCGCGCCGACTCCGGGTGGAACACCGCCGAGCCGAGGCCGACGAAGGCGGCTGCGACGAGTATCGTCGGATAGGTGCCGGCGACGCTGAGCAGCAACAGGCCGAAGAAGGTCGAGGCCATGCCGATCGAAAGCGAGAACGGCTGCGGCTTCCTGTCGGTGATGTGGCCGACCATCGGCTGCAGCAGCGACGCGGTGAACTGGAACGCCAGCGTGATCATGCCGATCTGCGCGAAGTTGAGCGCATAGGCCTCTTTCAGGATCGGATACACCGAGGCAATCAACGACTGCATGGTGTCGTTGAGGAAATGCGAGAAGCTGATCCCGATCAGCACAACATAGGCAGGCCCCGTGGCGGCAACCGCCTTCATTGCTGCAGCCGGTGTCGCGTCACCCACCAGCACCGCCTCGCCGCGTGCTTCTTCGGAGACGATGACAGGCTTGTTCAACGGACGGTTCCCGGCGCGATTCGCAATGTCATGCGAATTTACCTACGTCACCGGGAGCGCAGCCACCACCGCCATTCGCCGATGGCAGCGATGCAGGGGGTCGGATTGCATCGCAAGATGCAATCCGGGTGAGGGGTTACGCTCTCTCGTGGATCCGAAGCCCCTCACCCGAATTGCTTCGCAATTCGACCTCTCCCCGCCGGGGAGAGGTGTCAGAACATAGCCAGCGTTGAACGCTGATAGCAATCACGCCGCGGCGGCGGCGTGGCCGAGCGCGTCGACGATATGGTCGACCACTTCTTCGACCAGGATGCGGTCGTCGCCCTCGCCCATCACGCGGATCACGGGCTCGGTGCCGGAGGAGCGCACCAACAGGCGGCCGTGACCGTTGAGGCGCTTCTCGCCGTCGATGATGGCGGATTTGACCTCGGCATCGTCGAGCGGCTTGCCGCTGCGGTAGCGTACGTTCTTCAGGATTTGCGGCAGCGGATCAAAACGGTGACAGACCTCCGACACCGGACGGCGCAGCTTCTGCACCACCGCGAGCACCTGCAGCGCGGCGACGAAGCCGTCGCCCGTGGTCGCATAGTCGGAGAGGATGATATGGCCGGAGGGCTCGCCGCCGAGATTGTAGCCGCCGTTCAGCATGCGCTCGAGCACGTAGCGGTCGCCGACCGGCGTGCGGATCATTTCGAGGCCGAGCTTCCCGAGGAAGCGTTCGAGGCCGAGATTGGACATCACGGTCGCGACGATGCCGGGCTTGGCAAGCCGCCCGTCTTCCTTCCAGCTCTGTGCGATGACCGCGAGCAACTGGTCGCCGTCGACGAGATGGCCGCGCTCGTCGACCAGGATGACGCGGTCGGCGTCGCCGTCGAGCGCAATGCCGATGTCGGCGCGCATCTCGCGCACCTTGCGGCACAGCGCGTCCGGCGAGGTCGAGCCGCATTCCTTGTTGATGTTGAAGCCGTCGGGCTCGACACCGATCGAGATCACGTCGGCGCCCAGCTCCCACAACGCTTCCGGCACCACCCTGTAGGCCGCGCCGTTGGCGCAATCGACCACGACGCGCAAGCCGTCCAGCGAAAGGTCGCGCGGCAGCGTGCGCTTGGCGAATTCGATATAGCGGTCGTGCACGCCGTCGATGCGGCGGGCGCGGCCCAGACTCGCGCTCTGCGCGAGCTTCTTGTCGAGCGATTCGTCGAGCAACTGCTCGATCTGCTTCTCGACGTCGTCGGAAAGCTTGAAGCCCTGCGGGCCGAACAGCTTGATGCCGTTGTCCTCGAACAGATTGTGGGAAGCCGAGATCATCACGCCGAGATCGGCGCGCATGGATTTGGTCAGCATCGCGACCGCCGGCGTCGGCATCGGGCCAACCAGCAGCACGTCCATGCCGACCGAGGTGAAGCCCGCCACCATCGCATATTCGATCATGTAGCCGGACAGGCGGGTATCCTTGCCGATGACCACACGATGGCGATGCTCGCCGCGTTGAAACACCAGGCCCGCGGCCTGGCCCACCTTGAGCGCCAGCTCGGGCGTGATCAGCCCGTTGGCACGGCCCCGAATTCCGTCGGTACCGAAATAATTGCGGCTCATGTAACCCCCAGCAGCTACCCCAACTCTCGCTGCGCAACAATGTTCAAAACGCAACACAAACGACGCGCCAAATCGCAAGGCACGTCCGGCAGTTATAAGGCCTCCACGGCTAAAATGGCTTCAAAAAATATGATGAATCATTACCCGGCGTCCGGTTCCGGGAACCGCTAATAAGTATTTGTTAACGCTCGCGATTATCTCGATTCCGCCGGCCGTCAGTCCTTGCGGCGAACGTGGTGGTCGCCCTTCGAGGGCGGCGGCTGGGTCACGTTGACGGGATCGGAGCCCGGAAAGGTCTCTTCCAACCCCTCCTCCAGCGCCTCGTCCAGCCGGCGCTTCTCGGCGCCCTCAGCGGGATCAGGCTTGTGGCGCGATCGTGCCATCGGACCCTCCTCGCTCTTATCGCTCGTTTGGGGATGCGATGTTGCAGGTTGTCCAAGCATGGTAGATGACGATCAAATCTGCCCAATACAAGAAGGGGACGGGAACGTTCATGAAGCACATCACCTGCATCGAGGACCTGCGCCAGCTCCACAAGCGGCGGGTGCCCAAGGCCTTTTTCGATTATGCCGACCGCGGCTCATATGCTGAGGAGACGTTGCACGCCAACCGCGACGACCTCAAGCAGATCAAGTTGCGTCAGCGCATCCTGGTCGACGTCTCCAAGCGCGACATGAAGACCACGATCCTGGGCGAGCCCTCCGCGCTGCCGCTCGTTCTCGCTCCCGTTGGCCTCCTCGGCATGCAGCATGGCGACGGCGAGATCCATGCCTGCCGTGCGGCGCAGGCCGCAGGCATTCCGTTCACCCAGAGCACGATGTCGATCTGCTCGATCGAGGACATCGCGGCCGCCGTCGACAAGCCGTTCTGGTTCCAGCTCTACGTGATGAAGGACCGCGGCTTCATCAAGGCGCTGATCGAGCGCGCGATCGCGGCGAAATGCTCGGCGCTGGTGTTGACCGTCGACCTGCAGGTGATCGGCCAGCGCCACCAGGATATCAAGAACGGCATGACGGTGCCGCCGGAGTGGTCGCTGTCGAAGCTTTTTGATTTCGCCACCAAGCCCGCCTGGGTCTCGGGCGTTCTGCGCGGCAAGCGACGCACCTTCGGCAATCTCGCCGGCCACCTCAAGATCAGCGATGACATCACCTCGCTCTCGACCTGGATCAATTCGCAGTTCGACACCACACTGAACTGGAAGGACGTCGACTGGATCCGCTCGATCTGGCCGGGCAAGCTGGTGCTGAAGGGCATCCTCGACGTCGAGGATGCCGAGATCGCGGTCAAGAGCGGCGCGCAGGCGCTGGTCGTCTCCAACCATGGCGGCCGCCAGCTCGACGGCGCGCCATCGTCGATCGAGGTGCTGCCCGAGATCGTCGATGCCGTGGGCTCGCAGATGGAGATTTTGTTCGACGGCGGCATCCGCTCCGGCCAGGACGTGATGCGCGCGCTCGCGCTCGGCGCCAAATCCTGCATGATCGGCCGCGCCTATGTCTATGGACTCGGCGCCGCAGGACAACAAGGCGTGGAGAAGGCCATCAGCGTGATCGCCAAGGAATTGGAGACCACCATGGGGCTCTGCGGCATCAACACCATCGCCGAAATCGACGACAAGGTGCTCGCGGTGTGACGGCTGCAAAACCGCTGCTTCGTAGGACGGATTAGCGCCAGCGTAATCCGCCATGCCGCGTCGAGCAAAACGGTGGGTTACGCTGGCGCTAACCCACCCTACGATCCATGTCGTCATTGCGAGCGAAGCGAAGCAATCCAGAGCGTCACGCAAAGGCTCTGGATTGCTTCGTCGCTATGCTCCTCGCAATGACGAGACAACGCCGCTTTCGCGGGGACGACAGTGGAGTTCGTCGCTCGAGATCCCGGGTTCGCGCTTTCCCCTGGCCTTCTGGACATCGCCGAACTCTTCCGGCGTGCGGTTCTTGAAGTTCTTCGAGTACCCTGCGTCGTAGAAGCCGGATGGCTCACATGCCGCTACCACCGCCGCCACCGCCACCGCCAGCTTGTCTCGAATTTTCGAGCGTATAGTCTTTTGGTTCGCTGGGCGCGTACCCGAACGCTCCTGGATAGCCCGTTTTCAAGCCCTTGGCGCGCATCGCACGCCACGTAGCGGAGCCGGCGATGCTCCGAGGATGCTTCCTGGAGACCTGATGGTGCTGGTGCGGTGTGTTGCTTGATACACTCTGGGCAAGCACAGCAGGCGCGGCGGCAATCAAGGCTGCCGCAGAAAATGCGATTATCGTAGTCCTCATTTTTCCGGCCTCCCTCTTTGGATAGAGACAGGGCAATCTGTCGCTATGCGCAGTCCGCGATGGATGAAGGGTCTGTCTCTGCAAACAGAGACCCTTCACCCGACTTCTCTTCGCGAAGCCACAACCCTTTCCCACGACAAGGGGAGCGTGAGAATTTCACATCGGCGGTGTGATTCCGTCGCGGCCGACGTTGATGCGGCCGGCTTCCAGCGTGCCGTCTTCCTTCTTCGCCGCGCCGAAGATGATGATCTTCGCGCCCGGTTTCACCTCCGACTTGTCGCTGGCAACGAAGGTCACGATCGGCGTGTCAGGTGGCACCACGACTTTCTTCTCGCCGCCCTTGTATTTGACCAGAATGTTCTGGCCTTCGGTGCCCTTCACCGTCTCGGCCACCGTCGCATTCGTCATGGTCGAGTTGGGACGAGCATCCCAGGGGTGGAACCCTTCGGCGGCGCCGCGCTGATTTGCCGGGAAGATGTGCACCGCAAAGGCCTTCTGGGTGCCGTCGGGCTCAGGCATCGCCGAAATGCCGATATAGGAGCCTTCCTTGACTTCCGACAGCGATGTCTTCACGAGCGCAAAGACGGCGACATTGTCGGTCATCTTCACCGTCACATCGGTGCCTTCGCGCGTCTTGATGCCGAGCGTAGAGCCGTCGACCGTCTCGATGGCGCCGCGGATGCGTGTCATCGGCGGCTGTTGCGCAGAGGCCGATGACGCGAGCATGGTGATCGCGGCAAATGAGGCCACGAGCAGGCGTGGCAGCATGGATGTCAGTGTCGGCATGGCCTTGTCCCTCCGCGGCTGTTTGCGTCAAACACCGCAACCCCGGAGGGTGATGACTATTCCTTCACATCGGCGGGGTCAGCCCGTCGCGGCCGACCATGACGCGCCTGGTCTCGAACGAGCCGTCCGGAAGCTGCTTCATGAAGGCGATCACCTTGGCGCTTTGCTTCAAGTCCGACTTGTCGGCGGGGACGAAGGTCACGACAGACGTTTCGGGCGTGACCAGCACCTTCTTCTCGCCGTCCTTGTATTTGACGAGCAGCGTGTGCCCGTCATTGCCGACCACGCTCTGTGACACCGTCGCATTGGTCATCGTCGAGTTGGGCTTGAGGTCGTAGGGCCGCGAGCCCTCGCCGGTGCCGCGCATGTTTTCCGGAAACACGTGAACCTCGACCGCAGTTGGCATGCCACTCGTTCCCGGCACCGTCGTCGCGCCGATGAAAGAGCCGACCTTGACATCCGACAATGAAGTCTTGGCGATGCCGATGACCTGCATGTCCGAGGTCATGTGCAGCTTGAAGTCCTCGCCACTGCGTGACTTCACCGTGAGCGTATCGGAATCCACGGCTTCGACGGTGCCGCGGACGCGCGTGGGAACGGGCGCCTTTTGCGCGATGGCATAGACGGTGGAAGCGGCCACCATCGCGAGCGCGATCAGCGGGTGGCGGAATGAGGTACGGCGGGGAAGCATGAAGGGAACTCCGGCTGTGCAGGCATGGTCTAACGCCAGACCCCGACCTCCGGCCCCTATTCCCGCACACTTTGGCGGATCACGCGTGCGTGAGATCGGCTTCCACAATCGAGCGAAGTTCCAACGTCACCTGCGGACGCCGCCCGAACCACAATTCGAATCCGCGCACGGCCTGGTGCAGCAGCATGCCGAGGCCGTCGGCGGTGCGCAGTCCCCGCGCCTTTGCCGCCGCAAGCAGCGGCGTCTGAAGCGGCACATAGACGAGATCGGCGACCACGGCATCTTGCGGCAGAGTTCCGACATCGATCTCAAGCGGCGCCTGGCCATGCATGCCGAGCGAGGTCGTGTTGACCAATAATTTCGCGCGCGGCAGCAACGCGTCGACCTGCTCCCAAGCGGTGGGCTGCACGGCCGCCCCAAACTTCTCCGCCAGTATTTCTGCACGCGCGAGCGTGCGGTTGACGAGATGCACGCGTTTGATACCGCGCTCGATCAGGCCGAACACCACCGCGCGCGCCGAGCCGCCGGCGCCCAGCACCAGCGCCTCTTCGGTCCTGTCCCATCCGGACGCGCAGGCGTCGAGATTGTTCACGAAACCTTCGACGTCGGTGTTGGTCGAGCGCAATTCGCCGTCGGCGAACCACAGCGTGTTGGCGGCGCCAATGGCTCGCGCGCGCGCATCCGGCGCCGATAGCGCCAGTACGCTTTCCTTGTGCGGAATGGTAACGTTGGCGCCGACGAAACCGCGCAGCGGCAGCCGCAGCACGAAATCGCGCAAATCCTCCGGCGGCACCGCCTCGATGACATAGCCGCCCTCGATGCCGAGCGTGCGCAGCCAATAACGATGGATCAGCGGCGAGCGCGAATGCGCAGCCGGCCATCCGATCAGGCACGCGGCACGGGGTCTTGGTGCAGATGTCATTGCTGTCCATTCGGGCAAGCGGCGCGCCCTGTCAATGGTGGCTGCTTACCCCGGCCCCGACCCACGCGCTCAACGCCAGCGCCGCAGCGCCGGCAAGCCAGACCGCGGCGAGGGCGATTCTGTGATAGACGAGCGCGCCGCATACCCCGCCCCGACCAGCGCCGCCCAGAGCAGGAGGTTCGGCACCCAGCCAAACCGTGCGCCGCCGGTCAACGCCGCGGCGAGAAATTGCCCGACCTTGACCAGCGCTCCCGTGACATAGGTGAGACCGAGGCCAGAGCCGCCCTCGATCTGGAACACCGCGTTCTCCAACCCCATCGCGACCACGATCGCAGCGACGGCGAGATTTTCCAGGCCAAGAGCATTGCACAGGCCGGCCAGCGCGAGGAGAAGCCCTTCGGCGAGCAGAACTCCAGCCTGCGAATAGCGGCTCCTGCCGAACACGATCAGGCTGCCGCAGGCCGCGCCGACCACGAACAGCGCGATCAGGCCAAGCGCCTCGGCCGCTGCCCGGAAATTCCCGGCGGCGAGGCTGACGCCCATCCGCGTCGAGTTGCCGCTCATGAAGGAGACGAACAGGCCGCCCAGATGCAAAAAGCCGATGCCATCGACATAGCCGGCGAGCGCGCTGAGCGCGCAAGCGAGCGTAATGTCGCGATGGGAATCGAGCATGGCCGTGAGCACTACCGGAACGATGTCGCAGCAGTGTTCACGAAAGCCCTGGGTTTGAAAAGGTGACACCGTCATCCCGGAATGCGCCGCTTGGCGCAGCCCGGGAATGACGTTGCGAGATCACGCCGCGTCGCGGTGCGCAGCGATGATCTGGTCGGCGGCGCGGCCCGTCACTTCGGCCATGTGGTCGAACTGGCGGCTGAAGCTGCCGGCGCCGGCGGTGGCCGAGCGCAGCTCGACAATGAGCTCGCCGATCTCCGCCTCCGGCATCTGGGCACGAACGCAGTCCCAGCCGGGCCAGCCCTCGCGCGTGTCGAAACCCAGGATCTGCCCGCGTCGCGCCGACAGGATCGCGTTGATCTTGGCGGTCGCATCCGTCGGACAGACGATCTCGACCACGTAGATCGGCTCGAGCAGCACCGGCTGGCAATTCGGCAGGCCCTCGCTGACACCGATACGCGCCGCGGTGCGGAACGCGAGATCGGAGGAGTCGACGCTGTGATAGGAGCCGTCGGTCAGCGTCACCTGCACGTCGACCACAGGGAAGCCGAGCGGCCCGCGCGCCAGGCCATCGACCACGCCCTCCTCGACCGCACCGATATAGTTGCGCGGAACCGCGCCGCCGACCACGGTTTCCTCAAACTTGAAGCCGTCGCCGCGCGGCAGCGGCTTGATGTCGAGCACCACGTCGCCGAACTGGCCGTGGCCGCCGGACTGCTTCTTGTGCCGGCCGCGCTGGGTGATGGCTTTACGGATGGTCTCCTGATAGCCGATCGCGGGCGGATGCGCCTTGACGCTGACGCCGAAGCGATCCTTGAGCCGCTCCTGCGCCACGCGCAGATGCATCTCGCCCTGCCCCCACAGCACGGTGTCGTGGGTGCGCGGATTCTGCACCATCGAGAGCGAGGGATCCTCCTCGTTGAGCCGCAGCAGCGCCTGGCCAAGCTTGACGTCGTCCTTGCGGTCGGTGGCCGCGACGGAGATTGACAGCACGCCCGGTGTCGCGGCGACCGTCACCAGCGATGGCGGCGCAGTCTTGCCGCTCGAGACCGTGTCGCCGGTCTTGATGGCGTCGAGCTTGCCGAGCGCGATGGTATCGCCGACTTCCGCCGCCGCACGTTTGGTGTCGTAGGCGCCGTTGACGGCGAGGATGCCGGAGACGCGTCCGCTGCCGCTTGCGGCGGATTGCAGCGTCGCGCCGTCATCGAGGTGACCTGACAAGAGCCGCGTCAGTGACAATTTCCCGCCGTGCTGCAAATGCACGGTCTTGAACACGTAACCCAGCGCCTCCTTGGACTCGGGCACGCCGAGGCGCCTGGCGGTCTCCGCAACGCCGGGTGATTCGTGGCGCAGCGCCTTCATCAGGCGCAGCACACCGTTCTCGCGGATCGCGCAGCCGAGCAGCACCGGACAGATCAGCCCTCCGCGCAATTCGCGGGCGAGATCGTCGAACACGGCGTCGCGTGGCGGCTGGATGTCCTCGAGGAGTTGCTCCATCAGCGCGTCGTCATGGTCGGCGAGCTTCTCCAGCATCGAGAAACGCGCTTCCTTCTCGCGGTCGAGATTGCCGCCGTTGAGCTCGACGACTTCGGAGGCCTTGTGCTCGCGATAGACGAAGGCGCGCTCCAGCGCGAGGTCGACGAAGCCCTCGATCAATTCGCCGTTCCAGATCGGAATCTGGCGGAGCACGAGCGGAACGCGCGAGGCCGGCTGCAGCGTGGCGAGCGTCTCGCGGATGCGCTTGTTGGCGCGGTCGATCTTGTTGAGAAACAGAAAGCGCGGGATGTTCAGGTTTTCCAGCTCGCGCAGGATGATCTGGAGCTGCGGCAGCTTTTTCTCATCCGCCTCGCACACTACGATCGCAGCGTCGACGGCGGGCAGCGCCGCGCGCATGTCGTGCGCGAACTCGACCGAGCCCGGACAATCGATGAAGGTGTAGCTGTCGCCCATGAAGGTGGTGGTGGCAGCCGTGAGGCCGACGCTCATCTTGTGGTGGCGGGCTTCGGGACTGGCATCGCCCAGGGAAGTTCCGGCATCGACGCTGCCGGCTTTGTGGATCGCGCCTGTTCGCGCGAGGATGGCTTCGAGAAGTGTGGTTTTACCGCTTTGGAAAGGGCCCACCAGCGCAATGCACCGTGGACCACGGGGACTTCTGACGTCTTGTCCCATTCGCCGTCTCCTTGGGTTCGGAGCTCGGCCCGTGATTGGGTCGGCAAATGGTCATGCTCTGCCTGCCCCAACGTTTTGGCAAGCGAGAAATCGTCGCTGCCGTGCGATCGGAGGAAAACCGGACGCTTCTGCATCGTCATTGCGAGCGAAGCGAAGCAATCCATAGTCTTTCCGCGGAGGCGGTATGGATTGCTTCGTCGCTGGCGCTCCTCGCAATGACGAGAGACGCGTGTCGCTTAACGTCCCGGACGCAGTTCCAGACTCTCGAGCCCGGCGGCGACATTGACGCCGACCTGGCCCTGCAGGCTGAGCGGCTGCAACGCGATGGAATTGTTGGAACCGCCGACCAGCACATTGCCGCCGGCACCGACGCCGAGCGAAGCGCTGCCCTGCGCGCCGGCATAGTCGCCGGCGAGATCGCCAGGCCCGAGATGGGCCACCGGCGCATAGACACCCCAGGCAAGCGCAGTCTCCTGAGTGATGCCGAGATCAAGGCCCACCTTGCGGATGGTCGCGATGTAGCGGTCTTCCGGATAACCCTCGACGCGCAGCACGCAGCCGAGATTGGTCACGGAGCCGACGACAAAGCCGATGCTGGCGCCGCCGCGGCATTCGAGCACGCCGACCTGCACGCGGTCCATCGGCTCCTGTGCATGGGAAGAGGGCGCGGCAAAAAAGCTTGCTGCAAGCGCGGCAAGGAGAAGAGAACGACGCATAAAGAAAACTCCGACTGAAAGATGTGATGCGGACGGAGAACAATGGCTCAAGGCACTGGTCTTTCTATGCCACAACCCGTTCCACCGCGCCAAAGAAAAGAGGCCCGCTTTCGCGGGCCCCTTGATTGATTCAAGTTAATCGTTTTGTCAGCCGTGACGGCGATGATGACGCCAGCGGCCGCGATGGACGAAGCGGACCGGCTCGAGCTCGAGGCCTGCAATGCCGGCCGCGACATTCAGCCCGGTCTGGCCCTGCACGCTGATCGGTTGCAGCGCATAGGCATTGCGCGGACCGCCGACCAGGAAGTTGCCGCCGCCGCCGACGCCGATCGAGGCGTTGGCGCCAACGCCGCCATAGGTACCGGCGAGCTCGCCATAGCCGAGCCGCGTGGTCGGCGCGTTGACCGTCCAGGTGAACTGGATCGTCGCGGTGACGCCGAGATCGACTCCGATGCGCCTCACGGTTGCCGTGTAGGCTTCAGGGCGACGGCCCGGGCTCTGGAATACGCATTCGAGGTTGGCGACCGATCCCACGATAAAGCCGACATTCTGTCCGCCGCGGCATTCGAGCACGCCGGCATGATAGGCAGGCATCGCATGTGCACTGGCAAGCGAGCCTGCGAATGCGGCGGCGGCGATGATCAGGGTTGGAAGTCGCATGGTTTGTTCTCCGCGAAGACGAATTGAAAAGGCGGAGGGACAGGAAGGAAGCGCCGTGTCCAAAACATGGCGCTGCGCACGCCGGTCATCAAAACTTCCAAGGTGTGGCGCGAATGCCTGAACTTGCGGGTTCCTGTGAACGCCTGGAAGCGGACACTGGCGTGGCAGTTCCCGAGCCGCCACGCCAGAATTAATTTGACTATCTCAAATTGCCACAAAAGCGCTGGATGCGCTTGCAGGCGTCCTCGAGATCCGACGTTTTGGTCGCATACGAGATGCGGAACGCCGGTCCAAGCCCGAACGCCGAGCCCTGCACCACCGCGACGCCTTCGGCCTCGAGCAACTCGGTGACGAAGTCCTCGTCGCTGCCGAGATTCTTCCCCGACGGCGTGGTCTTGCCGATAGTGCCGGCGCAGGATGGATAGACGTAGAATGCGCCTTCGGGGCGCGGGCAATCGATGCCGTTCGCCTGGTTCAGCATCGACACCACGAGGTCGCGCCGCTCCTTGAACACCTTGTTGTTCGCAGGGATGAAATCCTGTGGACCGTTGAGCGCCTCCACCGAAGCCCATTGCGCGATCGACGAGGGGTTCGAGGTCGACTGCGACTGGATGGTCGCCATCGCTTTGATCAGCTCGGCCGGACCGCCGGCATAGCCGATGCGCCAGCCCGTCATGCAATAGGCCTTCGACACGCCGTTCACCGTCAGCGTGCGCTCGTACAGTTTCGGCTCGATCTGCGCCGGCGTCGTGAACGCGAAGTCGTCGTAGACCAGATGCTCGTACATGTCGTCGGTCATGACCCAGACATGTGGATGCTTCACCAGCACGTCGGTGATCGCCTTCAGCTCGGCTCGGGTGTAGGCCGCGCCGGTCGGGTTCGACGGCGAGTTGAGGATGATCCACTTGGTCTTCGGCGTGATCGCCTTCTCCAGATCCTGAGCGCGCAGCTTGAAGCCGTGCTCGGCGGTGCAGATCACTGGAACCGACTCGCCGCCGGCGAGCGCCACCATTTCCGGATAGCTCACCCAATAGGGCGCGGGGATGATCACCTCGTCGCCCGGATTGATGGTCGCCATCAGCGCATTGTAGAGCACCTGCTTGCCGCCGGTGCCGACGATGACCTGGTTGGGCTTGTAGGTCAGCTCGTTCTCGCGCTTGAACTTGGCGATGATCGCCTCCTTCAGCTCGGGAATACCGCTGACATCGGTGTACTTGGTCTTGCCGTCCTTGATCGCTTTGATCGCGGCCTGCTTGATGTTCTCAGGCGTGTCGAAATCAGGTTCGCCGGCGCCGAGGCCGATGACGTTGCGGCCCGCCGCTTTCAGCGCGCGTGCTTTATCCGTGACCGCGATCGTCGCGGACGGCTTCACACGGTCGAGCGCAGCGGACAGTAAAGGCATCATCGGCTCCTTTGGCCATGCGTCGTGGACGAACGCCCACGACTCCATTTGAGGGAATATTTGCAGCCTATTCCGACGCCCGCTGCATCGCAAGAAGCTTCCACAACGACAGGCAAACTTTAGGGAACATTAAAGGGACGGCGCTAGCGTCCGCGCAACATTCCTAAAGTTCTGCGGCGAAATGGCTCACATCTGGCAAGGTATCTGTAAAGCCCTGCGATCCGGCGAATGGCTGACACCCGCGCGCGCCCGCGGCTATGCCGTGATCCTGCTCGTGATCGGTAGCCTCGCCTTCGCAGGCTGGATCGCGGTGTCGGACGGCCTGATCGACCGCAATGGCAAGCCGATCGGCACCGATTTTTCCAACGTCTATGCGGCGGGGATGCTGACCTGGCAGGGCAAATCCGCCGACGCCTATGACCCCGCGCTTCAACATGCGGCGGAACAGGCGACCTTCGATGGGCGCGAGGTGCCGTTCTATGGCTGGCACTATCCGCCGTTCTTCTTTGCGATCGCAGTCCTGGTGGCATCGCTACCCTATGCGCCCGGGCTTGCGCTATGGCTTGCCGCGAGCTTTGCCGCCTATCTCGCGACGCTGCGCGCCATCCTGCCGCGGCCGGAGACGCTGCTGATCGCCTCCGCGTTCCCAGCGGTATTGATCAACATCGGTCATGGCCAGAATGGATTCCTGACCGCGGCGTTGCTCGGCGGCGCATTGCACCTGCTCGATCGCCGGCCATGGATCGCGGGCGTGCTGATCGGTCTCCTCGCCTACAAGCCGCAATTCGGCGTGCTCATCCCGATCGCGCTCATGGCAAGCCGGCGCTGGAGCAGCATCATGGCAGCGATCCTCACCATCGCCGCGCTGATCGCCATCAGCTTTGCGACGCTGGGCAGCAGCGTCTGGCATGCCTTCTTCGATTCCATGAATTTCACGCAAGTCGTTGTGCTCGAACAGGGCGGCACTGGCTGGGAGAAGATCCAATCGGCATTCTCGGCCGCGCGCAATTGGGGCGCTGATGTTCACACCGCTTACGCGATCCAGATCGCGCTGGGGATCATCCTTGCCGCCACATTGGCGTGGCTCTGGCGCAGCGAGGTCGCATTCGAGCTGAAGGCTTCCGCGCTCGCAACCGCGAGCCTGCTCGCGACGCCTTACGTGCTCGACTACGATCTCGTCGCGCTGGCGATCGCAATCGCCTACTTCGCGCGCCACGGCTTCAAATGCGGCTTCCGCGACTACGAAATCAGCCTGCTGGCCGCGGCCTGGATCGTGCCGCTCGTCTCACGCGGGCTTGCTGGCGCCACCGGAATTCCTTCGGGCTTGATCGTGATGCTCGCGCTCTACGGCTTTACGCTGCACCGCGCCATGACGAGTCGCGAAAGCGCGACCATCGCCGCCGCCCAACCCATCGCGCAAGCGTGATCCGAAGTGTAGGCGCGTCATAGAAAACTGTTCCGCACGTTTGCAGTGCGGTAGAGGTTTTCAAGCTTTTCTGCCGACTGGCCCTTGCAGTGCAACCACATCGGCATCATTGTTTGGCCGTGTTACGGCACGACAAACAAGCAAGCGTCGGCCGCGCTCGGCGCATCACACTCATCCAGCACGGTCCGAATGTACAAGCTTTACTCGATGCAGCGCTCCGGCAACAGCTACAAGGTCCGCCTTGCGCTGGCGCTGCTCAACATGCCCTACGAGGCGGTCGAGATCGACATTCTGCGCGGCGAGAGCCGCACGCCGGATTTCCTCGCCAAGAACCCGAGTGGCCAGGTGCCCCTGCTCGAGGTCGCCGAGGGTCGCTACATCGCCGAATCCAACGCCATCCTCTGGTTCGTCGCCAACGGCACGCCGCTGACGCCGGAGTCGCGGGTCGAGCGCGCGGAAGCGCTGCAATGGATGTTCTTCGAACAGCACGCGCTGGAGCCGAATATCGGCGCGGCCTATTTCTGGCTGGCGCTGGTCAAGGGCGGCCGCGTGCTGCAGACGCATGCGCTGGAGGACTGGATGGAGCGCGGCTATGCGGCGCTCCAGGTGATGGAAAATCACCTCAAGATCCATGACTACTTCGCCGCCAGCCAGCTCACTGTCGCCGACATCGCGCTCTATGGCTACACCCATCTCGCGGAGCGCTGCGACTTCGAGCTCTCCACCTTCCCGGCGATTCGCGCCTGGCTGAAACGGGTCGAGCAGACGCCGGGCTTTGTTTCGATGGACTGGCGCCCGGACGACGTGGACGACACGCCGAGTATCGCGGCCAGCGCCTGACGGCAGGGTCAATCGTTAACAATCCTTAACGCTTGCGGCGAATCGGCGGTCAACCTGCCGCAATAATGCCGGCGGCGGTTGCGACGATTCGCTCCGTCGCGGGTGATTCGCCCGCGCCGTACAAGGATCGTCAAAGACCATGACACGGTCGCCCGGCGCCACAGGCTTTCACGGCCAAAGCGTCCCTGTTGCCTCGCCCCGACTGATCGACGCTGTCGTCGCTTCGCTCGCGTTCGGCGCCTTCTCGCTGTGCCTTGTCGTCACGCTTACGGTGCTGTCGCTCAAGGCCTGTCAGGCGATGCCGCTGTAGATCCTTGGCGACAAGCGCCAGTCGCGCCGTTCTCGCCGAGACGACGATGAGGAAAGCACCTGTCCTGCTGGTAGCGATGGCGCTCAGCGCGACCATCGTCGTGGCCGTCACCTTGCTGATCGCGACAGAGACCCATGGCGATGGCCGCGCCGGTCTCCAGCCTCTCCCGTTCCGCAAGGTAAATGGCGGCGCCGGTTCCACGTCCGTTCGCATTTGATCGAACAAATCTGAAAGCTCTGCAGAACGAATGAACGCCTCCTTAAGCAGAGGAGCGGAAAGTTCTCATCCGACGCAACGACGCAACAATCGGCGGTCAGACTCGTATTCTGACCCTTTGCGCGAAGGCAAGAGACGGCATGCAGTTGGACTGGCGGACCATCGCAGGACCGGTGCTCGCGGCGGCGACGACGTTGGCCGCCTTTGTAATCGATCGCAACCTCTTCGCCGTCCCCAATCCGGCGCCGCTGCTCGTCTGCATCGTGGCCTTCGCCGGCTCGCTCAGTGGCCTGGCCTCCGCTTCCGTCAGCGCAGCGATTGCCATCCCGGGAGCCGCGCTGTTCTTCTTTGATCACCGCGCCGCTCCCGGCTACAGCAGCGGCGACCTCGTCCGGCTTGCGATGCTGGCGATGACCGCGGGCGGGACCGCCGCCGTGACCGGCCTGCTCAGGCAGTGGATGCTGGATGCCTTTGCGCAGGATCGGCGTCACTATGCGACCGCAGCACGGCTGTCGTCCGCACTCGACCAGGTCGACATCGGCATCGTGCTGCTCGACGCCGATACCCGCGCGGTGTTCATTAACCGCGCCTTCCGCCATTACTTCGCGCTGCCCGACGAGAAGGCCGATTCGCGGCCGCCGTTCATCGCGTTGATGTATCACGGCCGCGACACCGGCGCCTATGAGATGCCGGCCGACGAGCTCAACACCTTCATCGCGCGGCGCATGGAGATGATGCGAAGCGGCGATTCCACGCCGATCAACATCAAGCTCAAGGACGGCCAGGTGCTGCGCTTCTCCTGCACGGCGCTACCCGACGGCGGGCGCATGCTGGCCTATACGCCGGTCACCGATCTCGTCCGCTGCACCGACGATCCGGCGGATGCGGAATATTACCGGTCGCTGCGCGGCGGCGATCTCCGCCTCTCGCGCTCGCTGCGCGCGGCGGAGTAATCCCGCAACGGCTCCATGAGGAGGCGCTCCTCTGCTCGAATTCGTCATGCCCGGGCTTGACCCACGGCTGTCCGGTTTAGCTTTGGCATAGGCTGAGGCTCATCTGTCGCTGATCTTTGATGATTGGCGGAGGCGGATCGAGGAGGCGATCGATCCGCCGTCGCTGCATGAGGTTTTGAGCGACCAGCCGGGTGAAGATAA
>NZ_DATGFH010000034.1:0-71623 GCF_035309285.1 Bradyrhizobium sp. | reverse complement strand
CCGACGAGGCTGGGCAAGAACTCGGCATTTCCGGCAATTGATGTACGATTCGGTTTATGACGAATCACACATTCAAGAGCGGCGAGAGCCGGGACCAGGTCTGCCTGCTTCCTGCGCGGATAGAAGACTATGTCGGCCCCGACAATCCGGTCCGGGCCATTGATTGCTTTGTTTGCGCCCTCGATCTTGCCAAGCTCGGCTTCCGCCATGCGGACCGCGGCCCAGAAGAAGAGGGACAGCCGCCTTACGATCCAGCGGATCTTTTGAAGCTCTATCTTTACGGCTACACCAACCAGGTCAGGTCATCGCGTCGGCTGGAGCAGGAGGCGTCGCGCAATCTGGAGCTGATCTGGCTGTTGAAGAACCTGAGGCCCGGCTATCGAACCATCGCCAACTTCCGCAAGGAGAACTGGGAAGCATTGAAGGCTGCGAACCGTAGTTTTGTGCTGCTGGCGCGCGAGCTGGAACTGGTCGGCGGCAGCGTTGTTGCGATCGATGGCTCGTTCTTCCATGGCGATGCGAGCAAAGCCAGCATCTTCACGCGTAAGAGGCTGACCGACCAGATCGCAAAGCTCGACAAGGACATCGAGGCCTACCGCAAGTCACTTGAGGTCAATGATGCGGCAGAAGCCAAGAAGCAAAAGAAGAAGCGGCCCAATGGTGCCGGCGGCGGAGGACAGGGCGGGCATATTGGGGCGAAGGTCGCGGAGCTGATGGCCCAACGCTCGCGCGCCAAAGCCGATCTTGCCCGTCTGGAAGAGAGCGGCGAAACACAGTTGTCCAAGACTGATCCTGATGCCCGGCTTCTGGTCAAAAGCGGCCAGGGAATAGCAGGCTACAACGTACAGACCGTCGTGGACGACAAGCACAATCTCATCGTTGCAAGCGAGGTTGTGAACGACAGCAGCGACGTCGGCCAGCTTCATGCGATGGCGAGAGCGGCCAAAGACGTTCTTGAAGCGAAGTCTCTGCAGGCGCTGGCTGATGAAGGCTATTACAGCAGTCTCGAGCTGAAGGCGTGCGAGGATGACGGCATCGTTACCTATGTACCCGTGCCAGAAGGCAACAAGGTGGTCGAGAAGAAGGGTCGCTTCAGCCGTAGGGACTTCAGCTACGATGCTGGAGCAGACGCCTATCATTGCCCCGCCGGCGAACGGCTGCGTCGGGTCAAGGGACATTGGCAAAACGCAAGCGGCCGGATCGAGATCCGTTATGCGAGCCGGAAGGCGATCTGCCAAGCTTGCCGGTTAAGGTCACGTTGTCTTGCCGAGAATGCCTCTCAACGTATCGTCTATCGCTGGGAGCACGAGGATGTTCTCGAACGTCATCGCGCGCGCATGCAAGGTGCAGGCGAACTGATGCGCCGAAGATCCGCCATCGTCGAACATCCCTTCGGCACGATCAAATGCCGCGCCGGCTATCGGCACTTCCTTGTTCGTGGCTTCAACAAGGTTCGCGGCGAATGGAGCTTGATGGCACTCTGCTACAACCTCACCCGCGTGCTCAACATCCTCGGCCTTGAACGCTTCATGGCCCGCATAGCAACGGCGCTCCAATCGCATCTGCGGGCCTTCGCAGCCCTCCGGAACTCTACCAACAGCGTTCTGAGCGCTTTATGGACCTACAGCATGCCCCCGCAGGCCGTTTGCCCTCAACAGCAGGCTCAACTGGCCTGACGACAAGTTCTTGCCCTGCCTCGTCGTGCCTAGTTTGCAACAGTCCGTAAGGTGGATCTGGGGGTGTCTGCTATTCCGCCGCTGTCAGAGGATCAGGAGACATCTGGCGTCGCCAAATATGACCCGAGTGACCCAAGGCGGACCGAACCGCCAGCAGTCGCGAATAGCACTGGCAAGCCAGCGCTCGGGCCACTTATGTGATTTGGCTCAGCTCATACGACAGCGCGAACTCCTTTTTCTTGCCGCCCACCAGCGGAGCAGACCATGGAAGACAGGATGGCGCTCCTAGCCTCACTCCGGCAAGCCGGCCAGCCGCGCACCATCCAGCATGTACTCGTTGTCGTCCTCAGGAACGAGGCGATGCTGGCGCCACCACCTCACGCTGCTCATCGGATGCAGCTCCAGCAGGCGCCGGATCGCCGTCCGGGCTTCGTCCATCTGTCCGGCATGGGCCAGTGCACTGCCTAGATAAAGGAATGTAGAGATGTGCCGCGGGTTCTGCTGCGCAGCCTTGCGCAGCCATGCCACCGCTTCCGGCAGCTGCCGTTGAAACAAATGGCTGCCTCCTCGCGCCAGGCTGAATGCGAAGGAATATGAATCAAACGGGCTCAGACGCATGGCCCGATCGGCATGTTCAGCGGCCGTCATGTAATCACCTATGAAATTCCGCACGATCGCGCCCCGGCCGAATGCCATCGCCGAATTCGGATTGAGCGCGATCGCCCGATCGAACCACGGAATGGCGGCCGCAAGATCGTGATTGAGGTGGGCTAGACCGAAGGCCGCTTCAGTCAGGACGATCGAGTCGTTCGGCTCCAGCTGCACCGCCAGATGTGCGAAGCGCACGCCCTCTGCCGTCTCCTCGCCTCATCCTCCATCCAGCCATAGATCATGCGGCGAGATGTCCAGCTCGCAAGATAGGCGTAAGCCTGGGCATAGCGCGGATCCAGCTCGATAGCGCGCCGTGCCATCTGCATGGCGCGATCGACGGCCTCGCGGGAATAGAGTTGTTGCTCGCCGAGGGCGCGCAGCAGCCAGTCGTAGGCCTGCAGGTTTGCGGTGGGCTTGCGGTTGGCGCGCCTGATCTCGGCGTGCGTGATCGAAGGTTCAATGGCGCCGGCGACAGCCATGGTCACGCGATCCTGCAGATCGAACACGTCCTCAAGCGAACTGTCGAACCTGTCTGCCCAGAGATGGGCGCCGGTCTCGGCCTCGACGAGCTGGCCGGTGATGCGCAGGCGCTGGCCAGCCTTGCGCACGCTGCCTTCCAGCAGGTAGCGCACGCCTAGCTCGCGGCCGATTTGGCGGATGTCGATGGCCTTGCCCTTGTAGGCGAAGCTGGAGTTGCGCGCGATCACGAACAGCGCGGGGATGTGCGAGAGGGCCGTGATGATGTCCTCGGTGATGCCGTCGGCGAAATACTCCTGCTCCGGATCGCCGCTCATGTTGGTGAACGGCAAGACGGCGATGGAGGGCTCATCGGGAATGTTCGTGGGCGCATTGGTGCCAGTTGTGAACGGGGTGGTCACCAGCAATGAAGGTTTCCAGTCCGCGGTGTCCCATCTCACCTGGAATGCTGGCACCGGCCGTTCGATATTTTTGAGCGCAAGGCTGCCACGATCGGTGAACGTCGCCTTCAATCGGCCCGTGACTGCTTCGTGAACAGCCTGAGAGATCAGGATTCCGCCGGGCGGCGCTTGCGCTTCCAGCCTCGCAGCAATATTCACGCTGTCGCCATAGAGATCGTCACCATCGACGATCAGGTCGCCAAGGTGCAGGCCCATGCGGAACACAAGTGCGTCGTCGGTAGGTTGATATCGATCGGCTTCCGCCATTACTTGCTGAAATTCGATCGCCGCCGACAGCGCATCGACGGCGCTTCCAAATTCGACCAGAGCGCCATCGCCGGTCAGCTTAACCAGGCGACCACCATATTTCGCCAGAACAGGGTCAAGGCTGTCAGCGCGATTCTTTCGTAGGCGCGCAAGCGTCCCGCTCTCGTCACGCCCCATAAGGCGGGAGTAGCCGACAACGTCTGCAGCAAGGATCGCTGCCAGTTTTCGCTGCTCGCGAGCCACGACAACTTCCCAGCGTTTCTGTGGGGATCGTAGAACGCCGAGGGCTACTAGGCAATCAAGTGGCGAAAGCTGAGCGGTCGCGTTGCCGAAAATAAGCGCAAACGTATTCAATTCAGGCCGGAGCGGCACGCGCCGCCTCTCGTCTCGCCTACGCTTTCCCAACTTCGGCTCGTGTTCGGTACCAAGAGGAGGTCAGCCCGAACGAGGCGACCAGTTCCGCTCTGGCCGCCCTACGGGCTCGGTTACATAGAAGTCGAGCGTGTGAGAGCGCGGTCCGCCGGGACGACTTAGTGAGCCAAACATCGTCACATCAAAGACTGCGGGTCCGGCGCAGTCGTGAGGCTCAACCGCAGCTCGTTATAGAGCATGCCCGTGTCAAATCGAAGGTCCAACCGGCTGCCCAAGCCCTACGGGCTATGAACAAATCGGCATGATGTCCGGCGGGGACAACTATCATGGACGCGGTGGAGCGGTTTTTGTAGCCCTCGCGGCTGCCGGGCTTGCTGCGCTATTCGGGTGCATGATCTGGACCTTGCTTATTTGGCTCGGTGCGCTCGGAGCGACGCAATTGTTCCAAGAGAAGCGCCCATAAATAATAAGAACATTCGTGCACTTCACGCATTGAAACGATCGGGCAGCCCAATCATGAGGTTAACACATGATAAGGCGCCGCCGTTTCAAGCAGACGACCTCTTTGGAGGATCGTCTCATAATGGATGCCAGGAAGAGCAGAGAGCGAGCCCGCGAATTGCCACCATGCAAAGAGCGGGACATGTTGCTGGAGAAGGCACGGCAAGACGAGACTGTAGCCGGGTGGTGTGCATCGTCTGTGCTGCACCCGCCACGGTAGCGCGACATGGCCGGCAAGAGCTTCAACCTTCTCGCCACAATCGTCATCGGCGGTTTCACGGTGCTTGGTGGTGCCGTTGTGTGGCAGGTCCCTCCGGCTCGCGGCCACGACCACAACCGGCCTGACCTCACCAAGTGGTTCATGACGCTGTATAGCAACCATGGCGCGCTGTGCTGCGACGGCTCGGAAGCCATGCATCTCAGCAATGTCGAATGGACTGCGCCGGACGGTTCGTCGCATCACTACCGAGTCAAAATCCCGGTCAATGCCAATGCCTATGAGCGAGCCCGGCACAGCGAGGAGGTCGAGACCATGTGGGTCGATGTTCCAGACGATGCCGTCGTCGACCAACCGAACAAGGAGGGTACTGCACTGGTCTGGCCAACATACGGCAACATCGGCGCCACCGTCCGCTGCTTTATGCCGGGAGCGGAGGGATGATGACCGGACTCTGATGAACGGGACGGCTTTCGCAAGCGAAATCCGGAGTGAGATCGCATTTGCCAAAGTCAGCTCTTGTGAAGGGTTCGGATGCCGACCGCTGACGACCGCGGCCACAGGTACGGGCGGCCGGCGTCCGAAACCCCTTCACGTTAGCGGACTCCAAAATGCCGTGAGCGTCCGCTCCTTCAGGTCCCGGTCTTCGCCTGCCGCGCCGCCAGCTTGTCGATCTCGGACTGCACCGCCTCCGCTGCCTGGCCAGCGAACTCCTTCTGCTGGGTCGCGGCCGCGGCGTAAGCTTCGACGCGCGGCGCAAAGCTCTTTTGGAAATGGGCGTGAACGTAGCGTGCCATCAGTTCGTAGTGGCGGCGGGTGGCGTCCCAATCGGCCCAGTTATGGGCGAGCTCCATGATCACGCCGAAGCCGCCCGAGCCTTTGAGCAGCTTGTCGATGTAGGCAATCGCGTCATCGGGCGTGCCGATGCATGCGGTGCCGGTCTCGATCAGCCAGTCGCAGTCGTCGGGCACATCGGGCGGGATGATCGGGAAGGTCGCGATCTCGCGGAAGTAGTCGGCGAACGCCTTGAGTCCGAACTTGACGTTCTGCTTCGCCTGCTCACGGGTCTCGGCGATATGCATCAACGTCACGACGCGCCACTTGGCGCGATCGGGCACGTGGCCGGCTTTGCGCGCCTCGGTCTCGTAGAGATTCCAGTTCGCGGTGTGATGGGCGATCGAAGTCGGCGTCGCGCCGCCGATTGCCAGCATGCCGATGCCGTGGCGCGCCGCCGCCATCGCGCCGACCGGCGAGCGCGCGCTGGCGACCGCCATCTCGATCATCGGCTTGGTGTAGGGCGCAAGCTGCAGGTTGGCGTTGCAGAGCTTGAACCAGTTGGTCTCCTTGTTGACCGTCTCGCCTTTGAACAGCGCGACGATGACGTCGAGCGCCTCATTCATCATGCGCCGCTGATCGCCGGCGTCGATCCCGATCTTGTAGGCGTCGTACACCAGCGCACCGGGGCCGACGCCGAACATCGCGCGCCCACGCGTCATGTGATCAAGCTGGACGATGCGGCTCGCGAGCATGAAGGGATTATGATACGGCAGCGACGTCACGCCGGTGCCAAGCCGAATGTGCCTGGTGCGTTCGGCCGCCGCGGCAATGAACATATCGGGCGCGGCGATGATCTCGACACCGCCGGAGTGATGCTCGCCGATCCACGCCTCGCTGTAGTTCAGCCGGTCGAGGTGCTGCAGCAGCTCGAAATCACGTTCCATCGCCAGCGTTGGATTGTCGGCTTTGGCATGAAACGGAGCGAGGAAAATCCCGCTGCGGAGAGGCGTGTTCATCGGTCCTCCTGATGTCAGGTCTGCTGGTCGGCTCTCGGCGATGTGCCGGCCACAATACCCTTAGAGAACTTATCGGCCGCGATGGCGCTTGTCAGCCTCGATAGTCCGCTCCGGGTCATTTTCGACAGATGCAGCGGAATGACCCACATCTAGTGCAGCCGCTCCGGCCGCTCGTCGGGCGGGCGCTCAATCGCCTGCGGTGTCAGCGGTGGAACTGCCGCCGCCGGCACATTGCCGGCGGCCGGCGCTTGCGCGGCCTCATAGGCGAGCTTGTGGTCGCGATAGGACTTCCACCCCAGCGGCAGGCTCAACAGGTAGAGCAGCGTCCCCGCCGACAGCACGTGCCAGGGATAGCCGATCAGGAGCGCGATGAAGAAGATCACGGAGACGAACACCGGCAGCACCAGTTCCGGTGGCACACGCATGCGGATACTCTTGCCGGAATAGACCGGCAGCCGCGACACCATCAGGAACGCGATCAGGAGCGTGTAGAGCGCCGTCAACAGCGCCGGCGGCGTGAACACGCCGAGATAGGCCAGATAGATCGGCAGCAGCGCGGTCACTGCGCCTGCAGGCGCGGGCACGCCGGTAAAATAATTCGAGGCAAACGGCGGCTTGTTGGGATCGTCCATCGACGCGTTGAAACGCGCAAGCCTCAAGCCGCCCGAGATCGCAAAGATCATCGCCGCGATCCAGCCGCCGTTATGCAGCTCGTGGAGCTGCCAGAAATACAGCATCAGGCCGGGCGCGACGCCGAAATTGACGAAGTCGGCGAGACTGTCGAGCTCCGCGCCGAATTTCGACTGGCCCTTGATCATGCGCGCCACGCGGCCGTCGATGCCATCGAGCACGGCGGCGAACACAATCGCCGCAACCGCAAGCTCCATCCGCCCCTCGGTCGACAGGCGGATCGCGGTCAGCCCGGCGCAGATCGCCAGCAGCGTGATGACATTGGGCACCAGCATCCGCACCGGGATCGGACGGAACCGGCGGCGGCGCAATTCGGCGTAATTGTATCGGGGCTCGAACATGACACCAATATAGCAAGCGCCACCCGCTTCCGCCATCGCTCACCGCAATAGGCGAATGCCGCAGCGCGATTGGTTACAATTGGTTAATTGGTGCGGAACGTCCGCCCTTCGTCCCTCAGCCCGAAATCGGCCAGTATCGTCTCGCCGGCGACCGCCGTCTGGCCTTCGGACACCAGCGCCCGCGTGGCCTCGGGCAGATACACATCGAGCCGCGAGCCGAAGCGGATCAGCCCAAAGCGTTCGCCGGCCCCGATCAACTGGCCTTCCTTCACGAAGCACACGATCCGTCGCGCCACGAGGCCTGCGATCTGGATCACGCCGATGCGCCCGTTCGCCGAGGCGATGACGAGCGCGTTGCGCTCGTTGTCCTCGCTCGCCTTGTCGAGCTCGGCATTGATGAAGACGCCCGGCCGGTAGGCGATGCGTTCGATCTTGCCGGCCACGGGTGCGCGATTGACGTGACAGTTGAACACGCTCATGAAGATCGAGATCCGCGGCAACGGCTTGTCGCCAAGCCCGAGCTCAGCCGGCGGCACCGAATGCGCGATCATCGAGATGCGGCCGTCGGCCGGCGCCACCACGATGCCGTCGCGCACCGGCGTCACGCGGATGGGATCGCGGAAGAACAGCGCGCACCAGATCGTCAGCACGAAGCCGATCCACCCCAACGGCGACCATATCCAGAACAGGATCAGGCTTGCGAGCGCAAATCCGCCGATGAACGGATAGCCTTCTGGATGAATCGGCGGAATTTGCGCACGGATGGAATTGGCGATGGACATCAAAACTCACTGATCGTTGTTGCAGCTTCGTAGGGTGGGCAAAGTGGACCCATCCATCACTCCCAACCAAGTGTACGGTGAAAGCGTGCCCACCATCCTCGACGTACTCGAGACGGTGGGCACGGCGCGTCCGCGCCTTTGCCCACCCTACATTGGTATCTTTATTCCACTTCGATGTCGCGCTCAATCACTCCGCCGCGGCGGCGATCGCATCGTCCACCGGCGGCGGTGGCGCGCGGTTGGGCGCCTCGTTGTCGTCGTCGACCAGCGCCAGCCGCTCGCGCGCGGCCTCGGCCTCGCGCTGCCGGTTCCACATGCTGGCATAGAGCCCGTCTTTAGCCAGCAGCTCGCCGTGGGTGCCGCGCTCGGCGATGCGGCCCTGATCGAGCACGATGATCTCGTCGGCGGCGACGATGGTGGAGAGCCGGTGTGCGATCACAAGCGAGGTGCGGTTGCGCGAGACCCGCTCAAGCGCTTCCTGGATCTCGTGCTCGGTGTGGCTGTCGAGCGCCGAAGTCGCCTCGTCCAGCACCAGGATCGGCGGCGCTTTCAAGACCGTGCGCGCGATCGCCACGCGCTGCTTCTCGCCGCCCGAGAGCTTCAGGCCGCGCTCGCCGACCTGCGTCTCATAGCCCTTCGGCGACATCCGGATGAAGCCGTCGATCTGCGCGAGCTGCGCGGCGTGCTCCACCTCGGCATCGCCGGCGTCCCAGCGGCCGTAGCGGATGTTGTAGCGGATGGTGTCGTTGAACAGCACGGTATCCTGCGGCACCATGCCGATCGCCGCCCGCAGCGATGCCTGCGTGACCTCGCGGATGTCCTGGCCGTCGATTGTGATGACCCCGCTCGAGACGTCGTAGAGGCGGAACAAGAGCCGCGAGATCGTCGACTTGCCGGCGCCGGAGGGACCGACGATCGCGACCGTCTTGCCGGCCGGCACCTCGAAGCTGAGGCCCTTGAGAATGGGGCGATCGGGCTCATAGGCGAAGCGGACATTGTCGAAACGCAGGCTGCCCGACGTCACGACCAGCGGTTTTGCGCCCGGCCTGTCCTCGATCTCGGCTTCGCGCGCCAGCACCTCGAACATCTTCTCGATGTCGATGATCGCCTGCTTGATCTCGCGATAGACCATGCCCATGAAATTCAGCGGCTGGTAGAGCTGGATCATCATGGCGTTGATCAGGACGAAATCGCCGACCGTGTTGCGCCCCTGGCGGATGCCGACCGCGCACATCAGCATGGTCGCGGTGAGCCCCAGCGTGAAGACCACGGCCTGCCCGGTGTTGAGCAGCGCGAGCGAGGTATAGCTCTTCACGCTCGCCTGCTCGTAGCGCTCCATCGAGCGGTCATAGCGCATCGCTTCGCGTGTCTCGGCGCCGAAATATTTCACGGTCTCGTAGTTCAAGAGCGAGTCGATCGCCTTGGTGTTCGCCTCCGTGTCGGAATCGTTCATCTTGCGGCGAATGCCGATGCGCCATTCGGTGGCGTAATAGGTGAACGACATGAACACCACGACCATGCTCATCATCGCCAGCACGTAGCGCCAGTCGAACTGCCAGAACAACACGCCCATCAACAGCGTGACCTCGACGATGGTCGGGATCAACTGCAGGATCACCATGCGCACGATGGTCTCGATGCCGTTGCGGCCGCGCTCCAGCACCCGCGTCAGTCCGCCGGTCTTGCGCTCCAGGTGGAAACGCAGCGACAATTCGTGCATGTGGACGAAGGTGATGGAGGCGAGCTTGCGCACGGCGTGCATCGCCACGCGGGCGAAGATGCCATCGCGCCATTGCGTCAGCACCGCCATCAGAACGCGCATGCCGCCATAGCTTGCGGTCATGATCAGGGGCGAGGCGATCAGCCACAGCATCCAGTTCGGGGCCGCGATCGGCGCACTGCCCTTGCCGCTCAGCGCATCCGTCGCCCATTTGAACGTGAAGGGAACGGCAAGCGTCGTGAGCTTGGCAATCAGCAGCAGCACCACCGACCACATCACGCGCATCTTCAGGTCGGCGCGATCCTTCGGCCAGATATAGGGCCAGAGATGGACCAGCGTCCCGATCAGGGTCGCTTGTTCGGCGGACAATCGCTCGGGCTGCGGCGTTTCACGGGCGTGCGGAGACGAAGGAGGATGAGCCATCAAGGAGAGCCTGGGTGACCGGAGCCGTGCATGCCGCTTTTTTCATCTGTGCGGAACGTCATATTCTGTGTGGAACGTCATATAGAGGCTCCGGCTTGTCGTTGCATCCTTCGCCACAGCAAATCTTTCGCGAATCGTGGATATTTGCAGGACAATTCAACCGCTTCCAGGAAGCACAACCGGCTTGACGCCCTTTACGCTGCAGTGCCACATGACCCGCATGGACAAGATCAGGACTGTCTGCGCTTATTGTGGCTCCGGCCCCGGCAACAACCCCCGCTTTATCGAAGCCGCTTCCGTGTTCGGAAGGATGCTCGCCGAGAACGGCATTCGCCTCGTCTATGGTGGCGGCTCGACGGGCATGATGGGCGCCATCGCGAACGGCGTGCTTGATCATGGCGGCAGTGTCACCGGCATCATTCCGGAGTTTCTGAACTCGCGGGAACGGATGCTGACGCGCGTGCAGGAGTTGATCGTCACGCCCGACATGCACGAGCGCAAGCGGCTGATGTTCGAGCGCTCGGATGCATTCGTCGCACTGCCCGGCGGCATCGGCACATTGGAAGAGCTGGTCGAGCAGTTGACCTGGCAGCAACTCGGCCGGCACTCCAAGCCGGTGCTGCTTGCCAACATCGACGGCTTCTGGGAGCCGCTGCTTGTCCTGCTCATGCATATGCGCGCGACCCAGTTCATCCGGCCGGGATTTCCCGTCGACGTGCTGAAGGCCGAACGCGTCGAGGATATTCTGCCGCGACTGCGCGCCGCGGTATCGCTGGTTCCCGAAGAAGCGATGCAAATGGCGCCGGAAATCGCGCGACGGCTCTGACCCGCCTGCCTATCCTTCAGCGCACCTCTCCCGACGCGGGCCGACCCTGGCGCGGAGAAGCCGGCATCACCTTGGTTTGTCAAATCTTTTTGGACGAATTGGGGACCGCGATATTGGCGGCGGCGCGAAAGAATCCACTGCAGCCCGCGATTATCCCGTCAGTGTGACCTTATCGTCTCTTCCTTTTGGCACGAGCCAGCTATACGTTATCAAAACGTCGTTCAACTGTCACATAAGCTTCAATGTCGGAAACGGCTGCATTACGACGCAGCAGCGAAACTGCGCGTACCGCTGCGGGCCTCAAGGGCAAGACCAACCCGTCGGCGGACAGGAAGGCAACCGAGCAATGCCTCGATTCCGCTTTCGCGCACGAGGCTTCTGAACGTCGTCTCCACGACACAGGCTCGGCCGAAACCGAAGCATCTCAAGCAACACCATCTGCCGGCGCGGAAGGCGCCGCGCCTCAGCGTGGCGCGCAACAGGGCAGCGAGCTCGAACTCAAATTGCTCGTGGATCCTGAGCTTCTTGCGGATTTCAACAACGCGCCTGTGATCGCGACCAATGCACGCAACAAGGGCTCGCGAAAGCACCTCAAGGCCACCTATTACGATACGCCCGAGCGGACACTGTGGCGTAATCGATTGAGCTTCAGGGTTCGCCAGACCGGCTCGCGCTTCACGCAGACCGTGAAGGCCGAGACCGGAGATGACCCGCTGCGGCGCGGCGAATGGGAGGCCAGCGTCCCCTCGATGGCGCCCGACCTTGCGCTGGCGATGCCGATCATCCCAGCCAAGCTTCGTTCCGATCTCGAGACGCAGAAGCTGGAGCCGGTTTTTGTTACGGACATACGCCGCCATCAGCGCGTCATCGATCTGCCGTCCGGCACGGTGGATGTCGCGCTCGACCGTGGCACGCTGAAGGCGGGCGATCGGTCGGCGCCGGTGAACGAGATCGAGCTGGAGCTCAAGAGCGGCAGCGCTTCCGCCATCTGGGAGCTCGCGCTGCAACTGGCCGAACACGGGTCCGTAAAACCCTCGATCCGCAGCAAGTCCGCGCGGGGATTTGATCTTGCGGCCGACCTGCCCCCCGCCGCGAGAAAGCCCCGAAAGCTTCACCTCGAGCCGTCGATCGCTCTCGACGACGCGTTTGCGACGATCCTCCGCTGCTGTTTTCAGCATCTTCTTGAATCGATGCCGGCCGCCGAGGATGGCCGCGATTCCGAAGGCGTTCATCAGCTGCGCGTCTCACTGCGCCGCCTGCGAAGCGCGTTCGACCTGATGAAATCGGCGGGCACCTGGAGCAAACTCGAAGCGCTGCGATCGGAAGCGCGCTGGTTCACGCAAAACCTTTCGGCTGCACGCGATTGGGACATTTTCCGGAGCAGCACCTTGCCCACCATCGCCAAGGCCTGTCCATCCATCGCGGGCTTCGATGCCCTGGCGCAGCTCGCGGAGGGGCGCCGATCGGCCGCTTACGACACTGTCCGTCAGGTGCTCGCCGACCCCCGCTGCGCGCGCTTCGTGATAGAGCTCGGCGGCTGGATCGAAGCACGCGGCTGGCGCAGCGACGTGCCGCCGGAAAATCTCACGCAGTTGGCCGAGCCTGCTATCAAATTCGCCGGACGCCTGCTCACGGAGCGGCATATGAAGGCGCTGAAGCGTGGCCGCCACTTCAAATCCCTCGGCACCGAAGAGCGGCACCGCTTGAGGCTTGCCATCAAGAAGCTGCGCTATGCCGTTGATTTCCTGCTGCCGATGTACGGACATCGCAAACCCATCCGGCGGTTCTTTGCCAGGCTCGCCGACCTGCAGGAGGAGCTCGGTTCCTACAACGACATGGCGACGACGAGCGCGCTGCTCGCCGGGCTGAACGCCGATGCCTCCGACGGCGGGACTGCGGCAGCCGCGATCGCCGGCTGGCAAGCGCATGCGATGGTCGGCGCCGAACGGCGATTGCGCGAGGCGTGGTCGGACTTTACCAAGGTGAAGGCCCCGTGGCCTGATGAAGCCGCGGGCTGACTTCGCATCAAGCGCCGCTAGCCTTGCGGGAACGTCACCGCCTCGATGCGGTTGCCGTCGGGATCGAGCACGAAGGCCGCGTAGTATCTGACGCGCTCATGCGGCCGCAGGCCCGGCGGCCCGTCCGAGATGCCGCCGTTATCGACCGCCGCCGCATGGAACGCATCGATCTCTGCCGTCGTTCTGGCGCGCAGGCAGATATGCGTGCCGCTCTCGTGCGGCACCTTGCGCATGTCGTTGCGCAGGTTGATCCAGAACTCCGGATAGGCCTTGCCGAACCCAACCGTTCCAGGCCGTGTTACCAGGCGTGAAAGGCCAAGCGCCGCGAGCGCCGCTTCATAAAAGCGCGCCGCGCGATCGAGATCGGCGACACCAACGGAAACATGATCGATCATTTTCCCTTCCTTGTCATTCCGGGGCGGTCCGCAGGACCGAACCCGGAATCTCGAGGTTCCGGGTTCGATGCTTTGCATCGCCCCGGAATGACGTTGTTGTTACTCTCAAGCCGGCGCCCCTGATCTAACAAGCTTGTAGATCACCGAATCCATCAGCGCCTGGAACGATGCGTCGATGATGTTCGGCGACACGCCGACCGTGGTCCAGTGCTCGCCAGCCTCGTCCTCGCTCTCGATCAGGACGCGCGTCACCGCGCCCGTGCCGCCATTGAGGATACGGACGCGATAGTCGGTGAGCTTCAGCCCCTCGATATATTTCTGGTACTTGCCGAGATCCTTGCGCAGCGCAACGTCGAGCGCGTTCACCGGGCCATTGCCCTCGGCGGCCGAGATCAGGTGCTCGCCGGCGACGTCGACCTTCACCACCGCAAGCGCCACCGTGACGAGCTGGCCGTTGGCGTTGTAGCGCTGCTCGACATTGACGTCGAACTGCTCGACGCGGAAATATTCCGGCACCCGTCCGAGCGTGCGGCGCGCCAGAAGCTCGAACGAGGCATTGGCGGACTCATAGGCAAAGCCCTGCGCCTCACGCTCCTTCAGCTCGTCGACCAGCCGCGACAGTTTTGGATCGCTCTTGTCATAGGCAACGCCGGCGCGCTCGAGCTCGGCAATGACGTTGGAACGGCCGGCCTGGTCGGACACCAGCACCTTGCGATGATTGCCGACGGATTCCGGCGCCACATGCTCGTAGGTCTGCGGGTCCTTCATCACAGCGGAGGCGTGGATGCCGGTCTTGGTGACGAAGGCGCTTTCACCGACGTAAGCCGCGTGCCGGTTCGGCGCGCGATTGAGCATGTCATCCAGCGTTCGCGACACCTTCACGAGACCAGCGAGCTTGGCGTCCGGCACACCGATCTCGAAATGATCGGCGAACTCGCGCTTCAGCTTCAAGGTCGGGATCAGCGAGCAGAGATTGGCATTGCCGCAGCGCTCGCCGAGACCATTCAGCGCGCCCTGGATCTGCCGCGCGCCCGCGCGCACCGCTGCGAGTGAATTGGCGACCGCCTGCTCGGTGTCGTTATGGGCATGGATGCCGACATGGCTGCCGGGAATGTGTTTTGTGACTTCCGTGACGATGCTCTCGACCTCGTGCGGCATGGTGCCGCCATTGGTGTCGCACAGCACGACCCAGCGCGCGCCGGATTCGTAGGCCGCTTTCGCGCAGGCCAGCGCGAACGCCGCATTCTCCTTGTAGCCGTCGAAGAAATGCTCGCAGTCGAGCATCACCTCGCGGCCGGCCTTTTTTGCCGCCGTCACGCTGTCGCGGATGGAGGCGAGGTTCTCCTCGTTCGTGGTCTCGAGGGCAACGCGCACCTGATAGGCCGAGGACTTTGCGACAAAGCAGATCGCATCCGCCTTGGCTTCGAGCAGCCCGGCCACGCCAGGATCGTTGGAGACGGAGCGGCCCGCGCGCCGCGTCATGCCGAAGGCGGTGAAGCGCGCGTGATGGAGCTTCGGCTTCTCGGCGAAGAACTCGGTGTCCAGCGGATTGGCGCCGGGATAGCCGCCCTCGACATAATCGATGCCGAGATCATCGAGCATGCCGGCGATGACCTGCTTGTCGGCCAGCGTGAAGTCGACGCCGTTGGTCTGCGCGCCGTCGCGCAAGGTGGTGTCGAAGAGATAGACGCGCTCGCGACTCATGGCTGCCCCCCGTCTTGCAGCGTCTTCTGCATCGTGGTGTTGGTGAGCCATTCGCCGTTGACGGTGACGCTGTTGCGCTGCTTCGCAGCATAGCCGCGCTTCCTGAAGAAATCCTGCGCGTTGTCGCTGGCATCGACTGTAAGACTCGTCGCGCCGCGGCCGCCGGCGAGCTTCTCCAGCGCGTCACACAGCGCCGACGCCACGCCCCGGCCTGCTGCGCTCGGATGCACATACAGCATGTCGATGTGATCCTTGCCCTTGAGCGAGGCGAAGCCGACCGGCGCATTGTTCAAGCTTGCGATCAGCGTCAATTCGCCGGCGAGCTTCTTGCCAAATTCTTCCTCGTCATCGGCGACCGCTGCCCAGGCCTCCTGCTGATCGCTGCTATAGTCGTCGCCGGTCAATTCCTCGATCGCGGCGGTGAAGATCGCAGCGAGCACCGGAGTATCCGCCGGCAGGAACGGCCGCAGCGCGGGAGTATTGGGGCCGCTCATCAGGCCATCTCCCACGTCGTCACCGGTTTGCCCTCGGCATCCTTGCCGTCCTTCAATACGACGCCCATCGCGGCGAGTTCGTCGCGAATGCGATCGGACTCCTTGAAATCCTTGCGCGCACGGGCGGCGGCGCGGTCGGCGATCAGGGCATTGACGCGATCGGCGTCGACGCCGCTTGCCGTTTGCCTGCGTCCCTCCCATTGCGCATTGCTCTCGGACAAGAATCCGAGAAAGCGCAGCGAGGCCGCGAGCGCGCCTGTATCGCTGTTCCGCAGGCCATGCAGGGCAGCGAGCATCTGCGCGGTGTTGAGATCGTCGGCCAGCGCTTCCAACACGGAAGCCGCGGGCTTACCGCTCCGGACATCCGCGCTCGCGCGATACCAGTCGTCGAGCGTCCTGGCGCTCTCCTCGACGCTCTTCAGCGTCCAGTCGATCGGCGAGCGATAATGCGTCTTCAGCATGGTGAGGCGCAGCACCTCGCCCGGCCAATCGGCGAGAAGCTCGTGGATCGTGAAGAAGTTGCCGAGGCTCTTCGACATCTTCTCGCCCTCGACCTCGAGGAAGCCGTTGTGCATCCAGTAGTTGGCCATCGTGGGCGTGCCATGCGCGCAGCGCGACTGCGCGATCTCGTTCTCATGGTGGGGAAAGATCAGGTCGACGCCGCCGCCATGAATGTCAAAGACGTTGCCAAGATAGGCGGCGCTCATGGCCGAGCACTCGATGTGCCAGCCCGGACGGCCCCTGCCCCATGGGCTTTCCCAGCCCGGCTCGTTTTCGGTTGACTGCTTCCAAAGCACGAAATCGGCCGGATTTCTCTTGTGGGCTTCGACGGCGACGCGCGCGCCGGCAAGCTGCTCGTCGAGCTTGCGGCCCGACAGCGCGCCATAGTCCGGCATCGACTGGGTATCGAACAGCACCTCGCCGCCGGCTTCATAGGCGTGTCCGCGCGCGATCAATTGCCGGATCAGCGTCACCATGTCCGCCTTGCCGTCGGCGCGCGGCAACACGAAATCGGTGGCGCGCGGCTCGAAGGTCGGCAGCAAGCATCCCAATGCGGTGACATCGGCGTGGAACTGCGAAGCAGTCTTCTCGGTGACCTTGCGGATTGCCTCGTTCAGCGGCAGGCCCGGAAAATCCCGCGCGGCGCGGTCGTTGATCTTGTCGTCGACGTCGGTGATGTTGCGGACATAGGTGACGTGCTCCGCGCCATAGCGATGGCGCAGCAGCCGAAACAGCACGTCGAACACGATCACCGGGCGCGCGTTGCCGATATGGGCGAAGTCGTAGACTGTCGGCCCGCAGACATACATGCGCACGTTGTTCGGATCGAGCGGCACAAAGGGCCGCTTTTCCCGCGTCAGCGTATCGTAAAGGCGCAATTCCATGGATCACCCGTTCCCGCTAGCCGGGCGTCCAGTGATCTCAATGTTTTGAGAAAAGACGGCCTCAGCCAGCTCGTCGCTAGCTCGTAATCTCGCAAATGCTGCAAATGGCGAGGAAACCGTTCATGGCGGGCACCATGCGGCAAGCTGACCCTCCCCGTCAAGGTCGCATCCCCACGAAAAAGCCGCTTTCGACCCCAAGTAAGGCCTCCGCCATGGTTAATCATTATTAACCAATTGAGTTTATTCGTAATGCCTGCCGTCCTCTCATTCCCTGGTGATTCATGCGATTGCTCCCAGCGCTTTTGGCCGGCGCACTGCTCGCCTCTGCAACGGCGGCATCGGCCGAGACCCGCGTCTTCATCGTCGCCAACCATGCCGATGGCTATGGCATCGACCAGTGCCTGGCCAAAGGCGATAAGTGCGGCGCGCATGCGGCCCGCTCCTATTGCCAATCACGGAATTTTGCGCAGGCCTCCTCCTATCGTCGCGTCGATCCGGACGAAATTACCGGTTCGGTGCCGAAAGACGGCGCCAATTGCCGGCATGGCGGCTGCGACGGATACGTCGCGATCACCTGCCAGCGGTAACGGCAAGGTTCCTGCCACACCCGCGCCGCGGAAACGACGTGACGCTGCCTCCAGAAGCGGCTATGGGAGGCAGCCGCGGCCCATAGGGCATGCGCGGTTTCCCTGATGGCCGGATATGCCTAAGACATTGACCGTTTTTCCCTCCGGACGAATCCTGGCGTGCGCCGTGCTGCTTGGTGCTTTTGTGCTGAGCTCGAGCGCGTCAGCGCAGATGTATCCGCCCGCGCAGCAGCCGCCGCCTCCCGGCCTTCCGCCGCAAGGCGCACCGCCAATGCAAGGCGCTCCGCCGCCCGTCAATCCGGTTTGCCCGCGGCTTGAAACGCAGCTTGCGACGATCGACCGCGGCGGCAGCACCGATCCCGCGACGGACGATCAGATCCGCCGCTATCAGGACGCCCAGGCCCAGCAGCAGGCCGAACTCGATCGCGTCACCATGCAGGCCAAGCGCATGGGCTGCGACTCTACCGGCTTCTTCTCGCTGTTCACGGGGCAGTCGGCGCGGTGCGGCCCGGTCAATACGCGCATCCAGCAGATGCGGGCGAATCTCGACCAGATCACCAACAATCTCGAGCGCTTGCGCGCGGGTGGTGGCGGCTTCGGCGGCCCGGATCGCGACAGCCAGCGCCGCTCGGTCCTGATCGCGCTCGCGCAGAACAATTGCGGCCCGCAATATGCAAACGCGGCCGCCGCCGCGGCGCCTGCTGGCCCCGGCAGCTTCTTCAACAATCTGTTCGGCGGCAACAATAACAACAACAGCAATCCCGGGGCGCCGGGCACGCCCGGCATCGACGATTCCAGCACCTACCGCACCGTTTGCGTGCGCACCTGCGACGGCGGCTATTTCCCGATCTCCTTTGCCACCCCGCCCTCGCGGTTCGCCGACGATGAGAGGACCTGCAAGGCCCAGTGCCCGGCAACGGAGGCCGAACTCTACGCCTATCGCAATCCCGGCGAGGACATCAACCAGGCGGTCTCGATCAACGGCCAGCCGTATACGGCGCTGCCGAACGCGTTTAAATTCCGCACCGAGTTCAATCCGTCCTGTGCCTGCAAGGCGCCGGGGCAGACCTGGGCGGACGCGCTGAAATCGGTCGACGACAAGGCCGACGCCGCGCAACAGGGCGACATCATCGTCACCGAAGAGAGCGCGAAGAAGATGCAGCAACGCGCCCAGCAGCTTCCGAAGGGCAAGAAGGGCGCTCCGACTCCCGCGCAAGCCGGCACACCCGCCACCAACCCCTCCACGCCGCCCGCCAACACGACGGCCTCCTCATCCGACAAGTCGATCCGCACAGTCGGCCCGAAATTCCTGCAGGACAATCAGGGACCGTCGATCCCGCGCTGAATTTCACCTCTCCCATAGGGAGAGGTGAACCGAATTCGCGGCAGCCTAGTTCAATCAAGCTCATCCCGCCTTAACCCTCGAAGGCGTCCGCTGAGGCCCGCGCTGCGCGCGACAGCAGGGTCTCGTCCGGCTCGGGCAAGGGCTTTCCACTATCGCGAAAACGATTGGTGATGGGATAGCGGCGGTCGCGACCGAAATTGCGGCTCGTCACCTTTACGCCGGGTGCGGCCTGCCGGCGCTTGTACTCGGCGATGGTGAGGAGGCGGTCGACGCGCGCGACCACGTCGCGATCGAAACCGGCGGCAACGATCGAGGCCAGCGGCTCCTCGCGCTCGACCAGCCGCTCGAGGATGGCGTCGAGCACGTCATAGGGCGGCAGCGAATCCTGGTCGGTCTGGTTCTCTCGCAACTCCGCCGTCGGCGGCCGCGTGATGATACTGGGCGGAATCACCTCACCCGACGGGCCGAGCGCGCCGTCAGGCTTCCAGGAATTGCGCAAGGACGACAGGCGGAACACTTCGGTCTTGTAGATGTCCTTGATCGGGTTGAAGCCGCCGTTCATGTCGCCATAGAGCGTGGCGTAGCCGACCGACATTTCCGACTTGTTGCCGGTCGTGACCACCATCGCGCCGGTCTTGTTGGAGAGCGCCATCAGCAACGTGCCGCGGGTGCGGGCCTGTAGATTCTCTTCGGTGATGTCGCGCGGCAGCCCCGCGAATGGACCGGACAGGATCTTCTCGAAGCCGTTCACGGCATCGGCGATCGGCAACACCTCGTAGCGGATGTCGAGATTCTTCGCGAGCTTTGCCGCATGGTCGAGCGAGACCTGCGCGGTATAGCGGAAAGGCAGCATCACGCCGCGGACCTGCTCCTTGCCGAGCGCGTCGACCGCAATCGCCGCACACAGCGCAGAGTCGATGCCGCCGGAGATGCCGAGCAGCACGCCCGGAAAACCGTTCTTGCGGACGTAGTCGCGCAGGCCGAGCACGCAGGCCGCGTAATCGGCCTTGTCGGCATCGAGCTCGGGTGCGCTCGGCCGATTGCAGCGCCAGCCGTCATTGCCTTTGGTCCAGCGCAAGGTGGTGATGGTCTCGACGAACGCCGGCAATTGCGCTGCGACGGACAGATCGCCGTTCAACGCGAAGGAAGCGCCGTCATAGACCACCTCGTCCTGGCCGCCGACCTGGTTCAGGTAGATCAAGGGCAGCCCGCTCTCGGTGACGCGGGCGACCGCGATCGAAAGACGAACGTCGATCTTGTCGCGGGCATAGGGCGAGCCGTTCGGCACGATGATGATTTCCGCGCCGGTCTCGGCCTGGCACTCGACGACGTTTTCGTAGTCTTCGGATTCCTCGACCCAGACATCCTCGCAAATGGGAACCCCGACGCGGACGCCGCGGATTGCGACCGGTCCCGCCGCCGGCCCGCGCGCGAACAGGCGCTTTTCATCGAACACGCCGTAGTTCGGCAAATTGGCCTTGTAGCGCAGTGCCGCGATACGCCCACCATCGAGCAGCGCGCAGGCGTTGTAGAGCTTGCCGTCATCGACCCAGGGCGTGCCGATCAGCATCGCCGGTCCGCCGTCAGCGGTGTCGCGGGCTAACCCTTCAATCGCCGTCCGGCAGGCCGCCTGGAACGCCGGTTTGAGCACCAGGTCTTCCGGCTGATAACCGGCGATAAACAGTTCCGACAGCACCACGAGATCGGCGCCGTCGGCCTTGGCGCGCGCGCGTGCGGCGCGGGCTTTGGCGGCGTTGCCCTCGACATCGCCCACGGTCGGATTGAGCTGGGCGAGCGTGATAAGGAATTCGTTGGCGCGTTCGGTCATAGCGCTAATGTTGCATCGCGGCGTCGCAACTTCAATCCGGCGGTTTCAGATCACGCCTATGCGCTCGGCGATGGCAAACAGCCAGAACGCACCCGCCATCAAGAGCGTCACCCCGACCGCCGCCGATCCCATGTCCTTCACCCGTCCGATCTGCGGATCGTGGTCGGTGGTGAGGCGATCGGCGAGCTTCTCGATCGCGGTATTGAGCAGCTCGACCACGAGAACGAGCGCCACCGCACAGATCAGCTCGATCCGGCGCATGATCGTCGCGCCGATCAGCCAGGCCGCGGGCAACGCGAGCAACAGCGCCACCAGTTCTTCGCGGATGGCCTGCTCCGAGCGGACCGCAAAGATCAGGCCGTTGCGCGAATTGACCGTGGCCCGCCAGAGTCGCTTCAACTCAGAAACCCGCTGCCGCCGGCACCGGCTTCACCTTGCCGCCCCGCTCCTGCTTGAGCAATTCCGCGATCAGGAACGCCATGTCGATCGACTGCTCAGCGTTCAGACGCGGGTCGCAGACCGTGTGATAGCGGTCGTTGAGATCCTCGTCCGTGATCGCGCGCGCGCCGCCGATGCATTCGGTGACATCCTTGCCGGTCATCTCCAGGTGGACGCCGCCGGGATGCGTTCCTTCCGCATTGTGGATCGCAAAGAAGCTCCTCACCTCCGACAGGAGGCGGTCGAAAGGCCGCGTCTTGTAGCCCGTCGTCGAGGTGATGGTGTTGCCGTGCATGGGATCGCACGACCACACCACCACGCGGCCCTCGCGCTTCACCGCGCGGATCAGCCCAGGCAGATGATCGCCGACCTTGTCCGCGCCGAAGCGGCTGATCAGCGTCAGCCGGCCCGGCTCGTTATCGGGATTGAGCACGTCGATCAGCTTCACGAGCTCGTCGCTCTTCAGCGACGGGCCGCATTTCAAGCCGATCGGATTCCTGATACCGCGGAAATATTCCACATGACCGTTCTCGAGCTGGCGGGTGCGGTCGCCGATCCAGATCATATGGCCCGAGGTCGCGTACCAGTCGCCGGTAGTGGAGTCGACCCGCGTCATGGCCTGCTCATAGCCCAGCAGGAGCGCCTCATGGCTGGTGTAGAAGTCGGTCGCGCGCAGTTCGGGGTGGCTTTCGAGATCGAGGCCGCAAGCGCGCATGAAATTGAGCGCGTCGGAGATGCGATCCGCCAGCTCCTTGTAGCGGCGGGACTGCGGGGAATCCTTGAGGAAGCCGAGCATCCACTGATGCACGCTGGCGAGATTGGCATAGCCGCCGGTTGCGAAGGCGCGGAGCAGGTTCAGCGTCGCGGCCGACTGCCGATAGGCCATGAGCTGGCGCTGCGGATCGGGGACGCGCGCCTCCCTGGTGAAGGCGATGTCGTTGACGATGTCGCCGCGATAGCTCGGCAGCTCGACGTCGTTCTGTTTCTCGGTCGGCGAGGAGCGCGGCTTGGCGAACTGGCCGGCGATGCGCCCGACCTTCACCACCGGCAGCGCTCCGGCATAGGTGAGCACCACCGCCATCTGCAAGAACACACGGAAAAAGTCGCGAATGTTGTTGGCGCCGTGCTCGGCAAAGCTCTCGGCGCAATCGCCGCCCTGCAGCAAAAACGCCTCACCCGCGGCAACCCGCGCCAGCGCCCTTTTCAGGTTGCGCGCCTCGCCCGCAAATACCAGCGGCGGAAAGGTGGCGAGCTGCGCCTCGACATCGGCCAACGCCTTCGCGTCAGGATAATCGGGGACCTGCAGCACCTTTTTGGCGCGCCAGCTATCGGGGCTCCAGCGCTCGGACATGACGTTAACTCCTGAGCAAAAACCGCTACTTATCGAAGGGAAACGGAAGCGTCGCGTTATACACAGGCTGTTCCGCAAGGGCTACCGGCATTTGCCCCGGCTGGAACCAGTCGGCTTCGAAAGCCGGCCAGAAGCTTACGACAAGCCCTTGCGGCAAAAGCCAAATTCGCATTTGTTAATGGAAAACATGAAGCTTTGGGGGAAAGCGCTGTGACGGAAGCCGCGCTGGATGACGTTTTCGCCGATGACATCACGATCCCGGCGGCCGACGGCTATTCGCTTGGCGCGACCCTGTTCCTGCCGCGCGGCGCCAAGCGCCATGCGGTGTTGATCTCTTCGGCGACCGCGGTGCCGCGCAAGATCTATCGCGGCTTTGCCGGCTATCTGGCGCACCGCGGCTGCGCCGTCCTCACCTATGACTACCGCGGCATTGGCGGCAGCCGGCAGTTGGCGCTGGAAGGCTACAACCGGCCGAAATCGCTTCGCGGCTTCACGGCGACGATGGCGGACTGGGCGGCCCTCGACGTCTCCGCCGCGGTGAGCTGGATGCGCGAGCGCTACCATAACCTGCCGCTGTTCTATGTCGGACACTCCTTCGGCGGCCAGGCGCTCGGCCTCGTCCCCAACAACAAGGAGATCTCGCGCGCGCTCCTGATCGCAGCCCAAGCGGCGTACTGGAAGCTGATGACCTCGCCCGAGCGCTATCGCGTCTACGCCCTGATGAATTTCATCGGCAGTCCGCTCACTCGCGCGCTCGGCTACATGCCGGGCTGGACCGGCGTCGGCGAGGATCTGCCGAAAGGCGTGTTCCTGCAATGGACGCAATGGGTGAGCAGCCCTCACTATATGTTTGACGACACCACGCTGACGGGCCTTGCCAACTTTGCCAAATACAAGGGCGCGGTGCGCGCGCTCTGCATCTCCGACGATCCCTGGGCGACGCGGCCGGCCGTTGAAATGATGTGCGCCGGCTTTGCCGCAACCAAGCCCGAGATCATCACGGTGGCGCCGGCCGATGTCGGCGCGGGCAAGATCGGGCATTTCGGATTCTTCCGTCCCGACCATCGCGACACGTTGTGGCGGGGTGCAGCCGAGTGGCTGCAGGCCGAGTGAGCCGCTTGCTCGTCAGACTGCCGCGGAGCCGATCATCTAGTCCCATGCATGAACGCTTGCATCTCCTCCAGCGTAAGCTTCCCATCCTTGTTGGTATCCATTGCCTTGAAGATCCGTTCGTGAGCCGTCTGGAATTCCTGCAATGAGATGGTCCCGTCACTATCAGTGTCAATCAGTGCGAATATGATACGCAACATAACCGGGGGCGGACCCATCACGCTCCCGCCCATCATGCCGCGACCCATCATGCCTCCCCCCATCATACCCCCGCGCCCCATCATGCCGGCCCCTTCCTGGCCCATGGGCTGGGGTTGCGCTTGTTGCTGAACTGGTTGGGGCGTCATTTGCCCCTGTGCAAGTGCACCACCAGCGCCATACGCCAGAATGACAGCAGCTATCGAAAGTCCCAGAACGCGCGTGTACATTTCCAACCTCCTCGAACGCATGCGCCCCAGTCCCACTAATTCCGCCCGATTGATATCGATCCTATTTCCTGGCTCTCGCACCAAAAGCGGGCTGAGCCGATCCACGCCGCGGAATGGCTGCAGACGGAATGAGGAGAGTTGCGACAGAAGCCGCATTTGCGCGTACATGACTATTCGCCATGACGCAGGAGATCGCGCCGTATCAGTGGCTTCGTCCCCCGGGGGAAGAGCATGGCCAGAAGCGCGTCGTTCAGGATTCCCATGCGCGTGCTCGCGCCTGGCTTCTCAGCCTGGCTATTGCTGGCGCAGCTTGCTCACGTCACTCTTTGCGCCCAACCGGTCGGCGACCAATCAAGGCCGCCGCCGACCGACGACGAGGTCGCGCAAAGGCTGATCGGCGGTGACAGCTATGCGCGAGAGCAGTTTGAGCGAGGCCGCGCGCCTCGCCCGGCACGAGCCTCAATGTCTAGCCGTCGATCTCGCGCCCCATGATGGCGATGGCTTTCTCGTAGACCTGCGCGGCGTTCCAGGCTTCGATCGCGGCGAAATTCGGCTCGCCCGGCTGGTAGCCGGCGCCGGCGCGCCAGCCATGGGCTTTGAGGAAATTCGCGGTCGAGGCGAGCGCGTTGGCGGCGACATCGAGATTGCCGGAGCCGTATTCCAAGAGGGTCTTCGGCAGGAACTGGGTCTGACCGATCTCGCCGTGCATGGACCCGCGCTGGGCCGGCGACAGCACGCCGCGGTCGATCAGCTTCAACGCGGCATAGAGCTGGTCGGTAAAGTATTCCGGACGGCGGCAATCATAGGCGAGCGTTGCAATCGACGACAGCATGTTCTGATTGCCGCGTTGGCTGCCGAAGCCGGTCTCCATCCCCCAGATCGCAATCAGTGGTCCCGGCGGCACGCCATAGCGCTGCTGTATCGAGGCGAACAGCGCCGCGTTTCTCTGCTTCAGCGAGCGCCCGCGCGCAACGATTGCGGCAGAACCGCGCTTGACCATGAACGCCTCGAGCGAAAGCTTGAAGCTGTGCAGGCTGCGGTCGGCGGCGATGGTGGCACTCGCATAGTTCGTCCCCATCAGCGCGGAAATCCCGGCCGCGCCGACGCCCTGCGTCCTCGCCTCCGGAGCAAACTGTTGCTTCCAGGCCTCGAATCCGCCTGGGCCATTACCGCACTGCGCGGCACGCACTTCGCTCCCCATCCACGACAGCGCAACAAGCGTTGCGCAGATGGAAGCGGCAAGTGGCCTCAACCTGATCATCCAAAACTCCTGTGGTCGATGCGCTCTCGCGGGATTGAGGTTCGTGCCCGTCAGTTCAGCGGCATGCACGCACCATGCGCCCACCGTGTGCCGTACGGGCACGGCGGCATGGGTCGACTTGGCACGGGACACTCGTTGCGAATCCGGCCCCAGCCGTCCGCGACGCACGCGCCGTAGAGCGTCATGTGACAGCCGGGACCGCAGCCGGCCTCGGCACCGGCGGCCCAAAAGACCGAGACCGCGCCCGCGAGCAGAATCGCCACCAGGAGCTTGCGCATGTCGTACCTCTTAAGCTGGGCGCACGGCGCCATGAAGGAACCAAAAGACCGACCCGAGTTTAGCCAACATATGCGAAAATGAGGAGAAGGTGCGGCCAAGACCCGTCGTTTTTGCCCCTCACGCCCCCTACTTGGCCACCCACGCCGCCTCCTCCTCCGCCGGCGCGCTCGCGATCACGGGCTTGCCGATCCAGATCGCCAGACCCGCCGCAAAGATGAACAGCGCTGCCTCGGCCGCAAAGACCATCGCGTAGGACAGCGACACCGACGGGAGCAGATGCCGCGCGGCGTCGCTTACGAGCGTGCCGAGGAAGCCGCCGGTACCGTACGAGACCGCCTGCGACGCACCCCACAGCCCCATCCGCGTGCCTTCGCGGTCGCGATGGCCGGCGCCGACCAGGTTCATCATCGCGCCGATGGCGGCGATGGAATAGATGCCGGTCGTGAGCCCGAGGAACAGGAACGAGGTACGGAGCGGCCAGCCGGGCCCGGCCGCGGCGGCGCACGCGATGTTGAAAAGCCCGAGCGCGCAGGCGAGGCAGCCGCCGACGATCCAGGGCGTGGTGCGCGTGCGCCAGGCCGGAATCAGCCGGTGCAGGAATGGCACCAGCACCATGCCGATCATGGTGCCGGTGTGCTGGAAGCCGGCAAGCCGCGTGGTCTCGCCGGGTGTCATGCCGTACACCGCGCCGGCGAACGGCTCGAGGATCAGGTCCGGTGCGCTATAGGCCAGCATCGAGATGAAGATGAAGATCGCAAAGCGGCGGGCCTGCTTCTCGCTCCAGATTTCAGCGAGCTCCTCGCGGAACGTGGCTTTCGGCGGCGCTGCCGCAGCCGGGCGCGCATCGGGCGATGCGCCCTCGCCTTCGATGTTCCAGATGCCGATGAAGGTGAGCACCAAGGCGATCACCGAGATCGTCGATGACACTGCAACCAGCCGCATCGGCGAAAACGGATCGAGCGCAAAGCCAGCCGCCGCCGTGGTGCCGATAAAACCCGTGACCATCATGGTCCAGGCGATCGAGGCGGCCGCACTGCGCCGCGCCGGCTCGGTGCGCTTGGCGAGCAGCACCAGAAGCGAGGTGCCGGCGGCGGACACGCCGATGCCGATCATGATGAAGGCAACGACCGCGAGCGCAATACCGAGCGCGAGCCGCGTCGCCATCAACGCCGTCGCGACCGCGGCGAGCGCCCCGCCCGCCGCATGCAAGATCATGCCGCCGACGATCCATGGCGTGCGGCGGCCGCCGAGATCGGAACCATAGCCGAGGCGCGGGCGCAGGAGCTGCATGGCGTAATGCAGGCCGACCAGAAGGCCCGGCAGCATCGACGGCAGCGCCAGCTCCACCACCATGACGCGATTCAGCGTCGCCATGGTGAGCACCGTCACCGAGCCGAGCGCGGTCTGCACCAGGCCGAGGCGGACAATGCCGAACCAGGAAAGCGGGGGGTTTTGCATCATGCTCGCGTGGCTGAACTCGCTCGTGCGCATGATGACATGTGGGACAGGGCTGTAAAGCCATGCAAGAGGCGCAAGTCCCGTGGTTCCAAGGCGTCACCCCGAACTGTTGCCTTGCGCTCCCTCACGGCCGATGATGCGACAAAACGTGGGCGAGATGAGGAAGCGAATGCGCGGACGCCGTGTGCTGATGGAATCGTTCGTGTCGCACGGCGTGCGCCATATCTTCGGCAATCCCGGAACCACCGAGACGCCGCTGCTCGACAGCCTGCCGGCCTTTCCGCAAGTCGACTACATCATGACCTTGCATGAGGGTGTCGCCGTCAGCGCCGCGAGCTTCTATGCGCAGGCGTCCGGCCGCGTCACGGTGGCGAACCTGCACGTCGCCCCGGGGCTGGGCAACGGCATCGGCTCGCTCTACGGCGCGCTGAAGGCGGGCTCGCCAGTGGTCGTCACCGCAGGCCAGCAGGACACGCGGATGCGGCTCAACAATCCCATCCTCGGCCATGACCTCGTCGCGATGGCTGCTCCCGTCACGAAATGGAGCGTGCAGATCGAACGCGCCGATGAGATCGCGCCGATCATGCGCCGCGCCTTCAAGGTCGCGACCGACGCGCCCCAGGGTCCGGTCTTCGTGGCGCTGCCGATCGACGTGATGGAGCAGGAGACCTCCGTCGAGGCGATCGCACCGGATCAATTATGGCGGTCGGTCTATCCCAATCCCGCGGGCGTCGAGACGCTGGCGTCGCTGCTTTTGGCCGCGAAGGCGCCCGCAATCGTCGCCGGCGACGACGTGGCGCGATCAGGCGCCGAGACCAGCCTCGTCGCACTTGCAGAGGCGATCGGCGCCCCGGTGTGGTTCGAGGGGCTGCGGCATCACGCGCCCTTCCCGACCAGCCATCCGAATTACCGCCAGTCGCTGCCGGGCGATGCGCGGCAAGTGAAGAAGGCGCTGGGCGACGCCGATCTCGTCCTGCTCTTGGGCGGACCGTTTTTCGAGGACATCTGGTACGCGCCCGGCGGCCATTTTCCCGACGGTGCCGTCGTCCTCCAGATCGAGGAGGCGCCCGAGCGGCTCGCGTTCAATCACCGGCTTGATGCCGGCCTCGTCGGCGGTCTTGCGGCAAGCCTTGATGCAGTGACGAATGTGGTGCGTGCAAGAGCGAGCGCGGAGTTCAAACTCGCCGCAAAAGCGCGCAACCAGGCGCTTGCCGAACTGAGTGCAAAAGAAAAAGAGGCTTATCGCGCGCGCCTTGAAAAGGCCTGGGGCCGCGAGCCCGCCTCGATGCCGCGGGTGACGGCAGAGCTTCGGCGCGGCCTGCCCGACAATGTCGTGATCGTGGACGAAAGCATCACGGCGAGCCTCGATCTGGCGCGCGCCTTCGATTACCGCGGCTTCGGCGATTATTTCGGCGGGCGCGGCGGCGGCATCGGCCAGGGTCTGGCCGGCGCCATCGGCGTGAAAGTGGCGATGCCGGATCGCCCGGTCGTGGCGATCTCGGGCGACGGTTCGGCGATGTACTCGATCCAGGCGCTGTGGACGGCGGCGCATCACAAGCTCGCGATCGTGTTCGTCGTGCTGTCGAACCGCGAATACCGCATCCTCAAGCACAATGTGGACGTCTGGCGCCAGAACTTTGAGGCCGGCACGCAACATCCCTATCAGAACATGGACCTGGTCGGGCCCGCGCTTGATTTCGTGCATCTCGCCGCCGGCATGGGCGTCGAGGCTATCCGGGTCGAGAAGGCAACCGATATCGCGGGCGCCGTTGCGAATGCGGTGGCTGCCAATCAACCTTATCTCGTCGAGATCGCGATCGAAGGAAAACGGTGACGCCGAGCCCGCACAAGGAGTCTTTCATGGCAGGCATTCTGGATGGCAAAGTTGCATTGGTGACGGGCGGCGCGTCCGGTATCGGACGGGCAACCGCGGTGGCTATGGCGCGCGAAGGGGCGCGTGTCGCCGTATCCGACCTCTCGAAGGAAGGCCTTGAGGGCACAGTCGCCTTGATCAATGCCATTGGCGGTCAGTCGATTGCGGTCGAAGGCGACGTCACGGAAGACGCCGAGGTGGCCAACATGGTGGCGCGCACGGTCTCGGCGTTCGGACGCATCGACTGCGCCTTCAACAATGCCGGCGTTTCGGGACGCTCGGTCGGACCGGCTGGCCAGCGCATCCATGAACTCGCGCCATTGTCCGTTGCAAAAATACTTTCGGTGAACCTGATGGGCGTGTTCCTGTGCCTGAAGCATGAAATCACCCAGATGCTGGCGCAGGGTGGCGGCGGATCGATCGTCAACACGGCATCGATCGCGGGCCTGGTCGGCCTTGCCACGTCGGGTCACTACGTCGCGACAAAGCACGGCGTCGTCGGCCTGACCAAGACCGCGGCGATCGAGTACGCCCAGGACGGCATCAGGGTCAATTGCGTCAATCCCGGCTACATCCAGACGCCGATGACGAAGGACATGATGGAAACCCGCTATGATGAGATCATGGCGAAAGTCCCGATGCGGCGCCTGGGCGTCGCGGAGGAAATCGCAGAAGCAGTGGTGTGGATGTGCTCGGACAAGGCCTCCTTCATGACCGGCGCCTCGCATGTGGTCGACGGAGGCTACAGCGCCGCCTAAAGCGCGACGAGGCCTGCTGAAAGGATGACATGAGACGGCGTCACTTCCTTGCCGCTCTCGGTGGCGCGGCCGTTTCGTGGCCTTGTGCGGCGCTGGCGCAAAAGGCTCTTCCGCGCATCGGATTTCTGGCCGATGGCGCGGCCGCGTCGATCAACAGCGCCTATCAGATCAGAACGATCAAGCAGGGATTGGCTGACAACGGCCTGATCGAGGGCCGCGACTACATCTTCGAGCCGCGCTTTGCGGCCGCAAGTAACGAACGACTTTCCGAGGCGCTGCGCGATCTCTCAGGGATCGGCGTCAGCGTGATCCTGGCGGAAGCCGTCGCCTCGGTTCGCGCAGCCCAACGCCTGGTGCCGCCGCTGCCCGTCGTCATGATTGCCGTCGATGATCCCGTCGGCAATGGCCTGATTGCAGGTCTTGCAAGCCCGGGGGGCCGTACCACGGGGATCGCGACTGCAAATATCGAGATTGCGTCAAAGATGCTTGGGCTGCAGCGCTCCGTCCTTCCCAAGGCAGCTTCGACCGCCATTCTCCATAGTCCGACAAATCCCGGATTTCTGGACAGCATCCGAACGCGTGCAGGCGGGCTGGGGATTGCCGTGACGCCGATCGCGTTCCAGTCGCGCGACGAGCTCGAGGCAGCCTTCAGGAAGCTCGCGCAGAAGCCACCCGATGCCGTTCAGATCATGCTGGACGCGCAGACGAGCGACCTCATGGATCGGATTCCGGTGCTGGCGTTGATGCATCGGCTTCCCGCCTTCGCGAACACACCGGAGTTCGCCGGCTTTGGCGGGCTCATCGGCTATGGACCGTCGCGGGAGCATATTTATCTTCGATCCGGATATTTCGTGAAGAAAATACTGGACGGCGCAAGTCCAGCCGCGCTCCCGGTCGAACCGCCATCACGGATCGAGCTGTGGATCAATCAAAACACCGCGAGCGCGCTCAACGTCTCGATGCCGGCTTCCCTTCTCGCCTCCGCTGACAAGATAATGGGATAACGGGTTGGCTCGCCCTGTTGGCGCGCACGCCTTGCGCGGCTACGAATGGAAGTGAACGACAAGGGGAGAGAACAACATGAACCGACGGGATTTCATGGCAGCCGGCACAGCGGCTCTCTTCACGCACGCCGAAGCCGCTGCGCAGCCTGCGGGCGCTTCCGGCCTGCGCCTGGCGGCGCGCAATGCCTGGCTGTGGGGCCTTCCCCTGATCGAGATGGCCGGTCAACGCGCGGCGCGCAGCACGCAAGGCTTGAAGGTCAACACCCTCCATCACCAGCGCGCCCTGGTCGGCGCCAAGGACCAGTTCGTCACCACGCCGAACAACGACACGCTCTATTCGCAAGCCTGGCTGAACCTGGAGAAGGGTCCGGTCACGGTCAGCGTACCGGCCTCGGGCGACCGGTATTACTGCGTACCGCTGATGGACATGTACACCAACAACTTCGCCATCGTCGGCACCCGAACCTCCGGAAGTGCTGCGCGAACCTTCACCATTGTCGGGCCGCACGATCGAAGCGACGCGCCGCAGGTCATTCGCTCGCCGACCGACTGGGTGTGGCTGCTCGGGCGAACCCTCGTCGAAGGCGAAGACGATCTGGCAAAGGCGCATGCCTTCCAGGATGGTTGGACGATCAGCGGTCCCGAGGCGGACGCGCCCAAAAGCTTTGCGAAACGCGCCTCGCCCTGGGATGAATACTTTGCGTCCGTGCAGGCGCTGATGAACGAGAGCCCGCCGCCCGTCACCGATGCCCGCATGCTGGACAGCATGGCGCCTTTGATCCGGTTGGGCGCAAGGTTCGATCCGCAGCATTATTCCGCCGATCAGGTCGCCGACATCCGCGCCGGCATGGCCGACGCCCTCGTCCTGCTGAGGCAAGTGCGAAACTCCGCGCTGGTGCACAATGGCTGGACCTTTCCGCGCTATAGCCTCGGCGATTTCGGCCAGGACTATATTTACCGCACGGCGGTGGCGATCGGCGGCCTTGCCGCATTGCCCCGCGTCGAGGCGATGTATCTTCGCGCGGCAGGCGAGGACGGCGGCGGATTCGACAGTGCGCGATCGTGGCGATTGACCTTCGCGGCGGATCAATTGCCGCCGGTCGATTCGTTCTGGTCACTGTCGATGTATCGTCTGGCGCCGGCCGGCCAGCTCTTCTTCACAGAAAATCCGATCAGCCGCTACGCCATCGGCGATCGCACCGCCGGGTTAAAGCGCGGCTCCGACGGTTCGTTCGAAATATGGATGTCGCGGACGGAGCCCACTTCGAATCCGAATGCCAACTGGCTGCCGGCGCCGGCAGACGACAAATTTGTCCTGATCTTGCGCGCTTATTTGCCGCGGTCTTCGCTGATCGAAGGAAGCTATCTGCCGCCTGCGGTACAAGCGGTATAGGGCTCCCCAAGTTACCTTCAAGCAACCGCACCCGGTGCGGGACGTTGATCAAATGCGCCTTGCGGCAACGCTGGGAACGAACCGGAATTGGCGCGTTTGATCCGCGTGACCCCAATTTGAGCACGCAGCGCTTCTTGACTTATTAGCCGAACGTTGGTTGGACGGTCGGCGACCGCGCGGTGATAATGAGAAAAACGAACCCGGGGAGGTGGTTGGCGTGCAAAACCTGCTTCAGAAGAAGGACTTCTACGCGGGCCTGGCCATGGTGCTGCTGGGCTCCTTCGTCATCTTGCACTCGACGACCTACAATCTCGGAACGTTCATGCACATGGGCCCGGGCATGTTTCCGTTCATGCTCGGGATTTTGATGACCTTCATCGGGGTGCTGATCTTCATTTCGGGATTGATGACGCCGCTGCAGGATGGCGAACGCATCCTGCCCGAGAGCATGGAGTGGCGCGGCTGGATCTGCATCCTGGCAGGGCCGCTGATGTTCATTCTCTTCGGCGAATATTTCGGCATGGTGCCGGCGACCTTCATGTGCGTTTTTGTCTCGGCGCTCGGCGATCGAACCGCGACCTTGAGGGGTTCGGCCCTGTTGGCTCTGATCATCACGGTCTCCGGCGCGATCCTGTTCTCCTACATACTGAAGGTGCCCTTCCCGCTGTTCCGTTGGGGTTTCTAGATGCTGGCGACCGCTCTTTCCGATCTCTGGTACGGCTTTGGCGTCGCGCTCGAGCCGCAAAACGTCATGTGGTGTTTTCTCGGCGTGCTGGTCGGCAACATGGTCGGCGTCTTGCCGGGCATGGGACCGCTGGCCACCATCTCGGTGTTGCTGCCGCTGACCTTCGGCATCAAGCCGGTCGGCGCGATCCTGATGCTCTCCGGCGTGTTCTACGGCGCGCAATATGGCGGCGCGATCTGCTCGATCCTGCTCAACCTGCCATGCCACCCGCCGCACGCGGTGACATGCCTGGACGGCTTTCCCCTCACCAAACAGGGCCGCGGCGGCGCGGCACTCGGCATCACCGTGCTGTCCTCTTTCGTGGGCGCGTCGTGGGGCATCACCGAGATGATTTTCCTCGCGCCGCTTCTTGTGAGGGTCGCGCTGCAATTTGGCCCCACCGAAATCTGCTCGCTGATGCTGCTCGGCCTGCTCGCAGGCTCGACGCTGGCGCGCGGCTCGCCGCTCAAGGGCATCGCGATGACGCTGTTGGGCCTCTTGCTCGGCATTGTCGGAACCGACATCGAGACCGGAACGCCGCGCTTTACCTTCGGCATGACGAGCCTGTTCGACGGTATCGAACTGGTCGGGTTGGCGCTTGGATTGTTCGGCATCGCCGAGTTCATGAAGAGCGTGAACCAGTACTCCGACATCAACACGAAATACTCCAATGTCGGGCTTCGCGACCTGCGGCCCTCGCGCGATGAGCTGCGCCGCTCGATCCCCGCGATGTTCCGCGGCACGATCGTCGGCAGCCTCTGCTCGCTGATTCCAGGAACGGGTCCGACCATCGCCTCCTTCATCGCCTACGCTGCGGAGAAGAAGGTTTCGAGGACGCCGGACAAGTTCGGCACCGGCGTGATGGAAGGTGTCGCCTGCCCGGAGGCCGCGACCCACTCCTCGGTGCAGGGCGATTTCATCCCGACCATGAGTCTCGGCATTCCAGGCGATGCGGTGATGGCGCTCATTCTCGGCGCGCTGATGATCCAGGGCATCGTTCCGGGGCCGCAACTGATCAAGGAGCATCCGGATATCTTCTGGGGCCTGATCGCGAGCTTCTGGATCGGCAACATCATCCTGGTCGTGCTCAACGTGCCGCTGATCGGGTTGTGGGTGAAGCTGTTGATGATCCCCTACAAGTACCTCTATCCGAGCGCCCTGTTCTTCGTCGCGATCGGCGTCTACTCGACCAACAACGACATGTTCCAGGTCGGCGAGACCGTCGCGGTCGGGCTGGTCGGCTATCTCCTGCTCCTGCTCGACTTCCATCCGGCATCGATCCTGCTCGGTTTCGTGCTCGGTCCGCGCTTCGAGGAAAACTTTCGCCGCTCCATGCTGATCTCCCGCGGCGATATCTGGGTTTTCCTCGAACGCCCGATCAGCGCGTTTTTCCTGTTCCTCTGCGTGGTCCTGCTTCTCGCGCAAATCTATGTGCGCCTGCGCAAGCCGAAGGCGATGTCGGCTCTTCCTGACATCGGGCCGGAAGGCGCGTCCAGGGCAGCAGTGGCCCGGCATGACCTGACCACCGAGGACGCCTGATCAGGTTGCGGGTTGCCATCGCCGCAACGCGAGTGCGCCCGGGGCAACAATCACCGCGCCTTAGATCGCTCCCTTGTCTCGCAGCGCCGCGATCGCTGCCGCGTCGTAGCCGAGCTCTCCGAGTACAAGATCGGTGTGCTCGCCGAGCGTTGGCGGACGGGTGACGATTTCGCCGGGGGTCTGCGAAAGCCGTACCGCCGCTCGCGCGACCGGCGCGGGCTTCGGCAAGCCCGGATAGTTGACGTCGGTCATGAAGCCGGCTTCGCGAATATGCGGGTGATCCAGAGCCTGCTGCGGGCTCAGCACAGGTCCGGCCGGTATTTGTGCTCCACCGAGCGTGTCAACGGCCTCTTGTGTGGTGCGCTCGGCGCACCATCGCGCCATCCGCTGGCTGATGAGCGGGCCATTCTCGCCGCGCTTGAGGTCGTCGGAAAAGCGCGGGTCCTTCAGCCAGCAATCTTCTTCGCCCATCAATCTCGCCCAGCGAACGAATAGTGGATGCCCGGTGACCTGGCAGAGGACCCAACCGTCCTTGGTGCGGTAGATATCGGCGGGGGCCGCGGTCTGGCCGAGGTTGCCGGTCGGAACGCGATTGGCCGCGATCACCGCCTGTTCGATCAGGGTCGCGTTGGTAAAGCAAAGCGCGGTGGCGAGCAGTGCGCCTTCGACGATTTGTCCGCGGCCGGATTTGCCGCGCTCGATCAGGGCAGCGAGCGTGCCGAAGGCACAATGCAGCGCGGTGCCGAAGTCGACCCAAGCCACGGCCGCTCGGTAAGGCGGATCGCCCGCTCCCGTCATGAAGACCGCGCCGGACATCACCTGCCCGATCCCATCGAACCCGACCCGGTCCGACCACGGCCCCGGTCCGCCGAACGCTGTCGCGGTTGTGAGAATGATGTCGGACTTGACCGCCTCAAGGGATTCGTAGTCGAGCTTCATCGCCTTCAATGTCTGCGGCGGCAGGTTGGCGACCACCACGTCCGACCGCGCCACAAGGCGGCGCAGCACCTCTTGCCCCTCCGCCTTCATCGGATCGAGCGTGATGCATTTCTTGTTGCGGTTGATCTGGAGAAACAGCGCACCCTCTCCATCCGCACCCACCGGAACCACGAAACGGTCTTCGCTGCCGCCGCGTTTTTCGACGCGGATCACCTCCGCGCCGAACTCTGCGAGCAACGTCGCGCAATACGGACCCGCGATATAGCGTCCGAAATCGAGCACCCGCACCCCTTCCAGAATTCCCCCCATCGGTCGATCCTTTTTCGTTGGCAACAGGAAGCGCTTCTTCTTCGTACCGGCATCGTACGTGGATCCGGTTCGAATGGCACGCAGTCAAGCGGATCGAGCGCTCGGTTCGAGCTTCATTGAGGTCAAATATGGGATTGCGCGCCTCGCCCAGTTCGTTCGGCAGTCCGGCGAAGCCGCGCAGGGCTTGCGCCATCTTCACCCGGCCGCGTGTGCAGATTTCCCATGACCAACCCCCGCCTCGCTGGTAAGTAGGTAGGCCATGTTCAATCCGTTCGCCATTGCTGAGCTCTGACTAACGGAAAGCGCGGTCTCCGGCGAACCTTCCATGACAGTCATCCCCCAAATGCGTGGTCGGAATCGCGAGGTGCCGGGTCATCCGGACTCTCGACATGTCAGACTGCTACGAATCGTAATGCCTTTTGCGTTGGCACTCGTGTTGGCCAGCGTCTCCCTCTGGATCTTTACGCGGCACAATGATTTTCCCCGAGATTACCATCCGGATGAACCGAGCAAGATCGCCCAGTTGGTGCATCCAGCGCAGGAACGGAATTTCAACCACCCACTGCTGATGCTGGAAGCGACCAATGTCGTTCGCATGGCGCTTGGCGTTCACAACGACGAGCGGGCCGTACTGCTCATAGGGCGTTGGACCTCAGCCACTTTCGCGGCGATAGCCGTACTTGCGCTCGCTCTCGCGGGTTACTGTTTCGGAGGTTGCCGAGGCTTGTTGCTCTGCGGCGGGATGGTGGCGCTGTGCCCGGCTTTGGCCGTGTACGCACATTTTTTCAAGGAGGACACAGCCCTCCTCGCCGGGTTGGGAATAGCAATCGCGGGCGCGAGCTGGCTTTTGAGCGCCACACGCCCGCAGATGCAATGGTTGGCGGCGGCGGTGATGGGGACCGGATTCGCTGCCGCGACCAGTGGCAAGTATGTGGGCGTAGCCGCCGCACTCCCGTGCCTGGCGGCCCTTCTCGTCGCGCCAAGGATGGAGCCCCGCGGCCTGATGCGGCGCTTCGTTGCATTTGCCGTGCCCGCAGCCGCCGTCACGCTGATGGTCAATTTCCGAGCATTCCAAGACCTGGTGATGCTCACTCCGGCAGCGTCACAAAGGGTGGTCGGCGAATTCTTCCACGCGACAACAGGTCACGATGGCCTGGCGCTTGGGGTTCCGAATGCCTTCTTGCTGCGAGTGAGCGTTTCTGAACTGCTGCCTGATGCATGGGCCTTTGTTGCCGTCGCCACGCTGCTATTGCTGGTACGGCCGCGGGCCCTGGCTCTTTCGGAAATGGTCGGCGGGGTGTTTCTTCTGACCTTTGCGCTCGTGCTGAGCTGGAGCGCGTTTCCATTCCCGCGCTACGCACTGCCGGTAACCGTCCTCGGCTACTTTGTTGCCGGCCAGATGATGAACTCCGCTTTGCAGCGACTCGAACGGCCGATTTGGTTCAAATCGGCTGCGTTCGCAGGCTGCGTTGTCCTCATTGTTGCAGTTCAAGGAGCGCAGGTTTGGCGCTTCAACAAGCAGTTTGCCGATGACAGCCGTCAGCGCCTCCGTGAATGGGTCGCCAGTCACGTCGAGGAGCAGGCGGCGATCCTGGCGGAGGATTTCACCGTGCTCGAGGGCGCAGGCGACAGTTGGCGCTATCCAACGCAGAACAGAATCGCGGCACGAATCATCAGAGTGGGCTCGGTGGCCGACCGTGCGCCGACGTTCGAGCAATTAAAGATGTCGGGTGTTGACTACGTGGCGGTCGCAGAACCGAAATACGAGCGATATTTCCGTCCCGGCGTTCATTCGACCTCGTCCGAAGGAGCCAACCAGGTCGCCCAGCATAGGCGGTTTTACGAGGACCTCTTCGCACGTGCCGAACTGGTATGGTCGTCCGCACCCTCGCCACCGAGTCACGCTTACCTCAATCCTGAATTGCGGCTGTACCGTCTGCCGGACGTAACCGTTGTACGTCGGAAACCGCAGGAGGACGCGACGAAGACCCGACCGGACTGAATGATTGGTTAGGAAGCGACCCGGCCGGATTGGCGATCCCGGCAGAACACCCACCTTCAAGTCAAATCAATACCTTTAACCTGTCGTCCGGTTGCAAGCGTTGCATCACGAGCGATCGGGCGGCCGACCGCTCGCTTGCGCGAAATCAGCGCTACTTCGCGGCGACGTTGACCTCGATCGGCCTTGGCGCCTCGCCCTGCTCTTTCGGCAGCCCGGCGAAGCCGCGCAAGGCTTGCGCCATCTTCACACGGCCGCTGACGCCGGTGATGACCACGTCGACCATGGTGAAGGACGAGTGGAAATGGCCGCGCGCCTGAAGCTGCTCGACCGCAACGCCCGCCTTCGCGAGCGCCTCGGCATAGGCGATGCCCTCGTCGCGCAGCGGATCGAACTCAGAGGTGACCACGAACGCGGGAGGCAGGCCTTCGAGCTTGCCGCGCAGCGGCGAGACACGCGGATCGGTGCGGTCGGCGGGCGAGCAATAGATGTCCCAGAACCAGTACATCAGCCCGCGCGTCAGGAAGTAGCCGGTCGCATTGTCGACATAGGACGGCCGGTCGAAGGTGCAATCGGTGACCGGGCTCACCAGCAACTGGCCCGCGATCTGCGGCCCGCCGCGATCGCGCGCGAGCTGACACGTCACGGCCGCGATGTTGCCGCCGGCGCTCCAGCCCGCAACCAGCACCGGTCCAGGCCTGCCGCCGAGCTCGCTCGCATGCTCGGCGATCCAGCGCGTCGCCGCGTAGCCATCTTCCGCCGCCGCCGGGAAGCGATGCTCCGGCGCATGACGGTAGCCGACGCTGACGACGATCATGCCGGTGCGGCGGCACATATCGCGGCAGAAGGGATCGTCGGACTGCTCATCGCCCAGCACCCAGCCGCCGCCGTGGAAATACACCACGATCGGATGCGGCCCCGGCGTCGCCGGCCGATAGAGCTTGTAGGGCAACGGACCGTCGGCGCCCTGAAGCAAGCCGTCGCCGACCTCGCCGACCGGCCTTCCCGCCGGCCGGCCCTTGTTGAACTCGTTGACGAAGTCGCGCGCGCCCTGTGCGCCCATCGTCTCGATCGGCGGCAGGTTCATCTCGGCGAGCATGTTCAACACCAGCCGCACGTCCGGCTGCAGCCGCACCACCTCGCCGTCATTGCATTGCTCGGCAACGTTGGGACCGGTGAGGCGGAAGCCGAGCATGCCGCGGGCGACGACCTCGTTGCAGATGCTGCGATAAGGCCCGACGCCGCCGGTATAAGGCATCACGCCCCACGCCTTCCCCGGCACATTGGCGCCGGTGTACCAGGTGTTGGCCAGCCGATGCAGCGTGAGCATCGAGCAGTCGGCCATATGCTGCGCCCAGCCGTCCTGCGCCGCTTCGGTCGCCTCCACGGTCGTAAATCCCGCATCGCGCATCGCGATCAGGCGGTCGACGACCCAGTCGGCATGCTGCTCGATCGAGACCGCCATGTTCGACAGCACCGAGGGGCTGCCGGGTCCCGTGATCATGAACAGGTTGGGGAAGCCGGCCACCGTGACGCCGAGATAAGACTTCGGGCCGCCCGCCCAGACGTTACCGAGCGATTTGCCGGCGCGGCCCGTGATCGGATGCACGGCCATGATGGCGCCGGTCATGGCGTCGAAGCCGGTCGCGAACACGATGACATCGACGTCGAAGCTGCGCTTGTCCGTGGTGATGCCTTTGGCGGTGATCGCCTTGATCGGCTCCTGCCGCAAGTTCACCAAAGTGACGTTGGGGCGGTTATAGGTCGCGTAGTAGTTGGTATCGAGACAGGGACGCTTGGCGCCGAACGGATGGTCGTGCGGGGTCAGCGCCGCCGCGATCTCCGGATCCTTCACAACAGCGCGGATCTTTTCGCGAATGAGATCGGCGACGAGCCGGTTGCCATCGACGTCGACACCCTGATCGGCCCAGAGCTGGGTCAGGATGTGGACGAGATCGCCAGCCGCCCACGCCGTCTCGAACCGCTCGCGGCGCTCGGCATCGCTCAATTGCCAGCTCACCGCCGTCTGCTGCGGATACGGCACGCCGGCCATCGACCAGCGCGCCTGCTCGCGATAGGCGGCGCGGTCACCTTCGAAGTAGGTCTTGCGATCGGCCGGCTGAACACCGTTATGCGCGGGAAGCGCAAAGTTCGGCGTGCGCTGGAACACCGTGAGTTGCGCTGCCTCTTGGGCGATCATCGGAATCGACTGGATGCCCGAGGAGCCCGTGCCGATCACGGCGACGCGCTTGCCCTTGAGGTCGACGCCGTCATGCGGCCAGCGGCCGGTGAAATAGACCTCGCCCTTGAAATCCTTGACGCCATCGATCTCCGGCGGCTTCGGCGCCGATAGACAACCGGTCGCCATGATATAATGACGGCAGGACACGCCAGCGCCGTTGTCGGTCGCAAGCTGCCAGCGCTCGTTCGCCTCATCCCAATTCGCGGCCTTCACCTTGGTGCCGAAGCGAATGTCGCGCCTCAGATCATGACGGTCGGCGACGAAGCCGAGATAGCGCAGGATTTCGGGCTGGGTTGCGTATTTCTCCGACCACGTCCATGCCTTGTCCAGCTCCGGATCGAAGGTGTAGCCGTAGTCGATGGTCTGGATGTCGCAGCGCGCGCCGGGATAGCGGTTCCAGTACCAGGTGCCGCCGACATCACCGGCCTCCTCCAGCACGACTGCCGAAAAACCGGCCTTGCGCAGGCGATGCAGGAGATAGAGGCCGGCAAAGCCGGCGCCTACGACCGCGACGTCGACAACTTGCGTTGTTGCGCTGCTTGCCGTGTCAGAAGCACGTGCTGCAACAGTTGCGTCTTGCATGCCATCCTCCCGTGCGTTTTGATTTTGAGGGAGGCTAGTCCTGAGCGTTGAGTTTGTCATCAAGACAAACTCAATCGTCAGTAGTCACATATTTGGCGATGATTGCACGACGCAATTTTACACGCGACGACGACGCCTGGACGCAAGTCGGCGACAACACAACTTCGCGAAGACGCCGGCACCCCTACTCCGCCGCTGCCTCGCGCACATGTCGCGCGGTGGGCGTGCGCATGGTCACGAGTTCCTCGGCCGCGGTCGGATGCAAGGCGATGGTCGCGTCGAAATCAGCCTTGGTCGCCTTCATCTTCACGGCGATGGCGACCGCCTGGATGGTCTCGGCGGCGGCGTCCCCGACGATGTGGCAGCCGAGCACGCGGTCGCTCACGCCATCGACCACGAGCTTCATCAGGACGCGCGTGTCGCGGCCGGACATGGTGGCTTTGATCGGCCGGAACGTCGTCTTGTAGATATCGACGTGACTGAACTGGGCGCGGGCCTGGGCCTCCGTCAGCCCCACCGTGCCGACTTCGGGCTGCGAGAACACCGCGGTCGGGATGCTGGCATGGTCGACCTGAACCGGCCGCTTGCCGAACACGGTGTCGGCAAAGGCATGGCCCTCGCGGATCGCGACCGGCGTCAGGTTGAAACGGTGCGTGACGTCGCCGATCGCATAGATGTTCGCCACCGAGCTTCTCGACCAGGCATCGACCGCGATCCCGCCATTATGCGGATTGATGGCGACGCCGGCTGTTTCCAGGCCGAGATTGGCGACATTGGGATGGCGGCCGATCGCAAACATCACCTGGTCGGAGGCGAGGCTCGATCCGCTCGAGAGATGCGAGGTGAAATCCTTGCCGTGCTTGTCGACCCTGGTGACGGTGCAGCCGGTCAGGATGGTGATGCCCGCTTTTTCCATCTCGGTGCGCACGTGGCTGCGGACGTCGTCGTCGAAGCCGCGCAGGATGTTGTCGCCGCGATAGATCACCGTCACATCGGAGCCGTAGCCCGCGAAAATGCAGGCAAATTCCAGCGCGATATAGCCGCCGCCCTGGATCACGATGCGCTTCGGCAGTTCGGGCAAATGAAACGCCTCGTTCGAGGAAATCACATGCTCGATGCCGGGAATGACGGGGCCGTGGTTCGGCGCCCCGCCGGTCGCGATCAGGATGGTGCGCGCCCTCACGGTCTTGCCGTCGGCGAGACGAACGGTGTGTGCATCCTTCAGCACCGCCCGGGTCTTCAACACCTCGGCGCCCGATTTCTCGACATTGGCGGTGTAGGCCGCTTCGAGGCGAGCGATTTCCTTGTCCTTGTTGGCGATCAATGTCGGCCAGTCGAAGGTCGAAGTGGGAATGGTCCAGCCGAAGCCCGCAGCGTCCTCGATCTCCTGATGGACGTGGGAGCCGAGCACGAACAGCTTTTTCGGCACGCAGCCGCGGATCACGCAGGTGCCGCCCATCCGGTACTCTTCGGCGATCATGACGCGGGCGCCATGACCGGCCGCAATGCGGGCGGCGCGCACGCCACCCGAACCGCCTCCGATCACAAACAGGTCGACGTCGAACTCAGCCATCTTTCACCTCGACCTTCACTGCAACGTGCGGTCAGATCTGCTTGCCCCGCTTGCGCATTTCGGCGCGGAATTCGCCGTTGACGATGGTGGCAAAATTCTGCGCCCAGTTCGTCATATAGTTCATGCTGGTCTGGATTGCCTGGGGTTCGGCGGTCAGCAGTTTCTGGCCGAGCGGCGACTTGTAGAAGACTACAAGATCCTTCAGCTCCTGCTCGGTGAACATGTTGCAATAGATTTGCGCCATGCCTTCGCCGATTTCCTGTTCACGGCCGGCAAGCTTCTTGGCGACAATCACCTCAACCTCATTGAGGTCCTTCTGATAGTTGAGGTTGGTCGAGAGGATTTGATCCTTCGTCTGATGCACGATGTTGGGAACGGCGTTGGCGTACATGGCGCCGGCATGCTTCATCTGCAGGATCTCCTTGGCCGCAGCCACGCAGGCGGGCGTGGCCGGCTTCAACCCTGGGATCGGGGCCTGCGGTTGCTGTCCGTTGGCCGGCAACGATGCCAATGCCAGTCCCACCGCAAGACCTGCAGCCGGCAGGATTCCGAAAACGCTCTTCATTCCGCTTCTCCTTGGATTTACGGCGTTACTGCCGCTCGACAACGCGAATTCCTTGCCCGCCCGCCAGTACGGCCACACTCGCCAGCTTCGTGAACAGCCCATGCTCGACGACGCCCGGTATCGCGCAAAGCAGGCCCGCCAGGCGCACCGCATCACCGATGCGTCCCAAATGGGCGTCGATAATCCAGTGGCCGCCATCAGTGACAAAAACGTGGCCGTCCCGCCGCTTGCGGAGCACCATTTCGCCGGAAACGCCGCATTCCGCAAAGGCTTTGGCTATGCCGCGCCGGGTCGCGGCCAGCCCGAAGGGGATCACCTCGACCGGCAGCGGGAACCGTCCCAGAACTTCGACCCATTTGCTGTCATCGGCGATGACAATCATGCGGTCCGAGGCGGCGGCCACGATCTTTTCCCGAAGCAGCGCGCCGCCGCCGCCCTTGATCAGGTTGAGCGCGGGGTCGATCTCATCAGCGCCGTCGATGGTGAGGTCAAGCCGGTCGATATCGTCGAGCGTGGTCAGCGCGATGCCGCAGCTTTCCGCTTGCGCGCGGGTCGCCTCCGAGGTCGGCACGCCTACGACCTTGAGTCCGGCGCGTACCTTCTCGCCCAGAAGCTCGACGAAGTGCTTCGCGGTCGAACCGGTGCCCAGGCCCAGCCGCATGCCGTCGCGTACCTCTTCCAGCGCGCGCGCCGCCGCCTGCCGTTTCAGCGCTTCCATGGTCACGTGAGAGCCCACCCCGGAACGATTTGGGCGGGGTTCTAGCCTCGTTTGACGGCTGGGAACAGCCGGAAATCGGTCCGTTCCCGTACCTTTTTGGCTAAGGCGCCGTCACGCCGTCCATGGCGGCCTGGATCGCAGCAAAGCGCCCGTCGGTCCATTCGCGCATGTTTGGGTGGGTGAAGATGTAAAGCTGGTCCTCCCGGATCGCGGCGAGAACGCGCTTTGCCACCTCGGCCGGATCGAGGCCGGCTTCGATCAGCCGGGCCACCTCGGCGACGAGCGCGGCGGCCGGACTGTTCGGGTCGAGCCGCTGGGCCTTGCCGTAGCGCTCCGTGCGATTGCGCCCGCTCTCGCCGATCCTGGTGCGCACATAGGCCGGGCAGAGCACGCTGACGCCAATGCCGTGCGGCTGAAGCTGCAGCGCAAGTCCCTCCGACATCGAGACCACCGCGAACTTGGTCGCGGCATAGGGGCTGAAACCCATGCCGTTGATCATACCGGCCATAGAGGCGGTGTTGACGATGTGGCCGCCTTCGCCGTGCGCGCGCATATGCGGCAGGAATGAGCGGATGCCGTACACCACGCCCATCAGGTTGACATCGACCACCCAGCGCCAATTGTCGATCGAGATCGTGTCGATACCGCCGCCGGAGGCGACGCCGGCATTGTTGCAGAGGACATGCACGTTGCCGAAGGCCGCAAACGTCGCCTCTGCGGCGCGATCGACGCTGTCGGGATCGGCAACGTCGCAGGCGACGCCGCGCACGTCAGCGCCCAATCCACTCAAATCCCTGCATGCCCGGTCCAACGCGCCCTGCTCGATGTCGGCGAGCATCACCTTCATGCCGCATTCGGCGAACGCCCTGCCCATGGCAAGCCCGATGCCGGAAGCCCCGCCGGTGATGAATGCCGCCTTGCCCCTGAGCTCCCGCATGAAATTCCTCCCGCACCGTTTTGAGTTTCCACCGATGTCCAACGCGCCGACCTTGCATGATCACGCCGGGACCGATAGCGCTGCACCATGACACAATCCCCCACCATCGTCTTCGATCTCGACGGCACGCTGGTCGATACGGCGCCCGACCTCATCAGCGCACTCAATTTCGTGCTCGAGCGTGAAGGCCTGCCGCCGATGCCGCTGCAATCGGCGCGCAACCTGATCGGCGCCGGCGCGCGCAAGCTGATCGAACGCGGGCTTGAATCCGAGGGCCGCGTCATGACGGTCAAGGAGATCGACCGCTTGACCACGGATTTCATCGATTACTACGCCTCCCACATCGCGGTCACCTCGCGCCCGTTCGAGGGGCTCGAGCGCGCGCTCGACGATCTCACCGAAAATGGCTGCCGGCTCGCGGTTTGCACCAACAAGCTGGAATTTCTGTCGAAGCGCCTGCTTGACGAATTGGGATTGAGCGGCCGCTTTGCCGCGATCTGCGGCGCCGACACGTTTGGCGTGGCCAAGCCCGATCCCGCGATCCTGAAACAGACGGTGGCGCGCGCCGGCGGCACATTGTCGTCGACCATCATGGTGGGTGATGCCGGCACCGACATCGGTGTCGCGCGCCGTGCCGGCGTTCCCGTGATCGGCGTCAGTTTTGGCTACACGGACGTGCCGATTGCCGAGCTCAAGCCAGACCTGCTGATCAATCACATGCGCGATCTGCCGGCCGCCGTGGGGGAACTCAACTCGCGCTTTCTCTCGGTATAAGCTGTTGAAATGTTGATGGTTTAATGTACCCTCGCGGCCGTTAACCATTAATTAACGATGTGCCGGCGGATGGTTGCCTGGGGGGCATCAGGCTCCTAATGTCGGCGAGGGGAACGTGGCCGTATGGCCACAGGGTGAGTTGGCGGACTTCAGCATGCGTCGAGTCATTGTAATTGCCATAGCGGGCGCAAGCCTTGGCGGCTGCTCGTCATTCTCACTCGGCGACTATTTCAAATCCACGCCGCCCTCGGTCCAGGTGCAGCTTGAATCGCAGCCGCCCGGCGCTGAGGCCACGACGTCATTGGGACCGGGCTGCAAGACGCCCTGCTCCGTCTCCGTGCCGGCCCCTGACAGCAACAATTTCTCCGTCTCCTATGCGCTGAACAAGTTCCAGCCGGCGACCGTCCAGGTGTCGGTCGTCCGCAATCCCGGGGACTTCTCCAACCCCGCCACCACGGTGACCGATCCCAATCCGGTGTTTGTGGAACTGCAGCCTGCCGTCCCGGCGCGACACAAAGGCATGAAGGCGAAACGCGTGAAGAAGCCGAAGCCTGCGGCGGCCTCGACCGCGCCGGCGGCTCAATCGCCGTTCCCGGACCCGAACGCGCCGAAGCAGTAAGCCGGCGCGCCGCACCAGGCCGAAAAGCCGCCTTCCGGGGAACCTTTGCGGATTGTCGCACGACCCCGTCATGCTTACATTGTGACGGCCGCCGCGCCCGGCGTGTGGTGGCTCCATCTACGGCTTTGCGCAAGGCTTTCGCATGAACGGACCGGGTCCCCTTCCTTCGCTGCACCGACCGATGACCGATCCATTCGGGCGGACCATCAGCTACTTGCGGGTTTCGGTGACCGATCGCTGCGATCTGCGCTGCTTCTACTGCATGTCGGAAGACATGACCTTCCTGCCCAAGGTCGACCTGCTCACGCTGGAAGAGCTTGACCGGCTCTGCGCGGCCTTCATCGCCAAGGGGGTGAAGAAGCTGCGGCTCACCGGCGGCGAGCCCCTGGTGCGCCGCAACCTCATGTCGCTGGTGCGCTCGCTGTCGCGGCACCTTGCGACCGGCGCGCTCAGTGAATTGACCATGACGACCAACGGCACCCAGCTTGCGCGCTTTGCGCAGGAGCTCGCCGATTGCGGCATGCGGCGCATCAACGTCTCGCTCGATACGCTGGATGCGGCGAAATTCCGCGCCATCACCCGCTGGGGCGAGCTCGACAAGGTGCTCTCCGGCATCGAAGCCGCGCGCAAGGCCGGTCTTGCGGTGAAGATCAACGCGGTGGCGCTGAAGAACCTCAACGAGGAGGAAATTCCCGCGCTGATGCAGTGGGCGCATGGCCACGGCATGGCGCTCACGCTGATCGAGGTGATGCCGATGGGCGAGATCGGTGCAGGCCGCATCGACCAGTATGTGCCGTTGTCGCTCGTGCGTGCGCGGCTCGCCAAGCAGTTCACCCTCACCGATCTCGACGAGAGCACCGGCGGGCCGGCGCGCTATGTCCGCGTCGCCGAGACCGGCGGCAAGCTCGGCTTCATCACACCGATGACGCATAATTTCTGCGAGTCCTGCAACCGCGTGCGCATCACCTGCACGGGTACGCTGCACACCTGCCTCGGCCAGGAAGATGCCTCCGATTTGCGCAAGCCGCTGCGCGCCTCCCCAAGCGACGAACTGCTCGCCGCCGCGATCGACCGCGCCATTGGCCTCAAGCCCAAGGGCCACGACTTCATCATCGATCGCCGCCACAACCGCCCAAGCGTCAGCCGGCACATGAGCGTCACCGGGGGCTAAAACCGCTTCGTCCCGTATATTCCCGGATGCGACGAATTCACCAAGGCGCTCCAACGGCTTGAACCTCCGTCAATCTGTCGATTTTCCGATTGACGGCGCCAAAGCGCGCTGAAATGGTGCGCCCCGGCTTTTGATGCCTGCGCGGCCGGATGGGCCGCTGCGCGCTTTCCGCGCAGCCAAGACGGCAAAAGCCTGGGGAGGACTAGCCTTGCAATCGCTCCTGATGACGAGCCGCGACCGCATGCGTTTGTCGCGCGACGGCGAAGCAATGTCCTGGTGAAGCTAATCGGCGCGCCCGGCAACGGCGACGCCGCGGAGAACATGATGCGTCCATTGTTGGCTCTCAGTACGGCCATCGACCAGCTCAACGAAAAGATCGGCTACATCTGTAATCTGCTCATCTTGCTGTCCTGCCTGGTCAGCGCCGGCAACGCGATGATCCGCTACGCCTTCGACTACTCGTCCAACGGCTGGCTGGAACTGCAGTGGTACATGTTCGCCGTCGTGGTGATGTTCGGCTCCTCCTATACCTTCAAGCGCAACGAGCATGTGCGGGTCGAGATCTTCTATCTGTTCCTCTCCGAGCGCGGCCAGCTCTGGCTCGACCTGATCGGCACGCTGTTCTTCCTGATTCCGGCCTGTCTCCTGCTCTCCTATCTGTCCTGGCCCTTCTTCATGCAGTCCTACTCGGTCGGCGAAATGTCGGGCAACGCCGGCGGCCTGATCCGCTGGCCGATCAAGTTCGTGATCCCCTCCGGCTTCGTCATGCTGGCGCTGCAAGGCGTCTCCGAGGTGATCAAGCGTGCCGCGGCGCTGCAGGGCACCGTCACCATCGACGCGAAATACGAGAGGCCGACGCAATGATCACGCTGGAGATGATGCCGCCCCTGATGTTCGGCGGCCTGGTTCTGGCGATGCTGATCGGCTTTCCCGTGGCGTTCACGCTGGCTGCGGTCGGGCTCTCCTTCGGCTTTCTCGCGATCCACCTCGGCTTCTTCGACCTGAACTTCCTGCAGGCGATCCCGGGCCGCGTGTTCGGCAGCGTGCTTTCCAACGAGCTGTTGCTCGCGATCCCCTTCTTCACCTTCATGGGCTCCGTGCTGGAGCGGTGCGGGCTTGCCGAGGACATGCTCGATTCGATGGGCCAGTTGTTCGGCCCGATCCGCGGCGGCCTCGGCTATTCCGTCATCATCGTCGGCTTCATCCTCGGCGCCATCACCGGAACGGTGGCGGCGCAGGTGATCGCCATGGCGCTGATCTCGATGCCGGTGATGATCCGCTACGGTTACAACATGCGCTACATCACCGGCGTGCTGGCGGCCTCCGGCACCATCACCCAGCTCGTGCCGCCGTCGCTGGTGCTGATCGTGCTCGCCGACCAGCTCGGCAAATCGGTCGGCGACATGTATCTCGGCGCCTGGGGACCGTCGGTCTTCCAGATCCTGCTGTTCGCCGGCTACACCTTCGTGCTTGGCGTCTTCAAGCCGAACCATGTACCGCCGGTGCCGAAGGAAGCGCGCACGCTGACCGGCTGGGCGCTGTGGAAGAAGTGCCTGATGGGCATCATCCCCTCCGCCGTTCTGATCTTCGTCGTGCTCGGCACCATGATGATGGGGCTCGCGACGCCGACCGAAGCCGGCGCCATGGGCGCGGTCGGCGCCATCGTGCTGGCCGCGATCCATCACAAGGATTTCTCCTCCGCGGGCAGCAAGTTCTTGATCATCGGCGTAATCGCGGCCGGCATCGGCACGATCGTGGCGATGCTCTACACTGAGGCCAATCTCGTCTTCAAGCTCGCCTTCGCCATCACCTATCTGGCGGTCGCCTGGATCTGCATCGAGGCCGCGCGCATTCCCGACCTGCGCGATTTGATCAAGCAGGGCTATCAGACCACCATGCGCATCACCTGCATGGTCACCTTCATCCTGATCGGCTCGACCTGCTTCTCTGTTGTGTTCCTTGGCGTCAACGGCGGCGAGTGGCTCGAACACCTCCTGACGTCGCTGCCCGGCGGCGCCTGGGGCTTCCTGCTCTTCATCAACGTCTTCATCTTCTTCGTGGCGTTCTTCCTCGACTTCTTCGAGATCGCCTTCATCATCCTGCCGATGATCGCACCGATCGCGCAGAAGATCCTGGGGCCGGTGGTGGGCGACGGCCCGGCGCTGATCTGGTTCGGCGTCATGCTCTGCGTCAACATGCAGACCTCGTTCCTGCATCCGCCGTTCGGATTTGCGCTGTTCTACCTGCGCGGCGTGGCGCCGAAGGAAGTGAAGAGCTCCGACATCTATTGGGGCGCCATGCCCTGGATCGGGCTGCAGGCGATGATGGTGCTGCTCGTGATCGCCTTCCCCTGGACGGTGACGGGCCTACTCGACAAGCCCGTCAATGTCGACCTCAACAAGGTCAAGATCGAGGTGCCGCAGATCGAGCTGCCGCCGCTGGATTTCGGCCCGCCGAAGCAGTAGCGCGGGCACGTCGCGAAGCAAAGTAAACCCCCGGGCCCTTGGCGCGCCCGGGGGTTTTTCCTTGGCTTTCGGGCCCTGTGAGATCAACTCAGGCTGAGCGTGTGCCCCGTCATGAAGCTGTCGAAGGTGAGTTCGGCCACCCGGTACCATTGATAGCCGTCGTTCGCGAACGACATCAGCGACTCGTAGACCTTCTTGAAGTTGGCATTGCTCGCCGACACTTCGCGATGCAGTTCCATCGCGGCCTTGAACGAAGCCTCCATGATCGCCGGCGAGAAGGCGTGCAGCTTGGTCCCGTTGGCCAGCAGCCGCTTCAACGCCGTCGGATTGGCCTGATCGTAGCGTGCCATCATCCAGTTGTTGGAGAGATGGCCGGCCTGGATGAGCACGTTCTGATAGTGCTTGGGCAGCGCGTTCCATTTATCCAGGTTGACCATGGCGAGCAGGATCGGGCCGCCCTCCCACCAGCCGGGTGTGTAGTAGTGCGGTGCCACCTTGTAGAAGCCCAGCTTCTCGTCGTCATAGGGACCAACCCATTCCGCACCGTCGATCGTGCCCTTTTCCAGCGCCGGATAGATGTCGCCGCCGGCAAGCTGCTGCGGCACGGCGCCGAGCTTCTGCATGACTCTTCCAGCAAAGCCGCCGATGCGGAATTTCAGGCCCTTCAGATCGTCGACGGTCTTTATCTCCTTGCGGAACCAGCCGCCCATCTGAGCGCCGGTATTGCCCGCGAGCAAAGAGATCACATTGTAGCTTTTGTAGAACTCGTTGAGCACTTCCCGGCCGCCGCCAAGCACGTACCAGCCCTGATTCAGTCGCATGTTCGGCCCGAACGGCACGCACGAACCGAAGGCGAAGGTTGGATCCTTGCCGAAGTAATAGTACGACGCGGTATGCCCCATCTCGACAGTGCCGTTCTGCACGGCATCGAGCACCTGCAGGCCGGGAACGATTTCGCCGGCGGCGAAAAGCTGGATCTGGAATTTGTTGTCGGTGGCCTCTGCGACTGCCTTCGCCATGATGTCGGCGCCGCCATACAGCGTATCCAGCGACTTGGGCCAGCTCGCCGTCATGCGCCATTTGAGCTCGGGCATACTTTGGGCAATCGCCGGCGCTGCGATGCTGGCGGCGCCTGCCGCGGCCAGCCCGCTGACCTTGATGAAGTCTCGACGTCTCATGAATACCCCCTTGGTGAGATTGCGTTTAGCGGCCTTTTTGACGAGGCTTGTCGCCAGCATGGAACAATCGGGTTCCAATTTCCATCCCTGCACGCGCAAAAAAGCCCGACCTCGCCGAGAGGCCGGGCTTCGACTTAAGGCTTGCCGGGGCGCTTTCCGATGGTCGGGATCAACCGCGAGTGCGCGAGCGGATCATGAAGCTGTCGAAGGTATATTCGGCAACCTGCCACCACAGATATTCGTCGGAGCGGTAGGCCTGCATTGCGTCGATCGACTTCTTGAAGTCGGCGTTCTTGGCCGAGATCTCCGCCCATAATTCGTTTGTCGCCTTCAGGCAGGCTTCCAGCACCTCGTTGGTGAAGGGACGAAGCTGGGTGCCGCCGGCGACCAGCCGCTTCAGCGCCGACGGATTCTGCATGTCATAGCGCGCCGCCATCCAGGTATTGGCATAGGAGGCTGCTGCGTTGACGATCGCCTGATAGTTCTTCGGCAGCGAATTCCATTTGTCGATGTTGCAGTAAGCGTGCACGGTCGGGCCGCCTTCCCAGAAGCCCGGGTAGTAGTAGAATTTCGCGACCTTCTGAAAGCCGAGCTTCTCGTCGTCATAGGGGCCAACCCATTCGGCGCCGTCGATGGTGCCCTTCTCCAGCGCCGGATAGATGTCGCCGCCGGCGAGCTGCTGCGGCACCACGCCGACCTTTTGCAGCACCTGGCCCGCGATGCCGCCGATGCGGAATTTCAAGCCGGAGAGATCGGCAACGGTCTTGATCTCCTTGCGGAACCAGCCACCCATCTGCGTGCCGGTGTTGCCGCAGGGGAAGCCGATCACGGAAAACTTCTTGAAGAACTCGTTGCCGAGCTCCTGGCCGCCGCCCTGGTACCACCACGAGTTCTGCATGCGCGCGTTGAGGCCGAACGGCACCGAGGCGTAGATCGCAAAGGTCGGGTCCTTGCCGACATAGTAGTACGACACCGTGTGGCTCATCTCCACGGTGCCGTTCGAAGTGGCGTCCAGCGCCTGCAGACCCGGCACGATTTCGCCGGCGGCAAAGATCTGGATCTGGAATTTTCCGTCGGTCATGTCGGAGACGTATTTGGCGAAGATCTCCGAGCCGCCGTAGATCGTATCAAGTGACTTCGGGAAGCTCGACGTCATGCGCCATTTGATTTCCGGCGACGACTGCGCAATCGCCGGCGCGGCGACCGCAGCCGCTGCGGCCCCGGTTGCGGAAACCTTCAAAAAATCACGACGCTTCATCTAACGCATCTCCTTGGCTCGGGGCGTGTCCCCACGTTGCTCGGCTGACCCTCTTTCCGCGACGCATGTCTGCAGCACAACGAAGGCGCTTTCGGCCGCGGGGCTTAACACGGATGGGGACAGGCGAAAACGCGACAAAGGCATGACACTGTACGAAAGTCGCATATCACCCAAAGGTAGATTTGCGTCGAGCGCCGATTCAGGCGGCCGCGATTGCGCCTTGAAGCTGATCGCGAACCTTTTGGCCAATGGCGCGGTAGATCGCCGCGTGCGGCCCGTCGGGCTCGCTGACCACCACGGGATTGCCGGAATCGGACGTCGTGCGAATCGCGATGTGCAGCGGCACCTCGCCGAGGAACGGCACGCCGAGCCGCTCGGCCTCGTGCCGCGCGCCCCCATGGCCGAAAATGTCGCTTCGCTCGCCGCAATGCGGGCACTGGAAATAGCTCATGTTCTCGACGATGCCGAGCACGGGCACGTTGACCTTCTTGAACATTGCAAGTCCCCGCCGCGCATCGATCAACGACAGGTCCTGCGGCGTCGAGATGATGACGGCGCCCTTGAGCGGCACGTTCTGCGCGAGCGTGAGCTGCGCATCGCCGGTGCCCGGCGGCATGTCGACGACGAGCACGTCGAGCGTGCCCCAGAGGACATCGCGCAGCATCTGGGTGATCGCCGACATCACCATCGGGCCGCGCCAGATCATCGCGGTATCTTCTTCGACCAAAAAGCCGATCGACATGATCGAAAGCCCGAAGCGTTCGATCGGGATCATCTTCTTGTCGTCGGTGAGCTCGGGCTTGTTGCGGATGCCGGTAAGCCGCGGCATCGACGGGCCGTAGATATCGGCGTCGAGCAGCCCGACCTTCAACCCGAGGTCGCGCAGGCCGAGCGCGAGGTTGAGCGCGGTCGTGGACTTGCCGACCCCGCCCTTGCCCGAGGCGACCGCGATCACGGCGGCAACGCCAGGGATTTGCGCCTGCCGCGACATCGGCGAGCCACCGGGAGGTTGCGGCGGATGCCTGTGCGCGGAAGCGGGCGGCACGCCGCCTGCAGGCCTGCGCGGCGGTGGTGGCGGCGCACTGCCCGGCTTGCGTTCGGCCGTGAGCGCAATCATCGCGGTCGCGACACCGGGGATGGCGCGCACCGCGCTTTCGGCTCGCGCGCGCACGTCCTCCCAGGCGCGCGCTTCGTGGGCATCGACGTTGATGGAGAAGAAGACCTTGCCGTCGGTGACCGCGATCGCCGACAGCACCCCCGCCTCCGTCAAGGCGACGCCGCGCGGCGACGTCACCTTGGCGAGTGCATCCAGAACCTGTTGCTGCGTGACGCTCACGATGCATCTCCTCGGACGAGCGAACGAAAGCGCTCGCCGCGATTTCGGTTTACCTCTCCCATAGGGAAAGGTCGGATTACATCGACAGATGCAATCCGGGTGAGGGGTTGCGCTCTATCGCGCGGGCAGCGCCCCTCACCCGGATTGCACTGGACGATGCTTCGCATCGCCAGGAGCAATCCGACCTCTCCCCGCTGGGGAGAGGTAAGGCTAGTGATGCGTCGTATAGAGCGATCCGGCTCAGGAGGCCAGTTTCGTCCCGATATCCTGGGCCGTCTCCTTTGGCGCCGAAACGCTCTCTTCCTTGGCGGCCTCGTAGTTCAGCTCGATCATGACGCCGTTGGGGTCATTGACGAAGATCTGCCAGAGCTCGCCGCCCGGAACCTGCCTGGCATCGAAAGGCATGCCCTTGGAGCTCAGGCGCTGCTTCATGCCGTCAAAGCCCCGGCTGACGAAAGCCACGTGATGGACGACGCCGGAATCCGGCTTCTGCGGCTCGTCGGTCCTGGAGATGTCGACGATGTGCACCACCGCCTTGCCCTCCGAGTACATCCAGGCGCCCGGGAAAGCGAAGTTCGGCCGCGGGCCTTTTTCCAGGCCCATCACGTCCTGATAGAAGCGGACGGTATCGTCGAGCTTCCGGGTACGGATGTTGAAATGGTCGAGCACGCCTACGCTCATGCCCATGCGAAACACTCCCCTTTTTGTGAAGTTCGTTGCGGGTGCTATCCTAGCATAAAACGCAGGGCCGTCGCCCAACGAAGCCGTTGCCCTCCTGCGCACAGGGGGTATGGTGCAGGCCCCTCCGAAGCCGCCGGCCTCAAGCCAGAACGCAGGCCGCGCCCCAAGGTTACAAACAAGGTAGCAGATATGGCCAAAGTCGCATTTCTCGGTCTCGGCGTCATGGGTTTCCCCATGGCAGGACACCTCGTGAAAAAGGGTGGCCACGAGGTCACGGTCTATAACCGCACCGGATCCAAGGCCAAGCAATGGGCCGAGAAATTCGGCGGCAAGACCGCGCCGACCCCGAAAGCCGCCGCGGAGGGCCAGGATTTCGTGATGTGCTGCGTCGGCAATGACCATGATCTGCGCGCGGTCACGATCGGCCCCGACGGCGCCTTCGCCGGCATGAAGAAAGGCGCGACCTTTGTCGATCACACCACGGCTTCCGCCGACGTTGCCCGCGAACTCGACGCAGCCGCCAAAAAAGGCGACTTCAAATTCGTCGATGCCCCCGTCTCCGGTGGCCAGGCCGGCGCCGAGAATGGCGTGCTGACGGTGATGTGCGGCGGCGAGGCGGACGCCTATGCCGGTGCCGAGCCGATTATCGCGAACGCCTATGCGCGGATGTGCAAGCGGCTCGGCCCTGCCGGCGCCGGACAGCTCACCAAGATGGTCAACCAGATCTGCATCGCGGGACTCGTTCAGGGGCTTTCCGAAGGCATCCACTTTGCGAAAAAGAGCGGGTTGAGCGTGCCCGACGTGATCGACACCATCTCCAAGGGCGCGGCGCAGTCGTGGCAGATGGAGAACCGCTACAAGACCATGAATGACGGCAAATACGATTTCGGCTTCGCCGTCGAATGGATGCGCAAGGACCTCTCGATCTCGCTCGCCGAAGCCCGCCGCAACGGCGCGAGCCTGCCGGTGACCGCGCTGGTCGACCAGTTCTATTCCGAGGTGGAACGCATCGGCGGCAAGCGCTGGGACACATCGAGCCTCCTGGCGCGGCTCGAGCATGCGGATGTGAAGAAAGCCTAGCGGCGCAGGAGAGTGCGCGGGGCGGATTGCCGATGATGAGGACGCGACATGCGTCCGCAATGAAGCTTTTTTCATCCTGAGGTCGAATTGCCATTCACCGCAGCGCTGCTCATGCTGCAGCGACTGAGTGACTCGTGCTCGCGGGGCGCGAGGTGGCACGCCAGTTGAACGGGGGGCAAGCTGTGAATTCCGTTGGCATGACGAGAGCCTGCGTTTTCCTCATTTCGATCTTTTTGGCGGGGCTTTCGATCGGCGACGCTGGCGCGCTCACGCAGGACCAGGCGAAGGCGCAGTGCCGCAGCAAGTTCGCACCGGTGGTGCGCGAATGCGTGCGCAGCAAAGTCATGAAGAGCGGAGGGCCGCCTGCGCAGTACATACCGGGGTGCCGCAATGCGATCATGTCGAAAGCACGCGAATGCGTCGGCAAGGCCTTGTTCGCGAGCGCGCCGGAACCGGAAATCGACCTGGCGCCACCCTCGGGTCGTGGACGCGTCGTGATCATGCTCTCCGGCGTCGACGGGGCTACAGCCTACAAGCCCTTTGCGGAAAAAGTCGCGAAGCTCGGCTACTATGTCGTCTTGATCGATGGCCGCCAGATCTCGACAAAGGACAAGCAGGGCGGCGATCGGCTCGCGAAAGCGATCGCAACAGCGCAGGGCTCGGCGAACGCCAAGCCTGGCAAGGTCGCCGTCATCGCCTTTTCATTGGGCGGCGGTGATGCGCTGGCCTATGCGGAGCGCCAACCTGACCAGGTGGCGACGGTCATCGCCTATTATCCGGTGACCTCGTTCATCGCCAAGATCACCGATATGAAGTCCTTCGTCGGCAAATTCCAGGTTCCGCTGCTGGCCTTTGCCGGTGCCAAGGACACATTCATGAATTGCTGCCTGGTGGCAACCATTCGATCGATGCAGGCGACCGCAAAGGATCTTGGGAAATCGATGGATCTCGTGGTCTACCCGGACGCCGAGCACGGTTTCATCAAGGGTGCGAACTATCGCGCGGCCGATGTCGATGATGCCTGGAAGCGAACCACGGCGACACTCGCCCAATATCTTGGCGACGCGCCGGCGCACGAAGTAACGGCAGCGCCCAAATAAGTTCTGCAGCGGCCGGATTGGCAACCGGTCGCGCGCACGCGCGCCCGATGACAGGCTGCGCGTAATCCGCCGTCATGCGGGCATGACTTCCACCTCTGGAAGTGGCGGATTACGCCGTCGGCGAATTCGCCCCTACTCCGCGGCCGCTCCCGCCGGCGCCTCGGCGCGCCGCGTCGCAAAGCTGACCACGATCAGCACGATGACGTTCACCCCGAGCGCGACGATGCCGATGTTGAGGTCCTGGATCTCGGGCGGCAGCCAGGCCAGGTTGTGCAAGTTCACGCCGCTCAGGCTGACGGCAGCGACTGTGGCGACGCCGGCGATGATGCCCGCCGCCGCGCCCTCGCGGGTTGCGATGTTGCGTTGTGCAAGGCTGAGTATGAGCGAGGGAAACAGCTGGGTCACGAAGCTGTAGCCCATGAGCAGGAGTGCCACGATGGTCTGCCCGCCCTTGAGCGTGAAGAACACCGCAACCAGCGCCACCACCGGGACCAGCAGCTTTGCGATCCGCGATATCTGCCGGTCGTCGGCCGACGGATTGACGGCGCGGTAGAGGTTGTTGGCCATCAAGGTCGCGGCGGTCATCAGGATCATCGAGCCGGGCACCAGCGCAGTGAGCACGCCGGTCGCGCCGATCACGCCGACGAACCAGGGATCGAACGTCTTCACACTCAGCTTGAACAGCGCGAGGTCGATGTTGGGTCCCGAGAGCCCCGGGACTTGCAGGGTCGCCGCAAACCCGACGAAAAACACGAACAAGAGGATGAGCTGATAGAGCGGCAGCAGAAACGCGTTCTTGCGGATCACCGTGGCGCTCTTGGCGGTGTAGATCGAGCCGAACGAGTGCGGCCACATGAAGAAGCCGAGCGCTGTGAGCAATACGGTCGAGGAGAACCACCACAGGCTCTCGCCGTGCGCCGGCAGCACGGTGAAGCCGGGCTTGGCCTTCTCGATCGCCGCGAACATCGGTCCCAGCCCGCCGTAATAATGAGTAGGCAGATAGAGACCGAGGAAGACGACGATAGCGAGGATCATGATGTCCTTGGCGACCGCGGTCCAGGCCGAGCCGTGCACGCCCGACACCATGACGTAGGCGGCGACGATGATGGCCCCGATCCAGATCGCAACCGTCGAGGAGATCGCGCCGTAGCCCGCGATCTCGACGATGATGCCGAGCCCCTTGAACTGCAGCACCAGGTAAGGGATCAGCGCCACGATGTCGACGAGCGCGACGAGGACGCCGAGCGCGGCACTGTCGTATTTGCGCACGAAGAAGTCCGACTGCGAGTAGAGCCGGTTCTCCTTGGCGTAGCGCCAGATCGGCGGCAGCATGAAATAAGAGAGCACGTAGGCAAGCGTGCCGTAGGCGAGAATGTAGTAGGCCGGCGCGCCCTTCCCGTAGGCGAAGCCGCTGCCGCCGAGGAAAGTGAAGGTGGTGTAGATTTCGCCTGCGAGCAGCAGGAACACGAAGATCGAGCCAAAGCCACGGCCGCCGACCGTCCACTGCTCGAGATTCATGTCCTTGCCGCGGCGGGCGAGAAAGCCGAGCGCAAGCGCGAGCAGCGCGGCGGCAGCAATAAAGGGCAGCGCGCCGTTCATGGCCTCTCCTCCCGGTTGGCGGGATCGGCCGCGTAGATCACGGCCATGATCAGCGAGGTGATCAGGATCCACGTCACGATCCAGGCGAGCAGGAACGGCAGGCCGAGGATGGGCGGGTCCGCCTGGTTGACGAAGAACGGACCAATGATGAGGGCAAGAAACGGAACGACGGCGAGCCAGCGGATGCCGCGCATGGACAAACACTCCTGCAGTTGCGCGAAAAACCTGCCTGCATCGCGAAAGTTCCGGCAGGCGGCACAGACTTTAGTGACAGCGAAACAAAAGGCAAGCTTGTGCAGGCGCAGCAATCGCAACGCTCTGTGGATCACCATATGCGGCTTCGCCAAAATCTGGCGACGCCTGAACTCAAGCCCGATGATCCTTGATCTTGCTTTTCATCCTGGTGGCGATTGTCTCGAGGATGATGGCGAACGCCAGGATGATATAAGTGATCAGCCCGACCTCCCGCAGGTCGAAATAGTATCCGCTCGCCATGTAGAGATCGAAGCCGACCCCGGATGCCCCGGCAGCGGCACCCATCACGACGGCGTTGGCGAAATTCATTTCGAAGCGCAGGAAAGTCCAGGACAACAGATAGGTGGAGGACGATGGAATAACCGCCTGGAAGACGATCTGCCACCAATTCGCGCCGCTGGCCTTGAGGGCCTCGATGACGCTTCGATCGAGATCTTCGAAGGATTCGGCATAGGCTTTTGTCAGGTAACTGATGGAGTGGAAGGTCATGCCGATGACGGCTGCGGTGGCGCCGAGCCCTGCAGTCACCGCGAAGATCAGCACCCAAAGAATGGTCGGCACCGCCCGGACGAAGGCGACCACGGCCTTGATGACGTTGGTCACGGGCTTCGGCGCCAGATTTTGAGCCCCTAGAAGTCCAAGAAACAGGGCAATAAACCCTCCGAACAAGGTGGCCAGAAATGCCAGCCCCAGGGTGATGACCACCTCGTAAAGGGCCTTGAGGAACGAAAGATGCGGACCTCCGGGGTGAAGGAAGATGACCTTCAGATTGGCCAGCGTGTCGGAAACGGCTTGGGCCAGATCGGTACCGCCATTGTCGATGTGCAGCAGAGCATAGATCGTCGTCAGCGCCAGCACGAGCAGCAGGAGCCGGATGACGATCTTCTCTTTGGTCAGCGGGCTGGCCGGAAGGCGGGCGGCCTGGCCAACGGCACCGCCGGTCAGCCGATCCGCGCTGTTGAGGGCGTCCTGCAGGTGCGTCACAGGACGGTCCTTCGCACATAGTTCGAGATCATCTCGATGGAGATGATGGTGACCACGATCATGATCACCACGAGGCTCGCCTCATGAAAATGGAAGCTCTTGTAGTACACGTCGAAGGAAAACCCGACGCCCGTTCCGGTCAGCAGGCCGACCAGGGTGGCATCGCGGATGTTTGTATCGATCATGAACAGCAGCCAGCTCACCATCTGCGGCAGGCTCGATGGCAGGACGGCCTGCAGGATGATCGAGGAGTAACTGGCGCCCGTGGCCTGCAGCGCCTCCACTGCGTGGATACTGGCCTCGTCGATGGTCTCGATGAAGGCTCTGGTCAGAAAACCAAGCGAGCCGAAGAACAGCGCCAGATAGCCGGTCAGCAGGCTCTGGCTGAAGGCCAGCATCAGGATCATGGCCCACGCCACCAGCGGGATGTTGCGCAAGACCGAGGCGAGGCCCCTGGCGACGACACTGAAGAGTGGGTTGATGCGCGTCGTGCGGGAGCCAATCATGGCCAGTATCAATGCGAAGACCGCCGCGACCGTGGTCGCCGCAACCGACATGAGAATGGTATCCCGGAGTTTCCGCAGGATGTCCGGCAATTTCGTCAGGGCGTGGGCATCCGGATAGAAATTGCTCACGCCCCAGACGAGGGCCTTGCCGATACTGGTAAAGCCTGCAACCGCGTCATACTTGGTAACGGCGATCGAACCAGCGGTCAGCACGCCCAGGGCTGCGAAGAAGAGCAGCCTGTCGTTGCGACGCTTGACGAAGATATCAACTGGCATATCTCGCCCTTGGGGCGGGCGATGCCGTCCCGTAGATCTCCGCGATCAGCTCGGACGAAAGCTCGCCCGGGCCGCCGTCGAAGACGAGCCGGCCCTTGTTGACGCCCAGGATGCGGTCCGAATATTTGAGGGCGACATCCACCTGGTGCAGGTTGACGATCAGGGAGATGTGCATCTCGTTCGCAAACCTTTTCAACTGCTCCATGATGATCTTCGAGGCGCTCATATCCAGCGAGGCGATCGGTTCGTCGCAAAGAATCATCTTAGGGTCCTGGACCAGCGCCCGGGCAATGCCGACCCGCTGCTTCTGCCCGCCGCTGAGCTGGTCGCAGCGCTGGTAGACGTGATCGGCAAGACCCAGCGTCGTGATCAGCTCCATGGCCTGCTGTTTCTCGTCGCGGCTGTAACGACCCAGCGCACCTGCCAGAGTGGACTTGGAGCCGAGTCTGCCGTGCAGCACGTTCTCGATCACGGTCAGCCGGTCGACAAGGTTGTAATGCTGGAAGATCATGCCGATCTTGCTGCGCAGCTTCTTGAGGTCCTTCCTGTTGAGCTGGCCGACTGAAATCCCCTCGAAGCGCACCTCGCCCTTGCTGACTTCGATCATCCGGTTGATGCAGCGCAAGAGCGTCGACTTGCCGGCGCCAGAAGGACCGATCACGGACACGAACTCGCCCTTCCTGATGGAAAAGCTGATGTCGTCGAGCGCCGGCTTCGCCCCGTCGTAGTGTTTCATGACATGACTGACTTCCAGGAGCGGCGGGCTGGGAAGTTGCGCTATCTGCGTCATGCTTCATCCCTCATGAAAAGCTGCAGAGCCGGAAAAGCAATATCGGGGCCCGGCGGCCGGGCCCCGACAAAAGTGCTGGCGACTACTTGATTCCCAGGACCTTGCGCATCGGGTCGTACCAGGAGTCGGTGACGGTCACGAACCGCGCGGGAGCCTGGAAATCCGAGCCCTTGGCGCCGGCAGGAGCGAAGATCTTCGTGTTCTTCGCGACCTCATCGGAGCTCAGGACGTCGGTGATCTCCTTCATGGTCTTGTCGCTCAAATAGGCGCTGTTGACCTCGACCGGCGGGTTCAACACCGGAATCGACTTGATGATGACGAACTGTTTGCCGCCGAGCGAGGTAAACGGAGCGGCGGCATCCTGCTTGATCGCGTAAACGGCGCCGGCGGTGTTATCGGTCCCGGAGACCAGCGTCACATAATTCGTCACCAGGAAATCGCACACCGCGGCCACGTCGGCGCGGCCGGTCAAGGCGTTGACCAGCGACAATTGATGGGAACCGCCGAACATCACCTGCCCGAAGAAGTGGCCCTCGCCGCCTTGCGCTAGGTCCTCGAAGGTCAAGCTCTTCCACTTCGGATCGCTCTTGAACTGGCCCACGATGGCCGCAGCCGGCATGTTGAAGCCGGAGGTGGAGTTGGTGGAAACGAAGGACATCCGCTTGCTGGCAATATTGGCGATGTTGAATTGTCCGTTGGACTCGTACTTCGTCTCCTCGCCCTTCTTGACGACCAGACGGCTGTAGTAGAGGGCGTCCTTCAGGGTTCCGGACGGACCCGTATTGACCACCAGCGGAATGACCTTGGGATCCCGGGCGTGCGACGTCAGGTATTCGTTGGCCCCGAACCATCCGATCTGGGCCTGGCCGTTTTCAAGGGCAGCAATGGCGATCGCATAATCGGTGGTGAGCTTGTTTTCCACCTTCTTGCCGGTGGCCTTGGCGATTGCGTTGGCGATTTCATCGCGCATCCCCGCCAGACCGTCCGCGGAGTCGTTCGGCAGCCAGGCGATGGTGAGAGTGTCCGGCTCCTTGGCCGTCTCGGCGTTGGCGGCCGGCGTGGCCGAGACGCCGATCAGGGCAAGGGTCAGCGCCATGACGCTTGCCGAAAGTCCATGTTTCAAATGCATTGCAATTGCTCCCGCGCGGTTGATCGATAGGACGGTCAAGAACCGGCGCGCAGCCGAATTCGTCTGTACGAACCCAAATCGGGGACCCATGAGAGCGGGTTCTCCGTTCGGATGTTTCGACTGCCCTCTGGCCATGGCGACGACTGTCACCGGGCCCCTCGGCTTCTTCGTGCTTGCCTCGTTATTTCCAGGGCATTCGGAAGACGCGTTACGGCATTGCACAGCGTTCGAGACCGATGGCCGCGGGCGAAAATTCTTTTCGCACAAGCACGCCACCGCATTTGATCTAACGACCGCACATGACACTCACATGAAAGCCGATATTTTGTTTGTGTACGCAAAAGGACGTAGCTGTCGGGCAGAAGTCTGTTTCTGGTTGGGATCTAGCTTCGATGCCTGCTTGGCGTGTGCCGCCGCTAGACCAGACCTCGTCGGGGCATGATACGATCGATGCTCATGGCAGCGAACGATCATGGACCCACAGGCGGCGAGCTCGGGCCGCCAACCTGCTTCTTGTCGGTTCGGAGATTCGCCTATCGGCATGGCCGAAAGTCTATGTGGAAATCCGGGTTTGACCCGATGCGCGCGCCTGACCTGACTTCCGTGCAATGGTCAATCGGGTTGCGATCTGCAAGCATTCCGCGCGGGGGTGCACATTCATGCTGCAATCGTCGTCCTCCCTAGAAACCAGGGACTCCTGGATCGTCGCCTCGGTGGCGCTCCTTGTCATGATGATGGCGTTTGGCGCCGCCTGGATCATTGCGGTCGCGCTCAAGGACATCGCTGGCGAGATCGGCGGCACGCGTTCGATCCCGGCGCTTGCCAGTGCGCTGGCCTGGCTGGGCTCCGGCACCGGCGGCATCATGATGAGCCGCATTGCCGACCGCGTCGGCACACGCTGGACGGTGATCTGCGGCACGCTGATGATCGGCCTCGGACTTACGATCTCGACACTGGGTTCGCCGTGGCCGCTGTGGATCGGGCACGGGCTGTTCATAGGCTTGGTCGGCCTCGGCGGCATCAATGCGCCTTTATACATCTATGTCAGCCGCTGGTTCGACCGCAGACGCGGCTCGGCGCTGGCGTTGATTTCGAGCGGCAGCTATCTCGCAGGCTCATTGTGGCCGCCGGCGTTCGAACGTGCCATCGCCGCCCTCGGCTGGCGTCAGACGATGCTCTGCTACGCGATCATCGAGATCGTGGTCATCGTACCGCTCGCCGCATTGTACTTTCGTCATCCGCCCGAACTCTTCCATCAAGCCCCCGTGCTCGGCGCCGGTATCCGCCAAACGCACCTGCTCGGCCTGCCGCGCAATCTCGTCTTCGCGATGATGTGCGGCGCCGGAATCCTGTGCTGCATTCCGATGGCCATGCCGCAAGGCCATCTGGTCGCCTTCTGCACCGATCTCGGCATCAGCCGCTCGATCGGCGCCCTGATGCTATCGGTGCTGCTTGGCACCGCCTTCCTGAGCCGGCAAATCTGGGGCCTGATCTCCGATCGCATCGGCGGTCTCGCGACCGTGCTGATCGGTTCAGCCGCGCAAGCCGCAGCGATGACGGGCTTCCTGTTCACCCAGAACGAAGCCGGCCTGTTCATGGTGGCGGCCGCGTTCGGGCTCGGCTTCTCCGGCATTATCCCGGCTTATGTGCTGGCCTTGCGCGAACTGTTTCCGGCATCGGAGGCCTCATGGCGCATTCCGACGCTGTTGCTGTTCAGCGGGTTCGGCATGGCCAGCGGCGGCTGGCTCGCCGGCCTGCTCTACGATCACTTCGGCTATTACGCACCGGCCTTTGCGGCCGGCGTCGGCGCCAATCTTCTCAATTTCCTTGTGATCGGCGTGCTCGTCGCGCGGCAGCGCTATCAGGCGGCCTATGCATGAACGATCTCACGTCGCAATGAGGGTATAAGCAGACATCCGGGAACGGGTCGAAAATGACGCGAGTGGGCCCGTAGCGGACATGCAGTCATTCATCTCGATCTGCAAGTATCTTGCAGAGAACCACATTGATGTGGCCTTCGGGCCAATCCTTAAGCTCGGCCATACGCTTGAAACCTGCCTTTTCATACATTTCTGGCGCCTGGAAGTCGTAGCTCGACACCCAAATCCGGTGGACACCCCGATTACGTGCTTCCGCGACAAAAGCATTCAGCAATGCGCGTGCGTACCCACGCCTTCGATATCTTTCATCGACCCACATCTGTCGCAGTTCAGAAATGCCCGCCCACGTGTAGCCAGCCGCGACGCCAATCATTCGTCCCAAGTCGTCGTGGATCACGAAACCTAAGCCCTGGCCGTCATGTCTCCCTGTCGCCTGACTGTTGTGCTCGTAGAGATGGACCTCAATTGCGTCGAGTTCTTTCGGAGACAGGGCATGCTGGGGCTCAATATGAGGATTCATTTTGTCCGCCTTAGGAACCAGGCAGTATCGCCCGCGCGGTGTAGTATCCTCGCCGACATAGTGTGAAAACTCACTACTGGAAATATGCCGCCCGCCGCCATGCGCGTCGGCTTATGGGCCCTGAGGCGACCTCGCTCGGAGGCCGGCTCGGGTCCTCTATCGGGCTTGAAGCGGACCCATTCGCCACAATCCTCGACCGGTGCTTTTGACCCGGAGTGGAATTCGCCCCCAAATCGGCAGTGACGCACAATTGACTGGCGCTCAGGGCCTTCAATCCTTCCGCCCATCAGGAGAAGCGGTAAAGTTTGCGCGTATGTGCAATGCCGGTCGCATCCTCGAGATAAGCGGCCAGGCCACACGATGGGAGAAGGCTATGACCATCGAAAGCATTCTGAGGCGGAAGGGCACCAACGTCACAACGATAGCTCCGGACGTCAGCATCAAGAGGGCGGCGGACTGGCTCCGCGCAAAGAATATTGGCGCCCTCGTAGTGACGAGTGAGGACGCAGTTCTCGGTCTCATTTCCGAACGCGAAATCGTTCATGCATTTTCTCGCTATGGCGAGACAGCCGGGTCGATGCTTGTGAAGGAAATCATGCAATACGGTGTGACCACCGTGTCACCGGACGAGAGTGTCAATCGCGTGATGAACCTGATGACGCACCATCGCGTGCGCCACATGCCGGTACTGCGCGGCAGCAAGCTAATCGGTATCGTCAGCATCGGCGACGTAGTCAAGTATCGACTGGAGGACCTGGAGCTTGAGACAAACGTCCTACGTGACGTTTACAACGCCGCGCGTTAACGGCTCGGGCGAGAAGGCCAGCGCCACCAGGATTGCCTGGATCGTGGACGGCCACCACTCCGACTGCGTCCGCTGTTGGCGGTAGATCGGCCCTCGGCAGAACCTGACCCTATCGGCGCGAATGACCCCAAAGCCGACCTTTCAGGAGCTGGATAATTTGAAGCGGTGTATTCCTGGTTTGAGAACTGATCTTGTTTAGGTCGAGTTCGCCGAAGGCTAGCGAGGATCAATCCTCTGCAATCTCGCGGAAGATACCACCATGAGAAAAAGCAAATCGATTGAATCTCAGGCTGCAGCTTTTCTATTTGCGGCAAGACGCTGATCAACTAGCGCGACCTGGGCATCGATCACCGGATGCCTCAAGCCTTTCTGAAGGCCAATGAGCTGGACCAATTTGTCGGCGCGTTCGATATTTGGCGCGCCATTCTGCAACGCGCGCGCCGCGGAAGCCGGGCGGGTCAGGCTTTGCGCTGCAGCAGCGTACTTTTCGAACGGAACAAGATCGGACGGCTTGGCGCCGAGCTTCACGCAAAGATCGAAAACGAAATTGTAGACGGAACGCGATTCTTCGATATTTGAATGCACGGCTTCTTGCGCCGTCCGCATGCCATCCCTGGTGATGCACCGGTAGTTACCCGCGAGCAGCATCGACCATTTGGCGAGCGGCACCCAGATCGAATCGTAGGCCTTCAGCTTGACCGGGAGCTCGATCTCCTCGCCGGATATCTTGAAGCGTGCACGATCAACGTCGTTTTCAAGGTTACGGACAATCTGCGTGTCCTTGTCGTCCTCGAACCTTGCGCATTTGAAGTTGGTCGGCAGCGTAACCAGGAGCTCGTTGGCCTTCCCGTCCGGCGGACGGATCGCCTGAGGATCGGGACTATTCAGCGTGATCTTGTGTGGACTGACTGAATCCCAGACTCGCGGATCGGTATAGGCCGCCTCCAGCGCCTTGTAATCGAGACCGGGAATCCGCTTGATATAGGCGAGCGGCGGCATGTTCATGATCGACATGCAAGGCACTCCCGACTTGCCCACCGCATCCAGCAATTGGCGCACGCCGTCCGAGCGATATTGTGGCTCCTGCATGCACAAGCCGACGAGATCGAACTTCGATGGATCGACACCGGTTGCGGGGCCTGCCCTCACGTTGCCCGGCAGCTTGCGGGACTCGAGCAACACGGGCTCCTTGCGGCCACGGATGGGCAGCGTCACCCTGAACCCCTCCGCATTGATCAACTGAGCTTCTGCCGGCAGGCACACGAGGTGGATCGAATGGCCGCCGAAGAGCAGCTTGGACGCAAGCAGGGATCCATACGACGCGCCCATGAGGAGGATGTTATAGACTGGCATTTATCGTTCCCCCTTTTTCAGGACTCTGGCCAATCCGAGCAGTTCGCCGCCAGTTGCGTTCGTGCCGTTTCTTTTTCTCGGACGAAGAGATGCTGTCGTGATCCCATTCATCCCGCAAGCAAGCTATAATCCATTTCGGCGCTTCAGAGATATGATTTTCAGGAAGCCTCACCGCGTCGTCCGCACAACGCAAGAGAGTGGGACCAGGCGTCTGTTGAAGTTGCGCTGCAGCAAACGCTCTGGGGCTGATCACGTGGAGAGCCTGACTATCAATGACCCTGAAGCGCTGCGCGACGCGGCCGTTGCTTCGTTGCTACGCAGGCGCACCCGCTGATGGCGCGGCAGCGCGATCGCGCCGCCTATGCCTGAACGATCCCTTGGGCTAGGCTGCAGTCGCGCTGCTCACGGATACTTGTGCCCCTGTTAACCCGCCGCGGCGGCCTCGGCCTGCGGCAGCCAGTGGTGCATGTCCATGTCGCGGTAGAGCTGCAGCGCCGTAGCGAGATGCGTGCGCGCCGCCTCGCGTTCGCCCGCGCGCAGGCGCAGCCGGCCGAGGCCAAAGTTGCAATGAGCCAGCAGCGGGCGCATACCGAGATCGTCGGCAATGCTTATAGCCGAGCCAAAAGCAGAAATCGCAGCGGCCGTTTCCGCGCTGCCGGCGGCGATCTCGCCGGCGAGACGCAGCGCCCAGGCTTCGGAGCCGCGCTCACGACGGTCGCGGGAAATCTTGAGTGCGCGCTCGGCATGTGCCATCGCTTCGGCGCGCCGCCCCGACAAGAGACAGGCCTCGCCCAGCACGGCGATGACGGCGGCTTCGCCGATCTTGACCTGCATGGCCGACATCCGCGCGACCCCCTCCTCCAGCAGGAAGCGCGCCTCGTCAAGCTTGCCCGCCAGCGCGTAGGCGTGCCCCAGCATGCCCGTGATCCAGGCGCTCAGCGCCGCGAAATCGCCGCTGCGGGTCAGCTCGGCGGCCCGTTCCAGCACCGGTATGGCTTGCGTCAGCTCGCCCCGACGGAGCAAGGCGAGACCGAGACCGCAGGAGGCGGCGGTGATGCTGTAAGCATGGCCGGCGGCCTCGGCTTCGGCGATACCACGCCGGCCATGGTCGATCGCCTCAGTGAACCGGCCCAGCTCAGCCAGCGACGAGACGAGCCACGCGCTCGTCGCGATCGATGATTTGTATGGCAGTTGAAAATGCTGCCGGATCACGTCGTCCTGCAGCGAGCTCAGGCTGGCCTGAAGCCGCTGCACCGCTTGCCCATAGTCGCCCATGGAGAAATGCACGTGTCCGAGATAGCGGCTGGCAATGACCTCGAGCGCGGCATCGTTCTGGGCGCTGGCGGTGTCGAGCGCCACCTGGCCGGTCTCCAGCGCTCGGCCGTAGTCGCCGAGCGCCCAGAGAAGAGGCGTCAGATATCCGGAAACCCAGCCCAGACGGCGGCGGTCGCCGAGGCGGCGGGCGAGCCCCTCGGCTTCGATCAGAGTGCGGAACATGCGAGCCCGCTCGACCAGGGGCATGAGCGCGTTGCGCAGCTCGAGCCGCACATCGATCCCCTGTTGCAGAGTGGACGGCTCGTCGGGAAGATGTGAGAGGGCCGTCACCGCCTGATCCAACAGCACGATGGCGTCTGTGTCGGCCGATCGCGCAACGGCATTCGCGGCGGCGCGGCGCAGATACGCCGGCGCCTTGTCCCACAACTGGGCGCGGAAGGCGTGATGAGCCAGCTGCTCCGCCCGGTCGAAGCTGTCCGGCAGCACCGCTTCCTCGAGAGCGTGGAATATCTGCGTATGCAGGCGTCGCCGGCGCTCTTGCAGCAAGGTGCCGTAAGCAACCTCATGCGTCAGCGCGTGCTTGAACACGTATTCGCGCGTCGGGTAGCGGCGCGCCTCATACAGGAACTCCGCGGCGCGGAGACGATCGGTGGCGCGATCCAGCGCCTCTGGCTGCGCGCCGGCAATCTCCGCCAAGAGCTCGTACGACACCCGCCGGCCGATTACTGCCGCGCATTGCAGGATGCGCTTCTCCTCCGCAGGCAGACGGTCGATGCGCGCGGCGAGCACGGCCTGAACCGAGGCAGGCACGCTGATCTCCTGCGGGCGCGCCACAAGGCGATAGGCGCCTGGTTCTCCCACCAGAATTTGCGCCTCGACCAGCGCATGCACGCTTTCCTCCAGGAAGAGCGCGTTGCCGTCGGTCTGCAGCTCAAGGTCGCGCTTGAGCACGGCCAGGCTTGCATCCGTGCCCAAGAGCGCATCCAGGAACGCCTCGACCTCGGCGGGCGAGAAGCGCTCCAGGCGGATTTGCGAGTAGCTGCGGTGGCCCCAGTCCGGTTGGTAGTCCGGCCGGTATGACACCAACACAAGGATGCTGGAATCGCGCAAGCGGTCGATGACCGTATCGATGAACGATCGGCTGGCGGCGTCGATCCAGTGCAGGTCCTCGACGACGATGACCAGCGGCCGGGCACGGCTTTCGCGCAGCAGTGCCTTGGCGATGCCGTTCACGATAAAATACTGCCGTTCTCCGGGACTGCGCCGCAGCCGCAAGTCGCCGTCCGGCAGGAACAGCGCCTCGAAGGCGTTGAAGATTTCATCACGATCTTCGGCCTCGATTCCCTCCACCCTGCGCTCGAGCTTGGCGCTGATAGCCGCTGGATCATCGCCGCGCTCGACATTAAGATATCCGCGCGCCAGCTCGATCACCGGGACCATCGGACTTGTTGGGCCGAAGGCCTCCGAGCCGCTCTCGAGCACCAGGCAGCCCTCTGCCTGGGGCGAGCGGATAAACTCAAGGAACATGCGCGACTTGCCGATGCCGGGCTCGCCGACCACCGCCACTAGCTGGCCGTGACCGGAGCGCGCCTTGTGCATTGTCTCCGCCAATACGCCCAGCTCCAGGGAGCGACCGACGAAGCGCGATAGCGGACGATCCTGCGGTCCGCGGATACGGCTCCGCTCGGCGCGGACGCCGAGCAGCCGGAACAGCTCGATCGGGTGCGCCAATCCCTTGACGTCGAACAAGCCGAGCGGTGCCGCGTCCACCAGGCCGGCCAGCAACTTCAGCGTTTGGGCGGTCAAAGCGACCGTACCGGGCTGCGCCAGGTGCTCGACCCGCGAGGCGACATGAGCGGTCTCGCCAACTGCGGAGTAATCGCTTGGCAAGCCGCTGATACTCGAGCGCATCACCACTTCGCCTGAGTTGAGACCAATCCGCACCAGCACCGGGACGTCGGACTTCCAGCCCGGCTCTTGCGTGAGCTCGCGCACCGCTTGCTGCATGGCAAGTGAGGCCGATGCAGCGCGCAGCGCATGGTCCTCATAGGCGATCGGCGCGCCAAACAATGCTATGATGCCGTCGCCGATCGTGCGATTGACTGTGCCGCCAAAGGTCTTGACCGCATGGACGAGGCGTTCGAGCACGGGATCAAGGACGGCCTTCGCCTCCTCCGGGTCGCGGTCCGCGATGATCTCCAGCGAACCGCGCACGTCGGCGAACAGCACCGTGACGTATTTGCGCTCGGTCTCCAGCACCGGCGGCAGATGCAGGGCAGCAGCAGCGAGCCCTGCACCGCATCCGCCACAAAACTTCTCATCGACGCCGTTGCCGAAGCCGCAGGCCGGACACGGCCCCGTCAGGAGGGCGCCGCATCCGCTACAGAAGCGCCTTTCGCGGCGATTGACACAGCCACACTGCGCGCACTCCATGGTCGGCACCTACAGGTTCGCGCTTGCCACACCGCTGCAGCTATTTTGCCAGCGGCGCGAACTGGTCGAAATCCCATGCCTTCATCACCGTAATATCAACGTCTCCCGGCTGCTGCAGCAAGTTCAGGCATTGAAACATCCGAAAGTCCTGGTTCGGCTGGATGGTGACGATCACCACCGAATCGTAGTCGCCCATTGTGACGTGATGCGACAGGACCTTCCCTCCCAGCGTCTTCTCCAGTGAGGCGGCAATCGTGGTCCAGCGCTTGCGCGCGGCCTCCGGCGTCGCGTACTTTCGCCCCTCGCTGGTGTATTTCGACAGAATGATGAAAGTATCCATCTCTCGCTCCGCTACGGTACAAAACGCACCCTGAACACTTTCGGCCACAGCTTGCCTGTGACGAGGAAGGTGCCGTCCGCCGGGTCATAGGCGATGCCGTTCAGCACTGCGGCCCCATTCGCCTTCGGAACGTCATTCCCCAAACACCCCTGCTCGTGTTGGTCCAGCAGATCTGGAAGGTCGATGATCTTCGTCACGACGCCGTTGCGCCCGATCTCCACAATGCTGTTGGTAGGATACACATTGGCGTAAACCAGATCGCCAACGCACTCCAACTCGTTGAGATACTGCTTGGGTTGACCATCCACGGTCACGGAAACGGTCGATTTCACGGCGAACGTTCTGCGGTCGCGCAGCGTCAGCTTGTCGGTGCCGTCGCTCATCACGAAGTCATGGCCGTTGAAGCACAGCCCCCAGCCTTCGCCGGCGTAGTGGAATTCCCCATTGCGCTTGAACGGCTTCAAGTCGTAGATCAGCGCGACGTGCTGCTTCCAGGTCAGCTGGACGATCCGGTCACCCGCCACCGCCACTCCCTCGCCGAAATCCTCCTTGCGCATCTGGATCGCTTCGGTCACCAATCCGGTCTCGACCTCGACGCGGCGCAGCGAGGATAGTCCCTTGTAGCCGGTACTTTCGATCAGCTTGCCATCGTGAAGTGACAGCCCCTCGGTGAACGCCCAGACGTCATGCGGGTACTCGGCAATCACCTCGGCGTGCCAGCGCGGCGTCGCCGTGCTGGTGACCGCGCGCGGCATGCTGTCCAGGATCGGCTTGCTGCCGGCAAAATCCTGGCCTGCTGCAGAAACCGTCATCAGCACCATTGGTGCAAGCAATAAATAAAAGCGCATACGGTCCAGACTAGAACCGACGTAACGTGGAGGCAAGGGCGGACGGTGGGCACTGCCAATCCTGGTCAAGGCGAGCGGGAGCCGCGGTGGGTTCGGCATCGCTTGCGTCCAGACGTGCTCGTTGTAACCGGGCCGATGTCGGTCCAGCGCGTCGTTTGCTGAGCTTGGTATCGTATTGGCACGAGGACAACAGACAGGCCGAGTGTAGGCTTGCGACTTTTTGGCGCGCCGGCGATGACCGCACCCGCCCAGCCTCGGGACGGGCAAATCACTTCGTTTAATCAGAAGCAACGTCGGACAATGTCAAGCCCTTCCGCGAAAAATTTTTACCTTCCGTTTTACAGAAAATTATGGTTGTCTCCCCTCATCCCGCCTCCACAGGAGGGGCGTATCGCGATCGTCACGGACGTGGGTTGCGGGATGCGATGGACGTGAGGGTGCTCAGCGCGCTTGCCGCGCCGACGAAAGCATTCCTCGCGGACGAGCGAAATCGTGCGGTCCCGACGCCCCGACGCTGGCGTCAAGTTTCTCGCTGACACGTTCGCGGGAAGCGACG
>NZ_DATGFH010000033.1:0-51621 GCF_035309285.1 Bradyrhizobium sp. | reverse complement strand
TCGCTCAAAACCTCATGCAGCGACGGCGGATCGATCGCCTCCTCGATCCGCCTCCGCCAATCATCAAAGATCAGCGACAGATGAGCCTCAGCCTATGCCAAAGCTAAACCGGACAGCCGTGGGTCAAGCCCGGCAATGACGAGTGCTACTTTCCTACCGCGACACATGCGCCGACACGGCGAGCCACTTGCCGTTATGCCGTGCCCAGCAGTCGGTGTAGCGGCCGTGGGCCTCCTGGCCGTCCGGCATGGTGTAGCTGGTTGCGGCATGGATGATCGCAAAATCGCCCATCACGCGAATCTTCACGTCATGTGCGTACAGATTCCTGATCGCGACCGGCTTTGCCGTCTGCTTCAGGAACGCGGCGCGGTCGACCAGCGACTTGTCCGGGTTGGAGCAATAGAACTCCGGCGCCAGGATTTGGTCGAAGCGTTTTACGTCGGAGGATTGAACTGAGTCGACGTAGTCCTTATTGAGCGCGGCGAGCTCGTCGATGTCCTTGCTCATGCGGTTCTCCTCATTTCCCGTCAATCATCAAACGCCGGCGGCGGAACGAAGCCGCCGAACTCGCGCTCGATCAGTTCCGCCAGCGTCAGCGGCGTGCGGTCCTCCAGGAACGGACCAACGATCTGCACGCCGAGCGGCAGGCCTTGCGCGTTGAGCCCGAGCGGGATCGCGGTGGCGGGCAGGCCCGGCAGCGTCGCGATGCCGGGCCAGGCGAGCTGGTCGGTGTAGGAATAATCCGTGCCGTCGATGTTGACGCGGCGGTTCTCCTGCTCCGGCGACTGGTCCTGCACAAAGGCCGCCGTCGGCATGACCGGGCAGATCACCGCATCGAAGCTCCTGAACAGCTCGGCCCATTGCGCGCGAAGCCGCGTGCGGCCGCCGTCGGCCGCGAGCCAGTCGCGATGGCTGAGCGCGATGCCGCGCAGCCGCTCCGCGCGGAGACTCACGTCGTCGGACGTGAGCTGCGCGGCGCCGGCCTTTGCACCGTCATAAACTTCAGGCTGAAAGGTCGCGCCCAACAGCGACATCAAGAGGCGCATATAGAGCCGCGAGGACGCCGCAAAGTCGGGCAGCAGCGGACTTTGCCGCGTCACGATGGCGCCGGCCTTGCCGAGATTCGTTGCGAGTGTCTCGATCGATCCGCGCACGTCCTTGCCGGTCGGCATCACGGGATCGCTGTCGATCACGAGGATGCGAAAATTCCTGAGCGCGCCATGACGCGCCTTTGGCAGCTCGAGCCTGTAGGCCTTGCCGGCTTCGATCGGGTCCGGTCCAGCCATCACGTCGAGCAGCAGCGTGAGGTCGGCGGCGCCGCGCGCCATCGGCCCGATCACCGCGAGGTCGCGGTTGAAGGGCAAGGGCGGCAGCGGTGGCGGCGTATGGCCGCGGTTCGGCACCAGTGCGAATGTCGGCTTGTGCGCGTAGACGCCGCAATGGAACGCCGGCGCGCGCAGCGAGCCGCCGATATCGGATCCGATCGACAGCGGACCGTAGCCCGCGGCAAGCGCGGCCGAGGAGCCGCCGGAGGAGCCGCCCGGCGTGCGCGCGAGATCGAAGGGATTGTTGGTGGTGCCGTAGATCTCGTTGTAGCTCTGCCAGTCGCCGAGCCCGAGCGGCACGTTGGTCTTGCCCAGGATGACGGCGCCGGCATCCTTGATGCGCGTGACCGACAGCGCGTCTTCCTTGGCGATGAAATCCTTCTGCGCCGGAAAGCCCCACGTCGTGGGCAGGCCTGCGATGTTATAGGATTCCTTCACCGTCAGGGGGATGCCGAGCAGCGGCCTGTTCTCGCCGCGCGCGATCGCGGCATCGGCCGCGCGTGCCGCCTCCAGCGCGCGATCGAAGTCGCGCACGCAGATGGCGTTGATCTTGCCGTCATGCCGCTCGATCCGTCCGATCGCGTCCTGCGCGAGTTCGACCGCGGAGACCTGCTTCGCCTTCAGCGCCGCGGTAAGCTCGACGGCGGTCTTGAAGCTCCATTGCGATTTGGCCAAAGCGTACTCCCGTCCGATATTTTTCGAAGCGGCTCGGATGATGCGCAGTTTGGCACGGCGCCGCAAGAGCAATCGCTGTACAGTGACGCCTCAGATGACATGTTACTGCCAATGCGCGCCGTCATCGTCGTTGCAGGCCGAAAGGTGACGATAGGACCGCAACAATGTTCAACCGCCGGCGGATGCTGGCAGCCGCAGGAGGAGTTCTCATGGTCGGATCGATCAGAGAAAGTTCGACGGCAACAACGCTCGATTGGCACATGACGAAGCCTTCCGAAGCCGGATTTGCCGCCGATCTCGAGGCGCGGCTCGGCAAGGCCGTTGCCGACAAGCGCATCTGGAACATGCACGCCGTCATCGTCATCCGCGGCGGGCGGCTGGTGCTGGAACGCTATTTTGACGGTGCGGACGACGCGCGCGGCACACCGCTCGGGGTCGTCGCGTTCAAGCCGGATACGCTGCATGACCTGCGCTCGGTGTCGAAGAGCATCGTCGGCCTCCTCTACGGAATTGCGCTCAGGGATGACAAGGTGCCGCCGCCCGAGCAGCCGCTGATGCAGTCCTTTCCCGAATATGCGGATCTCGCCGCGGATAGCGACCGCCAGCGCTGGACGCTGCATCACGTGCTGTCAATGACGATGGGCACGGATTGGGATGAGCTCAGCATTCCCTACACCAATCCGGCCAACAGCGAGATCGCGATGGATCGCGCTCCCAATCGCTATCGCTATGTGCTCGGGCGTCCCATTGTCATGGAGCCGGGCGCGCGCTGGACCTATTGTGGCGGGGCCACTGCGCTGCTCGGCCGCATCATCGCCGAGGGCACCGGCAAGTCGCTCCATGCCTATGCGCGCGACGTGCTGTTCGATCCGCTTCGTATGGCGCCGACCGATTGGTACACGGGCCGCGACGACGAACTGATCGCAGCCTCCGGCATTCGCATGACGCCGCGCGATCTTGCCAGAATAGGCCAGCTCATGTTGAACGGCGGGGTCTGGGAGGGCCGCCGGGTCGTGCCGGCGGATTGGATCGCGCGTTGCACGACGGCGGTGGTGCGGGTCGATGAGATGCGCGAATACGGCTATCAGTGGTATCTCGGACGCTTCGGTTTCGAGACGGCGTCGGATGGTCCGCACTGGAAGAGATCCCGGCTCGAGCCTGTCACGAGCGCCTTGGGCAATGGCGGGCAACGGCTCTATGTCATGCCGGGGCTCGACCTCGTGGTGGTGACCACGTCGGGCAATTACGACACGCCGGATCAATGGGTGCCGCCGACGCGCATCATGCGGGAGGTCGTGCTGCCGGCCGTGCTGTAGTTCTACGACGCGCCGATCAGGATGCCGACGCCAAGCACAATGACGCCGCCGAGCACGACCTGAAACACCGCCTGCAGGAACGGCGTATCCATGTAGTGCGCGCGAATGAAGGCGATCGCCCACAATTCGAAGAACACGACGACACCAGCAATTCCGGTCGCGATCCAGAACGCGTTTGGCCAGGCGTCCGGCACCAGATAGGGCAGCGTATGGCCGAGACCGCCAAGCGCGGTCATGATGCCGGTCATCGTGCCGCGTATCCAGGGCGAACCGCGACCGGTCAGCGAGCCGTCGTCCGAGAGCGCTTCGGCAAAGGCCATGCTGATGCCGGCGCCAATAGACGCAGCAAGGCCCACCACAAAGGTCTGCCAGTTGTGATGGGTCGCAAACGCCGCCGCAAACAGCGGCGCCAGCGTGGAGACCGAACCGTCCATCAGGCCGGCGAGCCCCGGTTGCACATATTGCAGCACGAACATGCGCCGCCGTGTCTTGTCCTCGGCCTCGCGCACGTCCGGCTTGAGGATTTCGCCGGTCAGCCTGGTTGCGAGATTCTCGTGGCCCCTTTCCTCTTCGGCGAGATCGCCGAGGAGACGGCGCACGCCAACATCCTCCGCCCGCTCGCTGGCCTTGGCATAGAAACGCTCGGCCTGCTGCTCCATGGTCTCCACTTCCTTGCGGATGGTGTCGAGCGGCAGGTTCTTGGTGAGCCAGATCGGGCGGCGGCGCAAAAAGCCCTTCACGTCCTCGCGGCGGATCGGCGGCAGATGTGGGCCGAAGCGCTGCTCATACATTTCGAGCAGGCGGTGGCGATGGCCGCGTTCCTCTTCTGCCATCTCCTCGAAGATCCTTGCCGAATCCGGGTAGCGCTCCTTCAGATCCTCGGCGAAGGACATATAGATGCGGCTGTCCTCTTCCTCGGAGGAAATCGCGACCGCCAATACCTCGCGCTCGGTGAGATCGGCGAAATTCTTCATCGAAGCCTTCCGGGGAGCCTAATTTAGAATGGTTCTAAACCTATAGGTTCGGACTGACGCGGTCAAATGTTCAGAATGCTCTCAGGTCAAATGGTGAGAATGTCTTCAGAAATGTCGCCTCGCCGGCACGATGGCTGATATGGAACCGGCAGCGGCAAATGACCGTTTCGATTGGTCGGTGGGAGCGCCGAGCGGGGAAGCTTCATGGAAAAAGTCAAATACCGTCTGAACCATCCAGGACTGGCGCCGCGGCGCACCAAGCTCGAAATCCCGGGTTGGGCCGGCACCCGCGATCCGCGCAAGGACGGATCGCACGAGCAGGTCTGGCACTGCGTGCCGTTTTCCGAAGGCGCGCAGTACGGGATCGAGCTGTTCTATCCATACGACAACGAGCTGCATGTCACCACGAAGGATGGGCACCTTGTCCTCGAAGGCGATTGGGGTGAGCCGCCGAACAACGGACTGCAATGGCCGCCCTTCCGGAATTTCGGCGACACCTTCTACACCTATCAGCTCCTGCTCGATGTGAAGGCGCCGCAGGGATTTGCGATCCGCACCGAGCCGCATCCGCGCTTCTACTCCGACCCGACCGACACAGTGCCGATCGCCGTGCCCGCGCTGATCCGCAACTGGTGGCCGATGGTGTTCTTCTGCGTGTTCAAGTCCCCGGCGGAAGGTCGCACCCACATCTTCCGTCCCGGCGAGCCGTTCGCGCAAATCATCGTGATCCCGGAGGAGGCGCCCTTCGAGCTCGAGCCGATGACCGAAGAGGAAGCGGCCGAACGCGAGCTGCAGGCCCGCCGCATCTATGCCAACCGGCCAAATCTCGCCAAGGGCACGGAGTGGCTGTCATCGACCGATACGGTGTTCGACGGCACCTACCGGCATCTCCACCGCGCGGCAAAAGAGAAAGCGCGGCAGGGCTGATCGCTATTGAGCCGACCCGAGACGAAGCGGGCGCCCGATCCTTCCCGGATCGAGCGCCCGACGTAATCCTCACACCATCACGCGGGTCAGTACCGACGATAGTAGCCGTGATGGTGGTGGTGATGGTGATGATGGTGGTGGTGATAGAAGCGGCGGGGTGGCACGATGATCACATGCGGCCGGTAATAGCCGTGGTGATGATGGTGATAGTAGCCATGGTGATGGTGATGATGGTGGTGGTGATAGAACTGCGCCATCTGGACGTTATCTTCCCACGGCTTCACAGGTTGCTGTTCCTCAATCGCCTGCAGCACTTTGAGGGCATTCGGGATCGGCTCCAGCAGGTCGGCGTAGGAGTTCACCTTGAGTGTGTCCGACGGGTCCAGGGCCGGCGCTGGCGCGGCCTGCGCACCATTGAGCGTGCCGAGCGCAGCCACCGCTCCCAGTAATCCAGCAATCTTCTTTTCCATCTTCTCCTCCAGTGGGTATTGTGCGAGGTCACAAACGCGTGTGTCGAACGAAGGTTCCGACAGGGCTCGCCTAGCGCCCCATCATTTGGTGGCACGGCTGAACGGCAGATGAACCCCCGCATCTAACGGTCGCGATTACCTGCCGCGCCTTTGAGGAATTGCAGTAACAATCGGTTGACTTCCTCCGGCCGCTCCTGCTGCACCCAATGCCCGGCACCGTCGACGAGATGGCAACCGATCATGTCGGTGCAGGCCGTCTTCTGCATGGCTTCGAGCGCACCGGGGCGCTGATAGGGGCCCCAATCCTGCTTGCCGGCGATGAAGCACGACGGTACGTCGATGGTGCGGCCGGACCATGTCTGCAGTTCGGCATCGAAGGCGCCGGATGTGCCGCAGCGATACCATTGCAGGCCGCCCTGGAAGCCCGTGCGCTGATATTCGGCCGCGTAATAGGCGAGCTCGCTGTCCGGCAGCCATTGGTTGGCGGCGATCTCCGCGGCCGAGGGCATCTCCGGCGCGACGGTCTCCGGCATGGTCCTGGCCAAATCCATCACATAGTAGGTCGGCAGCTTGGCGAGCTCTTCCGCCGACCATGCCTTCAGCGGATACGGCTTGTTGGCTTTCCAGTCCGCGCTCTTGTGATGGTAGTAGGCGCGCAGGAAATCATGCACGCCCTGCGGCGCGCGGTGCATGTCGGGGTCCGCCTCGCGTGTCGAGTAGTACCATTGGTAATGCTTGCGCGGCCGCGGCAAGGCGGCGAGCTCGCGATGCACGGCGTCTTGGTCGCGCGGCTTGGCTAGCGCGTTGGCCGTGTTGAACGGCAGCGACGGCGGCGGTGCGAACGGCGCGCTCATCATCACCACCGAACGGAACGCGTCCGGCCGCAGCAGCGCGCACCAGCCTGCGATCGGGCTGCCGAAATCATGCCCGATCACCGCGTCGACGCTCCGGTAGCCGAACGCCGACACCAGTCCCAGCGCATCACGAACGATGTTGAGAAAGCGGAACGAGCCGAGATCGCCGTCATAGCGTGCGTCCCAGCCCGTGGTGCGGCCATAGCCGCGCTGGTCCGGCGCGATCACGTGATAGCCGGCGCCGGCAAGAGCCGGCATCACCTTGCGCCAGGAGACGGCGAGCTCGGGAAAGCCATGCAGCAGCAACAGGCACGGCCGGCCCTTGGTCTCGAAGCCGGCTTCGAGCACGTGCATGCGAAGGCCGTTGATGTTCTCGACGTATCGCGAGCGGATCGAGGCGGGGAGGGGGATGTCTGGCAGGGAGGTCATGCTGCGAGTGTAGCTCGTAGGGTGGGCGAAGCGAAGCGTGCCCAGCATCTTGCAATCGCGCAAGGGGTGGTGGGCACGGCGCATGCGCGCCTTTGCCCACCCTACGGCTTTCGCGAGCGCGCGCTAGATCCTCGCCACCGCGGTCTTCGGCCAGTAGCGGTCGCGGAGATGGCGCTTCACCAGCTTTCCGGTGGGCGTGCGCGGCAGCTCGGCCTCGAAGTCGATCGAGCGCGGACATTTGATCGGCGACAGATGTTTGCGACAGAAGACGATGAGCTGCTCCTCGAGCGCCTTGCCGGCCTTGGCCATGTCGTGCGGCTGCACCACCGCCTTGACCTCTTCGCCCATCTCAGCGTTGGGCACGCCGAACACCGCGACGTCGGCCACTTCAGGGTGCGTGATCAGGACGTCCTCGGTCTCCTGCGGGTAGATGTTCACGCCGCCGGAGATGATCATGTAGGACTTGCGGTCGGTGAGATAGAGAAAGCCTTCGTGATCGAGATAACCGACGTCGCCAAGCGTGGACCAGCCACGGGCATTGTGGGCGCGCGCGGTCTTCTCAGGATCGTTGTGGTAGGAGAACGCCGGCGCGTCGGCGAAATAGACCGTGCCGATCTCGCCGGTTGGCACCTCCTGGTCGTTCTCGTCGAGGATCTTGACCTTGCCGACCACCGCGCGGCCGACCGTGCCGCGATGGGTGAGCCAGTCCTTCGAGGTCGAGACCGTGACGCCGTTGCCTTCGGAGCCGGCGTAATACTCGATCAGGATCGGTCCCCACCATTCGATCATCTTGGCTTTCACGTCGACCGGGCAGGGCGCGGCCGCATGGATTGCGCCCTTCAGCGACGAGACGTCATAGCGGTTGCGCACCTCATCCGGCAGCTTCAGCATGCGCACGAACATGGTCGGCACGAGCTGAGACTGCGTGACCTTGTGCGTCTCGACCAGCTTCAAGAACTGCTCGGCGTCGAAGGATTCCATGATGATCGAGGTGCCGCCCAGCATGGTCGCCATCATGTTGAAGCGCAAGGGAGCGGCATGATAGAGCGGCGCCGGTGAGAGATACACCGTATCCGCGCTCATGCCGCACATATTGGCGCAGAGCAGCTTGAGGAAGGGATTTGGCAGCTCGATCGGATTGCCCTCGAACTGTTTCTTGATGCCCTTTGGTCTTCCTGTGGTGCCGGACGAATAGAGCATGTCGTAGCCCGCGACCTCGTCCGCGATCGGTGTGGTCGGCTGCGCGATCGCCTCCTTGTCGTAGGAGCGAAAGCCTACCTCCGGCTCGTCGATCATAAAGAATAGCGGTTCGCCCGGCTCGCCCTTGATCAGCCCCTTCACCTGTCCGGCGCATTTGGGCGAGGTGATGAAGACCTTTGCGCCGCAATCCTTCACGATGTAGCCGATCTCGTCCGGCGTGAGATAGCGGCTGATCGCGGTGTAATAGAGTCCGCTGCGCTGCGCGGCCCAGCAGATCTCCATGAAGGCGAGCCGGTTTTCCATCAGCAGCGCGATATGATCGCCGGCCTTCAGGCCGAGCGAGCGGAACAGATGCGCGCCCTGGTTGGAAAGCTCATCGAGCTCGCGATAGGTGATCGCCTTGCCGGTCGTCGCCATCTGGTAGGCGATCTTGTCGGGGTTGGTGCGGGCGTGGATGGAAGGGTGGGTCATGGAAAGCTATCAACACAAGTGAGGTGGTCGCCCCCGCGAACGCGCGGACCCATAGCCACTGGCTAACGTTATAGACGCGAGCTGGAGCTCCAGCTTGGCATAACCACGGGATCCTGTGGTTATGGGTCCCGGCTCAAGGCCGGGACGACACCGTTTGTTGATATGCAGCCTACAGCCGCTCCACAATCGTCACATTGGCCATGCCGCCGCCCTCGCACATGGTCTGTAGCCCATAGCGCTTGCCCCGCTGCTTCAGCGCGTTGACCAGCGTCGTCATCAGCTTGGTGCCGCTTCCACCGAGCGGATGGCCGAGCGCGATCGCGCCGCCATTGACGTTGAGCCGCACAGGATCAGCGCCGGTGGTCTTCAGCCACGCCGTCGGCACCGAGGCGAAGGCTTCGTTGACCTCGAACAGGTCGATGTCGTCGATCGACATGCCGGTCTTCTTCAGCGCGCGCTCGGTCGCGTGCAGCGGCGCATCGAGCATGATCACGGGGTCGCCTCCCATCATGGTCATGTGATGGATGCGCGCAATCGGCTTGACGCCGAGCTGCTTGAGACCCTTCTCGTTCACCACGACCACGCCGGAGGCGCCGTCGCAGATCTGGCTGGCGCTCGCCGCGGTCAGCTTGCCGTTCTCGGCGATCAGCTTGACGCCCTTGATGCCATCGAGAGAGACGTCGAAGCGGATGCCTTCATCGATGGTGTGGGTGTCGGTCGAGCCGTCGGCGCGGGTGATCGCGACCGGCACGATCTCGTTCTTGAAATGGCCGGCTTGCGTTGCCGCAATCGCGCGCTGGTGGCTGTTATAGGAAAATTCGTCGAGATCGTCTTTCGACAGGCCGTATTTCTCGGCCATCATCTCCGCGCCGGTGAACTGGCTGAACACGATGTTCGGATAGCGCTTCTCGATATTCGGGCTCTTGTAATGGCCGTAGCCGTTCTTGGCAGGAAGCTGCGAGGCAAGGCCCATCGGCACCCGCGTCATCGATTCGACGCCGGCAGCAATCACGATGTCCATGGCGCCACTCATCACCGCTTGCGCCGCGAAGTGCAGTGCCTGCTGCGAGGAGCCGCATTGCCGGTCGATCGAGGTGCCGGGCACGCTCTCCGGCAGCTTCGAGGCCATGATCGCGTTGCGGGCGATGTTATTGGACTGCTCGCCCGCCTGCATCACGCAGCCCATGATGACATCTTCGATCTGCGCGGGATCAGCGCCCGAGCGCTCCACCAGCGAGTCCAGCACCTTGGCCGCGAGGTCGGCCGGATGCCAGCCGGCGAGACGCCCTCCCTTGCGGCCGCCGGCGGTGCGGGCGGCGGCGACGATGTATGCCTCGGCCATCTCACTTCTCCCTGATTGATTTCGCTGTGGCTTAAAATGACGGAGCCGGATTTAAGGGGCGGTCGGGGTTTTAGTCAATCGATCAATTAACTCTTGAGTGCGGCCCCGGCATGCGCTTATGTGCGACCCGCCCTTTGGATGCAGGCAGCTATGGCACCCGAGTTGAATACCAGTGTACCGGCAAGACCGCAGCCGGCGAAAAACCCCACCGCCGAGAAGCTGCTCGTGGCGGCGAGCGAATTGATGATCGAGCGCGCCTCGATCGACGTTTCGCTCTCGGACATTGCGCAGAAGTCCGGCGTCAACGCGGCGCTGGTGAAATACCATTTCGGCAACAAGGAAGGGCTCCTGCTTGGGCTACTCGCGCGCGACGCCGCGACCGAGATATCGAATCTCGAATATCTCCTGGCGCAGCCGATCACGCCGACCGCGAAGCTGAAGCTGCATGTCGCGGGCATCATCCGCGCCTATCACCGCTTCCCCTACATGAACCGGCTGATCCACTACCTGCTGCATGAGAGCAGCGGCGAGGCCGCCGACGAAGTCTCAAGATTCTTCGTCGCTCCGCTTCTGGACTTTCATCGCCGGCTGCTTGCGGAGGGCATCAGGTGCGGTGAATTCCGCAAGATCGATCCGGTGCTGTTCTACACCAGCCTGATCGGCGCCTGCGATTATCTGTTCTTCGGTCGGCATGCGATGTCGCGCGCGACCGGCGTCGGCCCTGTCACCGACGAAGTCTGCCGCGACTACATCAAGCACATGGAAGCGCTGATCTGCGGCGGCATGCTCAAGCCGACCAACGGAGCCGCGGGATCATAATCACAACAAGCCCAAGTCTGCGGAAGAGAAGTCCAGGGAAGAAGTCCAAGAAGACAAGTCCAGAGAAGAAACGCCCAAGGAGAGGTTTGACATGCAATTGAAAGACGTTGCCGTTCTCATCACCGGCGGTGGCTCGGGGCTCGGCGCCGCGACCGCGCGCGCCATGGCCGAAAAGGGCGCCAGGATCGCCGTGCTCGATCAGAACAAGGAAAACGCCGAGAAGGTTGCGGCCGAGGTGAAGGGCGTGGCGCTGCACGCCGACGTCACCGACGAGGAGCAGGTCAAGGCCGGCATTGCCAAGGCGGAAGCCGCGCACGGCGTCGCGCGTGTGCTGATGAACTGCGCCGGCATTGGCGGCTCGCAGCGCATCGTCGGCCGCGACGGCGTCTATCCGCTGGCGAAGTTCGCGCGCATCATCAATGTCAACCTGATCGGCACCTTTAACTGCCTGCGCCTGTTCGCCGAGCGCCTGGTCACTGCAGAGCCTGTTGGCGAGGAGCGCGGCGTCATCATCAACACGGCGAGCGTCGCGGCCTATGAGGGTCAGATCGGCCAGATCGCCTATTCCGCGTCGAAGGGCGGCATCGTCGGTCTCACGCTGCCGGCAGCGCGCGATCTCGCCAGTCAGAAAATCCGCGTCAACACCATCGCGCCCGGCATCTTCTTCACGCCGCTTTTGATGGGACTGAACGAGGAAGCGCGCAAGAGCCTCGGCGCCCAGGTGCCGCATCCCGCCCGGCTCGGCGAACCCAGCGAATATGCCGCGCTTGCGGTCCACATTGTCGAGAACGCAATGCTGAACGGCGAGACCATCCGTCTCGACGGCGCCATCCGCATGGCGCCCCGATAACGCTCTTCCCTTCTCCCCTTGTGGGAGAAGGTGGCGCCGAAGGCGCCGGATGAGGGGTTCTCTCCGCGAATACCCCTCACCCGAGTGAGTCCTTGGCTGACATCGGTGATGCCCTCTCCCACAAGGGGAGAGGGCGCAGCAACTGCCACCGCTTCCGCTGCGAGCAGGAGCAAATCGTGACTCAACCGCTTTTGATCGAACACTCCGACGGCCTCGACCGGCTGACGCTCAATCGCCCGGAAAACCTGAACGCGCTCGATCCGTCGCTGATCGACGCGCTCAATGCCTATTTCCAGGGCCTGCAGCGCAACCGTGACACCCGCGTGGTCGTGCTGAAGGGCGCGGGGAAGAATTTCTGCGCTGGCCTCGATTTGAAACACGCGATGAAGCGCCGTGCCGGGCAACAGGAGCCACCGGGCGTCACAGAGTCGCTGGATTCGCAGCGCCGCATCGCCGATATCGTGATGCTGATGCGGCGCTGTCCGCAGCCGATCCTCGCATTGATTCAGGGTGCGGCCGCGGGTGGCGGCTTTGCGCTGGCGCTTGCTTCCGACATCCGCATCGCCACGACATCCGCGCGGATGAACTGCGCCTTCATCAAGCTCGGCCTTGGCGGCTGCGACATCGGTACCAGCTATTTCCTGCCGCGCCTCGTCGGCGTCTCCGTTGCATCAGAATTGATCCTGACCGGCCGCTTCATCGGCGCCGAGCGTGCGCTAGCGGTGGGTCTCGTCTCGGAGATCGTCGGGGAGGGCGGCCTTGAAGCCGCCGCCGAGCCCTATATCGAGGCGATGCTGACAGCCTCGCCGGTCGGTCTGAGGCTGTCGAAGGAATGCCTCAACATGAGTGTGGATGCGCCTTCGCTCGAGGCTGCGATTGCGATGGAAGACCGCAACCAGGTGCTGTGCAGCCGCTCCGAAGATTTCAGCGAAGGCATCAGGGCCTTCCTTGAAAAGCGAAAGCCGGTCTATATCAGACGATAACAAAGAGTCCGCCAAGGGCCGATATTTCGGGAGACGCAATATGGATGGGAATGCGGCGACGGTGCTGGAGAAGCCGGCCTTTCGCAAGATCCAGTGGTTGAAACGCGACATCGCGGTCGAGCGCCGCGGCGATGGCACAATCATCCTGAAGTCGCGCATTCCGCTGCAGGCCTATGAGAAGCATATTCCGGCCTCGCTTGCGAAGTGGGCAAAGCAAGCGCCCGAACGCGTCTGGCTCGCGCAGCGCGGCGGTCCCGAGCGAGAGTGGCGCAAGGTGTCCTATGCCGAAGCCAAGGGCACCGTCGATGCGCTGACGCAAGGCCTGCTCAACCTGAAGCTCGGGGACGGGCGTCCGGTCGCGATCCTCTCCGGCAATTCGATCGAGCACGCGCTGATGACGCAGGCGGCGATGCAGGCGCGCCATCCGCTAGCACCGGTGTCGCCTGCTTACTCGTTGATGAGCCAGGATCACGCCAAGCTGAAATACCTGTTCGGCCTGATCAAACCCGGTGTCGTGATGGTGCAGGACGGGCCGGCGTTCGAGAAAGCGCTGAGGGCGATCGACCTCGACGGCGTCACCGTGATCCACGTTGCGCGTCCCTGCGACGGCATCAAGAGCGTCGCGTTTGCCGATCTCGCCGCGACGCCGGTGACGAACGATGTGGAAGACTCGATCGCGAAAATCACGCCGGATACCATCGGCAAGCTCTTGTTCACCTCCGGCTCGACCGGCATGCCCAAGGCCGTCGTCAACACGCAGGAGATGATGTGCGCCAATGCGGCGATGATGATGCAGGTACGGCCGCGCGCGGCGGGCAGCATCCCGCCAACCGTGCTCGACTGGATGCCGTGGAACCACACGATGGGCGGCAACGCCGCGTTCAACCCGGTGCTGGTCGACGGCGGCACGCTCTATATCGACGACGGCCGGCCGATGCCGGGCCAGCTCGAAGAGACCATCCGTAACCTGCGTGAGGTGTCGCCGACCTACTACGCCAACGTTCCCGCCGGCTATGCGGCGCTCGCTGCGGCGATGGAGAAGGACGATGCGCTGTGCCGCAGCTTCTTCAAAAACCTCAGCCTGATGGCCTATGGCGGCGCGCGGCTGCCGGACGATCTCTATGAGCGCATGCAGGCGCTCGCGGTGAAGACCACAGGCGAGCGCATCGTGTTCTACACCGGCTGGGGCTCGACCGAGACCGCGCCGACAGCGACGGGCACCTATTGGGACACCGAACGCGTCGGCCTGATCGGCCTGCCGTTCCCCGGCGTCGAATTGAAGATGGTGCCCTGCGGCTCGAAATATGAGTTGCGGCTGCGTGGCGTCAACGTCACGCCCGGCTATTTCGGCCAGCCCGAGCTCACCCGGACAATTTTCGACGAGGAGGGCTTCTATTGCATCGGCGATGCCGGAATCTTTGTCGATCCCAACGACCCCGTGGCCGGGATCATCTTCGCCGGCCGCGTGGTCGAGGATTTCAAGCTCACCACCGGCACCTTCGTCCATGTCGGCTCGCTCCGCACCGATGCGATCGCGGCCGCGACACCCGTCGTGCATGACGCGCTGGTGACGGGACAGGACCGTCCGTTCATCGGGCTGTTGGCCTGGCCGAACCTGCATGCCTGTCGGCAAATCGTCGGCGAGCCGGACGCGAGCTATGAAGATGTGGTCCGTCATCCCGAGGTGATCGCCTGCTTCAAGCGCGGGCTTGAGGCCCACAACAAGGCGAGTGGCGGCTCAAGCAGCCTGCGCGTAGCGCGCGCGATGTTGATGGTCGAGCCGCCCTCGATCGACGGCAACGAGCTGACCGACAAGGGCTACATCAATCAGCGCGCCGGCCTCGAGCGCCGCGCGGCTCTGGTGGAGCGGCTTTACGCCGACAATCCCGACGAAGACGTGATCGTGCTGCAATGAAAACAGAGCGCAGTTTTTCTCGCCGTCATTCCGGGATGGTCCGAAGGACCAGACCCGGAATCTCGAGATTCCGGGTTCGATGCTTCGCATCGCCCCGGAATGACCATCAAAGAAGGTAGGCCGCCATGAACTTCGATTTCTCCGACGACCAGAAGCAACTGCGCGATCAGGCGCGGAAATTCCTTTCTGAGAAATGCCCGCCGAAGGCGGTGCGCGTCGTGCTCGACGGCAAGGCGCCCTATGACAAGGACTTGTGGAGAGGGCTTGCCGAGATGGGCTTTCTCGGCGTCGCGATTCCGGAAGAATTCGGCGGCGCGGGCGCGGGCCATCTCGAGCTTTGCGTCATCGCGGAGGAAATGGGCCGCGCACTGGCGCCGGTGCCGTTCTCCTCGACGGTTTATCTCGCCGCGGAAGCGCTGCTGCTCGCGGGCAGCGATGCACAGAAGAGGAAATGGCTGCCGAAGATCGCGTCCGGTGACGCCATCGGCACGCTGGCGCTGTTCGAGGGCACCGGCAATCCGTCGCCCAAGGCGATCAAGCTCACCGGCAACGGCGGCACGCTGAATGGCGTGAAGAAGCCGGTTGCGGACGGCGCGATCGCCGATTTCGCCGTGGTCGCGGCACGGACGGGATCGAGCGGGCGCGAGAGCGACGTCTCGCTGTTCCTGGCCGACCTCAAGGGCGATGGCGTCGAGATCAAGGCGCTCACCAACGTCGATCCGACCCGCGGCCAGTCCGAAATCACCTTCAGGAATTGCAAGGCCGAGCCGCTCGGCCCCGCCGGCGAAGGCTGGAGCATCCTGACCCAGGTGCTCGACCGCGCCGCGGTGTTGACCGCCTTCGAGCAGGTCGGGGGCGCCGACCGCGCACTCGAGATGGGACGCGACTACGCGCTCGACCGCATCGCCTTCGGGCGTCCGATCGGCTCGTTCCAGGCAGTGAAGCACATGCTCGCCGACATGTATGTCTCGGCGACGCTGGCGCGCTCGAATTGCTATTACGGCGCCTGGGCGCTCTCGACCAATGCCGGCGAATTGCCGGAGGCTGCCGCCGCGGCGCGCATCAGCGCGACGCAGGCGTTCCAGCATTGCGCCAAGAACAACATCCAGGTCCACGGCGGCATGGGTTTCACCTGGGAATTCGACTGCCACATGTACTATCGCCGCGCCAATGCGGTCGCGCTCGGGCTCGGCAGTCTTTCTTATTGGGAAGACGCGTTGATCGATCGCATGAGGAAGAAGAACGCGGCGTGATCTTGCACGTCATTCCGGGGCGCGAGCAACGCTCGCGAACCCGGAATCTCGAAATGAGCAAGTAACCTCTAGATTCCGGGTTCGCGCTTCGCGCGCCCCGGAATGACAGGGAAAAGAACATGAACTTCGACGATACCCAGCAGGAAGCCGCGTTCCGCGCCGAGGCCAAGGCCTGGATCGCGGCGAACGCGCCGAAGCAATATGAGGAGGAGTTGCGCAAATCCTCGCTCGGCCGCACGAAGCTCGAGGGCGCCAACATCCTCGAAGTGGCAAAAGCCTGGCAGAAGAAGAAGGCCGATGCCGGCTGGGCCTGCCTGCATTGGCCGAAGGACTATGGCGGCCGTGGCGCTTCGCCGATCGAGCGCGTGATCTGGCAGCAGGAGGAGGGGCCTTACGGCAAGCTCTCGGCGATGTTCATCATCGGACACGGCATGTGCGGGCCGACCATGATGGCGTTCGCAGGAGAAGAGCAGAAGCGCAAATACCTGCCGCCGCTCGCCTCCGGCGAGAACATCTGGTGCCAGCTTTTCTCCGAGCCGGCCGGCGGCTCCGATGTCGCCGGCCTTCGCACGCGGGCGGAGCGACGCGGCGACGACTGGATCATCAACGGCCAGAAGATCTGGACCTCGGGCGCGCATTATTCCGACTACGGCATTTTGCTGACCCGCAGCGATCCCAATGTCCCCAAGCACAAGGGCCTCACCATGTTCTTTCTGGACATGAAGAGCCCGGGGGTCGAGGTCAGGCCGATCAAGCAGGCGAGCGGCCAGTCGGACTTCAACGAAGTCTATTTCACCGACGTGAAGATCCCGGACTCGCAGCGCCTCGGCAACGTCAATGACGGCTGGAATGTCTCGCTGACCACGCTGATGAACGAGCGCATGTCGATCGGCGCCGGCGTCGCAACCGGCTTCCCGGAGATCTTCGAGTTCTGCTCCAATCTGATGCTGGAGGACGGCCCGGCGATCGAGGATCGCGCCGTGCGCTCGAAATTGGCAAATTGGGCCGTCAAGGCGAGCGGCCTGAAATATACCAGCTTCCGCGCCATCTCGGCGCTTTCCAGAGGAGAACGTCCGGGGCCGGAAAATTCCATCGGCAAGCTGGTTGCGGGCTCGATGATTCAGGATGTCGCGACCTATGCGCTTGATCTGCAGGGCGCGGCCGGCGCCTTGAGCGGGTCCGAAGCGGAGCTCGCTGGGAAATTCCAGGCGATGCTGCTGCGCGCGCCCGGCACCCGTGTCGAAGGCGGCACGGACGAGATCATGCGCAACATCATCGCGGAACGCGTGCTGGGGCTACCCGGCGACATCCGCGTCGACAAGGACGTGCCGTTCAATCAGATTCCGACGAAGGGAAGACATTAGCCGTCATTCCGGGGGCGCCGCGGAGCGGCGAACCAGGAATCCAGAGATTGTGGATCGAGATTCCGGGTTCGCGCGTTCCGCGCGCCCCGGAATGACAGCAGAAGAGGAAGCGCCATGAACTTCGATGATACCCCGCAGGAAGCCGAGTTTCGCAGCGTCGCGCGCAAATGGATCGACGCCAATGCGCCGAAGGAATTGGAGGCGGAGCTTTCGAAATCCTCGCTGGGCCGTATCCGCTTGCGGCACCAGGACATCGTCGAGGTCGGCAAGGCCTGGCAGAAGAAGAAGGCGCAAGGCGGATGGGCCTGCCTGCAATGGCCGAAGGAATATGGCGGCCGCGGCGCCACGCCGATCGAGCGCGTGATCTGGCAGCAGGAAGAGGGCGTCTATGGCAAGCTGACGCAGCCGTTCCAGATCGGAGAGGGCATGTGCGGCCCGACCGTGATGTCCTATGGCAGCGAGGAGAACAAGCGCCGCTATTTGCCGAAACTCGCGTCCGGCGAGGAAATCTGGTGCCAGCTCTTCTCCGAACCCGCGGGCGGCTCCGACGTTGCAGGCCTGCGCACTCGCGCCGAGAAGAAGGGCGACAACTGGCTCGTCAACGGCCAGAAGATCTGGACCTCCGGCGCGCATTATTCCGACTACGGCCTTCTCATCACCCGCACCGATCCCAACGTGTCCAAGCACAAGGGGCTCACCATGTTCTTCCTCGACATGAAGAGCAAAGGCGTGGAGGTCAGGCCGATCAAGCAGGCCAACGGCATGCAGGAGTTCAACGAGGTCTACTTCACCGACGTCGTGATTCCCGACAGCCAGCGGCTTGGCAACGTCGGCGACGGCTGGAACGTCTCGCTGACCACGCTGATGAACGAGCGCATGTCGATCGGCGCGCGGCTTGCGACGGGCTTTCCGGAGATGTTCGAGTTCTGCTCGAACCTGATGCTGGAGGACGGGCCCGCGATCGACGATCGCGCGACGCGCTCGAAACTTGCGAGCTGGGCGGTGAAGGCGAGCGGCTTGAAATACACCAGCTACCGCGCGATCTCGGCGCTGTCGCGTGGCGAGCGTCCGGGACCGGAGAATTCGATCGGCAAATTGGTCGCGGGCTCGATGCTGCAGGACATCGCGACCTATGCGATGGATCTCGAAGGCGCGGCAGGCGCGCTCACAGGTAGCTCGGAGGAAGTCGCGCGCGGCCAGTTCCAGCAGATGCTGTTGTCGTCGCCCTCGATGCGCATCGCCGGCGGCACCGACGAGATCCTGCGCAACATCATCGCCGAGCGCGTGTTGGGCCTGCCCGGCGATATCCGTGTCGACAAGGATGTGCCGTTCAACAAGATTCCGACGAAGGGGCGTTGATAGCCTTCGTAGGGTGGGCAAAGCGAAGCGTGCCCACCATCTTCTAGGAATCCTTGGGCGGTGGGCACGGCGCTTACGCGCCTTTGCCCACCCTACGAAATAGATCAACCAAACGAGCTGATCGATGGATGCCGCCGTAAAACAAAATCACAACCGTATCGATGTCCTGGAAGACCTCCTCAACGAGCGTTACTCCGTGCGCGCCTTTCTGCCTAAACCTGTGCCGCGCGAGACCATCGTGCAGGTGCTCAAGGTGGCGCAGCGCACGGCGTCGTGGTGCAACAGCCAGCCCTGGCAGGTCGTGATCGCAAGCGGCGAGGCCAAGGAGCGTTTCCGCAAGCTGATCTACACGGAAGCTGCTTCCGGCGCCCCGCACGACAGCGACTTCCCATATCCGCGCGAATATCTCGGCGTCTATCTCGAGCGCCGGCGCGAGAGCGGCTTCCAGCTCTACAACACGCTCGGTATTGTCAGAGGCGACAAGGCCGCTTATGCCAGACAGGCGCTGGAAAACTACAACTTCTTCGGCGCCCCGCATGTCGCGATCATTCACACCACCGAGCCGCTCGGCGTGTATGGCGCGGTCGATTGCGGCGCCTATGTCGGCAATTTCATGCTGGCGGCGCAGGCGCTGGGCCTCGGCACCATCCCGCAGGCCGCGCTCGCGCGTCATTCCGGATTGATCCGCCGCCACTTCAATCTCGGCGACGACCGCCGCGTGGTGTGCGGTATCTCCTTCGGCTATGCCGACCATGATCACAAGGTCAACAACTACCGCACCTCACGCGCGACGCTCGCGGAGGTTGCGGCGTTCGTGGACGATTAGCGTACAAAAATAGCCTGAAAAGCAGCATCAAAATCAGAATTTTGGCGGGCGCTTCTCGTTGAAGGCCTTCACGCCTTCCCTGATCTCGGCGCCACGCATGCTGTCGCGGGCGCGCTGGTCCGCCGCGGCCTCGTCGAGCTTGCCACGCGCGATCTCGTTGATGGTCCGCTTCATGCCGGCCATCGCTACCGGCGCATTGCAGGCGAGGATCACGGCCAGCCGGTCGACCTCCTCGTCCAGCGCCTCCGGCGGGACCATCGCGGTGAGATAGCCGATCCGCAGCATTTCCGGCGCGTCGATCTTTTGCGCCGTGAGGAAGAGTTTCTTCGCGTTATCGATGCCGAGCCGCGACACGTAGCGCCGAATGCCGCTTTTGTAATAGTGCAGGCCAAGCCGTGCCGCCGGCATGAACATCTCGGCGGTATCGACGCCGATACGGAAATCGCAGGCGAGGGCAAGGTCGGTCGCGCCGCCATAGACGCCGCCATTGAGCCGGCAGATGGTCGGCACGGCGAGGTCCTCGAGCCGGTTGACCACGACCTCGAAGGCGGAGCCCGCGCTTTGCTGCTCGTTTGCGCTGGTCGCGCGTTCGGCGACCGAATTGAGGTCATAGCCGGCTGAGAAGGCGCGGCCGGTGCCGGTCAAAACCAGCACGCGAATGCCGTCATCGGACACGATACGGTCGAACAATTGCATCAGCGCCTCGAGATCTTCCGGTTGCAGCCGGTTCAGGTGCTTCGGCCGGTTGAGGCGGATGGTGGCGCGCGCGCCCTCGATGGTGAGGACCGGCGTGCTCGCATGCTCGCCGGCACCCGGCGCGGCGGCGTGGGCGGGTCTATGCATCATTCATTCTCCAGCGCACGGCGCTTGGCCTCGGCATCGATGGTCTCGGCGAGATCGGGATGGCGCGCCATCAACAGGCGGAAGTCGACGAGGTCGAGCACGAGCAGCTTGGAGAGCCTCGTGGTGGTGACGTTGGCGCCGCGCAGGGTGTTGCCGAGCAGCGCCATCTCGCCGAAGAACGCGCCTTCGCCGAGCTGCACCTTCTTGCCGGGCAGGTCGACCTCGACCCCGCCGGTGGCGATAAAATACATGCAATCGCCTTGCTGGCCCTTGCGGATGATCGTCACGCGCGGCGGCAGGTCGATGGTGCGGAGCATATGCGTTACATCGGCGATCGCCGACGGGCCGAGGTTGGCAAAGAACGGCACCTTGCTGACCGATTCCCAGGTTCTCAGGAAATTGTCGCGCCGCGTCTCGGAGGCGAACCCGGTCGCGAGAATACCGGTCCACAGGCCGAACACGCCAAGGCCCGAGATCATCACAATCGCTGCCACCAGCCGGCCAAGCGGCGTGATCGGCACGACGTCGCCATAGCCGGTCGTGGTCAGGGTCACCACCGCCCACCACAGCGCGGCCGGTACATTGGCGAAGGTCTGGGGCTGCGCGTCGCGCTCCAGGAAATATTCGGCGACCGAGCCCAGGAACAGCACCATCAAAAACAGCACCAGCACGCTGAGCAGCGGGCCGGACTCCAGCACCAGCACCCGCCGCAACTGGCGCAATCCCGGAATGCCGGGGATCACCTTGACGAACCACAGGACAGCGAGCAGCCAAGCCGTCCTGGGCTCGGCGCCGGCAGCGAGTGCGATCGGCACGGCGATCACGCCGGCGGTGTCCAGGAGCCCCCGGCCGGTCATGAGATAGGGCCGTCCGGAGCGGAAGCTGCCGCGAATCCGCACCACCCATTCGAAGGCGAAAAACGCGAGGCACGCCCACAGCACCGCGCCGGCCCAATGCGCGGCCTCATAGGCGGGATTGACGGTAAGCATCACCATGGTGGCGACGCCGATCGCCACGGCCAGATAGGCCGCTTTGGTCATGTTGCGGCCCGCCGTCGCCGTCAGAAATTGCGTCAACGCGGAAGGAACCGGTGATTGGGACATCTTGGCGGCGTAGATCGATCAGGTGCGGCCATGACGGCCGCAACCGACAAGGTGCCCGGGCGGCGGAGGGCCGTCAACGCGCCTTGGGGCGCATTGTTGTCGCGCGCTGCACCGCCATATGGGCCGCTCGGCATTTGGCGGCAGCGCCAGGGCACGCCGAAAGGATGATTTTGCCCGGATCGGTTCAAATCCCCGACAAATCGTTGCCTTTGTGCGTATACCGAAGCGGTCGCGCGAGCGGTATGATGGCGCTCAGGCAGCGCGTTTGTTTTGCCTTTTTGAAAGCTGGTCGGCCATGGATAGCACTCATCTTGCCCAACATGCAGGCACGGCGGGCACGTTGTTCGCCTCGATCTTCCTGGTCGCGACCAGCACGATGCGGACCATGATCCCGCTCCGGCTGTTCAGCATCCTGACCAACCTGGTGCTGATCGCGACCGCGATCCCTGCCCATAATTACGTGCTTATACTGGTCCAGACCTTGATGCTGGTGCTCAATTCCTACCGGCTGCACCAGATGCTGCAGCTTGTGCGCGATGTGAAACGCTCCGTCGGCGGCGACCTGTCGATGGAGTGGCTGAAGCCGTTCATGACCGAGCGCAAATGCAAGGCCGGCGAGATGCTGTTCTACAAGGACGAGAAGGCCGAGGATATGCTCTATATCGTCTCGGGCCGCTTCCGCCTGGTCGAATCCGGCATCGAATTGCCGGTCGGCGCCATCGTTGGCGAACTGGGCATGCTGTCGCCGTCCAATGTGCGGACGCAGTCGCTGGAATGTATCGAGGCCGGCGTGATCCTGAGCGTGAGCTACGACCAGGTCGAGCAGCTTTATGTACAGAATCCGGCTTTCGGTTTCTATTTTCTGAAGCTTGCCACCGCTCGGCTGTTCCAGAACCTCGATACGCTGGAGCGGCGGCTCGCGCAGCAGACGGCGCTGGCGGCGGCGAAGACCGCTTGAGAGTATTTTGGCAACGAGGCATCGGCGTGTCTGACGACGGCATCGTGTCTTCGCTGAAATATCTGTTCGCCGACTTCCTCGACGAAGTGGACACCACGCCGCCGTTCCTGCCCGAGGGCTTGCCGGAAGGTGCGATTCCGATCGTCAGCGACGCCATCCATCTGTTGATGGATTATCAGGGCGCGACCTACGCCAAGCTCTATGTCGAGCGGCTTCAGCGTTTCATCGGCAAGGGCTTGTCGGCCACGACGTATTGCGAGATGGCGCGGCTGATGGCGAGGCGCATGGCCTACGAGGATGCGATCCGCATCGCCCAGCTCAAGCTTGCCGAATATCGCGACGGCGGCGGGCAAATCATCTCGACCGACATCAAGCAGTTCCGTTTGGACGAGCTGGTCGATGCGCTGCCGGAGATTGCCGCCGACCCGGTGCTGACTGTGCTCGACAAGATCGGCTGGTCACGCCGGCGCGTCTCGATCCCGTTCTCGACCGCGAGCCAATGGGGCATCCGGCGGCTGAAGGTGGAAGCCTGGCTGCGCCGCTGGCGGATGTTCTCGATCCGCTATATCCGGGAGCGCAACTGGGTCGAGCGCTGGCTTCACATGATCGCGCGCAGCATGCTGAAGCAGCCGGAAGCGACCGATGCGATCGTGGCGACCGCGACCATGGTGCAGGGCTATGGCGACGCCTACCGGCAGGGGCTTGCCGACTGGCATGCGATCATCGACGGCCTCGTCAAGCCGACCTTCGATGGCGTGCTGCCGCTCACCGATCTTGCCGACGCCATCACGGAGGCGCGCGCCGCCGCGATGCCCGATTCCCGCCAGGCCTCGCTCAAGCGCGCGATCGCCCAGATCAGGGCACGGGTGACCGCGCCCGATGCGCACGCGGCGGCGGAGTGATGGATCTTCGTGATTGCCGTGCGCCAAAGACGGTCGCCGCCGCCAGGACGATCGCCTTTGGCGTGTACAACATCACCTGTTGTCGGTTTCTTCTTGCAACCTGCGAGCGAGGCGACTTTTGCTCCGCCGCAGGCGTTCGGCCTTCGGCATTCATGGCTCTATCCGGTCGGTCGGCGCCGTCCTGGCGGCGTTCACATTCTCGCGCGGCAGGACGGTAACTACCTAAAAAGAAAGAAAATTTCAGCCAGTCGTGATATGTCGCTGGCGAATTATCGGTAAAGCTGCGGCGGACGGCTATGGCGCCGTTGGGCCACACCTCCGGTTTTTCAGGTTCCCGGCAGGTGCATTCCGGCACCGGAGATGTCATAAAAGGCCAATGCGGGGTTGAATTGGCCGGTTTTGAAAAAGAGTTGCGCTGAACGCCTCCTGCCCCGTCCGGTCTTTGGGTCTCTTGCGAGGTCGTCAGCTTGTCGCTTCCTTCCATCTCGTCGTCGGTCCCGGTCGGTCTGCTCGTCGGTTGGATGATGCTTTTGACCGTCAAGCACATCATTGCCGATTTCGTTCTGCAGAACGCCTGGATGGCCCATGGCAAGGATCAGAAGAAAGGCTGGGCGCTGCCGCTGTTGGTGCACTGCCTGATCCACTTCGCGGTCGCCTTGCTGCTGATCCTGATCATCGCCCCGAAATTCTGGTTCGTCGCCTTTATCGATTTCGTCATCCACATCACGGTCGATCGCGCCAAGGGGCTTTGCTCCTCCACCTTCTGCATGACGCCGGAGCATCCCTGGTTCTGGACCCTGATTGGCGTTGACCAGGCGCTGCATCATCTTACCGGCTTCGGCCTCGCGCTGTTCATGGCGGCGAACGCCTGATCGATCCGGATCGCTCGCGCTTCACGGCTCCGCAGCGCACCGATTCGCGCGGATCAAGCCCACCGTGGAACTACCGGCGTGGCTGGTTAACCCTTCGTTAGAGAATTGCATTGCATCTTTTGCCCGAGCGAGGGGGGCCTCACGATGTTTCCAAGCCGCGACGCCTACGATAGCGATTCATGCCCGGTCCGGGACGAACTCCTCGGCGAGATGTACCGCGCCAACGAGCACGGCCTGGCAAGACTGGTCGAGACCGTCTCCTCCGACGTCAGGGCGATGCTGGCGCTGTTCTGCTATCGCCGCAGTCACCTGCATGCGCTGGCGCTCTCGATCGCCGCAAGCTGCACTGAGCGCGACCTGGTCCATTTCGGAGGTCGCGTCGGAATGACGCTTTACGCGTTGTCGCGCGAGGCGCCGGCAAGCCGCCCGGCTTCATCCTCCTACAATGGCCGCAAGCCGATCACGCTGTCGACCAAGCCGCTCTCGGCCGTCGCGCCGATCGAGGACGAGTTCGACGATCACGATGTCGTTGAAGCGGTGACGGCATAGGTTTCTCCGTCGTCCCCGCAGGGACGACGGTCACAGCACCGGCAATCCCCACTTCTTCCGCGCCAGCGCACACTCGTCGTCGCCGGGCATGCAGGTTCGGCAGACCTCGGGCCGCACGGCGTAGATCGAGCACGATGTGGCTTCGCCAACCTTGCCCTTCAGCGCCGCGCAGCGGTCGCCATCGCAGCGCATCCCCGAGCCGCGCGCATTGACGAGCTGCAAAGGGATGCGAGCGAGCGCCTCGTCGTCCTCGGTCGAGAAGCGCGGCCAGTTGGCCGACGTGGCGCAGCAGGCGCCGCAGGCCTGGCAGGGATTGTCTGCAATGGTCAAAGCGGCGTCCATATCGCCTCACGTGTCCGGTGGCCGTTCCCAAACGAGACTCTGCCGCCATCGCGCGCGCAGGATGTCGCGCCGTTCGGGATATTTCTCGTCGAGATAGTCGGCATTGATGACGCGGTCGGTGCGGAAGCTGCGAAAGTCCTTGCGCAGCTCGCACCAGGCGGCAAGCAACCGCACCGCTTCAAGATAGCCGACCGCGATCGGCCAGATCGTGCGCTCGGTGGCGCGGCCCTGCTCGTCACGGTAATGCAGCATGATCTTCTTGCCCTCGTGGATATGCGATCGCGTCTTCACCATGTCGATGCGGTCCGGCTCACGGCTCCAGGCCGGCCGGGCACGGCTCGCAGGCTCGATCACGAACGGCCGCAGCCGTTCGGGCACGGTGTCGGCAATCTTGGCAATCAGGTCATCTGCGGCGCGCGCCAGTGTGGGATCGGCATGCCCCGCGACCCATTGCGCGCCCAAGACCGCGGCCTCGATCTCGTCCGGTGTCAGCATGAGTGGCGGCAGGTCGAATCCCTTTTCCAGGATGTAGCCCATGCCGGCCTCGCCGCGGATCGGCACGCGCTGTCCGATCAGGGTCGCGATGTCGCGATAGATCGTGCGCTTCGAGGTTTCGAGCTCGGCGGCAATGGCATCCGCGGTCAGCGGCTTGCGGGTGCGCCTGAGCACCTGAATGATCTGAAAAAGCCGGTCGGCGCGTCTCATGGCGGATCTCTTGTAGAGGCTCTTCCGATGCTGACAGGATGTTGGCAGCAGGCGGAATCTATAAGGGGACAACACGCTAACGAAGAGGATTTTGTCCCATGATTATCATCTACGGCTACGATCTTTGCACGGCAGCGTTGCCGCTGCTGACACCATGGTGGCAGCAGGGTGTATCTAGCGTCAGGCGGCTTATCAAGAAGATGGGAGCCGCCTGATGATCACCCTCTACGGCTTCGGCGCAGGCTTCGGCCTGCCCGAAATCAGCCCCTTTGTGACCAAGACCGAGGTCCAGCTCAAGATGGCGGGCCTGGCCTACCGCAAGGAGCGGGCGATGCCGCCGGCCTCGCCCAAAGGGCAGTTGCCATTTATCGAGGATGAGGGCGAGAAGGTCGCCGATTCCACCTTCATCCGCGCCCATATCGAGCGCAAATACGGCTTCGATTTCGACGCCCCCCTTGCGCGCGAGGCGCGGGCGCAGGCCTGGGCCTTCGAGCGGATGATCGAGCACCATGTCTATTGGGCGTTGGTCGGCGCGCGCTGGGTGGACCCTGAGAACTTCGCCAAGGGGCCGGCGCATTTCTTCGACGGCGCGCCGGAAGACCGCCGCGAGCAGCTTCGCGAGAATGCGCAGTTCCGCGTCGCCGAGAACTATTTGTTGAGCGGGCTGGGTCGGCATGCGCCGGATGACGATGTCGACCTGGCGCTGCGCTCGATTCTCGCGCTGTCGGTGCAGCTTGGCGACAAGCCCTATCTGATGGGCGACAAGCCGGCCGCCGTCGACGCCACCGCCTTCGGCGCACTCGCCGGCATTCTCACGCCGTTCTTTTCGTCCAGGCTGCGCGGCGAGGTCGAAAAATTCGATAGTCTCGCCGCCTACGTGGACCGCATGATGCAGCGTTATTATCCGGAGTTTTCGTGGACACCGGCGCGCGAACGCGAGGCGGCGTGAGTTTTCGCCACTCTTCACTTTCGTCGTCACGGCCGGGCTTGTCCCGGCCATCCACGTCTTTCTTTGTCGATGGTACCAAAGACGTGGATGCCCGGCACAGGGCCGGGCATGACGACCTTGATACCGACGTCAACCGACTAATTGCATTTTGAGTCGGCTAGGGCTTCGCGCGAGTTCTGATCCTTCAACTTCGCAACCTCCGCTTCCAGCTCTGCGATGCGCGCGTCGCGTTGGGCGATCTGGGCGCTGGCTTCGCCCATTGCGGCAGCGACATCGGCTGCATCGAACTTTTGCGGGATATGCTGCGGACAGTTGGTGTCCCAGGCCGCGATGGTGAAGATGATTACCTGCTCGGGCCGCGCCTTGTAGCCCTTCGGCATCAGCGAAGCCGTCAGTGCCGGATCGTCATCGACGACGCGCGCCGTGCCCCAGATCTTCACCCGCCGCCGATGCGCATAATCCACGATGAAGATGTGCGCCCTCGGATTTTCCGAGAGGTTGCCCTGGGTCAGGTATTGCCGGTTGCCGCTGTAGTCGGCAAACGCGATCGTCTTCTTATCGAGGATCTTGATGAAGCCTTTCGGCCCGCCGCGATGCTGGATGTAGGGCTGTCCGTCTGCGGTCGCCGTCGCCAGGAAGAAGCTGTTGGTATCAGCGAGGAAGGCAGCCAGGCGCTCGTCGATCTCGGTGCGCCAGCCGCCATTCTCTTCGACACGGGCAAAGGCCTCGCGCGAACCCTTTCGCGCCTGGATCGTCTTCACGGCGGGGGTGAAGGCGACGTCGCTGGAATAGACAGGGGTGTCTGACATCGGATATTCCTCCGTCCCGGACGCCGAAACGTCCGTCTTTCCGCGTCAAGATGACCCCTTCCGGAAATTAAACAATCTCCTGAATTAACACTACATAATTGCGGATGGTGGAATAATCCGATGGACCGGATCGAAGCGGGTGGATGCCCCGGGCCTTCGCCGCGCCGCAGGGGCTTCGGCCCCGCAGGCGGGTCAAACCAAGGTCAATCCGGGGCATGAGTAACGCGTGGAGCGACTACTCCTTCTTCGGCACCACGCGAAACGTGCCGTTGGCCCGCGCGATCACGGCATCATCGGAGCTGATCAGGCTTTGCGCGAAGCAGAGCGTAGAGCCGGTCTTGATCACCTCGCATTCGACCGTGAGCCATTGGCCGATGCTCGCGCTGCCGACATAGTCGACCGCCAGCGACACCGTGACGAACGATGTGGTCCAGCCGGTCGCCTGCGCACAGCTATAGCCCATGGCATTGTCGGCGAGCGAGGCGATCAGCCCGCCGTGAATGAGCCCGCGCGCATTGGTGTGCGCTTTAGCGAGCCGAAGTCCCATGAACACGGCCTTGTCGGTGCGCTTCGAATAGAGCGGCTCCCAGGGATCGGTGAACGGGCTCTTGCGGAAGTGAGGCTCGAAGCCTTCGGGGATGTCGGTCGTCATCATCGGCGCTCACTGGCTTGCAATGTGTCGAGGCCATTGAACGCGAGGTCGACGACAGTTTCACCGCCTACAAAGTTTTAAACGCAATTTGCGCGGATGTTTGAAATGGTCCGCCGCTGTCGTCACCCGCAAAGAATGTAGGGTGGGCAAAGGCGCATCGCGCCGTGCCAGCCATCTCTCCGCGCGCCGTGATCCGCACCGGTGGGCACGCGGAGCCTGTCATCGGGCCGCGCGTTCGCGCGGACCCGTTGGCTTTGCCCACCCTACGATTCCCGGAATGACGGCCTACGCCGGCAGCTCATATCCCACCGCGGTCTCCGCCGCGATGGTCCGCAGCACGGCGGGCCGCGCCATCATCCGTGCGTAATGCGCATCCAGATTGGGGAACGTGCCAGGCTGAGGCTTCAGCGAGTTGAACAGCCGCCAATAGAGCCGGAACAGATGAATGTCGGCGATCGAGTAGCGTTCGCCGAGCGCCCAGCCCGCACCCAGCCGCCTGTCGGCGATACCCCAGACCTGCCGGACGTGATCGAGCCCTTTCTGCCGCGCCGGATGCAGCGCCGAGGCGATGAACGACATCCATGACACCGCCTGCGCCTCGGCCTCGATATCATTCGCCGGCAACAGCTTTGCATCGGGATAGCGTTTCGCCAGGTAAAACAGAATGCCGGCGACTTCGGTGAGCACGCGCCCGTCGATCAACAGTGTCGGCACCTTGCCATCCGGGTTGATCTTCAGAAACTCCGCCGACTGCATATCGTTCTTTCTGAACGACATTGGCCGCGTCTCGAAGTCTGCGCCGACCTCATGCAGCGCGATATGCGCGGCAAAAGAGCTCGATCCCGGTGCGAAATAGAGTGTGAGCATGCGTTCTCCGTTCTTTCCGTCATTGCGAGGAGCGAAGCGACGAAGCAATCCAGAGCCCCGCGCAAGATTCTGGATTGCTTCGCGGAGCCTGTCATCGGGCGCGCATTCGCGCGACCCGTTGGCTCGCAATGACGCCAGACGTCTAAAACGGCAATCCGACGTAATTCTCAGCCAGTGACGTCATCGCCGCCTTCGAATGCACGACATAATCGAGCTCCGCGAGCTGGATGCGCGCGCCGATCGTACCTTGATCGGGGAATTTGTGCAGCATCGATGTCATCCACCAGGAGAAGCGCACCGCCTTCCAGACCCGCGCCAGCGCCTTGGCGGAGTAGCTGTCGATCCCGGCGGACGATTTCTCGTCGTAATATTCACGCAAGGCGCAGGCGAGGTAATGCGCATCGCTGGCGGCGAGGTTCAATCCCTTGGCGCCGGTCGGTGGCACGATATGGGCGGCGTCGCCGGCCAGGAACATCCGGCCGAAGCGCATCGGCTCGGCGACGAAGCTGCGCAAGGGCGCGATGCTCTTCTCGATCGAAGGCCCGGTGATGAGGCTGTCGGCGGCCTTCTGGTCGAGCCGTCGCTTCAGCTCGTCCCAGAACCTCTCGTCCGGCCATTGCTCGACCTCGTCGTCGAGCCGGCATTGCACGTAATAGCGGCTGCGGCTCCTCGAGCGCATGGTACAGAGCGCGAACCCGCGCGCATGGTTGGAATAGATCAGCTCGTGCGAGACCGGCGGCGTATCCGACAGGATGCCAAGCCAGCCAAACGGATAGATCCGCTCGAAAGTCTCGATCGCGTCGCCTTTCACGCTGGCGCGGCTGACGCCATGAAAGCCGTCGCAGCCGGCGATGAAGTCGCATTGGATCTCGTGGGCGGTGCCGTCCTTCACATAGGTGACGCGCGGATGGTCCGTGTCGAAATCATGCGGCGTCACGTCGGCCGCATCATAGATCGAGGTGAGCCCAGCCGCCTTGCGCGCGTTCATCAGGTCGAGCGTGACCTCGGTCTGGCCGTAGATCATCACCCGCTTTCCGGTCGCGCCTTTCATGTCGATGCGGTGACGGTAACCTGCGAAGGCAAGCTCGATGCCGTCGTGCCAGAGGCCCTGAGCTTGCGCACGGTGCCCGACGCCGACCTCGTCCAGGAGCCGCACCGTTCCTTCCTCGAGCAGACCTGCGCGAATGCGAGCCAGCACATATTCGCCCGTGTGCCGCTCCAGGATGACATTGTCGATGCCGTAGATATGAAGCAGCTGCCCGAGCAGCAGTCCCGCCGGTCCCGCGCCAATGATTGCGACTTTAGTCCGCAATACCGGATTCCTCCGATGTTATGGGTTTTGATGCGAGGCTTGCGCGAGTTGTCGCTGGCTTGCAATGATAATTATGTCCTATAACCGTTCCGGACCAACGTGGTTGCGTGGGACGATCGAGCTTCGCCGCACTGCAAGGTCGGTCGGTGAAGGCCTTCTTGGGAAAAGAGCTTTCGCCTTGAATGATCGCGCAAATTAGATAACATGTTAACTAACAAGCCCGGCCTTCACCGTGGGAGGACGTCGATGAAAATGAGGATGAGCTGTCTGGCGCTGCTCGTGGCCGCCAGCGTCACACCGGCGCTGGCGCAGGAAAAAACCTTCGATCTGAAAATCTCGCATTGGGTCCCGGCTTCGCATCCGCTGCAGAAGGCGCTGGAAGACTGGGGCACGGCGGTCGAGAAGGAATCGGGCGGGACCATCAAGTACCACGTGTTTCCGGCGCAACAGCTCGGCAAAGCCAAGGATCACTACGATATGGCCCGCGACGGCATCGCGGACGTGACCTATGTCAATCCCGGCTATACGCCCGGCTCCTTTCCAATCATCGCCGCCGGCGAGCTTCCATTCCTGATGTCGAATGCCACCGGCGGCTCCGAGGGGCTCGATGCCTGGTATCGCAAATATGCGCCGAAGGAGATGAAGGACGTCAAGTTCTGCCTCGCCTTCATCCATTCGCCATCGGCATTCCATTCGCGCACCAAGAAGATCGTGGTGCCTGCGGACGTCAAGGGCATGAAGGTCCGGCCTGCGGATGCGACCATGGCGGACTTTGTGACGCTGCTCGGCGGCACCAATGTGCAGACATCGGCGCCGGAAGTGCGTGATACCATCGAGCGCGGCGTCGCCGACGCGGTTACCTTCCCCTGGGGGTCGCTGGTGCTGTTCGGCATCGACAAGGTGACGAAGTATGACATGGACGCGCCGCTCTATGTCACGACCTTCGTGCTCGTCATGAACAAGAACACCTACGACCAGATGTCGGATCGCCAGAAGAAGGCGGTGGACGACAATTGCAACACGGAAGCAGCGGCCCGACTCGCCAAGCCGTGGGGCGACTTCGAGGATAGCGGCATCGGCAAGGTGAAGGCCGAGAGCGGCCATGAGGTTTATACGCTGACGGCCGACCAGCTTGCGCAATGGAAGAAAGCAGCCGAGCCGCTGGTCAAGACCTGGGCGGACGGCGTGAAGAAGGTCGGCGTCGATCCGGATCAGGCGATGAAGGAGCTGAAAGCTTCGCTCGCCAAATATAACGCGCTGGCGCATTAAGGCGCCGCGACCATCGGGCCGTGCGGCGGCAGATCCTTCTGCCGCCGCTCTCATTGCAATCGCAATCGGATAGCCAAGATGCAACGCGCGGCGATGGACCGATTTATCGACACGATCGAATGGATCGCGGCCGGATTCATCGGCATCGTCGCGCTCGACGTTTTCGTCTCGGTTCTGTTGCGCAACACGCTGAATTATTCGATCCCCGATTCCTTCGACATCGGGCGCATGCTGCTCGGCATCCTGATCTTCTGGGGTATTGCCGCGACCAGCTATCGCGGCACCCACATCACCGTGGACCTGATCTGGGCGAATGTCGGCCCGCGCTGGCAGCGCAGGATCGATGTGTTCGCGACCCTGGTGCTGCTGTTCGTGGTCACGGTGCAGACCTACACGCTGTTCGACAAGGTGCGTGTCACCTATAACGACAACGTACTGACCTTCGACACGCACATGCCGACCTGGCCGTTTTCCGCCGTCGCCTGGATCGGCGACATCTCCGCGGTGCTGCTGATCGCGATCCGCACCTATCGGCTGGTCTTCCATCCCGAAGAGATCCACGATCCGAAAATCAAGGCGACGGAGTAGCCCGCGATGAGCGCCAATGCTGTCGCCGTCATCGGCTTCGTCTCGCTGTTCGCGCTGATGCTCTTGCGCGTGCCCGTCGGCATGGCGATGGGCCTCGTCGGCGTCTGCGGCTTCGGCTATCTCGTCAACGGCACCGCGGCGCTGAAGCTGGTCGGCCAGACCTCAATGCGCACAGTCACCGACTACACCTTCGGTGTCATCCCGATGTTCCTGCTGATGGGAACGTTCGTCTCCAATTCCGGGATGAGCCGCGAGCTGTTCCGGGCCGCCAACGGCTTTGTCGGGCATCTGCGCGGTGGGCTCGGTATTGCCACCGTCGCCGCCTGCGGCGGCTTTGCCGCGATCTCCGGCTCGTCCGTCGCCACTGCCGCGACCTTCTCCGCGGTCGCCTATCCCGAGATGCGTCGCTTCGGCTATCCGCAATCCTTCTCCACCGGCGTGATCGCGGCCGGCGGCACGCTGGGCGCGATGCTGCCGCCGTCGACCGTGCTCGCGGTCTACGGCATCATTACCGAGCAGGATATCGGCAAGCTGTTCATGGCGGGCATCGTCCCGGGCCTGCTCGCGATCGCCATGTACATGACCACGATCACGTTACTCGGCATCATCAGGCCGGACTTCCTGCCGCGCGGGCCGGCACTGCCGTGGCGCGAGCGCTTCGCTGGGCTGCGCGACATCTGGGCGCCGGTGATCCTGTTCGTCTTCGTCATCGGCGGCCTGTACGGCCTGCCCTTCCTGCCGCGTTTCACCCCGACCGAAGCCGGCGGCGTCGGCGCCACCGGCGCGTTCCTGATCGGCGTCGTCACCGGTCGGCTCGACAGGGAAAAGGTCCTGACCTCACTGTTGCAGGCGACGCGCACTGCGGCAGCGGTGTTTACCGTGCTGATCGGCGCGCTGATCTTCGGCTATTTCCTCACGATCACGCAGACCCCGCAAAAGGTGACGTTGTTCCTCACCGGTCTCGGGCTCGGCAAGTACGGCGTGCTTGCCGTCATCATGCTGATGTATCTCGTGCTCGGCTGCCTGATGGACGCGATGGCGATGATCATCCTCACCGTGCCGATCATCTTTCCCGTGGTGACGCAGCTCGGCTTTGATCCAGTCTGGTTCGGCGTCATCATCGTGATGACGGTGGAGCTGGGCTTGATCCATCCGCCGGTCGGCATGAACGTGTTCGTCATCAAGAGCGTGGTGAAGGACGTGTCCTTTGCCACCATCTTCAAGGGCGTGATTCCCTTCGTGCTCACCGACCTGGTGCGGCTGGTGATCCTGATCGCGTTTCCGATTCTCGCGCTATGGCTGCCGACGCGCATGGGATGAAGCATGGCGCCGGAACTCCATACCCAATACGCCTTCACCATCACCGCGCACATCGCGGACGTGACGAGTGCGGGCGAGATCGGCCATGGCGTCCGCCGCATCATTCCGATCACCGGCGGCGAGGTGAGGGGAGAGAAGGTCAACGGCAAGGTGCTGGCGCTCGGCGCCGATTTCCAGATCATCCGTCCCGACGAGCTGATCGAGCTGGAAGCCAAATATGCCTTCGAGACCGACGACGGCGCGGTGGTCTATGTCGAGAACAAGGGCATCCGCTTCGGGCCGGTGGAGCTGTTGCAGAAGCTCAAGCGCGGCGAGGTCGTCGATCCCAAGCTGATCTATTTCCGCACTGTGCCGAAATTCGAGACCGGCCACGAGAAATACCGCTGGCTGATGCAGCATATCTTCGTCGCCTCCGCCGCCCGCCATGCCGACCGCGTGGTCATCGACGTGTTTTTGGTGCTTTAGCCGCCCCGTGACCGTTCATTCCCCACGTCGTCCCGGCCAAGCGAGCTCTTGCGAGCGCGAGCCGGGACCCATAACCCCGCGGCTTCGCGATGATGCACGGTGGCAGTCACCCGTTTTCATCACCTGGCCCTAGGGTTATAGGTCCCTGCGTTCGCGGGGACGACACCCGTTGTTGACTCTCCTGCAGATCGTTATAAAACATAACTATTTTGGATAGGACACAATAGGCCCATGGGAAACGCCACCGGCCGCGCGAATGCGGGATCAACCGCGCTGCTCACGGTCGAGCGGCAAGACGCGGTGCTGACCATAGGCCTCAATCGTCCGGCCAAACGCAATGCGCTCAACGACGGCATCGTGCTGGAGATCGGCGAGTGCTTTGCGAGGCTGCCCGACGATATCGGCGCGGTTGTGATCCATGGCATCGGCGATCATTTCTCGTCCGGCCTCGATCTTTCCGAACTGACCGACCACGACGCCACCGAAGGACTGATCCATTCGCAGATGTGGCACCGCGTGTTCGACCGCATTCAGTATAGCCGCGTGCCTGTGATCGCGGCACTCAAGGGCGCTGTGATCGGCGGCGGGCTGGAGCTCGCCTGCGCCGCGCATATCCGCGTCGCGGAGCCGTCGGCCTATTACGCGCTCCCCGAGGGCCAGCGCGGCATCTTTGTCGGTGGCGGCGGCTCGGTGCGGCTGCCGCGGCTGATCGGGGTTGCGCGGATGACCGACATGATGCTCACGGGGCGGGTCTATTCAGCGACCGAAGGCTCGGCCTACGGCTTTGCGCAATATCTGGTCGAGGACAGCGGAGCGCTGCCGAAGGCGCTGGAATTGGCCGAACGCATTGCCTCCAATGCGCCGCTGACGAATTTCGCGGTGCTGCAGGCGCTGCCGATGATCGCCGAGGCCAATCCGCAGACCGGCCTCCTGATGGAATCGCTGATGGCAACGGTGGCGCAGAGCGACAAGGAAGCCAAGCGCCGCATCCGCCAATTCCTCGATCACAAGACCGCCAAGGTGAAGCCGGTATGAGTGCGCCCGCACCCTCCGCGCGCGCGGCAAGCGCGCATCCGCTGCGCCGGATCTCGTTCAGCGATCCCGCCGTGTCGATCGAGCGCCGGGACGACGGCACCATCTATCTCCGCCCCAAGGCTGCGCTCGGAGATTATCCCCGACGCTTCACCGACCGCCTGCATCACTGGGCGCAGACGACGCCGAACAGCGTCTTCATGGCCGAGCGCGTCGCCGGCGGCGACTGGCGTAGGCTGACTTATGCGGAGCTGCTCGAGGCGAGCCGGCATATCGCGTCCGCGCTGTTGGACCGCGGGCTCTCGGCCGAAAAGCCGGTCGTGATCCTCTCCGGCAACTCGATCGATCATGCATTGATAGCGTTCGGCGCGCTCTATGCCGGCGTTCCCTTCTGCCCGGTGTCGCCGGCCTATTCGCTGGTCTCCAGGGACTTTGGCAAGCTGTCCTATGTCATCAAGCTGCTTACGCCCGGCCTGGTCTTTGCCGACGACGCCGACAAATTTGCCGGCGCGCTGGCCGCCAACGTCCCTGCCGGCGTCGAGATTGCCGCGACCTCCGGCGCGCTGCCCGGCCGCGAGGTGACAAAGCTTGCCGATCTCTGGAAGGCGCCGCTGCATCCCGACCTCGATGCCGCGCACGAAAAGATCGGCCCCGACACGATTGCAAAATTCCTGCTGACGTCGGGCTCGACCGGCAACCCCAAGGCGGTCATCAACACGCAAGGCATGATCTGCGCCAACCAGATGATGATCCGCGAGGCCATGGCCTTCCTGAAAGACGAGCCGCCGGTGATCGTCGACTGGCTGCCGTGGAACCACACCTTTGGCGGCAATCACAACATCGGGCTGATCCTCTTCAACGGCGGCTCGATGTATCTCGACCAGGGCAAGCCGATGCCGGGCGGCATCGAGGAGACGGTGCGAAACCTGCGCGAGGTGTCGCCGACGGTCTATTTCAATGTTCCGAAGGGCTACGAATCGTTGCTGCCTTACTTGCGCGATGACGCTGCCTTGCGCGACAAATTCTTCTCGCGTCTGCATGCGATGTTCTTCTCCGGCGCGGCGCTGTCGCCCTATGTCTGGAACAGCCTCGATGAATTGTCGGTGCAGGCGACGGGCTCGCGGGTGCCGATGCTGACCGGCCTTGGTGCGACCGAGACCGCGCCGTTCTTCATGTCGGTCAATCCGACGACCAGCCGCTCCGGCCATGTCGGTTTGCCCGTGCCCGGCAATGACGCGAAGCTCGTGCCGAACAACGGCAAGCTCGAAGTTCGCGCCAGGGGACCGAACGTCACGCCGGGCTATTGGCGCCAGCCGGACTTGACGAGAGCGGCGTTCGACGAGGAAGGGTTTTACAAACTTGGCGATGCGCTGAAGCCTGCGGATACGAACGACTTCCACGCCGGCTTCGATTTCGACGGCCGCATCGCCGAGGATTTCAAGCTGGCGAGCGGCACCTGGGTTTCGGTCGGCCCCCTGCGGGCGCGCTTCATCGCGGCCTGCGCGCCGCTGGTGCGCGATGTCGTGATCGCTGGCATCAACCGCGACGAGATTGCGGCGCTGGTGATCCTCGATCTCGACGGCTGCCGCATGATCAGTCCGAAGCTTTCCGCCGATGACATCGCCGCTGCCGCCAATGATACGGCCGTGCGCGCCGCGCTCCGCGAGCGGTTCGAGAGGCTGCTTGCGGGCGCCACCGGCTCGTCGAACCGGATCACGCGCGCGATCCTGATTGACGGTCCGCTGTCGATCGATCGCGGCGAGGTCACTGACAAGGGCTCGATCAACCAGCGCGCGGTGCTGGAGCATCGCAAGGAGCTGATCGAGGAGCTTTATGCGCCGGCCGCCTCGGCGCGCGTCATCACACTGGTGTAGGAAGGTTTCAGGGAGAAGATCATGCAATTGAAGGATCAGGCCGCGATCGTCACCGGCGGTGCGTCGGGATTGGGTGCCGCGACCGCGCGAAAGCTGGCCGCGCAGGGTGCCAAGGTTGCGATCTGCGACCTCAACGCCAAGCTTGCCGAGAGCGTCGCGGCCGAGATCAAGGGCGTGGCGGTCACTTGCGACGTCTCGGATGCAGCGTCCGCCGAAGCTGCGATCGCGGCGGCGGCCAAGGCTCACGGTCCGGCGCGCGTACTGGTCAATTGCGCCGGCATCGGAGTTGCCAAGCGCGTGGTCGGCCGCGACGGACCGCACCCGCTTGCCGATTTCGACAGGGTCATCAGGATCAACCTGATCGGCTCCTTCAATATGCTGCGGCTCGCGACTGCGGCGATGTCGAAGCTGGAGCCGCTTGCCGGCGGCGAGCGCGGCGTCGTGATCAACACGGCTTCGGTCGCCGCCTATGACGGCCAGATCGGGCAAGCCGCCTATTCCGCGTCGAAGGGCGGCATCGTCGGCATGACTTTGCCGATCGCGCGCGAGCTTGCGCAGTTCGGCATCCGCGTGCTGACCATTGCGCCCGGCCTGTTCCTGACGCCGCTGCTTGGCGCTCTGCCGCAGGAAGCGCAGGATTCGCTTGCGGCCGCGATCCCGTTCCCGCATCGGCTGGGCAGCCCCGAGGAGTTCGCCTCGCTCGCCATGCACATGATCGACAATCCCTACCTCAACGGCGAAGTGGTGCGCCTCGACGCGTCGCTCCGCATGGCGCCGAAATAGGCCGCGCCCATGTTCGTGCACCGGCGCGATGTCCAGATCCAGTGGGGCGATTGCGACCCCGCCAACATCGTCTATTACCCGCGCTATTTCGCGATGTTCGACGATTCCACCTCGATCATGTTCGAGGCGGCCGGCTTCTCCAAGCAGGACATCGTGCACAAATACGGCCTCGTCGGCATTCCCATGGTCGACACACGCGCGAAGTTCTACATCGCCTCGACCCATGGCGACTGGATCACCATCGAAAGCCGGATCGAAAGCTTTGGCCGCTCCAGCTTCGACGTTGTCCACAAGGTGTTCAAGGGCGAGGCGCTCGCGATCGAGGCGTTCGAGAAACGCGTGCTGGTCGGCCGCGATTCGAACGATCCGGACAAGTTGAAATCGGCGCCGATGCCGCAGGAGATCATCGACAAATTCTTGAACGGCTAAATCATGGAAGTTTGATCTGCACTCGATAAAACACGCTCAGGGAGGAAGAGAATGAAAAAAGCTTATCTCGCGGCCGCGGCGCTTGCCTCGGTGCTTGTGCTGCCGGGCTCACCGGCAAGCGCACAGACCAACGAAATTACCATCGGCCTCACGCTCGTGACGACAGGTCCGGCGGCGGCGCTCGGAATCCCCGAGCGCAACGCGCTGGAATTCGTGCCGAAGGAGATCGCCGGCCACCCGATTAAGATGACCGTGCTCGACGACGCCGGCGATCCGACCACCGCCACAACCAATGCGCGGCGCTTCGTGACGGAGCAGAAAGCCGACATCATCATGGGCTCCTCGAACACGCCGGCGACGATCGCAGTGTCGAACGTCGCCAATGAGGCCGGCATTCCCCACATTGGGCTGGCGCCGTTCCCGATCACGCCGGAGCGCGCCAAGTGGTCGGTCGCGATGCCGCAGCCGATTCCGATCATGGGCAAGGTGCTGTACGCGCACATGAAGGCGCACAACGTCAAAACCGTCGGCTATATCGGCTATTCCGACTCCTACGGCGACCTGTGGTTCAACGACCTCAAGGCCCAGGCCGTGCCGATGGGGATCAAGATCGTCGATGAGGAACGCTTTGCGCGTCCCGACACCTCGGTTACCGGCCAGGTGCTGAAGCTCGTCGCCGCTAATCCCGACGCCATCCTCGTCGGCGCCTCGGGCACGGCCGCAGGCCTGCCGCAGCAGGAGTTGCGCGATCGCGGCTACAAGGGCCTGATCTACCAGACCCACGGCGCCGCCAGCATGGATTTCATCCGCATCGCCGGCAAGGCCGCGGAAGGCGTCATCATGGCTTCGGGTCCGGTGATGGATCCGGAGGATCAGCCCGACAGCGCGCTGACCAAGAAGCCCGGACTGGCCCTGGATAGGGCCTATGAAGCCAAATACGGACCGAACAGCCGCAGCCAGTTCGCCGGACATGCCTACGACGCCTTCCTGGTGCTCCAGCGTATCATTCCGGTGGCGCTGAAGACGGCCAAGCCCGGCACGCCGGAATTCCGTGAGGCGATTCGCAAGGCGCTTCTGACCGAGCGCGACATCGCGGCAAGCCAGGGCGTCTACAATTTCACCGAGAAGGACCGCTACGGCCTCGACGACCGCTCGCGCATCCTGCTCACGGTGAAGGACGGGAAATACGTGTTGTTGAAGTGACCCATTTCTCGCTGGGAGTTCGAGCCGGCCCTGTCTAAGGGCCGGCTTTTTTATCCTCAAACAGAGTTTGTAGGGTGGGCAAAGGCGCGAAAGCGCCGTGCCCACCGGCCCCTGTTCCGGCATAAGTGGTGGGCGGGCGGAGCCTGTCATCGGGCCGCGCGTTCGCGCGGACCCGTTGGCTTTGCCCACCCTACTGCGCTGGCTCCGGCCTCGAATCCAAGCTAACGTCGATTCAAAGCGAATCAGCTTGGTCTCGCCTCGGCGTACGATCGCTGCCATGAGCGATGGGGTCGGATCAACGACTCTAAGGGCGCATCCTCGACATGACCACTGACCTTGCTGCTCCTCCTGCGCTCGAGCCACTTCTGGAGCAACTGAAGGCCGCCGGCTACAAGTGCATCGAGCAAAAGGACTTCGCCAACGCCCTTCTCGCTTTCAAGAAGATCGTCGAGCTGGACGGCAAGGACGTCAACGCGCGATTTGTCTATGCGCAATTGATCGACGACGGCTCGCACAAGAAGCGCGCCGAGGCGCGCGACCTGATGCTGTCGATCCTGGACGAGCACCCCGCGATCTTCGACCAGCCGACCGAGGGCAATCTGCATCTGATCAGAAATGCGGCCGTGCGCTGCAGCCATGTCGGTCCCTTCGCAAAAGCGATTGAGCTGTTTCGCAAGCTGGCCCACGCGTCGAACAGGGCCAGCGACTATTTCCAGCTCAGCGAAATCCTCACCCAAGGCGATTTTTTCGAAGAGTCGGTGTCCAGCCTCGAAAAGGCTATCGCGCTCGATCCCACCGCCTTTGATACGCCGGCGAACAGGGAGACGCTGAACATCGCGCGATCGCGCCTCACCCAAACCACGGCCAAGGCAGCAACGGGAAGGAAGAAGATCGGCCGCTACCCGGAGACGAAGGATTTCCTGGGCGATCTCCAGAAGCTGGTCAGGGATCATATTGCCGTCGATCTCAACCGCGCGCCGAAATTCATCAGCAAGACGACAAGATTTTTCACGATGGGCTCCTGCTTCGCCAGAAATCTGGCCGGCAGCCTGATCAAGAACGGCTTTGCCGCCCATCACATGGAAATCTCCGAATATATCAACACGACCTTCGCCAACCGCGTGTTCGTCGACTGGCTCAGTGATGTGGAGATTGATGCCGCGATCCGTGAACGGATCGTCGAGTTGCTGCCGCCGGGCTGGAGCAAGGAAAACACGCTGCAGATCATCAAGAGCAGCGATGTCTTCATTCTGACGCTTGGCGTGGCGCCCGCCTTCTTCGACAGGGCCACCGGCGACTTCGTGCTGCCGCGGCCGAGCGCTCTGAACTCCAGGGTCTTGGCGGAGAAGTACCTGTTCCGCACCACGAGCGTGAAGGAAAACGTCGACAACGTCCTCTATCTGATCAACTTCATCCGCAGCATTGCGCCGGAGATCAAGGTCGTCGTCACGGTGTCACCGGTGCCGATGCTCGCGTCATTCGAATATGAATCGGCCGTTCAGGCCGACTGCCTGTCGAAGAGCACCATGCGGCTGGTGGCGCATGAGGTCGTGAACAATTCGAACATCGCCAATATTCTGTACTGGCCATCGTTCGAAGTCTTCAGATGGGCCGGCTCGAATGCCAGCAACTATTATGCCGCCGATGACGGCGCCGCCTGGCATGTCTCCGAAGAGAAGGTCGCCGGCACGATCAAGGCGTTTGTGGAGATGTTCTCGGCGGCTTGATTGTGACGCGGGAATCGTAGGGTGGGCAAAGCGAAGCGTGCCCACCATTTTTTTGTGCGAGAAAGGTGGTGGGCACGGCGCTGCGCACCTTTGCCCACCTTACATTTTCTTCGCGCGGTACTACCGTCGCCCTAAACCGCGCTCGCGCCTTCGTGCGTAAAGCCGAGATAGCTCGCGGCGACGCGCGCATTGGCGGCGATGTCGCTCGCCGTGCCGCTCAGCACGAACTCGCCGAGCTCCATGACATAGGCGCGGTCGGCGATCTTCAGCGCGGCCTGGGCGTTCTGCTCCACCAGCAGAACCGAGACGCCGCCGGCACGCAGGTCCGCGATGGTGCGGAAGATGTCGGCAACGATGATTGGAGCCAAACCCAGGCTGGGCTCGTCCAGCATCAACAGCTTTGGCGCGCCCATCAGTGCACGGCCCATTGCCAGCATCTGCTGCTCGCCGCCCGAGAGCGTGCCGGCGAGCTGCCGACGCCGCTCCTTCAGCCGCGGAAACAACGTGTAGACGCGCTCGAACGCGGCTGCAGCCTGCGCCTTCGCAACGCGGAAGGCGCCGAGCTCAAGATTGTCCTCGACATTCATCGAGGAGAACAGCTCGCGGTGCTCGGCCACGAGACTCAAGCCCAGCGCGACGCGATCCTCGATCTCGAAACGCGCGAGATCTTCGCCTGCGAAAGCGACGCGTCCCTTCGCGGGCAGCACGCCCATGATGGCGTTGAGCAGCGTAGTCTTGCCGGCGCCATTGGCGCCGACGATGGTGACGATCTCGTTGTCGGCGACGTCCAGCGAGACGCCGCGCACGGCTTCGACCTTGCCATAGGCGATATGCGCGTCGGAGACGGACAGCAGCGCGCTCATGCCGCTGCTCCAAGATAGGCCTTGATCACGTCCGGATTGGTCTTGATCGCCTCCGGCTTGCCCTCGGCGATCTTGGTGCCGAAATCGAGCACCACCACGCGGTCGGCGAGATCCATCACAAAGCCCATATCGTGCTCGACCAGCAGCACGGACATGCCGCCGTCGCGCAGTTGCCGCAGCAGGGCGGCGAGCCGCTGCTTCTCCATGTGCCGCAGGCCCGCGGCAGGCTCATCCAGCAGCAGCAACATCGGATCGACGCACAGCGCGCGCGCAATCTCGACGATGCGCTGCTGGCCGAGCGAGAGCGAGCCGGCCAACTGATCCATCTGGTCGGCGAGGCCGACGCGCTCGATCTGGCGCGCGGCTTCCGCCAGCAACCTTGCCTCTTCGGCGCGGTCGAAGCGGAACATGCTGGCGAGCGCGCCGGAGCGTCCGCGCAGATGCGTGCCGATCGCAACATTCTCCAGCACGGTCATATCTGGCACGAGCTTCACGTGCTGGAAGGTGCGGGAGATGCCGAGCTTGACGATCTCCTGCGGTGGAGCGTTGTGGATCGCCTTGCCGAGGACGGCGAGCGAGCCGCTGGTGGCGCGCAAGACGCCGGTGATGAGGTTGAACGTCGTGCTTTTTCCCGCGCCGTTTGGTCCGATCAGGGCGACGATCTCGCGCGCCTGGATGTCGAAGGAGACGTCGTTGACCGCGATCACGCCGCCGAACTGCTTGCGGGCCTTGTCGACCTCGAGCAGCACGCTTGGCGCGCCGGCATCGCGCGGGCGTGGCGGCAGCGTGAGCGAGATATCGGGATGCTTGCGCGCGGGCTTGAACGGCCACCACGACATCAACAACGGCCAGACGCCGGTTGGCGCAAGCTGCAACAGGGCAACGAGCAGGATGCCGAACACGATGGTCTCGAGCTGGCCCTCGCCATGCAGCAGCATCGGCAGATAGCTCTGCAGCACCTCTTTCAGGATCACCACGATGGCAGCGCCCAGCACGCCGCCCCAAACATAGCCGGCGCCGCCAACCACGGCGACGAACAGATATTCGATGCCGGCCCCAGCGCCGAACGGCGTCGGGTTCACGGCGCGCTCGAAATGCGCATAGAGCCAGCCCGAGAGGCCGGCGAGCACCGCCGCATAGATGAACACGAGGAGCTTTGTGCGCGGCGTGTGCACACCGAAGGCTTCGGCCGCGATATGGCCCCGCCGCAGCGCACGGATGGCGCGGCCGGTGCGGGAGTCGAGCAGGTTCATCGTCAGAAGCGCCGAGACCAGGACCGCGATCCAGATCGCGAAATAGATCGTGCCGGGATCGAGCATCTTCAGCGAGCCGATCGACAGCGGCGGAATCGCGGAAATGCCGTCGTTGGTGCCGAGAAACTCCAGCTTGCTGAAGAGATAGAACAGGCCAAGGCCCCAGGCGATAGTGCCGAGCGGCAGATAATGACCGGACAGCCGCACAGTGACGAGGCCGAGCAGCACCGCGGCTCCGCCACTCACGATCAGTGACATTGGCAGCGCGAGCCATGGCGAAAGGCCATAGGCGGTGGTCAGCACGGCGGTGGTATAGGCGCCAAAGCCGCAGAAGGCGGCTTGTCCGAACGAGGTGAGGCCGCCGACCCCCGTGAGCAGCACCAGTCCCATCGCGACCAGGGCTGACAGGCCGATATTGTCGAGCAGCACGATCCAGAACGGCGGCACGCCGGGCACGAACGGGATCGCCGCCATCACGCAGGCAAACAGAAGGACCGGCCAGCAGTTTCGCATCGCTTCAGTCCTTCTCGTCCTCGACCGCGGTGGGCGCGGCGAGCGAACGCAGGAGCAGCACCGGGACCAGCAGCATGAAGACGATGACCTCCTTGAAGTTGGAGGCATAGAAGGACGAGAAGGCCTCGACGATGCCGACGAGGAGCGCGGCGATCGCCGTTAGCGGGTAGCTCACGAGCCCGCCGATGATCGCGGCGATGAAGCCTTTCAGGCCGATCAGGAAGCCGGTGTCGTAGTAGAGGGTGGTGATCGGCACGATCAGAATGCCCGACAGCGCGCCGATCATGGAAGCGAGCAGGAACGCGATCTGGCCGGACAGCGAGGTGCGGATACCGACCAGTCGCGCGCCGAGGCGGTTGACCGCGGTGGCGCGCAGCGCCTTGCCGTAGCGCGTAAGGCCGAAGAACAGCCACAGCCCAATGATGAAGGCGATCGTAATGCCGTAGACGGCGAGGCTTTGCCCGGTAAAGCGCAGCGGGCCAGCGGTCAGCGCCGCGTCGGCGAGCGCGGGGCCGCGTTGGCCTTCGGCGCCGAAGAACAACAGCCCAAGCCCCTGCATCGCCAGATGGCAGCCGACGGACGCAATCAGGAGCACCAGCACCGAAGTGTGTGCGATCGGCTGAAAAGCGATGCGGTAGAGGAACAGCCCGATCGAGGCCACGATGACAAGCGACAGCGCGATCGCAAGCGGGACCGGCGCGTGGTGGCTGGCGGCCCAGAAGGTCAGCGCCAGCACGATCAGGGGAAGGGCGATGTCGACCGCGAAAGCGCGCGCGATTTTCTTGCCGTGCAGCGCGCGCCGCGCGGCGTACAGGTCGAACGCGAAGGCGGCCACCCCCATTGCGACCGCGAGCTTTGCGGTCCCCGGCATCTGGCCCGAGGCGAGCGAGGCATAGGTCAGCGCCCCATAGGTGACGAACTCGCCCTGCGGGATCAGGATCACCCGCGTCACGGCGAAGACGAGCACGAGCGCGAGCCCGAGCAGCGCATAGACCGCGCCGTTGGTGATGCCGTCCTGGATCAGGAACAGCAGGATCGTCGAATTCACGACGGGACGCTCCCCCTTAAAAATGCAGGCCATCGGAAGGGGATGGCCCGGTTGCCGCAGTTGAACTCCGGCGGCTATTTGATATAGTGCATAACAATTATCAAATATAATCTCAAGGGCAGACGATAGTCTTGCCCTTAAACTACCACAGGCCGCACGCGATGAGTGTTTCCAAGGCCGCCATGGCCGAAAGCGGCAGGGCCCGCAAGGAGCCGGCTGACGGGGCAATTGAGGCGAGCGCGCTGCAGCTCGGCGAATTGTCCGAGCTGCTCGGCTATTTGCTCAAACGTGCGCAGCTCAAGGTGTTCGAGGACTTCTTGCACTGCGTGGCGCCGCTGCAGCTCACTCCGGCACAGTTCTCGGTGCTGCTGCTGCTCGACAAGAACCCCGGCCGCAACCAGACCGAGATCGCGAACACGCTCGGCATCCTGCGTCCCAATTTCGTGGCGATGCTGGACGGGCTCGAGAGCCGCGACCTCTGCGCGCGGATCCGCTCCACCAATGATCGCCGCTCCCACATCCTGGCGCTGACCGACAAGGGCCGCGCGGTGCTGGCGCGGGCGAAGAAGCTGGTGGCATCAAAGCACGAGGCGCGGCTGAACGAGCTGCTCGGCCCCGCCAACCGCACCGCGCTGCTTGCGATGCTGACCAAGATCTCGCAGGAGTTTTAGAACGCGGTCATTCCGGGATGCGTGCGAAGCACGCAGGCACGGAATCCATAACCACCGTCCTGGGTTATGGATTCCGGGCTCGCGCTACGCGCGCCCTGGAATGACGAGCAAAAAAACAAAACGCCGTCGTTACGCCACCGCGATCCGTCCCGGCGCGGCATCCTTCTTCTGCCGCGACAGGAACAGCCGCTCGATGTCGGCCGCGGGCAGGGGCCGGCTGAACAGATAGCCCTGCATTTCCGTGCAGCCCTCGGCCGTGATGCGGTGGAGCTGTTCGTTGGTCTCCACGCCTTCGGCGGTGGCGGTCATGCCCATGCCGTTCGCCATCGCCGCCACCGCGCGGACGATGGTGAGCGAACCGGCATTCTCCGTGATGTCCTTGACGAAGGAGCGATCGATCTTGATCTTGTCAAACGGAAACGATTGCAGATAGGTCAGCGAGGAATAGCCGGTGCCGAAATCGTCCATGGCGATGCGGACGCCGAGCGCACGCAACTGATGCAGGACGGAGAGCGTGGCCTCCTTGTCCTGCAACAGGACGGTCTCGGTGATTTCGATCTCAAGCCGCGTGGGCTTGAGGTTTGATGCGCCCAGCGCACTCACGATCACCTGCATCAGGCCGGCGCTGCGGAACTGCACCGCGGAGATGTTGACCGCGACGTGGAGATGCTCCGGCCACCGCGCGGCGGTGAGGCAGGCCTGCCGGATCACCCATTCGCCCAAGGGAACGATGAAGCCGGTGTCCTCCGCGAGCGGAATGAAGGTCGCTGGCGAGATCAAGCCGTGCTCGGGGTGATTCCAGCGGAGCAGTGCCTCGAAGCCGGAGATTTCGCTGGTCTGCAGGTTGACTACGGGCTGGTAGTGAAGCTCGAACTGGCCCGCCGGCAGCGCCATGCGCAGATCCCGCTCCATGGTCCGGCGCGTCTGCATTTGCTCATCCATTCCGGCCTCGAAGAAGCAGAAACCGCCGCGCCCCTCCTCCTTGGCGCGGTAGAGCGCAAGATCGGCATTTCGCAGCAGCCTGTCCGCGGTCGAGCCGTCGTGCGGGCTGACGGCGATGCCGATGCTGACGCCGACAACGGCCTGATGGCCGTCGATCACAAAGGGCTCGCCGATGGCGCCGATCGCCCGCTCCGCAAGCGAGGTGGCCTGACCGGAATCCGAGACGGGCGCCTGGACGATGACGAACTCGTCGCCGCCCATTCTCGCGATGGTGTCGGTTTCCCGGACCAGCTCGCGCAGGCGGCTTGCCACGATCTTCAACAGCCGGTCGCCGGTGTGATGCCCGAACGTGTCGTTGACCGCCTTGAAGCGGTCGAGGTCGAGATGGTGCACGGCGACCATTTCGCCGTTGCCACGCTGGGCCAATGCCAGCTCGAGGCGCTCGTTCAAGCGGATGCGGTTGGCGAGCCCGGTGAGCGCATCGTGGTGGGCCATATGCTCGATCTTGAGCTCGGCCTGGCGCTTCTCGGTGATGTCCTCATGCGTTGCCACCCAACCGCGATCGGACATCGGGCGGTGACGGATCAGGAAGGTGCGCCCGTTACGCAGCTCGACGATGCTGTCGCTCGGCTGGTCCGAGATCGCGACGTTCGAGCGCCACTGCAGATATTCGTCCCGCGTCATCGCGGGAAAGCTGCCGGCCTCGAAGCGCAGGTCGACCACCTCGGACAACGGCGTGCCGGGACCGACGCTGCCCGGCGGCAGGTCGTACATCTCGATATAGCGCTGGTTGCAGACCATCAGCCGGTGATTGGCGTCGAAGAAGCAGAGCCCCTGCGACATGTTGTTGATGGCGGCATCGAACTGGAAGTTCTTTTCCCTGAGCTTCTCTTCCTGCTCGCGAACGAGCTCATACTGCCGCTTCAAGCGCGCGGCCATCTCCTCGCGCTCGGTGACGTCCTCATGGGTCGCGATGCCGCCGCCGTCGGCCAGAGGACGGAGCGTGTATCGGATGATGCGGCCATCGGCGAATTCGTGCATCGAGGAGGTCGGGACGATCGGCTTGCTCACCCGCCCACGGATATAGTCCTCCGGCGTCTCCTCGATCTTCAGCCCGAGATTGAGCCGGTGGCGGATCAAATCGCTCGTAGGGGTTCCGGGCTTCACCTGCTCCGGGGAGAGCTCGTAAATCTCCCGGTAGCGCGCATTGCAGAATACGATTTCGCGCTTGCCGTTGAAGATGACAATACCAAGCGAAAGATCGTTGAGCGCCTGCTCGATCAGACGGGTCTGGTCGGCCGGTGCTGAGCCGGAGGCAATATCGCTGATGTCCGTCATCACGTTCCCCGCCGCTTCCGCGGCTTCCCGCTGCTTGCGGCCGAGCATTAGAAGCCGGGGCAGGTGAATCGCTCCTTGACCTGCGGCTCTCCTGATCGGTTCCTTGGAACGCACTGAACAAAAGGTTAACCGGCGGCTTGGCCCGTTAATCGATCAGGATCACCCGGACGTCGTTCATATTGGTGAGCGTCGGGCCGGTCTGCAGCAGATCGCCGGTCGCGGCAAAAAACGCTGTGGCGTCGTTGTTGGCGAGATAGGCGGCCGCGTCGAGGTTTTGCGCCTTCATCCTCGCAAACGTGCTCGCATCGATCAGCGCGCCGGCGGGATCGGAGGCCGAGCCCGCACCGCCATCAGCTCCGTCGGTATCGCCGGCAAGCGCTGCGATATCGGGGGTCGCCTTGAGCAGGTCGGCCAGCGCCAGCGCATATTCCTGGTTGGGGCCGCCGTGGCCGTTGCCGCGCACGGTCACGGTGAGCTCACCGCCGGAAAGGATCGCGACTCTCCTGCCGCTCGCGCGGGCTTCGAGCGCGAGCCGCGCATGATGGGCGGCGACCTCGCGCGCCTCGCCCTCGAGGTCGGCGCCGAGATCGATGGTCTCGTAGCCGGCGTCGCGTGCGAGCTTGACGGCGGCATCGAGCGACTGCCGGGGACGGGCGATCAGTTCGAACCGCGCACGAGCAAAAGCGGCATCGCCTTCCTTGCAGCTCTCATTGGCGGGATTGTCCAGCGCGCGGCGGATCGCGTCATCGACATCGAGCTTGTACCTGGCGACGATGGCGCGCGCGTCCGCAAGCGTCGTCGGATCGGGCACGGTTGGACCCGAAGCGATCGCGGAAGGATCGTCGTGCGGCACGTCGGAGATCGCGAGCGTCACGATCTCCGCGCGTTGTCCGGCGCGCGCCAGCCGCCCGCCCTTGATCCGCGAGAGATGCTTGCGGACGGTGTTGACCTCGCCGATCGGTGCGCCGGAGCGCAGGAGTGCGCGGGTGAGCTTTTGCTTCTGCTCGAAGCTGATGCCGTCTGCCGGTGCGATCCAGTTCGCCGAGCCGCCGCCCGACAACAGCACCAGCAGGAGGTCACCGGCCTCCGCGGTCGCGGCGAGCTTCAGCGTGTCCTCGGCGCCTTTCAGCCCGGCCGCATCCGGCATGGGATGGCCGGCCTCGACCACGCGGATGCGCCGCGTCGGCACGCCGTGGCCATGCCGCGTGGTCGCGATGCCGACCAGGCGCGACGGCTCGAGCTTCAGCGCGTCGAGATAGTGCTTTTCGGCGCTTGCGGCCATCGCAGCCGCGCCCTTGCCGGCCGCGAGACAGATCACGCGGCCTTTGGGCACGGGACGCAGATGTTGCGCCAGCACGACATCGGGATGTGCGGCGGCAACCGCGGCGTCGAAGATCGCACGCAGGAGAGGACGTCGGTCGGTCATGGGATCACGGAGCGGAGGGACAAGAGCATCAGAGCGTCCTTATCCATCCTATCTCGCCAAAAGAAAACCCCCGCAAGCGGACTTGCGGGGGGTGGGGCGGAAGAAGCGCTAGCCGCCGACGTCGCCGGAGATGACGTCGCCGAACAGCTCCCACTTCTCGCCCTTGAAGCGCATGAGCTGCAACTGGTTGATCGGGGCGAAATCGGTCGGCGAGGTGTCGATGGTGATGCCGGGCAGCAGGGCTTCGGTGCGGTAATTCTTCAGGTTCGCCGCCTGCTTCATGATATTCGCGCGCGTGAGGTCGTCGCCGCACTGCTTCAGCACCTGGACCAGCGTCTGCGAGACGCCGTAGCCCACGATGACCGAGGCGTCGAGCTTGTTGCCTTCCGGGAAATCCTTGGCAAGGAAGTCGAGGAAACCCTTCATGCCGGGGTCGTTGTCCCATTGCGGGTCGGAGGCGTCCTTCATGTAGGCCGCCGAGATGATGCCCTGCGAGTTCTCAAAGCCCGCCGGCTGTATCACGCTGCCGACGGACGCCGCGACGTTGTTGAGGATATGCAGCGGCTTCCATTCGATCTCCTTGATCTTCTTGATCGCTTGTGCGGCGAATTTCGGCGTGGTGACGTCGAAGAACACGTTGGCTCCGCTCGCCTTCAGCTTGACGATATGACTGTCGATGGAAGGTTCAGTGGTCTCGTAGCTGTCCTCGGCTACGATCATCGAAGCGGCCTTGGCGCCAAGCCCGTCCTTCAGGCCCTTGACGTAGTCTTTGCCGTAATCGTCGTTCTGGTAAAGGATGGCGATCTTGGCGTCCGGCTTCTCCTTCAAGAGGTACTTCGCATAGATGTGGGATTCGCTCTGGTAGTTGGGCTGCCAGCCCATGGTCCAGGGAAAGTTTTTCGGATCGTTCCACTTGGTGGCGCCGGTCGCGACGAAGAGCTGCGGCACCTTCTTCGCGTTCATGTATTTGTGGATCGCCGAGTTCGGCGGCGTTCCAAGCGAATTGAAGATGAACAGCACCTCGTCGCTCTCGACCAGCTTGCGGGCCTGCTCGACCGTCTTCGGCGGCGAGTAGCCGTCGTCATAGGAGATGAAGTTGATCTTGCGGCCGTTGATGCCGCCCGCGGCGTTGATCTTTTTGAAATAGGCGGCTTCCGTCTTGCCGATCACGCCATAGGCCGACGCCGGGCCGCTATAGGGCATGATGTTGCCGATCCTAATCTCGGTGTCGGTGGCGCCGGTGTCGTATTTCTTCTGGGCGAGCGCGCTGGTCGAAGAGACGACAAACAGGGCAAGCGCGGTCGAAGCCATGACCAGGCGTGTGGTGATAACGGGCATTCCATTCTCCCTTAATTTCCAATTGTCGACGGGTTTTTGGTGTCGACGGTTTGCAGGTCGCGGCCTTCTTGAACGGAAAGCTCTTCTTGTTTGGGGGCAGAAGTACCATCTGGCCGGAAGTGGAACAACAAAAAGCCCCTGCGGGGCGTCGCCGCAGGGGCTGCTTTTTTAGCGGTCTGCGCCGTTGAATAGTCGGCGCCTTCCGGTGTTAACCGCCGACCTCGGGACTGATGACGTCGCCGAACCGCTCCCAGGTGTCGCCCTTCAGCCGCTCCAACTGCAACTGCGAGACCGGCGCAAAATGCGAGGGGCTGGTATTGATCTTCACGCCGGGCAGCAAGCCGGCCACCGTGTAGTCGTGCATGCTCGCGGCCTGCTTCATGATGTTCGCGCGCGTCAGGTTGTTCCCGCAGCTCTGCAGGACATGGACCATGGTCTGAGCAACGGCATAGCCGTAGATCACGTTGCCGTCGGAGCGATTGGCCTCGGGGTAGTATTTGTCGAGGAACGCATTCCAGCCCTTGATATCCTTGTCGTCTTTCCATTGCGGATCGGTCGGGTCCTTGAGCCAGGCCGAGGAAATGATGCCCTGCGAATTATCGACGCCGGCCGGCTTGATGGTGGCGCTGATCGACGACGAAACGTTGTTGAGGATGTGCATCGGCTTCCATTCGATCTCGGCGGCCTTCTTGATCGCCTGCGCCGCAAACTTCGGGATCGCCACGTCAAAGAACACATTCGCGCCCGACGCCTTGAGCTTGATGATGTGCGAATCGATGGTCGGCTCGCTGGTCTCGTAGCTGTCTTCCGCGACAATCATCGAGGCGGCCTTGGCGCCCAAGCCGTCTTTCAGGCCCTTGACATAGTCCTTACCGTAGTCGTCGTTCTGGTAGAGGATCGCGATCTTGGCGTCCGGCTTCTCCTTCATGATATATTTGGCGTAGATCTGGGCTTCGCTCTGATAGTTGGGCTGGTAGCCCATGGTCCAGGGAAAATGTGTCGGGTCGTTCCACTTGGTGGCGCCGGTAGCGACGAAGAGCTGCGGCACCTTCTTGGCATTCATGTATTTTTGGATCGCCGAGTTCGGCGGCGTGCCGAGCGAGTTGAAGATGAACAGCACGTTATCGCTTTCCACCAGCTTGCGCGCCTGCTCGACCGTCTTCGGCGGCGAATAGCCGTCGTCGTAGGAGATGAAGTTGATCTTCCTTCCGTTGATACCGCCCTCGGCGTTGATCTTGTTGAAGTAGGCGGCCTCGGTCTTGCCGATTTGGCTGTAAGCCGACGCCGGGCCGCTATAAGGGTTGATGTTGCCGATCTTGATCTC
>NZ_DATGFH010000032.1:0-41737 GCF_035309285.1 Bradyrhizobium sp. | reverse complement strand
TCGCTCAAAACCTCATGCAGCGACGGCGGATCGATCGCCTCCTCGATCCGCCTCCGCCAATCATCAAAGATCAGCGACAGATGAGCCTCAGCCTATGCCAAAGCTAAACCGGACAGCCGTGGGTCAAGCCCGGCAATGACGGAGCAGGGGTATGCCGACCATCTACTACATTCGCCACGGCGAAACCCAGTGGAATGCGGATGGTCGGCTGCAGGGTGTGCAGGACGTTCCGCTGAACGATCTCGGCCGCAAGCAGGCGGCGCATGCCGGCAGGGTGCTTGCGGATCTGTTCGCGGAGCATGGCCACGACCGGCGCGAGCTGCCGTTCGTCTCGAGCCCGCTCGGGCGTGCGCGCACCACCATGGAGCTGGTGCGCGGCGTGCTGAAGCTGCCAGTTCAGGATTATGTCATCGACGTTCGCCTGCGCGAGATCGGCTACGGCACATGGGAGGGCTCGACGCTCGCGGAGATGCAGGCGGCCGATCCTGCGCTGTTCGCCAGGCGCCAAGCCGAGAAATGGACCGTGGCGCCGCCCGGCGGGGAGAGCTACGTCGCCGTGCAACAGCGCGTGGCCGACTGGTATAGCGGGCTCACCGCCGACACAGTCACGGTCGCGCATGGCGGCACGGCGCGGGCGCTGATGGTGGGGCTCGGCTTCGAGACGCCGCAAAGTGCTGCTGACCTGACCATCGAGCAGGGCGCGGTCTATGTGTTCAGCGAGGATGGGCTGAACAAATATAGTTAAGAGCGCGCCGTCATTCCGGGGCGCCCGGAGGGCGAACTATGGTGCGCAATTGCGCACCTGAGAATCTCGAGATTCCGGGTCTGGCGCTATCGCGCCATCCCGGAATGACGCTCTGGCGTTTGGTCACCCGCCGCGTTATGTCCACATTCAGCATCCGCGCAAACTGTCAACAAAGGCATGTCCCACAACACCTTCGGCCATCTGTTCCGCGTCACGACCTTCGGCGAAAGCCACGGGATCGCGATCGGCTGCGTGGTCGACGGCTGCCCGCCGCTGATCCCGTTGACCGACGCCGACATCCAGCACGACCTCGATCGCCGCCGCCCGGGACAATCGCGCTTCACCACGCAGCGGCAGGAGCCGGACCAGGTGAAGATCTTGTCCGGCGTGATGGCGCATCCGGAAAGCGGCGTGCAGGTGACGACGGGCACGCCAATCGCGCTTCTGATCGAGAACACCGATCAGCGCTCCAAGGACTATTCCGACATCAAGGACAAGTTTCGCCCGGGTCACGCCGACTTCACCTACGAGGCCAAATACGGCCTGCGCGACTATCGCGGCGGCGGGCGCTCCTCGGCGCGCGAGACCGCGATGCGGGTTGCGGCCGGCGCGATCGCGCGCAAGATCTTGCCCGAGGTGAACGTGCGCGGCGCGCTGGTGCAGATGGGCCCGCACAAGATCGACCGCGACAAGTGGGACTGGAACGAGACGGCCAGGAATCCGTTCTTCTGTCCCGACAAGGACAAGGCCGCCTTCTTCGAGGACTATCTCGACGGCATCCGCAAGAACGGCTCCTCGATCGGCGCCGTGATCGAGATCGTCGCCGAAGGCGTGCCGGCGGGGCTCGGTGCGCCGATCTATGCCAAGCTGGACGCCGAGTTGGCTGCGGCGTTCATGAGCATCAATGCGGTGAAGGGCGTCGAGATCGGCGCCGGCTTTGCGGCGGCCGAACTGTCCGGTGAGGAGAACGCCGACGAGATGCGGATGGGCAACCAGGGCGCGAAATTCCTCTCCAACCATGCCGGCGGCATTTTGGGCGGCATCTCCACCGGCCAGCCGGTGGTGGCGCGCTTTGCGGTGAAGCCGACCTCGTCGATCCTTAACCCCCGCCGCACCGTCGATCGCAAGGGCGGCGAGACCGAGATCCTGACCAAGGGCCGCCACGACCCCTGCGTCGGCATCCGCGCCGTGCCGGTCGGCGAAGCCATGATGGCCTGCGTGCTCGCCGATCATTTCCTCCGCCACCGCGGGCAGGTGGGGCGCTAGGGCCGGCTACAAAAATGCGCGCTGCGAAGCATTACTCCCCTCGGTAAGACTGATTGTCTTGCAACTGCGACTTCAGAGCTTATAGGGCATCCGGATACCCGGGTCGCCGGTTGCAAAGTCCTTTGTGTTTCGTGTCACGAGGAGCATTGAGCCGACCTGCGCCGTTGCCCAGATAATTGCATCGGGAAGTTTAACGTTGTGGCTGCGGCGCAGCCCGACTGCACGCGCGGCAATTTCGGCATCGAGCGCAATGATGCTGAAGGCGTTTAGAAAGCTGCGCGTTGCGGCTTCAACGCCGGCCGAGGCGCCAACCATCACCTCCATCCAGGTGATGATACTGAGGGCCTTTTCTGAATAGCGCTCAAGCTCAGTCCGGGCTTGGGGAACCGCGTTAAGATAGTCCACCAGAATGTTGGTGTCGAACAGCGCCCTCACCATTCGCTGCGGACTTTCTTCTGATAGGCCAAGCCGTCCACCTTGCGTTTGCCCCACAAGCCGAACGCCTCGCTCTCCTGCTCGCCGCGCCGTTTGCCGAGATAGTCGTCAATCGCCTGGCGGATCAAAGCCGCGCGCGACCGCTGCTCTTTTTTCGACAATTCGTCCAGTGCCTGGAGCTGGGCGTCGCCGAGGTCAACCAGTGTGCGCATGCATGAATCTCATCCAAGGATATATGATATCGTAATCATATATCATCTGGGCGGAAATTCAAGCTCTGGTTTCGGCATCACCGCGGCTGCGCCGCGACGGCACGGTAGCCGTGGCCTTGTAGGGCAGCGCTCCCGCAATCTGCGCCATGAGCTGCCGCAGCCACCGGTGGGCCGCGGAATGATGGGTTCTCGACGTCCAGGTCATGCCGACCTGAAACGGCTCGGGAAGCGGACACCGCGTCGCCACGACGGATTTGGCGATGTGCGATGCGATGCGGCTCGGCACCGTCGAGACCAGATCGGTGCCCGGGAGAATATGCATCAGATCCGAGATGCTCGGCACGGCGACGACCTGGTTGAGCGACAGGCCGCGCTGATCGAGCTCCTTGAGGTAGCCCGACCGCCAGGTTCCGCCGTAGGTGACGACCGCGTGGCTTGCCTTGACATAGTCGTCCATTCGCAGCCGCTTGCCGGCGAACGGATGGCTGCGCTGCATGACGCAGACATAGTGATCGTCGAGCAAATGGCGATGATAGAAGCTTTCCTCGTGCACCTCGTAAGGGCCGACGAGAAGGTCGGCCTCGCCGCGCTTGAGGGTGGCGAGGCCTTCGCCGCCCGCGGTCTTGATCTCCACGATCAACCGCGGCGCGCGGCGCCTGATCTCGGCGATGGTGCGCGGCAGGATGATCGACCTTTCGTAATAATTGCAGACGATCGTGATCCGCCCCGACGCCGTCGCAGGATCGAAGTCCGTGGGCTGCACCATTCTCTCGAACGCATCGAGCAACTGGCTCGCGCGCTCGACGATCTCGGCACAGCGGGGCGTCGGCGCGATGCCGCCGCGCTGGCGCACGAACAGCTTGTCGTGGAACGCCGCGCGTAAGCGGTCCATCGAATAGCTGATGGTCGACTGGTTGGTGCCGAGCGCTTCGGCGGCCCGCGAAAACGAGCCGAGTTCAGACACCAGGCGCAAGGTCCGGATCGCGGCAAAATCAATCGCGAACGGATCCCAGTCCTTTGCCATCGCCTAACATCCTCCGTGATGGGTCCGATCGTAACACGTCATCGAAAAATTCGATAAGGAATATCAACTCTGTCTGATTGCCCGATATTCATTTTCCCGGCAATTTTCGCCGAAAAGGTCGCCGAAGGCCCCGCACACGATCATCGAACTAGCCAAGGGAAGGACGCTGCCCATGAACGGCCAAAAGCATTTTCCGCTCAACGCCTGGTACACGGCTGCATGGTCCCACGAGATCGGCCGCGAGCTTTCTGCCCGCACCATCGGCGGCAAGACCATCGTGCTCTATCGCCGCACGGATGGCGCGGTTGCGGCGCTCGAGGATGCGTGCTGGCACCGCCTGCTGCCGCTCTCGCTCGGCCATCTCAAGGGCGACGACGTGATGTGCGGCTATCACGGGCTGGTGTTCAATTCGGCCGGCCGCTGCACCTATATGCCCGCGCAGAAGACGATCAATCCGTCCGCCTGCGTGCGCTCCTATCCGGTCGCCGAGCGGCATCGCCTGGTCTGGCTCTGGCCCGGCGACCCCGCGCTTGCCGATGTCTCCACGATTCCGGATTTTCACTGGAACGACGGCACGGATTGGATCGGCGAGGGCGGCACCTTCTACAAGCTCAAATGCGACTATCGCCTCGTGATCGACAACCTGATGGACCTCACGCACGAGACCTATGTGCACGCCGGCAGCATCGGCGACGAAGCGATCACGGCCGCGCCGTTCGATGTCACCCACACGCGCAACACGGCAACGATGACGCGCTGGATGGTGGATATCGAGCCGCCGCCGTTCTGGGCGCGCCAGTTCGGCCGTCCCGGCCGCGTCGACCGCTGGCAGATCGTCACGTTCCAGGCACCATCGATCGTGGTCGGCGACGTCGGCGTGGCGCTGACCGGCACCGGTGCGCCGCAGGGCGACCGCTCGCAAGGAGCCAACGGTGCGTTCCTGGCCGCCATCACGCCCGAGACCGAGACGACCTGTCACTATTTCTGGAATTTCGTCCGCAACTATCGGAAGGACGATGCACAACTGACGAGGCAGCTCCAGCTTGCCCACGTCAATGGCGGGGCCGGCGTCTACGATCAGGATCACCGGGTTCTGGAGGCGCAGCAGGCGGCGATCGACAACAATCCGCGCTCGCCCTTCTACGATCTCAACATCGATGCCGGCGCGCTCTGGGCGCGGCGGCTGATCGACCGCATGGTGGCGGACGAAGCTGCTTGCGTCATCCCCAGCCTCGCGGCCGAGTGAGTTCCATGGCCAAGCCCATCGAATGGGGAGCCGCACGCCTGCGCGCCACGCGCGACCTCGCTCCCGATGTCCGTCTGTTCGAGATCGAGCCCGAAGGCGCATTCGCAGCGGCAACGCCCGGCAGTCACATCGACGTCTTGGTGCCGATCGACGGCCGGCCGCAGGTCCGCAGCTATTCGCTGGTAGGGCCATGCGCGGACGGGCTTTATCGCATCGCCGTCAAGCGGCCGCCTTCAAGTCGTGGCGGGTCCGTCGGCATGTGGCGCCTCGCGGTCGGCGACCGGCTCACGATCTCTGCGCCGAGCAACAGTTTTGAATTGGGCCATGGCCGGGTGGACTATCTGCTGCTGGCCGGCGGCATCGGTATCACGCCGATCTACACGATGGCGCTGGCGCTCGGTCGCGCGGGCGCCAATTTCCGCCTGCTCTATGCCGCGCGCACGCGTCGCGACCTCGTTCTGGCAGACGACCTCGCTCAACGTGTCGGCGGGCGGCTTCAGCTCTTCGTTGACGAGGAGGGGCCGTGCATCGACATCGCCGGCGAGATTGCAAAACTCGATCCGCGCGGCGAGCTCTATGTGTGCGGTCCGTTCGGCATGCTCGAAGCGGCCAAGCGCTTCTGGCGCGAAGCGGGCAGGCCGCCGGCGCAGCTCCGCTACGAGACATTCGGCAGCGGCGGCAGCTTTGTAGCCGCGCCGTTCAAAGTCAGAATTCCGCGGCTCGGCGTCGAAATCGACGTTCCCGCCAATCGCTCCATGCTGGAAGCGCTCGAGGATGCAGGCGTCGATATGATCTTCGGCTGCCGGCGCGGCGAGTGCGGCCTGTGCGTCCTTCCGATCGTGGAGGCGCCGGGCGGCGTCGACCATCTCGATGTGTTCTTCAGCGCCGAGGAGAGGGCGACAAACGAAAAGCTCTGCACCTGTGTCTCGCGGGTCGCCGGCGGTTGCATCACCCTCGATACATCAGATCGAACGCCAATCCAGCGGCCTAACGCAGTTTGACTTTTGGTTGAATCGGCTCGCCGTGAACTCGGTTCACCTCTCCCCGGCGGGGAGAGGTCGGATTGCTCCTGGCGATGCGAAGCATCGTCCAGTGCAATCCGGGTGAGGGGCCGCAGCTCACTCGATAGACCGTAACCCCTCACCCGATTTGCCTCGCAAATCGACCTCTCCCAAGGGAGAGGTGGACGTCCGACGCCGTTCCAGTCGAACCCAATCTCGTCGGCTCGGCTAGCCCGGTGTCCCCATCGTGTAGGGTTTCAGCAGCGCGTACATCGTGGTGTGGACCGGCGTCGGCACGTTGAGCTCGTGGCCGAGCGCGACGACCTTGCCGCCGAGCCAGGGTAGCTCGAGGCGGTTGCCGCGCTCGAGATCAAGCGCCATCGACGCCTTCATCGCTGGCGGGGCGTGACCAATGAATTCGAGAACCTTCTCGACTGCATCGGAGGGCAGCGCGATCTTCTTGGCTTGGCCGATCGCAAAGACTTCCCTCACAGCCGCCACGATGATCGGGTGAATCTCGGGATCATCCCGCAACTTGCCGATCGGCTGGCGCGTTGCCGCCGTGATGCTGGCATTGGTGGCGAGCAGGATGAACTTCATCCAGAGATCGGTCAGGATCTGTCCGCTCAAGGTCGCGTCAAAGCCGGCCTTTTGGCAAAGCGCGAGCAGGCCCTCGCCGCGCTTGGTGATCTTGCCGTCGAGCTCGCCGAAGATCATGCGCATGAAGGTGCCGACCTGGTGAATCACGCCGGGCTTGATGATGGAGGCAGAGATCTGCGCGACGCCTCCCATCACGGCCTCTCGCCCGAGGATCGGGATCAGCCGGTCGGCGGCGTCGATGCCGTTTTGCAGCGGGATCACCGCCGTGCCCGCACCGACCAGCGGCTTGATATGGTGACCGGCGCTTTCGACATCCCACAGCTTGACGCAGAACAGCACGAAATCGACTTGGCCTACCTCGGAAGGATCGTCGGTCGCCTGCGTCGGCACGATATGCGTCTCGCCGCGGCCGCCTTCGATCTTCAACCCATCGCTCTTCATGGCCGCGAGATGCGCGCCGCGCGCGATGAAGGTGACATCCGCGCCGGCTTTCGCCAGGGCAGCTCCAAAACCGCCTCCGACGCCGCCGGCGCCGACTACTGCAATGCGCATCAAGTCCTCCCCAAAATGAAATTCCCGCGAGCGGGTGATGACAACATCGTTACCACCGCCGCTGCATGGTTCTAGCGCGACGCTAACCTCAGCACTCGCAATCTTGCAACCTGCGAACCGCTCGCAGGCAGCACGTCTTCCGTCTTTCTTTGGTCATCATCTTGGCCTTACACGGCGAGCGGCGCGGAGTCTGGTAGCCGCTCGGGTTGCAGCTTGATCTGCTCGGGACGTCATTCGAATAGCATCACGTCGAGGTCCTCCTCATGCTCCGTTTGTCCGGGCTGGCACCGTCGCTGGTCGTGCTTGGAGCTGTGCTCGCGCTGGCAGGATGCGCGGCCATCTCGCCGCGAAATGCGCTTCCCGCAGCAACAGCCGCCCACATCGATCCGGAGGGCTTTCACAACATCCGATTCTGGGGGGACGAGGCGACCGATGCCGTCTTGCCGAAGGATGAATTAATCTCGGCCGCCTCGCCGCGAAGCAGTCACCGCCGGCAACTCAATCTGCTGGCGATATCGGGCGGCGCCGAAGATGGCGCTTTTGGTGCGGGCCTGTTGGCCGGATGGGGTGATGCCGGAAATCGTCCGAACTTCGACCTGGTCACCGGCGTCAGCTCGGGGGCCTTGATCGCGCCCTTTGTCTTTCTTGGCCGCGAGCGCGACGGCCAGTTGCGCGAGATTTTCACGCGCTATGGACGCAAGGACATCTTTGCCTACAACGTCCCGAGCCTCTTGCAAGGCTCCGCGCTGGTCGACGACACGCCGTTGGCGCATCTGATCGAGCGCTACATCGATCGGGAATTCATCCGCGAGGTTGCCGAGGAGCGGAGAAGGGGAAGGGTGCTGTTGATCGGCACGACCAATCTCGATGCGCAACGGCCGGTGCTGTGGGACATGGGACGGATCGCGGAGAGCGACCGGCCTGAAGCGATCGAACTGTTCCGGAAGGTCCTGCTGGCGTCGGCGACATTGCCCGGCGTGTTCGCTCCCGTCCGCATCAAGGTGCGCGTCGGCAACAGGGATTACGATGAGCTCCATGTCGATGGCGGCATCACGCGGCAGGTTTTCATCGCGCCCTCCACCCTGCGCCTGGTTTCCGGCGGACCGGGCAGGGCCAATGGCGCCCGGCTGTTCGTCATCCGGAACGGACGGATCGATCCGCAATGGGAGCCGGTCAACGATAATGTCGTCTCGATCACGCAGCGGTCGCTGTCGACGCTGATCAAGAATCAGAGCATTGGCGATCTGTACCGGATCTACTCGGTCGCCAGGCAGGACGGCATCGATTTCAACCTGGCGAGCATTCCGGCAGATTTCACCGTCCGGACCGACGAGCCTTTCGACCAGAAATACATGACCGCGCTGTTCGAGAGGGGATACGAGATGGGCGGACACTACCCATGGATCAAGAGCCCACCCGGACTTGAGACCGCCGCACAGCCATCGCCGTCATCGGCGCCAAACAGAACGGCCCGCCTGCAATAGGTCGACGCGGGTTTGCCAGGCCGCGTACTCATGAGCTTGGTGGCGTGAAACGCAAAAGTCCCTCTCCGCTTCACTTACAAGCCACCGAGGTCGCTCGCCTGCGCCGCATCGCGAGGACGGGACCGTCGTCGCTCCAACCCTCCTCGCAACATAGCGGATCAGAGATTGTCAACGGCGCTTCATCCCCGCCAGCGCCCTGGACGCGGAGGCGTCGCCGGCGGCCGCGGCCGCTTCGTACCACTTGCGGGCTTGCGCGGCGTCCTTCGGCACGCCGAGCCCGAGCCGATAGAAATCTCCGAGCTGCACCATGGCGAAGGTCCGTCCTCCAGACGCCGCCTTCTCGTACCATTGGCGCGCAGCGCCGTAGTCCTTTGGCACGCCGCGCCCGTCGCGATAGAGGTTGCCGAGATTCGTCATCGCGAAAAGCTGGCCAAGAGCCGCCGCGCGCTCGTACAGGTCGCGAGCCCGCCCGAGATCCTTCGAGACCCCCTGACCGGCTTCGTACATGTAACCGAGATTGTTCATGGCGGTCGCGTCCCCCAACGTCACAGCCTTCTCGTACCAGGCACGGGCCTGCGCATAATCCAAGGGAACGCCGATGCCACGATCGTAGAGGACGCCGAGCTGGCGCATGGCGGCGGGCTCGACGTCGGCAACCGACTCGTACAGGGTTTTCGCCCGACCGCCGTCAATCGGCACGCCCTCGCCCTGCTGATAGAGGCGCCCGAGATTGACGGATGCGAGCCTTATGCCAAGCGCGCTCGCCTTCTCGTACCATTTGCGCGCCTCGCCGTAATCCTTGGCAACGCCCCGGCCCTGCTCGTAGAGCCAGCCGAGATTGTTCATGGCCCAGGCATCGCCACCGGCGGCCGCCTTCTCATACCATTGACGCGCCTGCACGGAATCCTGCGCGACGCCGAGGCCATGGTCATAGAGATAACCAAGCGACCTCATACCCGAGGGCTCGCCGGCGTTGGCGCCGGTCTCATACAGGCTCCGCGCCCGCGCCGGGTCCATCGGGACGCCATTGCCTGTTTGATACAGGCGCCCGAGATTCACGCTTGCGAGCTTGATGCCGAGCGTGCTGGCCTTCTCGTACCATTTCCGCGCTTCCTCATAGTCCTTCGTGGTGCCGCTGCCCCGTTCGTACAGCCAGCCGAGATTGTTCATGGCCCAGGCATCGCCACCGGCGGCCGCTTTTTCGTACCACTGCCGCGCCTGCAGCGGGTCCGCTGTGACGCCGATGCCGCGATCGTACACAATGCCGAGCAGGCGCATGCCGATCGGATCGCCGCCAGCGGCCGCCGTTTCGAACAAGCTTCGCGCGTGGCCGACGTCCTTCGGGACGCCGTTGCCGTTGAGATAGAGACGCCCGAGATTGGCGCTTGCGACCGCGATGCCCGCCGCAGCGGCCTTCTCGTACCAGATGCGCGCCTGTGGATAGTCCTTGGGCTCGCCGTTGCCTTGCTCATAGAGAGCGCCGATTGCGTTCATGGCCGCGGGATCGTTGGCGGCGGCGGCTTTTTCGTACCAGCCGCGAGCCGCCCCATAATCCTTCGGCACTCCGCTGCCCTCATAGAACAGCACGCCGAGATTGAGGTAGCTCGCCGCATAGTTCAGGCTGGCGGCTTTCTCGAAAAGCTGCTTGGCCTGAATGAAATCCCTCTGCGCCTGCGCAACGCGACCGGCTTGATAGATAAAGCGCGGCACATCGGGATATTGCCGCATGGCCTGGTTGCAGGCGGCAAGCGCCGCCACGATCTGGATTTCGCCAAGCCTCATACCGCCGATGCCCTTGGGCCGCTCCGGATCGGCGGGATTGGCCGCCTGCCGGTCGCAATCGGTGATGACGCCATCTGCAGGCAGCGATTGCGCAGGCAAGGTCAGCCTTGCTTCCTGCCGCGCCAGTTCCGGCGCCGCGTCGTCCTGATGAGGTGCGGACGCTGCAGGAGGCGCGCCGGCGAAATAGAAGCTGCCATCGATCGGAGACGACGAGACCCAGGGCAGCTGCGCACCGCCGGTCGCGCGTTTCACGGCGAGGCCTACATCGTTGAAGGTCTGAAACAGGTCGAGACCCGGTCGCTTCAGCGTCGCCGCAAGCGCGCGGGTGTAGGGGCTGTGGCCGTCGTCGCCATCCTGGGCCACGCTGCCGGGCTGCGTGGCGTACGAGATCAGCGTGCCGTCCGGCGCGCGCAACTGGGCCAGGCCGCCGCCGGCGGCGCGCAGCCCTCGGGCACCGAACGGATTGTTGCGGCAGGCGTCCAGGATGACGATATTGAGCCGCGTGCCCGAGCCCTGCATCTGGTTGAGAACGGCATTGACGTCGAGCATCTGGAAATCGACGTCCGCCTCGCGCGTCGGATTGGCGTCGACCGGCACGAGGTAGTTCGCTCCGCGCACCTGCACGCCGTGACCGGCGTAATAGAACATCGCGACGTCAGCGCCCTGAAGCTCGCGCCCGAACGCCTGCACCGCCTCGTCGAGCGCGCGCTTGTCGAGATCCGTCCGGGCATCGCCGCCAACGAGTACGAAGCCCAGCTCCTTCAGCGTCCGCGCCATCAGTGCGGCGTCGTTGTCCGGGTTGTCCAGCCGCGGGACGTTCCGGTAGGCCGAATTGCCGATCACCAGTGCTACCCGTTTCTCGGCGGATGCGGGACCCGCCAAGGCGGCCGTAAAGAGAAGCATGAACAGCAGGCATTTCACCCGACAACTCACTCGAAAACCCTTGGCAGCTCCACTGGATGCCTGCCAGTGTACGCCGCCCCGCGACCGCCTTGAAGCCGAAAGCAGTTCCTCTCGTTAGAAACCGCCGTCGGAACTGGCGCGGGCAGCGCCGCCTCGTCGGCCCAGCGCCTCAACGCAAATCACTTGGCGGATTCGCATGTGCGCGCGTCGCCCTTTCGGTCGCGGGCGGTTGCTTGCGTCGACAAAAGAGATTGTAATCGAGCCAATCAGATGCAACGCAGAATGCCGGAGCGGGCAATGATGGGAGAGGCCAAAACCCATTACGAGGTGATTGTCGTCGGCGCCGGCGTGGCGGGCATCTACCAGATCAAACGGCTGGTCGATCTCGGCATCGACGCGACTGTATTTGAAGCGGCCGCCGATCTCGGCGGCACCTGGTACTGGAACCGATATCCCGGCTGCCGTTTTGATTCCGAGAGCTATACCTACGGCTTTTCGTTCTCGCGCGAACTGCTCGACGAGTGGTACTGGAAGGAGCGCTTTTCCGGCCAGCCTGAAAATTTGCGCTACCTCAACCATGTCGCTGACAAGTTCGATTTGCGCAAGCACATGCAGTTCAACTGCAAGGTCGAGGCGATGCACTTCGACGAAGCGCACGATCTATGGCAAGTGAAAATCGGGGACGGCCGCAAGCTGACGTGCCGCTTTGTGGTTCTCGCGATCGGCCTGCTCTCCGCGCCGACCATGCCGCGACTCGAAGGCATCGGTGACTTCAAGGGCCGTTCGTTCCACACTTATTATTGGCCGCACGAGCCGGTCGATCTCGCCGGCAAGAAGGTGGCCGTGATCGGCACCGGCGCCACCGGCATTCAGTTGATAGGCGAGATCGCCGACAAGGTCGGCGACCTCACCGTCTTCCAGCGCCGGCCAAACTGGAGTGCGCCGCTCAACAACAGCGCGATCTCCGAGGAGGAAATGGCCGACATTCGCTCGCGCTATGACGAGATCTTTGCCGCCTGCGCCCTCACGCCGGGTAGCTTCCTGCACGGACCTGACCGCCGCGGTTTCTACGAAGTGACCCGCGAGGAGCGCCTGGAGCTTTGGGACAGGCTCTACGACGAACCCGGTTTCGGCATCTGGCTTGCGAATTTTCGCGAGATTTTCATGGACGAAGCGGCCAACGCCGAGCTGTCGGACTATATCGCCGATCGCATTCGCCGCCGTGTCAGAGATCCCAAGGTGGCCGCAAAATTAATTCCCCGGGATCACGGCTTTGGCGTGCAGCGGCTGCCGCTGGAGACGAACTATTTGGAGGCCTATAACCGCGATAACGTCCATCTCGTTGATATCAGCGAGACGCCGCTCGTTCGCGTGACCGACAAGGGTCTGCGTACCACCGAGCGCGACTATGAATTCGACATCATCGTCTACGCCACCGGATTCGATGCCATAACCGGCGCCTATGATCTCATCGATATCCGGGGCATCGGCGGCCAAACGCTGGCTGGAAAATGGAAACACGCGCCATCCACCTTCCTCGGCATGCTCGTCCATGGCTTTCCGAATCTCCTGATGCCGACCGGACCGCAAAGCGCGTCGGCTTCGACGAATTTCCCGCGCGGCATCGAGAACGGCGTCAACTGGTGCATGGACCTGCTGCAATACATGTGGGACCGCGGCTACACGCGTGCCGAAGCCACGCACGAGGCGCAGGAACGCTGGACCGCACATGTGATCAAGATGTACGAGATCATGCTGATGCGCAAAGCTAGATCGTGGTTCACCGGCTATAACTCCAACGTCGCTGGCCACGAAGAGGGCACGGTGCGCTACTTCGTCTACAACGGCGGTACGCCGAAGTTCGTCGGGATCATCCAGGATGTAGCCGCGAAGGGCTATCAGGAGATCGTGTTCAGGTCGCCCTTGGGTGACCGCGCGAAGGCGGCGGCGGCCGCCGGCGCGCCCGCCTAGACTTCTGGGATCACGACGCTAATGCCGGGCTTGATGGAGCTGAATCCCGGCGCCGGGCATCTTTCGTCGGTGCTGACAGCCGCTGACGATGGCCGCCTGTCGTCGAAAGGCAACGCTATTGTGATGGCTTGACGGGTCCAAAACCACGCACACTAATGCAGGTCATGGACACGCAAAAGCTGCAGGACCTGATCGACTGGCTGATGGACGGTGCGCGCTCGGCGCCGACGCCGACCGGATGCTTCAAAGAGATCTACGAGCGCCTGGTCGCGTCGGGCGTCCCGCTCTGGCGCGCGGCCGCTTTCGTACGGACGCTGCATCCCGACGCCTATGGCCGCGGCTTCATCTGGCGGCTGGGCGAGGAGGTCGTCGTCAACACAGCGGATTTCGACTTCGTGGAGACGCCGGAATTTCGCAATTCTCCCGTGGTAATCGTGCAAAGGACTGCGCGCGAGCTGCGCTATCGCATGGACGATCCAGACAGCCACCGCTTCCCCTTTTTCGACGACATGCGCAAGGAAGGCGTCACCGACTACATCGCGCTGCCGCTGTCGTTCATGGACGGCTCGGTGCACACCTCAAGCTGGACCACGAAACAGCCGAGTGGATTTGCCGAAGAACAGCTTGCGGCGCTGCGCCGGATCATTCCATCGTTTGCGCGGATCGCCGAAATCTTTGCCATGCGCCGCACCGCGACTGCGCTGCTCGATACCTATGTCGGCAACCGCGCCGGAGAGCGGATCTGGGCGGGGCAAATCCGCCGCGGACACGCCGAGTCGATGCAGGTCGCGATCTGGCTGTCGGACCTGCGCGGCTTCACCGCGCTGTCCGACCGCCTGGTCCCGGAAACCGTGGTCGACATCCTCAATCAATATTTCGATTGCCAGGTCCCCGTGATCCGCGAGTATGGCGGCGAGATCCTGAAGTTCATGGGCGACGGCCTGCTCGCGGTGTTTCCGATCGCCAAAGACGGCGGCAATCTCAGCGAAGTCTGCGGCCGCGTGCTGGCGGCGGGCCGCAAGGCCCGCGCCAATGTCGATGCCATGCACTATCCGAGCGGCGACGTGGTCGAGCGTTTCCGCTTCGGCGTCGCGCTGCATATCGGCGGCATCCTGTTCGGCAATATCGGCGGCATGAGCCGGCTCGACTTCACCTGCATCGGACCTGCCGTCAATCTCGCCGCGCGACTGGAGAAGATCGCAGGTCGCCTGCACCGCACGGTGGTGGCGTCCGCGGCCTTTGCCGGCGCCTGTCACAATGACTGGATCGATCTCGGCGAGTTTCCGATCGCCGGATTCTCCAGGGCGCAGCGCGTGTTCGGCCTGCGCGACGAAGTGGCCGAGCATGCAGTCCACTGACCGTCAGCATCGCGCCGGCATTGCGCTCGTGATCGCCGCCGCGATCGCCTGGAGCACGGCGCCGTTCTTCACGCGCCTGCTTCATTTCGATTCATGGACCATCCTGTTCTGGCGTGGCGTGTTTGGCGGTAGCTTCATCGCGCTGCTCTTGATCTTCACCCAGGGCCTTAATGGCGCACGCAACCTGATCGCGATGAAGCCGAGCGGGTGGCTGGTGGCCTCGCTCTCCACCCTCGGCATGGTGAGCTACATTCCGTCGCTGCAGCTCACGAGCGTGGCCAATGTCGCGATCATCATCGCCGTGCAGCCGTTCGCTGCCGCCGCCATCGCCTGGGTCTGGCTGCGGGAGGCGGCAGCGGCGCGCACGATGTGGGCGAGCCTCGTGGCGCTCGCCGGCATCGTCGTGATCGTCAGCGGCGCAGGCGGCGTCGGCGATTACCGGGGCATCGGGCTTGCGTTGCTCATGGTGATTGCAATCTCGCTGATGACGGTGGTGATCCGAAAGCATAGGGAAACTCCGATGGTCGCGGCTGCGTCACTGTCGAACTTTCTCGGCAGCCTGGTCTCGATCCCCTTTGCGCAATCGATCGGCGCAGTCAGCAGTCACGACCTCGTCATCCTTGCGATGTTTGGCCTGTTGCAGGTTGGCCTTGGTCTCACGCTGTTCACCCTCGGCTCCAGATTCCTGCCCTCCGGACAGTCGTCGCTGGTCGCAACGCTCGAGACGCCGCTGATGCCGTTCTGGGTTTTTGTCGCCTTTCACGAGGTACCGTCGCTGCGCGCGCTGATCGGCGGCGCGCTGGTCATGGGCGCCGTGATTGCCGACATCGCCGCGGATAACCGGGCGCGAAGCGCGGCGGGCTTGCACGATGAGGCTGCGATCTAGTCGTGGAACCGCCGAAACCGTTGGCAACCTGCGAACGTCAGGATGATTGACGTGTGCTGCGTTGTCGCAGACATTGAAAGTCGGCCCGTCGAGGCAGCAAAGTCTCGCAATTCCTGATATGGTTGCGGCGATTTTGATTGAATTGCCGCGCGTTGTTTGACGCGTCTAATGAGATTTCTCAAGGCCACTTCGCTGCGCCGCTGTCAGAACAGGTCGGTCCCAAGTGGCGTGGAGTGAGGGATGCGCGAGAAAGTTCGCGATATCAACTCCGCCAGGAATTCGAGCAGGAGCAATGTGCCGCCGGGCGCGATGACTCCACGTCGTCTCGCTGCCATCGTCGCTGGCGACATCTGCGGCTACAGCCATCTCATGCAGCTCGATGAGGAAGGAACCCATGCGCGCGTCAAGCGAATCCAGCGCGACCTGATCGAGCCAAGCATTGCGGAGCATCACGGGCGGCTGGTCAAGACGACCGGCGATGGCTTCTTTGCGATTTTTGACAGTCCCGTCGAAGCCGTGCGTTGCGGCGTCGTCATTCAGCAAAACCTGACGGGACGCAACGCATCGCTGCCCCGCGACCATCGAATCGAATTCCGGATCGGCGTCAATTTAGGCGACGTCATCATTGAAGCGGATGACATTTACGGTGATGGCGTCAACATTGCATCACGTCTCGAAAGCATTGCTGAGCCGGGGCAGGTTTTCATCTCGGGCGGAATCTACGAGCAGATCAAGCACAAGCTTGTTTGCGGATATGAGTCGCTCGGAGACCGCAAAGTCAAGAACATCACCGATCCGATCAGAGTCTACCGGGTGCTTCCAGACCCGGCCGCGTTCAACAGAGCCCGAAAGCGCCGGGAGAGCATCCTGATTTTCCTGTTGAGCCTCCTTTTGCTTGCTATCGCCGGCGGCGCGCTCTGGTATTTGCTGCCGCAACCGCTCGGAAGGGTGCGGAATCAGGCGTTGACCCGGCTTTCGCCGGACGTGTCGCAGGCGCTCCCCGGAAGACAATCGGCGCCTCCGGCGCCCGCCCGCCATGATGCGGCGCGCCAAGATCGGCTCCCTGTTCTGGCCACGCCGGTTTTGCAGCAACCACCATCGCAACAAGCCGCAGCTCCGGTCGCGCCACCGCAGCCGGCCCCCGCGGTACAAGAGCCTGAAATGAACACGCTTCGAGGTGGCACGTTCATGATGGGCAGTAATGAGGACAGTTCGGAGAAGCCGGTTCACCACGTCACCATCAAGCCGTTTGCCATCAGCCGGTACCCGATTTCCGTTCGGGAATGGAATGAATGTGCCGCAGCAAAGGCATGCGCGTTCCTGGCAACGGGCAAGGGTGATGCGCCTGTCACCAATGTAAGTTGGAGCGATTCCAAGCAGTTCGCCGGTTGGCTCGCAGGCGTAACGCACAAGCCATATCGTCTGCCGACGGAAGCCGAATGGGAATTCGCCGCTCGCGGCGGGACGCAAACCAGGTACTGGTGGGGTGATGACCTGCGGCCCGACATGGCCAATTGCAAGGGTTGCACCGATGTCGCCGCTCTCGAGCAAGCACCCCGGATCGGCAGCTTCAAGCCAAATCCGTTCGGGCTTTATGATATGGGCGGCACCGTCGACCAGTGGGTCGAGGACTGTTGGCACAAGAACTATGGCGGCGCGCCAACGGATGGCTCGGCATGGACCGAAAGCGACTGCGGGTCGCATGTCATCCGGTCCGGGTCGTGGAAGAATGACCCGCGTTATGTGCGGCCGGCGAACCGCGACAGTTACGACACGAGCGTTCGGTATCCCACGCACGGATTTCGGATCGCTCTTTCCCCTTGAACGTCTCGCGGGAGATGAAAATGAAGATCGTCCGGCTCACGATACTGGCCGCGGCGCTGGTGTTACTGCCGTCCACTGCCCGGGCCCAGGGAAAACCTCCCGCCAAGGACGCACTCCTGTACATCATCTGGCCGCAGAACGGCGCAACGATCAAAGGCGGGTTCTGGTGTCGTTTCGGCCTGCGCAATATGGGCATCACCCATGCGGGCGAGGACTTTCAGAACAGCGGTCATCATCATTTGCTGATTGACGTGAATGAACCGCTTGATGTGAACGAGCCGATACCGCAGGACAAGAATCATCTTCATTTTGGCGCGGGCCAGACCGAAGCCCGTATCGAATTGCCGTCGGGCAAGCACACCCTTCAGCTCGTCCTGGGCGATGCCAAGCACTATCCCTTCAACCCGCCGCTCGTCTCGCAGAAAATCACGATCACCATCAAGTAGAAGCGGGGCGCCGTGCGAACGCCGCGGCCCGCGGGTGTCGGCGCAGTTATTCTTCCGGCTCGGTGGTGAACAGCAGCGGATAACCCTTGGCACGGCCGGCGTCGGTGGCGCGCGTCGCCTTGGTCTCGGCGACGTCCTTGGCGAACACCGCGACCACGCAGACGCCGAGCCGGTGCGCGGTGATCATCACCTTGTAGGCCTGGTCGTCGGTCATGCGGAATTCCGCCTTCAGCACCGTGACGACGAATTCCCGCGGCGTGTAATCGTCATTGATCAGGATCACCTTGTGCAGCCGCGGCCGCTCGACCTTGGTCTTCACCTTGGTCTTCGGCTTGGTGATGGTGGTATCGGTCATGCGGGTCCTCGCGTTCCCTTGACGAGGCAGAGAATACAATTTCCGGCCGCCGCGGGGAACCCGCGTGTTTTCGATGGCTTGCTTGCGCGGACGGGCAGGCGGGACGGCGGCCTATTTCGGGCAGGCCCGATAGCCGAACTTGCTGATCATGTCGCGTGCGGAGATCGAATGGAATTCGAGCGTGTCCATGTAGTGATGCGCGGTGACGTAGTTGCGCAACGCGGCGTTATAGGCGGCGAGCATGTGGTTGGTTGCCGTCGCGCTGATTTCCGCCCACTGGCCGTGGCCGCCGCCGGCATGGAACAACAGCGTGGCGTTGCGCTCGATGCAGACATTGCGAATCGCGAGAAACAGGGTGCAGGCCGACTGGCAATGGCCCTGGATGCGGAACAATTCGCCTGACGCGTTGTACTGCGCGACCACCGGATCGAAGCGCGAAAAACGTCCGCCCATGGCGAAAGGCACGGAAGAGCCATCCGCCATCGCGGGGCTGGCGATCAGCAACATCCATAGCAAGGCGACGATCTTCTTCATGGCGATCGCTCCTTCGCGTTGGCCGCTCAATCGAGTGGCGGCACAGTTCGCAAGTAGGCGATGATGTCCTTCAGGTCCGGGTCCTTCAATCCCGCATAGAAGCCGAACGCCATCGGCGGCTTCAGCGCATGGCCGTCACGCGAGATGCCATGGGTGATCGCGCGCGCGATCTCCGCATCGCTCCACGCGCCGATGCCTTCGGTCGGATCCGAGGTGATGTTGGCGGCAATGCTGGTGGGGCTGTCGGGCGCGCCTTCACGGAGCGGGAAGGCGCGGCCGCCCTTGCCGAGCCCGGTGGTGTAATTGTGGACGCCCTTCGACCAGGCGGCGTGGCACTCCATGCAATGGCCGATGGTGGCAAGATAAGCGCCGTGCTTCACCGGATCGGTCATCATGGCCCCAGTGAAGCCGGCCTCCGCGTCCGGATAGGGCTCGCGACGGACCGGCAGCCGGTAGACCGGCGGCGCGACCTCGTGACGCACCGGCTTGACGGTGCGCAAATAAGCGATGATCGCGGCAAGATCGTCCGGCAGCAGCGCCTTGTAGAAATTGGCCGGCATGATCGCCGCGAGTGGGGCGCCGGCAAGTTTGCCGTGATCGGGGCGGATGCCCTCGATCAGCGCGCGCTTGATCTCCTGATCGGTCCAGGCGCCGATACCGGTCTGCTTGTCTGGCGTGATGTTCGGCGCGGTCGCGAGAAAAGCCGGTGTGTCGAAGGTCAGTCCGCCGGACAGCGCCTTCTCGGCGACGATCACGCCCTTGGCATCCCGCGGCGAGTGGCAATTGCCGCAGGCCATGATGGTGTTGACGAGATAGTCGCCGCGCTCGATCGCGGTTTCGGCGAGGGCGCCGCTGCTGATCAACGAGATGACGCACGCAAGGCCGATAGCCCCGATGCTGGTTCGCAGCATGATTCCCCCCAATTCCCACGATCCTGTATGGCACGGCGCTACGTGCCTCGGCAACGTAGGCCGGTGCGAGGGCAGGCGCCGAGCGGCTAACCGGAATGTGAAGGACAAACGATGTTCCTGCTGTGCACCGCCGCAATTGCATGTCACCATCCCACCATACGATTGATGGAGTCAGCTCATGCGCTGGTTTGTCTCGATCGGAACGGCGCTGCTTGCTGGCGCATTGGCAGGGGGCGACGTGACACGCGTTGCCGCGCCGGCAGCCAGGGCGCAGCCGGATGGGCAAGCGGCAAAAGCGCTTGCCGAAGATGCCAAGCCGGCTGTCGATGTCGAGCTCATTCTCGCGGTCGACGTTTCCTACTCCATGGATCTGGATGAGCTTGCGGTTCAGCGCGAAGGCTATGCTCAGGCGATCGTCTCGAAGGAATTCCTGCAGGCGCTCAAAAGCCTGCCGAACGGCAAGGTCGCCATCACCTATTTCGAATGGTCTGCCTCCAGCGACCAGAGGATCATCATCCCCTGGCGCATGATCGACGGGCCGGAGGCGGCGGACTCCGTTTCCTACGACATCCTGCATGCGCGGGTCCGGCGCGGATCGCGCACCTCGATCTCGGGCGCGATCTATTTCGCCATGCCGCTGTTCAACGAGGATCCGTATCACGGCTCGCGGCGTGTCATCGACATCTCCGGCGATGGTCCCAACAACGCCGGCGCGCCGGTTACGGGTGCGCGCGACGAGGCGCTGTCGAAAGGGATCGTTATCAACGGCCTGCCGATCATGGTGAAGCCGCCGTCCTATTCCACCATGGATATCGACAATCTCGATTGGTACTACGAGGATTGCGTGATCGGCGGCCCAGGCTCCTTCGTGGTCGCGATCAAGGATCGCGAGAAATTCAAGGAGGCGATCCGCACCAAGCTGCTGATGGAGGTCGCGCGCCGCACCCCCGAGCCGCGCGTCGTGCCGGTCGCCGCGAAGGAGCCGCGGGTGCCCTGCCTGATCGGCGAGAAGATGTGGCAGGACCGCTGGGGTAGGTAATTGAGGCGAATTGACCCACGCGCCAGTGGCTGGCTTTAACCGTCCGTTAACCCAACAGGCATCCTGATCGGCGCAAAGGCGTGCTGCTTCGCTCGCACGCTTCGCCAGGACCTGATGGATTGATGACGGCGGTAAGCACCATACCCAAGGGTAGCCAGATCTCGCCGGTGCAGGAGCGGGTCTATCACCAGAGCAATCTGATCGGTGACTGGAAGGGCTCGTGGCAAAAGAACGGGCGGCCGATCGAGTTCAAGGTCATCAATATCCGCGGCAGCACGGCCCAGGTCGAATATACCCACGACGGGCATACCGAACGGGGGACTGCCAGCGTCGACGGCGCCACCATCAGCTTCGGCAACGTCACGATCGGGACCAAGAATGGACAGGTCGCGGCGTTGGAGTTCTCCTCCGGCACCGCGAAGATGACCGCAGTGCTCGGCAAGCAGGCCGCACCCACCGATCAGAACAAGCTCGTCGGAAGCTGGAGCGGCTTTTCAAGCGGCAACGGACAGAGCGCGTTCTTCCAGGTCGTGTCCGTCGACGGACGGGATGCCCAGGTCCGCTTTTCGGCGAATGGCGGCGCCATCCAGTCGGGCGACGCCATCGTATCCGGCAACGCGGTCATGTTCGGCGCAACGGCGCAGTTCACCTCGAACGACGGCCAGACTGGCAATGTCATCTTCAAGGTCGGGCACAGCACCTATTCGGTGCCGGTGACCAAGAGCAAGACCACGAGCACGTCGTCTTCTTCCGTCAACAAGCTCGCGTGAGACGCGCCTCTCCCCGCGTGCAGGCGGGGAGAGGGAGAGTCGTCCCTAAACCCGCGCTTCCAGGATCAGGTTGAAGGGCGTCTCCGTCGCGCGACGGAAGCGGGTGAAGCCGCCCTGGCGCGCGACGTCGCGAAGCCGTGCTTCGCCGGCCTGGGCGCCCAGCGCCAGCCCGACCTCCTGGTCCAGCGAGGCCGGTGTGCATATCATGGTCGAGGCAGTGTAGTAGATGGCTCCGACCGGATTGAGATTGTCTTCCAGGCGGTCGTTGGCGAACGGCTCGACCAACATGCAGGTGCCGTCATCGGCGATAGTCTCGCGCACATGCTTCATGGCGCCGACGGGGTCGCCCATGTCGTGCAGGCAATCGAAGAAGCAGACGAGATCGTAGCCGCGCGACGGATAAGTCTTGGCCGAATGCACCTCGAAGCGCACGCGGTCGGAAATCCCGGCTGCCTGCGCGTCCTTGCGCGCGGTCTCGATCGAGCCGTCGTGGTAGTCGAACCCGTAGAATCGGGATTTCGGGAAGGCCTGCGCCATCAGCCGTGTCGACACGCCGTGGCCGCAGCCGATGTCGGCAACCTCGGCGCCGCGCGTGAGCTTGTCGACCACGCCGTCGAGCGCCGGCAGCCATTCCTGCACCAGATGATGCTTGTAGCCGGTGCGGAAGAAGCGCGCCGTGCCGCAAAACAGGCATTCGCTGCGCCGGTTCCAGCCGACGCCCTTGCCTGACGTGAAGGCTTGCGAAATCTTCGGCTCGTCGAGGAAGGCCGCCGCGATGATGTTGCCGAAGCCGGCGACATAGACAGGGCTGTCTTCGTCGGCCAGCGCCATCGCCTGCTCGGGCTGCATCGAGAATTTGCCGGCCTTTGCATCATATTCTACATAGCCGGACGCGGCCTGCGCGGCGAGCCATTCGCGGACATAGCGTTCGGCTGTGTCGGTGGCCTTGGCGAGCTCGGCGGAGCTCATCGGGCCTTTCGCGGCAAGCGTCCTGTAAAGACCGAGCTTGTCGCCGAGCAGCACCAGCGACGCATTGAGCGCCGCACCCATGTCGCCCACCATCTTTCCCATAAAGGCGTTCAGTCGGTCGGTATTGGCGTCCATGATTGCCTCCTTGGCGTGCTCCCCCCTTGCCGGTTGGGCGAAGCTTCCATCGGAAGGTTCAATGCAAGGGGTGCGGCACTTCGCCGATGGCCCACCCCGCGCTGTAACCGCACCGCAACACATCCCCTCAAATCGGATGGCCAAAAAGTGGCGGCCTTGGCGCGGCCACGGTTCTGCCCGCATCGGCTGACGGATTTTGCACGGGGCCGGGCTGGACTTGGGGTGCAATATGCCGTCCATCAGCCACGCTGGCATTTCGGGCGTTCCAGTTGATGCGTTGCGTCGTGCGGCGGCGGACCGCCGGACCATTATCCGCTTGATGGGGCTGACGCTTGCGGCCGCTTCGCTCGCCGCTTGTGCCCAGTCCAATGTCGCGAGCCGGAACTCCGCTTTTGCGCCTTCCACCCGGCAGGCGGCGCTGCGTCGCGAAGCCCCGCGCGTATCGGTCGTGCGCAGGCACATTCCGCCATCGGGCAATATCGCCGCGGCGAAGCCTTCGTCGGGCGGGGGCGTTGCGAGCTTCTACTCGGAGGACAGCGAGACCGCGAGCGGTGAGAAATTCGATCCGAACGAGCTGACCGCGGCGCATCCGACCCTGCCGTTCGGCACCAGGCTCCGCGTCACCAACCTCAAGACGGGTCGATCCGTCACCGTCCGCGTCAACGACCGCGGACCCTACGTGCCTGGACGCGTCGTCGACGTCTCCTATTCCGCCGCGCGGGCGCTCGGCATGGTGCAATCGGGCACCGCCAACGTGAAGCTCGACGTGGTGCAGTAGTCAGGAGAGGGCTTTCAGGTCCCGCTCAATGGTACGCATCGATGCGAGCGCGGCCGCGACTTCCGTCTCGCCGATCGCGCGCCAGATGGCATCGACCCGTGCAGGCAGCTTCGGAATCGTCCTTGGAAACGTGGCTGCTTCCTGAAGCGCGCCTTTTTCGTTGATGAGGTAGCGCTCGTTGAGCGCAAACAGCACCTGGGCGAGACAGGCGAGCGCCCGATAGACGCAGCCCGCGATATGGGTTTGCTCGCCTCGCGCAACGCAGAGCTCGGCGTTTTCGATCGCGAACAGGATTTCCCACTGGAAGCGCTCGATCAACGCCTTGCGCAGTGGCGCCGGATAAAGCGCGGTCTTCGCTTTCAGTCCTGCCAGCATCTTGCCGGGATCGTGCAGCGGCCGGCTCAGCGCGACTTCGCCCATCCAGATGGCCGAGCAGAAACCGTGCGGATGGCCCGCCTGGTAGTGCATGGCGATCTCGCCGCCGCGGCAGGCCTCGATCACGCGCGCCACATCGTCGAGGTTGCGGTAGAGCAGGTCGACCTTGTGGCCGTCCACGCCGAGCCAGGCGCCGCCGACGATCCATGTTCCCCAGCCGCCGACCGGCGTGACCTCGACCGTATCCGCAGCGTCAGCAAACGCCTTCGCGACCTCAAGCAGCCGGCCGGTATCGAGCGGTTGCACCGTCGAAAAGTAGAGACCGATGTCGTAGTCCGATGCGTCGTTTGCTGTTCCGCGCGCTCGCGAGCCGCCAAGCACGACGGCCGCGACGCCGGGCACTTCGGCGAGCACGGGCACGATACGGCTCAGGATCTGATCGGGCGGCATGATGACCTTCCGTGTTAGCGCGAGAAGCGCGCCACCAGCTCGACATGCGGCGTGTGGCGGAATTGGTCAACCGGGGTGACGCCTTCGAGCTTGTAGCCGCCATCGACGAGGATGCGCGCGTCGCGGGCGAAGGTCGCGGCATTGCAGGAGACCGCAATCACGACCGGCACCTTGCTCGTCGCAAGCCGTTCCGATTGCGCCTGCGCCCCCTGCCGCGGTGGATCGAACACGACGGCGTCGTAGTCGCGGAGCTCCGCTGGCATCAGCGGGCGGCGAAACAGATCGCGCGCCTCGGCCTTGACGGGTTTCAGGCCGGACGTCGCGGTCGCGGCCTTCTGTAGCGCGGTGACCGCGCCGGCGTCAGAGTCGAAGGCGCTCACGCGCGAGCGCTTGGCGAGCCGCAGCGCAAACGGTCCGACGCCGCAAAAGAGATCGGCGATATGCCTGGCGCGGCCGGCGTGCTTTTCCACCAGCGCGGCCAGCGTCTCTTCGCCGGCGGCGGTCGCCTGCAGGAACGAGCCCGGCGGCAGGGTCACCTGCGCGGGGCCGATGGCGATGACCGGCGCATTCCGCATCAGCACCAGCTCGCCATGCCGCGTCAGCCTCGCCAGGCGATGCTTCTCCGCGATCCGCGACAGCGCCGTGATCATCGCCGCGGTGAGCGGACCGGAGCCGCGCACATCGATATCGAGCCCGTTCAGTGTTGCAGTGACCTGGATGTCGAGCGGCTTGCCGACCGAGATCAGCGCTTCCGCCAGCGCCCAGGCCGCCTCCAGTGCGCCGTTCAACGCCGGATCGAGGATCGGGCAGCGGTCAACCGCGATCACGTCGTGCGACTGCGCGGCGGCAAAGCCGACCTTAAGCACGTCATGCGTGCCCATCCGCGCGTGCAAGGTGATGCGGCGGCGGCCGGCGCCGTGGGCGTCGACAAGCGGCGCCACCTCGCAGTCGAGTTTTGACTGTCTCAGCGTCTCGACCACGAGCTGTTGCTTCCAGGCGCGATAGCGGTCATCCTGCCAATGCTGAATCGCGCAGCCGCCACAAACCCCGAAATGCGGACAGAACGGCGTGATGCGCTCGGGACTCGCCACATCGATCGCGAGCAAGTGCCGCCGATCGGGATGGCCGTGAACATCCTCGACCTCGACGGTCTCGCCGCCGAGCGTGTAGGGCACGTAGACCGCCTCGTGGCCTCCGCGCGCCACGCCATCGCCGCGATGGCCGACGTGATCGATGACGAGCTTTTCAACCACGTCGCGCGCCGAGGAAGAATTCGCTGTTGCCGTCGCCGCCCTTGATCGGCGAGGGGAACACCTTGATATCGGTGCAGCCCTGCGCCGCCGCGAACGCCGCGATCTCGTCACAGACTCGCTGGTGCACCGTGGTGTCGCGGATGATGCCGCCCTTGCCGTGTTTTCCCGGCGCCTCGAATTGCGGCTTGATCAACGCCAGCAGATGCATCGGTGCTGCGGCAAGCGACAGCGCCACCGGCAGCACCATCTTGAGCGAGATGAAGCTGACGTCGATGACGACGACGTCAGGCCGCGCCGGCAGGCGTTTGCCCGCGAACTTGCGGATGTCGGTTGCCTCCATCGAGACGATTTTCGGATTGCCCTGCAGCGAGGGATGGAGCTGGCCATGACCGACATCGATCGCGAACACGAGTGCCGCGCCATTGGCGAGCAGTACCTCGGTGAACCCTCCGGTGGATGCGCCGACGTCGAGGCAGATATGGTCCTCGATATCGATCGCGTACTGCTCCAGCGCTCCGGCGAGCTTGACGCCGCCGCGCGAGACGTAGGGATGCGCCGGCTCGGCCTGCAGCACGGCGTCGGCTTCGATGACTTCCGAGGGCTTTGCGACGGGCTTGTCGTTGGCGACGACGAGGCCAGCCTCGATCGCAGCCCGCGCCCGGGCCCGGCTTTCGAACAGCCCGCGCTCGACCAGGAGCAGATCGATGCGTTTCTTTGGAGCGGACATGCTTCGCTCATGAGGTTGGGCGCGCCGCGGCGCGCCGTTTCGCCGCCATGGCAACGCAAAGCTCGAACGCGGTCAAGTCGTGCCAGATGTCCGCAGGTTTTTCACGCGGCAGCACCAGCGCCGCACCGTGGAGCTCGAGCGCATGGATCATCATCAGATTGTCATGGTGCCCAAAATCTTCAACCGTCAGCCCGTCGGCATCGACCAGGCGGCCGTCGCGCCGCTCGACCTGCATGAATTTTCGCACGCGATCGGCATAGAGCGCAGGCTCATTGCAATAGGCGAGACAGAATTTGCCGCGGCCGGCCATATAGCCCAATTCGTAGACCGTGCCAGGATCGGCGCCCGCTCCGCGAAACGGCGTGAGATTGGCGATGATGGCGTCGCACTGGTCCATCATCGCCTCACAGGCCTTGAAGATCTTGAGCGAGGCGTCGGCAGCCGAAACATCGATGGTGGTGTCGAGCGGATAGTGCCCGGTGACGCCGTGGCGGGCGCAAATCCCGAGCTTGCGCCAGCCGATCTCCACCGCATCCGGCAGGAACACGTCGGGTCCTGCCAGATAGATGTTCATGGAATCACCGATGATGAAAACCTGTCATTCCGGGGCGAAGCGAAGCATCGAACCCGGAATCTCGAGATTCCGGGTTCGCCTCTTCGAGGCGCCCCGGAATGACAGGGCAAACTGCTTCAGGCGAGCTTCACCGTCTCGGTCTTGAAATCCTTGCCGAGGGTGTCGAACACCTTCTTGACGATGCTCTTGGCGTCGAGCCCGGCGCGGGCATACATCGCCGCAGGCGAATCGTGGTCGAGGAACACGTCGGGCAGGATCATCGAGCGGAACCGCAGCATGCCCGAATCAAGCATGCCCTGATCGGTGATGAACTGCATCACATGCGAGCCGAAGCCGCCGACGGCGCCTTCCTCGATGGTGATCAGGATCTCGTGATCGCGCGCAAGCTTGAGGACCATGTCCTCGTCGAGCGGCTTCATGAAGCGCGCATCCGCGATCGTCGCGGAGAGGCCGTGGGCGGCGAGTTCGTCGGCCGCCTTCTCGCATTCGGCAAGCCGCGTACCGAAGGACAGCAGCGCGACCTTCTTGCCTTCGCGGATGATGCGGCCCTTGCCGATCGGCAGCGGAACGCCGACTTCCGGCATCTCGACGCCGCGGCCTTCGCCGCGCGGATAGCGCAGCGCGCTGGGGCGGTCATTGATTGCAACTTGCGTCGCGACCATGTGCACCAGCTCGGCTTCGTCGGACGCCGCCATGATCACGAAGTTCGGCAGGCAGCCGAGATAGGCGTTGTCGAAGGAGCCGGCATGGGTCGCGCCGTCGGCGCCGACGAGGCCGGCGCGGTCGATGGCGAAGCGCACCGGCAGGCTCTGGATCGCGACATCGTGGACCACCTGGTCATAGCCGCGCTGCAGGAAGGTCGAGTAGATCGCGCAGAACGGCTTGTAGCCTTCGCTCGCAAGCCCGGCGGCGAAGGTCACCGCATGCTGCTCGGCGATACCGACGTCGAAAGAGCGCTTCGGAAACGCCTTGGCGAAAATGTCGATGCCGGTGCCGGACGGCATCGCCGCCGTGATGCCGACGACCTTCTCGTCCTTCTCCGCCTCCTTCACCAGGCTCTGGCCGAACACGTTCTGATAGGCCGGCGCGTTCGGCTTGGCCTTGGCCTGGGCGCCGGTCGCGACGTCGAACTTGACCACGGCGTGATATTTGTCGGCGGAGTTTTCGGCGGGGCCATAGCCCTTGCCCTTTTGCGTGACGACATGGACCAGGATCGGGCCGTCCTTCATGTCGCGGACGTTCCTCAGCACCGGCACGAGGTGGTCGAGGTTATGGCCGTCGATCGGGCCGACATAATAGAAGCCGAGCTCCTCGAACAGCGTGCCGCCGCCGACCATGAAGCCGCGCGAATATTCCTCGACGCGGTTGGCGCGGTTGGCGAGCACCTTAGGCAGGCGCTTGTTGATCTGTCTCGCGGCCTCGCGCAGCGTGCGATAGGTCTTGCCGGAATAAAGCCGCGACAGGTACGCGCTCATGGCGCCGACCGGAGGCGCGATCGACATGTCGTTGTCGTTGAGGATCACGATCAGCCGCGAGTTCATCGCACCGGCATTGTTCATGGCCTCATAGGCCATGCCCGCCGACATCGCGCCGTCGCCGATCACGGAGATCACGTTGTTCCTGCCGCCGGAGAGGTCGCGCGCCACGGCCATGCCGAGACCCGCCGAAATCGAGGTCGAGGAGTGCGCCGCGCCGAACGGATCGTAATCGCTTTCGCTGCGCTTGGTGAAGCCGGAGAGGCCGCCGCCGGTGCGCAGCGTGCGGATGCGGTCGCGCCGGCCGGTCAGGATCTTGTGCGGATAGGCCTGATGGCCCACGTCCCAGATCAGACGGTCGCGCGGGGTGTCGAAGATGTAGTGGATCGCGGTCGTGAGTTCCACGACGCCGAGGCCCGCGCCGAAATGGCCGCCCGTCACCGAAACGGCGTCGATCATCTCCTGCCGCAACTCGTCGGCGACCTGCCGAAGCTGATCCACCTTGAGCTTGCGCAGGTCATCCGGTGTGTTGATCGTATCCAGAAGCGGGGTCTTGCTGAATGTGGTCACGGCATAAATCCAGTGTTGCAGGTCGGAGCCAAAGTCCCGACACGAGATGGGTTGCACAGCCGGGCCGGCTTGGCGGCCCTGGTCTGCCCGCGGTTAGTCGCCTGGGCATTTGCCCGGGTTGAAAGCTTAAACGTGCTCCAGATCGGTCAATGTGATGTCAGTCACTTTTCGTGGCTTTTCCGTTCCGGTCATTTTCTCTTGCTTTTACAGGCATTTAGCACAACCGGAATCCGGCCGCCGACTGCCGGCAGAAGCCCATAGTCCCCCGACCATTACACCAAACAGGCCATCGAAGCCAACCCGCGAAGGTGGAGGAGCGCCATGTAAGGCGCCTCGGGGTTAACCGCCGGCGTGCGCGGAGGGTTCCTTGCCGCCCAGCTCGGCGGCAGCTTTTCCGGAGACAGGAGCACACTCGATCGCCTGCCAAGCCTTTTCGCGGGCCGCCGGGGCACCGGTTGCGATCGCAAGGGCGGCCTGCGGATGCGCCGTCCGCTCGCGCAGCGGAACGGGGCCGCAGACCAGCATGAAGAACTCGTGGGCGTGCGGCATCTCGCTGGCCATCACGAACTGGAAGTGGACGCGGAAGAATTGCCAGCGGAACCGGTCGTAGTTCTCCGGCAGGATCATCTCGCGGAACCTGATCGGCACGATGGTCGGGTTGCGCCTTGCTGCGCCTGCGTCGATGCCGTGACTTGCGATCGGATCGAGATCGAAGAAATTCATCACGTCCTTGCGCGCCTGGCAGTCGACCCAGTCGATCGAGGGCTCGACCGCGAGCTCGCGCAGGTGCTCGCGGAACTCCGCGGACACTTTCTGGAAGCCGATGATCGGAAAATTGCCGCCGAGCGTGAGCAGCGCCACGCGCGGCCCGTGCCTGCCGAGCGACGGATCGAGCTTCAACGCGCGTGCCATGATTTCAGCGCCGAGGAACGAGCCGGAGGAGTGGCCGACCAGCACGATCTCCTCGGCTTCGCCCGCGCGGGCGACGTCGGCGAGATGCTGCGCGAAGCGGTCGAGCCGTTCGTCCCACTCTGGGCGCTCGCGATGGGCGAACTCCCAGGTCCAGATCGTGTCGCACATCAGATAGAGCACATAGGTGCGCTTCTCGGTGAATTTCAGCGCCGTCCACAGCACGCCGAAGAAGAAGATCGCGGCGGCGATCGTGTCGAACGGCGGGGGGACGCCGGCGGCAATCAGGCCGCGGCGCATGAAAGACGCGGCGGTCGCAACGCAGGCGACCTCGAGCCAGAAGATGATGTGCGGCCAGGTCATGAAGATCAGGAACCGCCAGTTCGCCTTCATGAAGCGGAACACGGTGCCGTGGATGATCAGGCGCAGATAGATCCAGGTCGTATAGGTGATAATGTGCCAGATCGGCAGCGCGAGGTCGCGTTGGATGAAATCCTCAAAGCGCAGGAAGTCGTAGGTCGTGCGCGTCTGCCAATCGCCCGCTTGCGTCTCGATGGTCCAGGACGCGATCTCGCTTCCGGTGATGGTCTGCGGGCGGCTGATATTGGTCGTGAGGCTGTACAGCTTCTCGAACTTGCGCAGCTCCGTGCGGAACATGCGGTAATATTGCGCCAGGCCGCGCGGGTCGTACCCCTGCACATAGATGACATGGCGGCTTTTGACGCGCACTGAACCTGAGATCCCCGGCGGATATTCCCGCGGGGGACTATAGCAGGCGACCTGTTGCGCCAAGAGCGATTTCGGCCCGACGCAGGCCGAAACCGGTGAAATTCTGCTAATGTTCCCTTGAGGTTAAACCTGCTGAAGGGGCTTACTGGACGTCGAGCGGGGCCGTGCCCGCGGCAGCACCGGACGCATCCGTCGTGATCTTATCGACCCGGGCTTCGGCCTGGCGCAGCAGTTCTTCGCAGCGGCGCTTCAGCGCCTCGCCGCGCTCATAGATCGCAACCGATTCCTCCAGCGGCACCTTGCCGTCCTCGAGCCTTTTGACGATCGTCTCCAGTTCCTCGATCGCGCGCTCGAAGGAGAGCTTCTTCACGTCCACGGAAGCGTTCTCGCCCATGCTGGTTTCCCTAAAAATTCTACTCTGCACTAGCGTCGGCGGCGGAAAGGTAAGGCCGCCACTGCGGGCGGATTGTGGCGCGTTCAAGGTTTTGGCATGGTGCCCATCAACGCGCTCACATGCGCCGCAACCGATTCCTTCAGCCCCTGCAGGTCATAGCCGCCTTCCAGCACCGACACAACTCGTCCGCCCGCGGAAGCCTCTGCAATATCCATCACCTTCTTCGTCACCCAGCCGAAATCCTCGCCCTTGAGATTGATCGAAGCCAGCGGATCGCGGTGATGCGCGTCGAAGCCGGCGGAGATGATGATGAGCTCGGGCGCGAATTGTTTGAGCCGCGGCAGAATTGCATTCTCGAAGGCGGAGCGGAATTGCGCACTGCCGTCCTCGGGCGCCAGCGGCGCGTTGACGATGGTGTCGTGCTCGCCGCGCTCGCCGCGGCTGCCTGTGCCCGGAAACAGCGGCATCTGGTGCGTCGAGCAATACATCACGGTCGGATCGGCCCAGAAGATGTCCTGCGTGCCGTTGCCGTGATGCACGTCGAAATCGATCACGGCCGCGCGCGCGATGCCGTATTTGCGCTGCGCGTGGCGCGCGGCGATGGCGGCGTTGTCGAAGAAGCAAAAACCCATCGGGGTCGACTTCTCGGCGTGATGGCCCGGCGGGCGCACCGCGACGAAGGCGTTGTTGTGCGCCCCGGTCATGATCGCATCGGTCGCGGCCACCGCGCCGCCGACGCCGCGCATCATCGCTTCCCAGGTGCCGGGCGACATCGAGGTGTCGCCATCGATATAGACGAGGCCGTTCGCGGGCGCCACGTGCCGCAGCTCGGTGATGTAATGCTCGCCATGGCACAGCGCGACAGAATCGAGATCTCCCTCCGGCGCCTCCGCGCGCGCCAGCGCATTGAAGCGCTCTTCGGAGAGCGCCTCCGCGATCGCGCGCAGGCGATCCGGACGCTCGGGATGGCCCGGCGGCGTCAGATGATCGAGGCAGGCGGGGTGGCTCAGAAGAAGCGTGGACATGAATGACCCTGGCGCTCGGGAGCGCGCGAACAACAGGCGGCTAATCTAGGGTGTCGCGGACGCATGCGAAAGGGGCCGCGGATTTCCGTTCACCTCTCCCCGGCGGGGAGAGGTCGGATTGTGAAGCAATCCGGGCGAGGGCTCTAAATCCCACGAGAGACCGTAACCCCCTCACCCGGATCGCATCTTTCGATGCGATCCGACCTCTCCCACAACGGGAGAGGTGCACCGAGTTTGTCGCGTCAGAGTATATTCAATTTACGCGCGTGATCCGCGCCGGCGCTGGCGGCGCGATCGGACTGTGCGCTGCGAACCATGCGAACAGCGCGTCGTTGTCGTAGACACCGAATTGCGGAGCCGTGCCGCCCTTGAGGACGGTAAATCCGTCGCCACCGAGCGAAAGATAATTGTTGATGGTGACGCGATAGGTCCTTGCGGGATCGATCGGCGCGCCATCGAGCGTCATCGACGCCGCGTCGACATGCGCGCCGAACGGCTTGGTGCCGTCCCAGGCATAGCTGAATCCTTTTGAAACCTGCAGGATGCGCGGCCAGTTCGGATCGCTCCATTGCTGCTCGAGTGCGGCCTTGATCTCTGCGCCGGTGAGGTTGAGCGTCACGAGCTGATTGCGGAAGGGCTGGCTTGCGAATACGTCGGCGTAAGTCACCGTGCCGTCGCCCCTTTTCTCGATATCGGTGCGAATGCCGCCGGGATTGGTCATGGCCATCACGGCGCCTCCGTCACCCTCGCTTGCGGTGGCGGCGAGTTGTGCATCCGCGATGACGTCGCCAAGCGCGCTTTCGCCGGCAAGGTTCGGCACGCGCGACAGTGTTTCCGCGACCGTTCCAGCGCGGCGGTTGGCGATGGGGCCTGCAACCTTGTCGTAGGCTTCGAGCAATGCTGTTTGCTCGGAATCCTTCGCGAGCGACGTGCGGACGATGACGTTGTCCGCCCTGGCGCTGATCACGTCGCGCGTCTTGGGATCGAGCTTCACGTCGATTGCGGTGACCAGCGTGCCGTATTTGCCGGCCGAGGTGACGAGGCGCCCGTCGATGTCGCAGACATAGGCTTGATGGGTATGGCCGCTGATCACGATATCGACGGCGCGGTCGAATCTCTTCACCATGTCGACGATCGGCCCGGAGATGCCCGGGCACTCATTGTAGTCCCCGGCGGGTTGACCGCCTTGGTGGATCAGCACGACAATGGCTTCCACGCCCTTCGCCTTCAGCTCTGGCACGAGCGCATTCACGGTTGCCACCTCGTCGCGGAATTCGAGGCCGGCGGCACTCGCGGGCGAGATGATGTCGGCCGTCCCCTTCAGCGTGAGGCCGATGAAGGCAACCGGAACGCCGTCATACGTCTTGATCTCGTAGGGCGGAAACAGCGTCTTGCCGCTGTCTTTCACAACGGTCGAGGCGGCGAGATAGTGGAATGTCGCGCCCGGAAACGGATGCGGCCCGAGGCATTTGTCGACCGGATGGCAGCCGCCATTCTGCATCCTGAGCAGCTCGTCCTTGCCCTCGTCGAATTCATGGTTGCCGACGGCGGCGATCTCGAGCCCCATCAGCGACAGCGACTCGATGGTCGGCTCGTCATGAAACATCGACGACAAAAACGGGCTCGCGCCGATCAGGTCGCCGGCCGCGACAAACACGGTGTCCTTGTGGCCCTGGCGAAGCTCGTTCACCAGGGTCGCCATATGCTCGGCGCCGCCCGCCGGAACGACGATCCTTTTTGTCTTGTCGGCGGGATCCACAATGCGGATGCCGCCCGGCGGCGGCCGCAGAAAGCCGTGGAAATCGTTGATCGCGAGAATGCGCAGATCGACGGGAGCGGTTTGGGCGAAGGTGGAGGTGGCCAGCGCAAGCAGGAGCGCGAGCGCCACCAGCGCCTGACGAGGCAGGTTGATCATGCGGGGCATCCTAGGATGCCGACGCGACGGTTTCACGAAGCCCCCCGATCGAACAAGTGTGATGCTGCAGCTCGCCCGGCATGATCTACCATCAGCCGCGGGCCGATGCGATGCCCGCGCCCAAAATCGATGCAGCCGGAAGGAGGATCTCATGTATGCCGCCATCCGTCAGGCCAAGGCGAAGGCCGGCACAGCCGAGGAGCTGGCGCGCCGGATCAAGGAAGGGGCCATTCCGATCATCAGCGACGTCGACGGGTTCAAGGCCTATTACGTGGTCTACGCAGGCGACGACACCGTCACCGCGATCAGTGTGTTCAACAATTTTGCGAGCGCGGAAGAGGCGAACAGGCGCGCGCTCGCCTGGATCGATGAGAATCTCGGGCCGCTCCTGGTCGGGCAGGTGAGTGCAGTCGCCGGCCCCGTGATCGTGCATACGCTTGCGTGAGTGGTGATGAATCTTAGCTGTCGTCATGGCCGGGCTTGACCCGGCCATCCATCCCCATCAACGACTCTTTTTGAAGATCGATGGATGCCCGGGCCTTCACCGCGCCGAAGGGGCTTCGGCCCTGCAGGCGGGTCAAGCCCGGGCATGACGAGTTCAATTTTTTGACTCCGCTAGTTCGCCACCGCGTCGGCCGCCGGCGCGTCGCTGGCCGTGTTGGCGGCAACCGGTGTCTTCGACGGATCGGGGTCGAACCCGAACACGCCGACCAGATATTTATAGTAGTCGGGCAGCTTCTCCTTCAGCGCCTCGCGGGTCTTCGGCTCGTGGATCGATTCCTTGCCGGCGAGGAAGATGCTGGCAGTGACCGCGAAGAACTCCCGATCGTTCTTCATGGTGTAGGATTTCTTGTCCAGGAGGTCCTTGGACTTGGCGTAGGCGTAATAGCCCTTGATGCCCCGGTTGTTGTAGCCGTTGGGCATCAGCCGCGCGTGATAGGCGTGCAGGAATTCGTGCAGCAGGATCGGATCGTCGGTGTACTGGGTCATGGTTGGCCGCAGCATGATGACGCCGATCCCGGAATCGGCCGCGAGGTCGATGATGTCGGGGTTGGTCCATTGCTGCTTGTCGTGATCCCAGAGCGTGACGCCGTGGGTCGACGGACGGCTGAGTTTCCGTGCGACCGGGCCGTAGCAGGCGATCGTCGCTGTCTCCTCGAGACAGTCGGTCTCGGTCGCCACGATCGGAATCGAATGGAAGAAGCTCAACACCATCGGGCTGAGGCCCGCATTTTCCACCATGTCGAGCTGGTGCTTCAGGTTCTCTTCGATCTTGTCGATGTCCTTGCGGCCTGCATAGTCGGACAGGTCGTACATGTAGCCACGATATTTCTGGAAGTCGGCTGCCGTGGTCGGCCGAGGCGTGTCGCTGTTCGCATCAACCTGGATGATGCGCGCGCCCGCGAGAGCGGGACCCGCCAAGCCCATGCCGAGCGTCATCGCCAGCATCACCGGAACGACTGTATAAGCGCGCATGATTGTTTCCCTCCTGCCAAGAAGCTGCGGGAGCCTACCCGAGGCGAATTGCAGCGCCGTTAGTGCGGTAGTTTGGATTGCGGGATCGCGGTTATGACGGCATTAACCAGCGGGCGCATGATCCGGAAAAGTGGAGGCCGGTTTTCCGACAAGATCATGCGCGAACAATCGGCTAAAGCGCTATAGCGCTTTAGTTCTGCGTCCATTCGCCGACCACGCGGTGCACCTCTTTGAGGTGCTCGCGCATCTGTTCGAGCGCAAAGCCGAGCGCGAAGAAGCGCTCGGCGTCCTCGCTCGACATGGTGCGGGTGAGACCATCACGCCGGACCGCGCCGAAGGCATCGCTATAGGCGCGGAATGCGGTTTCGACCGCCTCCAGCGACGGCGGCGCTTGCCGCGCGCGCAAGGCGGTGCCGCTGGCGTGCAGGAAATCGCCGACGGCAGGAGCGATTGTCTGCAAGGATGGCGTGAGCCGCGTTTCAACCTCCGGCGGCATCTCGCATCCGACGGCGCGGCCGAGAATGACGATGTCGTGGCGCAGGCGCAGCAGCGTGCGGAGCAGCGGCCCGGTGTCGGGACCGGAGGTGAGACGGGCGGTGCGCTCATGCTCGGCCTCGGCGCCGGTCGCATTCAGCTTGGTGAGGAAGGCTCCGATCTTCGCATTGATCTCCCGGACGTCGGGGCGCTCGCCGCCGCAATGGTGGTCCAGCAATTGCGAGAGCGCATCCGCCACAAGCTCCAGCGTGTCGGCGGCGGCGTCGGTGGTGAGCGCGTGTGCGCGCGAGGGGAAGACGAGAACGGAGACGAGGAAGCCGATGAGGCCGCCCACCGTGACCTCGAGCACGCGGTCCATCGCGGAGGCGACCGGGCTCACATGCTGCATGCTTGGCACCAGCAGCACGATGATGGCGGTGATCGGCAGCACGTTGAAATTGGCCTTGAAGGCCGCGATGAAGGCGAGCGGCGCGATCGCGAGCGCTAGCACGGCGAACAGCGCGAACTCGCTCTGGTGCGGAATCAGGATCGCGAGCGCGCCGCCATAGGCGACGCCGGCGAGCGTCCCCATCAGATAGTCGGTCGCGACCTTGATCGAACGGCCCAGACTCATCTGCGTCACGATCAGCGAGGTCAGCACCGCCCAGAGCGGCAGCTTGAGATGCGCGACCTGCGCGATCAGGAGCGACGACAGGGCCGACACCGTGACGCGCAGCGCCAGGATGAGCTGCAGGCGATGGCGATACGCCGCCGCCCGGATTTGGGTCAGCGGGGCAGGGCTGGGTTTCAGCTCGTCGGACATCGGACGGGCATATCATCGATATCGCAGGAATACTCAAGTGGATACCGTGCAACTGATGCCCGGAATCAATCCTGATCTGACGGCTCGGCTCCCGTCTGTTGCCGCGCAAGGACGTCCTGCCTGCGCCTGAGCCACCAGCTACTAGCGAGCAAAATCGCAGAGGTTCCGGCGGCAACGGGCGAGTTTGCCTGCTTCGGTCGGAACCAATCGGCGCGTCGAGCCGCACACGTGGTCGCGAAAAAGATTCCAAATTTTAACCCACGATACTGACACTGGACACGTCGCGGGCGTACACATTTCACTCGTGGGGCATCAACGGACAAACGAGTTTGGACCGCCGCGATGAGCCCTTCCCAGCACCGCATAGCCGCTTTCGCCAGTATCAGCGCTCGTCTTCTTGCTCAGCTCCGGGAACTGGAGCAACTGCGCGATCAGCTAAACAAGCAAGAGCTATGGATGGCGCAGAAACGCTCAGCTTCCTCGACCTCGAGCGCGCGCCCGCCGGCGCGGAAGGCCGCCCAGCTCGTCCTCTATTCTCGTCAAGATCAGGCAGAAGTTCGTGGAGAAACCTGAGGACCTCGACGAAAGGCGTGTTGTTCGGTCTTCTCATCACGCTGGGCGCACCCGCAATGCGCAGCGTGATTGACGGCGGCCTGAATCTTCCGAGATGAGCTCGAGAGAGGGCTGGGTTTTGGCTCGTCGGCCATCGGACGGGCATGTCCGCGATATCGCGGGGATACTCAAGCGGATAACGCGCAACTGGTGCCCGCGCGATCAATCCTGATCTGACGGCTCGGCTGCCTGCTGTTGCCGCGCAAGGACGTCCTGCCTGCGCCCGAGCCACCAGCTATTGGCGAGCCAGATCGCCGAGGCGACTGCGGCGACCACGGATATCTCGGTTGCCCCGAGCTTGAGAAAGGACAGCAGCGCAAACGACCAGGCGCCGATCTGGTCGCCGAGCCGATAGACCGCGGTGTCGATAAAGCTCTTGGCCTTGTAGCGGTCCTCCCGCGGCACCACGGTGAACAGGATTTCGCGGGTGGGACGCGCGATCGAAAAATTCCCGGCGCGCCGGACGATCTGAAACGCCACGACCGAGGCCAGCGAGGGCACCAGTGCGATCGCGCCGAAACCAAGGAAGCTCGCGGCCGGCAGCATCGAAAGCGTAGTGCCGACGCCGAACCGCTTGAGAATGCGCCCTGTCAGGAAAAGCTGGACCGCGAGCGTCAGAACATTCACGCCAAGGTCAATAGCGGCGAAAAACTGCGTTTGGGCGGCGCGGTTCGAAAATGCGTGGCTGATGACGGAGGCCTGCTGAAAATACAGGAAGGTCGACGTGACCGCATAGAGCAGCAGGAACAGGCTGACGTTGAGCAGATAGCTCGACGAGAGCGCATCGCGAAAGCCGGCGAGCAGCGTCCCTCCGATCGGTCTTTCATCGTTCTGTTCCGCCTTGGGCCGCTCCGACAGGGACGCCGACAGGGCGGCCAGCCGGCGGACGCAGAACACCGCGATCTCGATCATGATGGCCGAGCCGATCATCAGATAGCCCGGCGCGACATGCTGGACGGTCGAGACGGTGAAGGTGGATCCCGCGATGGCGCCGAGCGTGGCGCCGGCCGCGATGAAGCCGAACAGCCGCTTGCCCTGCTCAGCCGCGAACACATCCACGATCATCTGCCAGAAGATGGAGACGACAAACAAATTGAAGACGGACGTCCAGATGAAGAACACGCGCCCGATCCAGATCGTCTGCTCGGGCGTCGCAATGTAGAGTGCTACCGCGAACAGGAGGATGTTTGCGATGAAGAACCGGTAGGAGATTGCGATGAATTTTTCGCGGGGAAAGCTCTTGACGAGGTAGGAGAAGGGAACGTTGAGCACGAGCATGCCGATCAGCGTGCCCGTGAACAGCCATTGTAGATTTTTCACGCCGCCTGCGATACCCATCTGGTCGCGGATCGGGCGCAGGATGTAGTAGGACGACAGCAGCGAGAAAATGTAGAGCCAGGCCCAGGCGAGGGCGGGCGCCTCGCTGGGCCTGACGTCGATGATCCCCTTCAGGAAACGATGCAGGGCAGAGTCGGAGCGTTGCGGCGCATCTGCGAGTGCCATGCGGTGAATTCCCTGTTATACTCATTGCGCATGATCTTTTCGGAAAACCGCTGCACACTTTGCGCTAACGCGGCCCTTCGGGTCCGGATCATGCGCTACTTCAACGTGTCGGCCTTCTGGCGCATTTGTGTGGCCGTCAATTGAAGGCCGTAGAGCGGAGCGCCTTGCTGGAAATCCTTGGCGCGCGCCAAGGAGCCGATCACGACCGGATCGAATCCGGCATCATGCACCAGCGTGGAGGCGACGGTGAGGGCGTCCTCGTCGTCGCCGGCGATCGGAATCGCCATGCGGTCACCCGGTCGGTTGGCCTCCGAGGCGAAATATTTGTAGCTCATGGTGTTGAAGGCCCGCACGATCCGCGCGCCCGGCAGATATTTGGCTGACGTCGCGCCGATGCCTTGCTCCTTGGCCTCGGCGGCGAGCTCCGGACCGTCGCGGCGCGCGACGGCATTGCCCGCGTCGAGCACGACCTTGCCTGAGAGTTTCTTGCCATAGTCCTGGCCGATCTGCGGATAGGCGACGTAGGGCACGGCAATGAAAACGACGTCGCCGAAGTCGATCGCTTCGCCCACCGTGCCGGATTTCGCAAGGCCGCCCAATCCCCGCACCATGGGCACCAGCTCGTCGGGATGGCGCGAGGAGAACATCACGGGATGACCGGACTTCACCCACAGCGAGCCAACGGTGCTGCCGATATGCCCGGCCCCGATCACGCCGATCTTCACCGGGGTGGTGTCGGCCAGGGCGCGGCGCGAAGCGGCCGAAGTCGCAAGTGCAAGGCCGGCCAATGCACCGGCACGCAGGAGGGATCGACGATCGGGGCGGGCGCGGTCGGCATCGGACATGGGTTCATCTCCCGAGTTCTTTTTGCGGCGCACGATACGCGTAACAACAACCAGCGATGCGATTTATTCAATCATGCAATCGGCGTCAGGGCTGCATTGCAGGGCGCACGGATCACGCGATCGTAATCGCCGGCACTCACGGTGCGGTGAGGAACCGGCGCCTACAGCGTGGTGAAGAAATCGATCATCGCCTGGCGCTGCCTGGCGTCCGGGAAGCGGCCGCGCCCGGCGCTGACATTATCGGCGAGATGCGCAGGATTTGTGGTTCCGGGAATGACGGCCGTCACCGCTTCGTGACCCAGCAGGAACTTCAGAAAGAACTCCGGCCAGGTCGTTGCATCGAATTCACGGGCCCAGTCCGGAACGCGTTTGCCGCGCACCGCCGCGAACACGGAGTTGTGCCCATAGGGCAGCGCGGTGAGGACCGCAGCTCCGGCGTCGTGCGCCGCGGGCAGCAGCCGCTTCTCCGCCGTGCGGTCGGCCAGCGAATAGTCGACCTGGAAGAAATCGGGCTTCTCCCGGCGGATGACCGCTTCGGCGGCGTCGTAGGCGCCCTTGAACGTCGTCGTGACGCCGACAAAGCGGCAGAGGCCTTGTCCCTTCCAGTCGCGAAACGGCGCCAGATCCTGATGCGGGTTCTCCACATTGTGCAATTGCAAGAGGTCGACCTGCTGATAGCGCAGCCGCTTCAGCGAATGGCGGAATTCGGCTAGTCCCCCCTTGCGGCTGCCGTCCTCGATCTTGGTGGCAAGAAAGACCTTGGCGCGATCCTGATCGCTCAGGAGATCGCCCAGCACGCTTTCGGCCTCGCCATAGGACGAGGCCGTGTCGATCAGCTTGCAGCCCTGTGAAAGGAGATCATCGACGACCTTTTTGAGCTTGTCTCGCTCCGCGCCTTTCGGGCGCGTCATGAAGTCATTCGCGGTACCGAGCCCGATCACCGGAATGTGCTCGCCCGAATGCGGGATCGCCTTGGTCGCAACGGGCGAATCCGCTTGCGCAGCAACGGGCCTTGCCTCGCCTACAGCACATAGCACCGCGGCGCCAGTCGCACCTCGCATGAAGTCGCGTCGTGAAGATGTTTTGGACGGGAAGCTCGCACGCATCGATCGACCTCCGGCAGCCGTGACAGGTGCAGGAAAACGTTTTCGCCGGGCGCGAAGCGGCAATCCAGCAAAGAAATCGTGATCAAAGTGATGTGAGGGCGTACCAGCCGCATTCCGCCTCAGCCGGCCTTCGTCGCGCGTTTCGCGCCCTTGTCGATCAGCCACGCCGCGACATCGCGCTGTCCTGCTTTCTCGGCGATATCGAGCGCTGTCTGCCTGCTCCAGGGCGCGGGCCAGTCGAGATTGGCGCCGTGCGACAATAGATGTTGCGCGGCCGCGAGTTGGCCGCCGCGGCAGGCGTTCCAGAACGGCCCCGACAACTCCTCACCGCGGAGCGAAGGATCGGCTTCCAGGCGCTGCTTGATCTCTTCCAGCATGCCGAGGGCTGCTTCATGCCAGAGCTCGGTCTTGGCGCCTCGCGCGACCAGCCGACGCGCGCCCTGCCATTGACCATAGCCGACGGCGCAGGAGAGCGGTGATCCGCCGTTGATCGATGAACCCTCACGCTCGATATCGGCGCCGGCATCGAGCAGCGCGTCGATCAGCGCGACGTCGTCATTGCTCGCGGCCCAATGCAGCGGCGCTTCGCGGTGCCACGCTCCGACCGCAGGCGCGTCGAGGTCGGCGCCGGCCGCGGCGAGGATTTTGACGATCGCGCCAGCGTTCGGACAATGTCCGGGCCAATCGGCGAAGAGATGTAGTGTGGTTCGTCCGCCGCCCTTCTGATCCGTGACAAGGCAGTTCGCCAGTGCGGGCTCGCCCGCCAGCAGCCGTTCAAGCCGGGCGACATCGCCCTGCTTGAGTGCCGCGGTGAGCTCGATGGCGCGCGGGTCGCTGGCGCGCAAGGTGAGGCGGTCCGCGGTCATGTCGTGCACTCCATCTGCGATACGGTAGCAAAAGCTATTTTCTGCCGATTTCGCGGCGCTCGCATTCACGAACAGGTGCATGACCGCTTCGCTATATCTTTCAAGCGGTTGCAGCACGTGATTTGCCCGACGGGCTGATTTTCAGAAATCGTGTCAAGGCCTCGCGTCAAAAATAATTCGCTTTATCGGAAGCGCAAATCAATTGTAGGGTCTGCGCCGTCCCGTGGCCTCCAGGAGGGGCGTATCGCGATCGTCACGAAACGTGGGCCGCGGGATGCGATGGACGTGAGGGTGCTCAGCGCGCTTGCCGCGCCGACGAAAGCATTCCTCGCGGACGAGCGAAATCGTGCGGTCCCGACGCCCCGACGCTGGCGTCAAGTTTCTCGCTGACACGTTCGCGGGAAGCGACG
>NZ_DATGFH010000031.1:0-59962 GCF_035309285.1 Bradyrhizobium sp. | reverse complement strand
ATTGTCGGTTCTGCGTGCGGCCCTTCAAGCTCACCACGATCGCATGACGATCAAACCCGTTGCCCACGTCACGAGGGCCGCGTAACATTCATTCCGGCAACGTCGGCCCGACGTAGTTCAACAGCGATCGGGACATCTCCTATTTCGTCGCGAACAGGAGACATCGACAAACTCAAGGATGTTCGTCAAGTAGTTTGCGTATCCGTTATGACGCATGAAATACCGGCTTATCCTCTTTTCATCAGGACAATACTTGAGAATGCTCGCGTCGCCGACATCGTCCCAATTAGCATTTTCGATCTCAAAGTTGCAGCGACCTATCTCAGTAATGCTTTCGACTTTGTGTACTATTTTGCTACGCGATCTATCCTAGATGCCTATCTCATGTATGGCACTGAAGCTGCATTGCTCGCATTTCATCTGACCCGGCGACTCACGCTGCCGGATCGGTTTGACAGAGTATTGATAGACGATTCATTTGGGCAAAGTATTGACGCCGATTATCCCAATCGAGAGAGAAAACTTTCGCTAAGATTTGGCGTAAAGATCGTAGACGAGATCATCGAAGACATCATTCATTCGGGCAGCCCGGAATTCTTTCGATTGTTTTCAGTCTTGCGCGGCATGTCGGGGCGATCGGCGAAAGATGCCAGCACTTATTTGAAGCGCATTGAGAAAATGCACCGTCAAGACGGGCAACCGCACGATGCCACAATGCTTTTTAACGATATTGCTTTGACTTTTATTGTTGCCAACGATCCTGTAGCAGCGCGAGCGCGATTCGATGCGATTAGGCAAAAGCGTGAGCTCGAAGTAAAATACGCACAAGAATATGTACTGACGCTATCACCCCGCGATCAGCCCCATAGCCCCCGAAAACGCTTCGATGGGAGCTCGCACCACTTCGCTATTCGCGCTCTCGCTATGAGGCAAAATAATGCTATTGATGACGGGCTCCTGGCGTTCTCACCGCGCATTCGGGATGAGGATTGGGAGATAGACGAGGAGCCTGACAGCACGCAAAAAAGCGCTGACCAAGCTTAGCCCAGATGCACGAAGAGATATCCCCGGTCGCTGTACATCAGTTCTGAAAAAAATAGTGCGCGAGATTCCGTTTAACTCCAGCAAGCGCAGCCCGGATGAGCGAAGCGACATGCTGGGTTCATATTCGTCCCGCATATCGCTACGCTCATGCGGGCTATGCCTTACAGCCATCATCACCGTCTACACGATCAGCTCCGCGCCGATCTCCGCCTCGTCTTCGTCGGCACGGCGGCCAGCACGCGCTCCGCCAGCGTCGGCCATTACTACGCTCATCCGGGCAACCGCTTCTGGCGCGCATTGCACGAAGTCGGGATTACGTCGCGGCGACATGAGCCGAACGAGTTCGCGTCGCTGCTCGAATTGGGCATCGGTTTCACCGATCTTTCAAGTCCGGTGCGGGGATGGACGACCAGATTGCTTTGACGTCGCCGGCTTCACGGCAAAGATCCAGACCTATCATCCCCGAACCATTGCGTTCACGAGCAAGAAGGCGGCGAGCCTGTTTTACAACAGGCCGACCAACGCGCTATCTCTCGGTTAAACAGCAACCGACGCACGATTTTCCCGACATCTTTGTGCTATCGTCACCATCTGGCGCAGCCTCAGGACATTGGACGTTGCAGCCTTGGCGGGAACTGGCCGAGTGGATCAAGCGGACTCGGCACGAAGGGGAAATCGAACGTGGCCTCAAGCGAAACCTTCATCCTACGGACTGCGCTTAATGGACACCGGTCCACTTACCGCGACATCGAAGTCGGAGCATCCACGTCCCTCTACAGGTTGGCCGAAGCCATAACGAACGCCTTCGGCTTCGATTTCGATCATGCGTTCGGCTTCTACAGCGGGTTGACCCCGGCCAAGCTGACGCGCGTCGATCCTCGATATGAATTGTTCGCGGATATGGGCGAGGCTGATCCGGGCGTCTTCAGCGTCAAAAAGACGAAAGTCTCGCAGGCATTTCCCGTGGTCGGCCACAGCCTGATTTTCCTGTTCGACTATGGCGACGAGTGGCGGTTCCGCGTCAGCCTGAAGCAGATGGGTACGAAGCTGCCAAAGGTGCGATATCCGCGCGTTGTCACGATACGCGGTAACGCGCCGCCGCAATATCCCGATCCCGATGAAGACATCGACGACGGGGAACGCTACGGGGTCAATCCCCTGACCGGTGAGGTGATCAAGTTTGGCAAGCGATGATGATACCGTCGACCGCAGGACGGATCGACAAACTGTAATCCGCCGCCGCGCCGGCCGAGGGAAATGATGGGCGTTCACACTCGAGCAAGGAATACCAGGCCATTACGCCTTACGTCTTGAACATCGCTTCGAACAATTGCTTCGCTCGATCCAGACCCTCCGGCGTGAAAGCCACCGATTTCACCTTGCCGACTGGGTCGTGGATCATTCCCTTGTCGTGCAGGCGGCCAAGCACATCCCAATCAAAGCCTTTCCATGCCCTGTAACCGTCGTGCAGGGTCAGATAGAGCAGCGCCAGCGCAGTGTCGTCGATCTTGTCGGTGTTGAGAGGCATCGCAAGGCTCCCGGCCAGATCAGTCTGCGCCAATCGTAATCAGGATCGAGGCGACTGCAATCGCTTTCGCGTTCGTTTTTTTGAGAGACGCCGGACAAGCGCTTGCGTTTAACGCAAGGCGACAATGGTGGGATACGCTTGCGCCTTCGTTTGGGATAGCGCGAAGTAAGCCGTAAACCACTGCGCAGGGAAAGCCGGCGTTGCTCCGGTTCACCTGTGGCCCTACCCCCGTGCTTTTTGTTGCACGGGGCCCACGGGTGCAATCGGCACCCGGCTTTCCCTGCGCCCTTGCTTCATGAGAGGCGCGAAAGTCATGCAAAGCTCGGGCATATCGTGCCGCGAGGATGCCGACTTGCGCCTTCATTGCTGTTTGACATGTAAATCAGATGTCTCCGCTCGTCATTGCGAGGAGCGAAAGCGACGACGTGTCCGCCGTAGCTCGCAGAGCGAAGGCGGAAGCAATCCAGGTCTCAGCAAGCGGCGACATGGATTGCTTCGCGGAGCCTGTCATCGGGCCGCGCGTTCGCGCGGACCCGTTGGCTCGCAATGACGAAGGTCGACTGGCAGTCGCCGTCGCTACGGCATCGAAATCGCAAGCCCGCTCAGATCCGCATTCGCCATTAGCCCCACCTGCGTGCCGGACAATTCCAGCACCGCGCCCTTCTGGTTGGTGAGCACGATGGCGCGGGCGCCGGAGCCGACCGCGAGCCCTGCGCCGGCTGCGCCGTAGACGCCGGCGATGTCGGAGGGCTGATAGATGTGGCTGACGCGGCCGCGCAGGATCGTCTTCGAGCCGCCGAACACCAGACCATAATCGATGCCGCCGGTCCTGAGCGCGTAGGTGTGGCCGTGGAAATGCAGCACGCCGCGGCCGCCGGAGCCGCCGATGATCCAGCCCGCCTTGTAGATCACCAGCGACACGGTGCCCTCGTCGGCGCGCGCCGCGGTGAGGCCGGCGCAAGCGATGATCGCGACCAGCGCGGCGCGAAGGGCGGATGAGAGCGTCATGTGATAACCTCCTGCAGGTGTTGTCCGGGTTCGCTTGGTGATTCGAGCATCATCGCTGAATTTCGCCCGCGGGCAAATTACAACGGCTGGCCCATCCAAAAAGCGACTGAAGGCTCGAGACCTCGGACATGACGAAGCAAAGCGCCGGCATCCTGATGTATCGCCGCCGTCATGGCATGGTCGACCTGCTGCTGGTGCATCCCGGCGGGCCGTACTGGGCCAGGAAGGACGAGGGCGCATGGTCGATCCCGAAGGGATTGTTCGAGGAGGGCGAGGATGCGCTCGCAGCCGCCAGGCGCGAATTTGCGGAGGAGACCGGCGCGCAAGCGGCCGGGCCTTTCATCGAGCTCGGCGTGTTCAAACAACCGGGCGGCAAGCGTGTGTTCGCCTGGGCGATGGAAGGCGAGTTCGATCTCGCCGCGTTCAGGAGCAACAGCTTTGCGATGGAATGGCCGCCGAGGTCCGGGCGAATGCAGGCGTTTCCGGAAGCCGATCGCGCGGACTGGTTCAGCCCCGAAGCGGCGCTCGTCAAGGTCACGCGCGGACAGCGGCCCATCATCGAGGCCCTGCTCGAGAGGTTGGATTTGTTATCGTCACGCCGTAAGCTCTGAAGGTTGAACGCAACTGACCGTCGCTCAGGATATCCCATGCCGATAAAACATTTCCCACCGCCGCCCGGCCTCAAGGCGCCGCCGCTCTCCTTTGCCGCCCGCGTGGGCGATCTGCTCTACATCTCCGGCATTCCCGGCTTTGGCGAGACGCGCGAACTGCCCGACAGCTTCGAGGCGCAGTTCAGGAATGTCGTCACCAACATCAGGCGCGTGCTGGAGGAAGCCGGCGCGAGCTTCCGCGATCTCGTCAAGGTCAACGTGCTGTTGACCCGCGCCTCCGACGTTGCGGCGATGAACGCGCTCTACGCCGGCGCCTTCGGGCCTGCGCCCTACCCCGCCCGCACCACCTGCGTGGTGGTGGCGTTGCCCGATCCGAAGATGCTGATCGAGATCGAGGCCGTGGCGTCGCTCAGGTCCTAATCTCGTCATTGCCGGGCTTGACCCGGCAATCCATCAGGCGAAACACATTTGCTTCTTGATGGATGCGCGGGCCTTCGCCGCGCCGAAGGGGGCTTCGGCCCCGCAGGCGGGTCGAGCCCGCGCATGACGACCTGAGGTTAAGCTTGTAGCGTAATCCGCCATTCCGCGTTGATGCAAAGATGGTGGGTTACGCTTTTCGCTAACCCGCCCTGCGATCCCGAAGCCACGCAAGTCCGTAGGGTGGGCAAAGGCGCGAAAGCGCCGTGCCCACCGCTCATATTTTTGGTGGGCACGCTACGCTTTGCCCACCCTACGAACTCCGATCGCGGATACTGAAGTCCGTGACCAGGGATCGCGGGGGCGGATGGCTGTCGTCATTCGCCCCTTTTGCCTGGCGGATGCATCAGCGCATCGCGCGCCGCGGCAAGCTCCAGGAAGGCCTTTGTGTCACCGCCGGCGTCCGGATGCAGGCTCTTGGCGGCCCGCTTGAACGCCTGATGGATTTCCGTCGCCGCCAGCCGACGGTCGAGCGGCAATCCCAGCATCTGGCGGTAGTGCTGGTCGGGCGTGAGCTGCTTCACAACGCCGCGCCTGCCGAAGCGCGGAGCGGCCAGCGAATGCAGCACATCGCGCACGATGCTGAGGCGCCGTCGCGCCGCATCGAGCGTCGGACGCGGAGCGCGGGGCACCGAGGCATGACGCAGGATCGGCAGGGCCTGCGTCGCGGCCCGCCGCAGCGTATCGTCCTGGCTGGCGGCTGCGATCTCCGCAATCAGCCTCGCCGCCCCGTGCCAGTCCGGCGATGGTGCCGACCAGAGCTTTTCGACCGCGTGCTTCCAGTTCGCAACTTGCGCGTCCATGACATCAAAACGCCGAAGGCGCGCGAAGCGTTTCCATCCGCTCAATTTTGAATTAGCTTGCTCCTACCTCGAACCGCTGGGATCGCCATGCTCACGGTCCAACTCGTGCTGTTCGGCCTCGCCGACAACGACAGGCTCCGCGAGGTCCGGCACCAGCGCATCCAGCATATCGCTTACGCTCATGCGGGCTGGCTCGAGCAAGACCGCCTGATATATTGCCTCAACAACCAACAAGAGGAAACGTCATGCCCCTGCTTTCAAATCACATCGCCGTCGTCACCGGCGCGGGCTCCGGAATTGGCCGCGCGATCGCCGGCGGTTATGCGCGCGAGGGTGCGCGCGTCGTGGTGCTCGATATCAACCAGCAGGCGGCAGCGACGACCGCGAAGGAGATCCGCGACGCCGGCGGCAAGGCCGAGAGCTTTGCGCTCGATGTCACGAGACGCGACGATTGCATCGCAATGGCCAAGCAGGTCGCCGACAAGGTCGGCCCCGTCTCGATCCTCTGCAACAATGCCGGCATCGCCCGCCGCAACGGCATGCTGGGCGCGGCGGAAGCCGTGATCAACGATTGGGAGGACATCATCGCGATCAATCTCAACGGCGTCTTCAATGTGACGCATGCGTTTCTCGGCGCGCTCCGCGCCAGCAAAGGCCGCATCGTCAATATCGGCTCGATCCAGTCCTTCGTGCATCTGCGCACCCCGAGCTCGCCGGCCTACACCGCCTCCAAGCACGGCGTGCTCGGCTTCACCAAGGCGCTCGCGGCCGAGCTCGGCAAGGACGGCGTACGCGTCAACGCGATCGGTCCGGGCTTCATCGAAACGCCGTTGAACGAGAAGGTGCGCGCCGCCAATCCCGACCTCGTGAAAGTCTTCATCGACCACACCCCGCTCGGCCGCCCCGGCAAACCGGAAGACATCGTCGGCCCCGCCATTTTCCTCGCCTCCGACATGTCGGCCTATGTGTCAGGCTCGATCGTGATGGTCGACGGCGGCTACCGGACGATTTGATCCTTAGCCAGCGCGCATCTTGCTGTTGACACGCAGGGCCCGTCCGGCGCGCACAATTGAAGCCGTTCTGAAACGTCTGCTAAGAAGCCCGACGTCAACAAGGGAGCGCGCACGTGGCCAACGAACCGATGCGTCAGGGACGACAGGGGCCTCCGGGACCACAAGGCCATCCCGGGCGGCAAGGGCCGGAAGGCGCGCGCGGCAAGCCGGGGCCGCAAGGCAAGCCTGGACCGGAGGGCAAGCGCGGCGAGCAGGGTCCGCAGGGCAAGCAAGGCCCGCAGGGGTCACAAGGTCCGCGCGGCGAGCAAGGTCCGCCCGGCGCGCTCCCGTCGATCGAGCAGGTGATGCCCTGGCTGCACCTGATCTTCGACGCCTATGAAGACTACAGGAGGAAGCGCGAGCAGGACGCCCGTGACGAAGCCGAGCGAGACATCGCCGATCGCGCGGCGCTGGAGGCTGCCGTGCAGGATCATATGTCGGACGACGATGAGGACGACGATCGCAAGAAGAAAAAGAAGAAGCGCAAGAAAGACAAGCGCAAGAATAAGGAGAAGTACGAGGACGACAACGAGGAGTGAGCCTCGCCCATCCTCACTTCGTCTTGCCTGATCGCCTGTAGGATAACGGCCAAGCTTCGATCCCAACGATGGATATTTGACGCAGCTCAGGCCGGCAGATGCCGCTTCACGAACGGCCGCAGCGGCCAGATCAGCGCCGGCCAGACCACGATGACGAACAGCGACCTGATCAGCCAATGCCAGTCGCCGGAGGGAATGAGCGGGTCGACGAGGTCGAGCAAGCATGCGGTCGCAATTCCCGTCACCGTCATCAGGGTGGCCCAGACAATCCAGGGATAGAGTTTTCCGCGAGGGGCATCGGTATCGCGGTCGCGTGGCAGCCGGCGCTGGAACAGGAATCGCATCGCAAGGTACCAGCACAGGCCGAACACGACACCGCCGATCGCGATGATGACGATGGCAGCGAGATCAAAGGATCCGACCCACCACATCATCCAGCCGCTCCACAGCAGAGCGCCGACGAATCCGCCCCATTTGAGCGACGTGGTCGAGTTCAACCTCATGGCGCAGCTCCGCTTGCAGCGATGCCATCATGCGCAATGCCATGCAAATTCACCGTGAGCTGCGTCACGCTGTTTGCAAGTCTTCTATCTGAGCGTGATTTTATCGGAAAACCGCTACTCACCCCGCATCGAGTGCGGGGCAGGCTTTTTCCGGATCATGCTCTAGCCGAAGCGCAGCCGCGAGCGCTCGCGCGCCTTCTCCGCTTCCACCTCGCGGTCGCGCGCGGGAGCGCTCGTGTGCAGCGAGGTCAAGAGCCGCCGTGCGGCGTCGGTCACTTCGTCGACCGCGCGGTTGAACGCCGCCTCGTTGGCCTGCGACGGCCGGCTGAAGCCGGACAGTTTGCGGACGAATTGCAGCGCGGAGGCGCGGATTTCGTCTTCGGTCGCGGGCGGCTCGAAATTGAACAGCGTCTTGATGTTGCGGCACATTTTCTTGCTCTCCAGGTCCTCTCTCCTGAGGGAACGATCGGACAGGCCAAAATCCTACATCGCTCACCCGTTTTGGCCTAGAATACCGGTGGGGTCCATTCTCTTCCCGTGGGTTCCCGATGAGCCGGATCATCTACAAGATCGTCGAGCACGACGGCGGCTGGGCCTACACCGTTGACGGCGTGTTCTCGGAAACCTTCCGTAGCCATGCTGCGGCGCTTGCCGCCGCCAGGCGTGTCGCTGCCGAGCAACGCACACCCGGCCGCACCGAGGTGATCCAGTACGAAACCAGGGACGGCAAGTGGCGCGTCGAGACGGCGTCCGGCAGCGACCGTCCCGAGACGGATGTTGAGGACTCGGCTTAGAGATCAAAACGGAACCGCCACCCCAAGCCGATCGAAGAAGGCGCGGCCCTTGCGCGTCAGCCGCAGCGCGCGTGGAATTTGCCGAGGCTCGACGCACCGCGTATCCAACAGCCGCGTCAGGATCGCGTTGGGAAACGCGCCGGAAAAATGCGGCACGCGCTCGGTCCAGTCATTGCAGAGCCGGAGATGGGGGCTGCGCGCCGGATTGAAGTCGATCTGCTCGGACTCGCACCAGGCCATCCCCTTTCTCGTCACCTGCCCGTCGCGGTCGCTCACGGTGACGAGCTTGCGACGCATCAGTGCGTCGGACAAGAGCACGCCGAGCCGGCCAGCGAGATGGCAATAGCAGGTGCGCGATTGCCGCAGCTCTTCGGCAATGTGCACGCGGCGGTGACCTGACGCGGCGGTTTTGGTCGCGAGATTGACGAGGTTCTCGACCAGTGTTGCGACATCATCGTCGCTGATCCGATAGTAACGGAAGCGGCCCTGGGCCCAGACCGAGAGCACGTTCGCGTCCACGAGCTTCTGCAGATGCGCGCTCGCGCTTTGCGGCGACACGCCGGCCAACGCTGCGAGCTCCCCCGCCGGCATCGCCTTGCCTTGCGCCAGCGCAGAGACCATGGCTTCGCGCGCGGGATCGCCGAGCGCCTCCGCAATGCGGGAAAATCCGGATTGTACGGTCTGCCTCATCACCATCATTTAAGTCTCTCTCGCCTCCGATCATAGCCGGTTCCGGGCGGCGTCATTTCAGAATTCGATGAAACATGAGGCCGCGCGAGTTTGCGAGCTTCGCCGCAGGCTCAATCAAGATGAGGGAACAAGCCATGACCGGCACCACCCACCGCCAGGACATCGAACGTATCTACCGCGCCTGGGACGAGGCGCTCGGCAAACGCGACCTCGAAGCCTCGCTCTCGCTCTATGCGGACGACGCCTCGATCGAAAGCCCGCTGGTGCAGCATCTCCTGAAGCAGCGCGACGGTATCGTGCGCGGCAGGGAGAATCTGCGAACGTTCATCACAAAGGTATTCGAGACCAATCCGCCGCAGCGCAAGCGCTTCAAGCAGGGCTTCTTCACCGACGGCCGCGTGCTGACCTGGGAATATCCGCGCTCCTCGCCCGAGGGCGAGCAGATGGACCTCGTCGAGGTGATGGATATCGAGGACGGCCTGATCCGGCGCCACCGCGTCTATTGGGGCTGGTATGCGCTGAACGTGCTCCGGGACGGCCATCAATAGGAATTCAGCGGCGGCGGGCGCGCATACCACGACTTAGGGCGCTCCCGCGTCATTGCGAGGAGCCAACGGGTCCGCGCGAAGCGCAGCCCGATGACAGGCTCCGCGACGAAGCAATCCAGTTTGAGTGCGGATCGAATTTCCGGATTGCTTCGCTTCGCTCGCAATGACGGGCCAGAATCGCGCCAGCGCCGGATGACGCCCAGGATTGCAGGTGATAGTGTGATCGGAGCGAAATCCGGGAGACCTGCCGTGACCAACCTTGCCGCAAGCGACCTCGCCACGATCTATCCGAAGCCCACGCCGCGCGTGATCGCGAAGGCGCGGCCCTCGATCGATGTGCATGCAAGGAAGTTCATCGCGATGTCGCCGTTCTGCGTGCTCGCAACATCCGGCTCCGACGGCAGCGTCGATGCTTCGCCCCGCGGCGGCAATCCCGGCTTCATCCATGTCGAGGGTCCGAACCTTCTGTTGATGCCCGACCGTTCCGGCAACAACCGCATCGACAGCTTCCGCAACATCGTCGAGGGCTCGGGCTCGCTGCAGATGATCTTCTTCGTGCCCGGGATCGACGAGACGCTGCGCGTCGGCGGCAGGGGCACGGTGAGCGCGGATCCAAAGCTGCTCGCTGCGATGGAAGAGTTCGGCAAGCCGCCGCGCGCGGTGCTGCGCGTCGCAGTGAGCGAGGCCTATTTCCACTGTGGCAAGGCGCTGATGCGCTCAAAGCTGTGGTCGGCCGCGCAGGTCGAGCGCAAGTCGTTCCCGAGCATCTCTGAGGTGATCCACGACCAGACCACGCTCGGCGAGCCCGAGCCGCAAGCCGTGGTCGAAGCGCGGTACAAGACGCAACTCTAGCTGTCGCCTAGTAGGGTGGGCAAAGCGAAGCGTGCCCACCAGTTTGCTATCATGGAAAGATGGTGGGCACCGCGCGAGTGCCCACCCTACGAAGCAATCTCTCAGTCCTTCTCCAACCCGCCGATATGTTTCTGGGTGTAGAGCTCAAGCCCGACGCGCTTGATCAGGTCGAGCTGCGTCTCGAGGAAGTCGATGTGCTCTTCCTCGTCCTTCATCAGCGCCTCGAACAGATCGCGCGAGACGAAGTCCTTCACGCCATGGCAATAGGTCGCGGCCTCCTGGTAGAGATTGCGCGCGCTGTGCTCGGCGGCGAGGTCGCACTCGATGATCTCTTTCACATTCTGGCCGATCCGCAACGGATCGAGCACCTGCATGTTGGGAAAGCCTTCCAGGAACAGGATGCGATCGGTGAAGCGATCGGCATGGTGCATTTCCTCGATCGATTCCTTGCGCCAGACCTTGGCCATCTCCAACAGGCCCCAATTGTCCAGGAGGCGGTAATGCAGCCAGTACTGATTGACGGCGGTCAGCTCGTGACGCAGGCCCTTGTTGAGATAGTCGATGACTTTTGGGTCGCCCTGCATGGTGCACTCCAAGGATTGGGGCCGAAGGCGGCCCTCACTTCAAGTTTAGAAGGCTTCTAAGAAAGTTTGAATGCGTGAGCAACCCTGCTGATGCCGCAGGTGGCCACAGGACAACAATGACAAGAGGAAAATCAGGAGGCCGCGAGGGCGAATTCGGTCTCGACCGGGCTGACAGCACCACCACCGTGGCTGTGCGGGCAGCCGGCCTGACAGGCCAGGGCGCAGGCACCCAGCGCTTCGTCGATGATGCCCTTGATGGTGCGCGCGCAGCGGCCGCATTCGGCGCTGCACCCAAGGCAGCCATAGAGTTGCTTGGCGCTTCGCGGAAGGTCGTCGGCGGAATTCACGGCGTGGCGGACGTCGTGATCACTCAGCACGTTGCAGGAACAAACAATCATTAGGACAGCAAGCCTTCCGTGATGCCGTCATCGATATTGGAGGCGACAGCGCGATGCAAAGGGAAAAGCCGGGTTTTGAAGTGATTCCAAACTGACCCCGGAAATTTCCGTGCTTTTTTGGAATCGATCTAAGACTTTGTCGTTGCGATAGATCACATCCAGCGGCGCTAATCGCCGCCGCCGACGTCGGCCGCCGCCACTAACGGAAGTGCCGGAAGAGCCGCAGGGATGGGATCCAGGGCCCTTTCTCCCTGAAAATACGACGCTTTTGCGCCAGAAGGCGTCGCCACAATTGATCGAAAATATGGCAACAGCGTTCATTGATCGTTCAACGGGAATGTGAAACTTTCTCAAGAACAGAAGGCTTTTCTGTCGAAGCCGAGTTACATTGGCTTCGTAACTAAGGGGAATGCCCATGAAGAAATCACTGTTGGCGCTCGCCACCGTCGCAACCCTCGCCGTATCGATGGCCTCGCCTGCCTATGCCTGGCGCGGCGGTTGGGGTCCGGGTCTTGCCGCGGGCGTGATCGGCGGCGCCATCATCGGCGGCGCGATCGCCTCCAACCCCTATCCGTACGGCTATTACGGCGGCCCCGGCTATTACTACGGCCCGGGTTATGATGGTGGTCCTTACGGTCCGTGCTACTGGCAGCATCAGCGCTTCTGGGACGGCTATGGCTGGCGGGTCCGCAGCGTACGGGTCTGCGAGTAGCACGTTCAGCTTCATTAAATCTGCCGACATGCCGCGCGCCGGGTCCTGCCGGCGCGCTGTTCGTTCAACCGCCTGAAAAAGACCGCTTTTTCAGATCACGAGGCTGTGGCCGTTTACCGGGGATTGACCGTTTTGGAGTTTCTTTAGAGCCAACGGGCCGTCCCGAAAATGACTGCTGAGTTCCGCCAAAGCCCGGCGCCGAGAGCGCCATCTCCAGGAGTTGATCCAACATGAAGAAGACCTTTGCTGCCCTGCTTGCGGTCGCGTCGATCGCGGGTTCGCTTTCCGCGACGCCCGCGAAAGCGCATGACGGCGTGGGCGTCGGCCTCGCGGCCGGCCTGCTCGGGGGCGCCCTCGTCGGCGGCGCGATTGCGGCCAGCCGGCCAGCCCCGGACTATTATCCCCCCGGACCAGTGTACTATGAAGGCGCGCCGCCCCCGCCTCCCGGCTGCTACTGGCAACAGCGGCGCTATTGGGACGGCTACGGTTGGTACTATCACCCGGTTCGCGTCTGCTATTGAGCTAACGATCGGCATCGAAACGCGTGAAGAGCCCGGCCGGACGGCCGGGCTTCTTCTTTTTCGTTTCGCATCCGGAGACATTCAGCGCGTGGCGTTGATCGACTGCAGCACCGCTTCGCTCGGCCAGCAATCGACCTTGAGCCCTGCCTTCTTCTGATAGGCGCCAAGCGCTGCGCGCGTCAGCATCCCTGCCTTGCCGTCGATCTTGTCCTTGTAGAGCCCGACGCGCGTGAGCCCCTGCTGCATCGCTTCGACGTCAGCTGTGCGAAGCTGCGTCGACGCCGACCAGGAAGTCGCAAACGGCAGGGGACTTTTCATGCGGTCAGAGAGATGGCCGACGAACAGTACGTAGAGGTCGGAGAAGTTGTATTCCTTGATGACGAAGTAGTTCTTCGTGGTGAGGAAGGCCGGGCCGTAGATGCCTTCCGGCTGCAACAGCGATGCCGATTGCGCCCGTTCGGCCGCGCCCAGCTTTTGCCCGCGCACGGGCACGAAGCCCGCACGCAGCCACTCGCCGATCGGCTTCGTCACTTCGGGCACGCCGATGGTGCAGTCGACGTTTGCCGGGGCCTTGACCTCGTAGGCCCAGCGCACGCCGCTCTGCCAGCCCTTGCTGACGAGCTGCCGGGCCGCGGAGGCAAGCGCATCCGGCACCGAGTGCCAGATGTCGACCCTGCCGTCGCCGTCGAGGTCGACGCCATGCTTGTAGAATTCCGATGGCAGAAATTGCGTGAGCCCGGTGGCGCCGGCCCAGGACGCGCGCATGTCCTTGCGCGCCACCACGCCGTCGCTCAGCATCTTCAGGGCGAGGATGAATTCGTTGCGATATTTGTCCTTCCGCCGGCCGACATAAGCCTGCGTAGCCAGGACGCGAATCTCATCGTAAGGCAACGTGTAGCGGCCAAAGTCGGTCTCGCGGCCCCAGATCGCGAGCACGATGCTGGCTGGCACACCGAAGCGGGATTCGATCGCATCCAGCGAGCGCCGATATTGCTGCATCAGCTTCTGGCCCCGCTCGGCGAGCCGCGTGATGCTCGCTTCCTTGATGTAGTCGGCCGGCACCTGCACGAACTCGGCCTGCGACGGTGCGCCGGTCGCCGGACGCCCGGGCAGGATCAGATCGGGTAGCTTGTAATCGGGCTCGAGCCCTCGCGTTTCCGCATCGAACGTCGCGCGCGACACGCCGGCGGCTTGTGCGTCCGGCCAGAGCGAAGCAATGAATTGTGTGAAGGCGGCATCCGCGGCACGGGCAGGCGAGGACCCTGAGATGATCGCTGCGAGAAAAAGTGCACACGCACCGGCTCTCATTTCACCGCCACGATGAAAATCCGCGGAAAGCGAAACAGCACCTTGCCATCGGCCTGCGGTTGATAGGCGGCCACCACGCGTGCGGTGTATTCGACGAGATAATCCTTGCGCTCGGCCGTCTCCAGCATTTCCAGGAACGGCCGCAAGCCCGTGCCCTTGACCCATTCGACCACTGAAGCCGCGTCATCGAGGACGTGGTTATAGATCGTGTGCCAGATCTCGATCTGCGTGCAGAGCGGGCTCAGTGCGTCATAGTAGCCGCCCGCTGTCGGCAATTCGTCACGCGCGCGCGCCTTCTCGGAGAGCTGCTTGGCCCACGGTCCCTGCTGGGCGACCTCGCGCATCAGAATATGCGCCGGCTCATTGAGGCTGTCGGGAAGCTGCACCGCGAGCACGCCGCCTTGCGGAAGCTTGGCGAGCAGCCGCTGCAACTGCTTCAGATGGCCCGGCACCCACTGGAAGATCGCGTTGCCGAACAAGAGGTCGGTCCCGTCGGGTGGTACCCAATGGGCGACATTGGTCTCGATGAAGGTCTGCTTCGGCAGACGCTCGCGCGCCTGGCGCAACATTTCGGCAGAGGTGTCGATGCCGATGACGGTGGCGTTGGGCCAGCGCCTGACCAGAAGCTCGGTCGAGTTGCCAGGACCGCAGCCGATGTCGACGATCTGGTACGGATCGGAAATTGGAATCTGCGCCAGGAGGTCGCGTGACGGGCGCGTGCGCTCGTCCTCGAATTTGAGATACTGCTCCGCGCTCCAGTCCGCCATCAGCTATCCATCTATCGCGTCAGCTTCTTGTACTTCACCCGGTGCGGGATGATCGAGTCCTGACCGAGCCGGCGCATCTTGTCCTTCTCATAGTCCTGGAAATTCCCCTCGAACCATTCGACATGGCTGTCGCCTTCGAACGACAGGATGTGGGTCGCGATGCGGTCGAGGAACCAGCGGTCGTGGCTGATGATGACGGCACAGCCGGCAAAATCCTCCAGCGCCTCTTCCAGTGCGCGCAGGGTGTCGACGTCGAGATCGTTGGTGGGCTCGTCGAGCAGCAGCACGTTGGCGCCGGAACGCAGCATCTTGGCCATATGCACGCGGTTGCGCTCGCCGCCCGAGAGCGCGCCGACTTTCTTCTGCTGGTCGGCGCCCTTGAAGTTGAACGACGAGCAGTAGCCGCGCGAGTTCACTTCCTTCTTGCCGAGCGGGATCAACTCGTTGCCGCCGGAAATCTCCTCCCACACGGTCTTGTTGGCCTCGAGATCGTCGCGCGACTGGTCGACATAGCCCAGATGCACGGACTCGCCAATGGTGATCGTACCCTTGTCCGGCTGCTCCTGCTTGGTGATCATGCGGAACAGGGTGGTCTTGCCGGCGCCGTTGGCGCCGATGACGCCGACGATGCCGCCCGGCGGCAGCTTGAAGGTGAGATCGTCGATCAAGACGCGGTCGCCGTAACCTTTGCTCAAGCCCTCGAAGTCGATGACGTTCTGGCCGAGCCGCTCGGCGACGGGGATGATGATCTGCGCGGTCTGGGTCTGCTTCTCGCTCGCCTGCTTGAGCAAGTCCTCATAGCGCGTATAGCGCGCCTTGGACTTGGCCTGACGCGCCTTGGGCGAAGCCGCGATCCATTCCTGCTCGCGGGCGAGCGTGCGCTGGCGCGCCGCTTCCTCGCGCCCCTCCTGCTCCAGCCGCTTCTGCTTCTGCACAAGCCAGGAGGAATAGTTGCCCTCATAGGGGATGCCGCGGCCGCGGTCGAGCTCGAGGATCCATCCCGTGACGTTGTCGAGGAAGTAGCGGTCGTGGGTGACGATCAGGATCGCGCCGGGATAGTTGCGCAAATGGCCTTCGAGCCAGGATACGGACTCCGCGTCGAGGTGGTTGGTCGGCTCGTCCAGGAGCAGGAGGTCGGGCTGGTCGAGCAGCAGCCTGCACAGCGCGACACGGCGGCGCTCGCCGCCAGAGAGCTTGGTCACGTCGGCGTCGTCCGGCGGGCAGCGCAGCGCGTCCATTGCCTGGTCGACCTTGCTGTCGAGATCCCAGAGGCCCTGCGCCTCGATCTCGTCCTGCAGTTTTGTCATTTCGTCCGCGGTCTCGTCGGAGTAGTTCGCGGCAAGCTCGTTATACCGCTCCAGGATCGCCTTCTGCTTGGCGACGCCCTGCATGACGTTCTCGCGCGCCGAAAGCTTGGGATCGAGCTGCGGCTCCTGCTCGAGATAGCCGACACGCGCCCCCTCGGCGACCCAGGCCTCGCCGGTATATTCCTTGTCGAGGCCGGCCATGATCTTGAGCAGCGTCGACTTGCCCGAGCCGTTGACGCCGAGCACGCCGATCTTGGCGTCCGGATAGAAGCTTAAGTGGATGTTATCGAGCACCTTCCGGGTCGGGTAGCTCTTGGTCAGACCCTGCATGAAATAGACGAACTGGCGAGCCATCGCGATCCCTGGGAAACGAGCGGATTTGAGGAAATTTTGCTGCGGCTCATGTAGCCGCGCAGGCCCTAAAGGGCAACCGCGGGAGGGCCGTTTTCTCTTCGTTCACCACGCATGAATACGGGTCCGATACCATGTGTGGCGGAGATCACGACAATTGAAACTGCATTTTAATAAATCAGGCGAAAGCTCGTTTTCGGCGCACAAAAGCGCATCCAAGCGGCAAAAGCCGCGAACCGAAAACAGTGAGCCAGCGTCATGGCGACGACGATTTCAACCACCCTCTCCTCACCGGCGATCGGCCGGAACGGACGGGACTCTTCGACCGGCTTCAGGGCCCTCTGGCGGCAGTTCTTCGCCCGCGCCTTCGACCCCTATCGGCCGGAACTGCACTATATGCGCGGACCCGGGCCCGCCTGGCGCGCCAAGTACGGCGACCAGGCCGCGTTCCGGCTCAAATCCGACATCTGAGGACGCGCGGCATACGCGCTTTTGAAGCCGCAAGCCGCTTGCGCGCGAAAGCACGGCGCGCAACCATGGCGACCTTTCCCGACGGCGCTTTCGCTGCCGTCCTTCTCGCCATGAACGGACTTTTCCCATGACGCGGCTGCGCTGTGCAATCCTTGACGACTATTTCAAACTCTCGCTGACCTCCGCAGACTGGTCCAAGATCACCGACCGGGTCGAATTGACGGTCTTCGAGAAGCCGTTCAAGTCCGAGGGCGAAGCAGCCGCGGCGTTGAAGGATTTCGAGATCATCCTGGCGATGCGCGAGCGCACCGCGTTTCCGCGCTCGCTGTTTGGGGCACTCCCGAAGCTCAAGCTGATGATCACCTCGGGCATGCGCAACGCCGCCATCGATTTCGACGCGGCCAAGGACCACCATGTGGTCCTGTGCGGCACCAACTTTGCCCGCGATCCGACCGCGCCGCTCGCCATGGGCCTGATCCTGGAATTGACACGCAATATTGGCCGTGAAAACGCGCGCATGCACGCAGGCCAAGCCTGGCAGGCTCATCTCGGCATCGAGATCGAGGGCCGCACGCTTGGCGTGATCGGTCTCGGCAAGCTCGGCACCAAAGTAGCCAAGCTTGGGCAGGCCTTCGGCATGAAGGTGATCGCCTGGAGTCCGAATCTGACGCCGGAGAAATGCCAGGAAGCCGGCGTCACCTACGCCTCCAAGGAGGAGCTGTTTTCAACGGCCGACGTCGTCACCATCCATGTGGTGCTGGGCCCGCGCTCGCGCGGCCTGGTCGGCCGCGAGGAGCTGTCGCGCATGAAGCCGACCGCCTACATCGTCAACACCGCACGCGGGCCGATCATCGACGAGGCGGCGCTCCTGGAAGTGCTGCAGCAGCGGAAGATCGCGGGCGCCGGCATCGACGTATTCTCGGTCGAGCCGCTGCCGGTGGATCATCCCTTCCGCAAGCTCGACAACATGGTGATCACGCCGCACCTCGGCTACGCCACCGAGGAGATCTTCCGCGGCCACTACACCCAGATGGTCGAGGGCATCGACGCCTGGTTCAAGGGCGAGCCGCTGCGGCGACTGGCGTAATGAAAATCGCCCCTCGCTTTTCGAGAGGGGCGATTGGAAATCCTCAAGTTGTCCGGGCTCAGCGCACCGTGACCGGCGCGGGCAGCGGTGGCACCACCGTCGGCTGACCGTAGCCGGGGGCGGCCGAAGCCTGCGCTGGCTGTGCGGCTGACGGTCCGGGCACCGGGGCGGCGGAAGCGGTCGCCGTAGCCGTTCCCGGCGGCGGGCCACCCGGCAGCACGACCACCCGGGTGCCAACCTTCACGCGATCGAACAGGTCCGAGACATCCTCGTTCAGCATGCCGATGCAGCCCGAGGAGACGAACTTGCCGATGGTCGAGGGCTGGTTGGTGCCGTGGATGCGATAGACCGTATTGCCGAGATACATGGCGCGCGCGCCAAGCGGATTGCCCGGGCCACCGGCCATGAAGCGCGGCAGATAGGGCTGCCGGTCGATCATCTCGCTCGGCGGATACCAGTCCGGCCATTCCTTCTTGCGCGTGATCTTCTGCACGCCGGACCAGGTAAAGCCGTCGCGCCCGACACGCACGCCGTAGCGGATCGCCCGGCCATTGCCGAGCACGTAGTAAAGATAGGTATTCGACGTATCGACGACGATCGTGCCCGCCGGCTCTTTCGTGGCGAAATTGACTTCCTGCCGGCGCAGGTTCGGTGCCAGTTGGGCGGGCGCCGCATCGGGCTGCTCTTCCGGCGGAAGCGCTGCAATCGTCACCGGTCGCCCATCGGGCGCTGCGGTCGGCTGCTGCTCAACCGACCCAGTCACCGCCGGCGCCGGGCCACCAGGCCCGACGGCCTCGGGCGGACGCGGCGCGTTGGGATCGCCATAGGCTTGGTTCGCATAGCCTTGGTTGGGGTATGCTTGGTTGGCGTAGCCTTGGTTGGGGTATCCTTGGGGCGCGCCCGGCGGGCGATCCCCATAGATCACCGGCGGCGGACCGGCCGGGCGGCCGTAGCGCGGATCGTTCGGAGACATCACCGGCCCCTGCGGCACCGCGTTGGCGTAGCGCGGGTCATCCGGCGACAGAATCGGACCAGTCGGAGCACGTGGCGGCTGCGCCGCCGCATTGGCCTGATCGTCCTGCAATTGATCGAAATTCGGCCGGCGATCATCCGAGGGATAAGCGGGCGGATAAGACTGCGGCGCCTGCGAATAGGTCCCCTGGGGAACCGGATAGGTCTGCTGAGCGTGGACAACCGACAGCGTTGCCGCGCCAGCCATCACGACAGCAGAGATCATCAGCGAACGGGTGATCGTCATCTTTTCTGTATAGTCCCCAAGGCGACACCGGGCCGTTAACCGCACATTGCGGAAGATCGCGGCGCATTCAAGACAAATCCTGCTGACTTGTGCCTGATTTCCATAAATTGTGATGTTCCATCAACGGCGTGGCGCCAAAACCGCAATTGGAGCCAAAATCGCATCGACAGGCGCCGTATACCATCTTCAGCAACGTTTTTTAACAAACGCTGAACATGGCTTGCGGTATCCTCGAATCGAGCCTGATTCGCGGCGGCGAACGAGGGCCGATCCACCTCCAGCAGTAGTCACCGCGTTCCTCTTTGGCTCCAGGGCCCGGCGGCAAGCCTGCCGAGGCGGAATCGCATCCAGAAATGCTCCCAGGTATCCGTTTCCTGTTTGCCGCCATCACGCTGTCGGTCTCGATTCTCGTTTTCGGCCTGGGCGCCGCGGCGCTGCTGCGGGCCGCGCATGAGGAATTCTCATCAGACTCGTCCTGGCGCGCGGCGCCGGAGCCGCCGCTGCTTGCGCAACAGAGCGAGCCGGCCCAACCCGTCCTTGCCATGCTGCGAGCCGATCCGCAGCCCGCGCCGCACGCGAATCCTGACATTCCCGCCGCCAATGCGCCGGCTGGCCAGCCGCTGACGGACTCACCCGCGGCATCCGCCCCCGCCGAGCCGGAATCGGTGGTTTTGGTCGCACCCGAAATGCCTGACGTTACAGCGTTGACCGCGCCAGAGGCACCCCCGCCAACGGCAGATTCGACGACAGCGACGCCGGCGTCGGGCGCGCGTGACGCGACCCCTGCGCCTGCCATCGTCGAGCCGTCCGCTCCCATCGCGGAGACCAAGGCCGCGGTCGTCGAAGCGGCCAGGCCAACCGCAAGCGATGCGGCACCCGCAGCCGCGACTGATACGCCTGTCCCGACGGTCGCGGAAGGTGAGCCTGCCAAGGATGAGCCGGCGGCCGCTCCCGCTTTGCCCGCCAGCGAGACCACGACGGCCAAGACCGCCGCAGTCGAAGAGGAGAAGCCGGAGGCAAGCGCAGCGGCAACCGATACGCCTGTTCCGAAGGTTGCCGAAAGCGAGCCCGCCGAGGACGAGCCGGCGGCCGCTCCCGCCTTGCCCGCAGGCGAGACCACGACGGCCAAGACCACCGCAGTCGAAGAGAAGAAGCCACCGGCAAGCGATGCGTCACCCGCAGCCGCGACCGATACGCCTGGTCCGAACGTCACTGAAAGTGCCAAGGACGAGCCGTCGGCCACGCCCGCGTTGCCCGCAGCCGACACCGCGAAGACCAAAGCCGTAGCGGTGGGCGAGCCGACGGCGAAGGCCGCGCCGTCAGCGCTCAAGGAGGCGGACGACAAGCCGGACCGGAGCGCCGACAAGGCGCGGCTGCGCGCGGACGCGAGGGCGGAAGCACGGAAGAAAGCGCGTCGCAGGTTGGCGGCGCTGCGGGCGCGCGCGGCGCGCCAGCAGGCACTGGCTCAACAGCAGCCGTTCGGCGTGTTCGCGCAGCAGCCGACGCCGGCGCTTACTCCGACGCCGCCACGTACTCGGAAGCAACGACCGACGCCGGCGGCTAATCCGTAAAGCGCGCGGATCAGGCCGGGCCGGTCGCGATCGGCGGCCCGCCCGCCTGCCCCCATTCCGACCAGGAGCCGTCATAGAGCGCGGTGTCGGTGATGCCGAGGCGATAGAGCGCGATCGTCAAGGCTGCGGCCGAGACGCCCGAGCCGCAGCTCGTGACGATCGGCGCATCGAGCTTCACGCCGGCGCCGGAAAACGCCTTGCGCAAATCCTCGAGCGGCTTCATCGCACCGGTCGCGGCGTCGAACAGGGTGTTGTAGGGCAGATTACGGGCACCTGGAATGTGTCCGGAGCGGATGCCCGGCCGCGGCTCCGCCGCGCGTCCCTCGAAACGTTCGGCCGCACGTGCGTCGATCACCTGCTCGGCGCGGCTTTCGACATTGGCGATCATCTGCTTGACACTGCGCACGCGCTTCGGATCGTAGGATGCCTTGAAAGTCGCGGGCTTTGGTTTCACTTCGCCGCTCTCGACCTTGCGGCCCTCGGCCCTCCACTTCTTCAGGCCGCCATCGAGCACGCGTACGTCGCTGTGGCCGTAGGACAGGAACATCCACCACGTTCGTGGCGCGGCAACCCAGGTCCCGGAATCATAGACCACTACGGTGTCGGCATTGCTGATGCCGAGTGCGCCGACGTCGCGGCCGAACTGCTCGGCGCTCGGAAACATGTGCGGGAGCGGATTGGCATGATCCGACACCGCGTCCACGTCGAAGTACACGGCGCCGGGAAGATGTGCGGCGAGGTAATCGTCCTTCGGCAGCGGCAGCACACCCGGCAATTTGAATGTGGCGTCGAGGACTTTCACATTCGCCTCGCCAAGATGCGCGCCGAGCCATTCGGTGGAAACAAGGGGGTCGCTGGTGGCACTCATCAGAAGCTCTCCGACGTCTTCTCAAATCGTCATGGCCGGACTTGATCCGGCCATCCATCTTTTTTGAAAGGATGGGCACGCGGGTCCCGGCTACGCAAGTGCTTCGCCGGGCTTTCAGTCACGTGGTCGGCGAAGCCTCTTGGCGAAGCCGGCAAGCCCGCGAGCGACGAACCTCAGCCCTTCTTCTTCGGCTCCCACTTCTCCACGGGCCCCCCGGCATCGCGCCAGGCGGCGAAACCGCCGCCCATATGGGCGACCGGCTTCAGGCCCATGTCCTGCGCAGTCTTGGCCGCGAGCACCGAGCGCAGGCCACCGGCGCAATGGAAGATGAATTTCCTGTCCTCCTGGAAGATCGGCTTGGCGTAGGGGCTCGCCGGATCGATCCAGAACTCCAGCATGCCGCGCGTGCAGGAGAAGGCGCCGGGGATCCTGCCCTCGCGCTCGATCTCCCGGGGATCGCGGATGTCCACGATGACGATGTCCCTGTTCGACGCGAGCTTGATGGCGTCAGCCGCGCTGATGGTCTCGATCTCGGCATTGGCCTCGTCGACCAGCGCCTTGATGCCGCGGTGAATGGTCTGGGGCATGGGCCTCTCCCTTGGTTTTATTGGCGCGCTGTCGAGGCACGCGTCACGTGTGAGGCTTACCGCACCAGCTGCTTCATCGCATTCTCCAGACCCTCGATCGTGATCGGATACATGCGCTGCGAGAAGATGCGGCGGATGATGGTGGTCGATTCCGAATAGTCCCAGTGCTTTTGCGCCACCGGATTGAGCCAGACCGCATGCGGATAGGTGCGCGCGATGCGGTCGAGCCAGACCGCCCCGGCCTCCTCGTTGACATGCTCGACCGAGCCGCCCGGCACCATGATCTCGTAGGGCGACATCGAGGCGTCGCCGACGAACACCACCTTGTAGTCATGCGGATATTTGTGGAGCACGTCCCAGGTCGGCGTGCGATCGGTGAAGCGCCGCTTGTTCTGCTTCCAGACGCCCTCATAGAGGCAGTTGTGGAAGTAGAAATATTCCATGTGCTTGAATTCGGTCTTCGCGGCGGAGAATAGCTCCTCGACCTGCTCGATATGGGAATCCATCGAGCCGCCGATGTCGAAGAACACCAGGACCTTGACCGCGTTGCGCCGCTCGGGGCGCATGACCACGTCGAGATAGCCGTGGTTCGCCGTTTCCTTGATGGTGGAATCGAGGTCGAGCTCGTCGGGCGCGCCGGTGCGGGCGAACTTGCGCAGCCGTCTCAGCGCGATCTTGATGTTGCGGATGCCGAGCTCGACATTGCCGTCGAGGTCCCTGAACTCGCGCCGGTCCCACACCTTTACCGCGCGGTTGTTGCGGTTCTTCTCCTGGCCGATGCGCACGCCTTCGGGGTTGTAGCCATGCGCGCCGAAAGGCGAGGTGCCGGCGGTGCCGATCCACTTGCTGCCGCCCTGGTGGCGGCCCTTCTGCTCAGCAAGGCGCTTGCGCAGCGTCTCCATGAGCTTGTCCCAGCCCATGGCCTCGATCTGCTTCTTCTCTTCCTCGGTGAGATATTTTTCGGCGAGCTTCTTCAGCCACTCCTCGGGGATCTCCGCCTTGTCCATGGCGTCGAGCAGGCTTTCCAGCCCCTTGAACACGGTGCCGAAGACGCGGTCGAACTTGTCGAGATTGCGCTCGTCCTTCACCAGCGCCGCGCGCGACAGATAGTAGAAATTCTCGACCGTCTGCTCGGCGAGATCGGCGTCGAGCGCCTCCATCAGCGTCAGATATTCGCGCAAGGTCACGGGGACCTGGGCATCGCGCAGCGAGGTGAAGAATTGCAGGAACATGGACTACAGATTGCCCGTCGCATGGTGAACGTCAAGGGTGGAAGCTGTGGCCCTGAGGCCTAGACCAGCAGGCTTTTTCATCTAGAATTGCCCCATCAGCGGTTTTGGCAGGGGTTTTCCCAAATGGGTATCATCGCAGCGCTCGTGATCGGCGCGATCGCCGGCTGGCTCGCCGGCTTGATCGTGCGCGGCGCCGGGTTCGGACTGATCGGCAACATCGTCATCGGCATCCTCGGTGCGCTGGTCGCAAGCTGGATCCTGCCGCAGCTCGGCGTCATGCTCGCGTCCGGTACGCTGGGCTCGATCCTGGACGCGACCATCGGAGCTGTTATTATACTCGTCATATTATCCCTGGTCAGGCGCGCCTGACGCATCCCCCCATTCCCGAAAACGCAGGCTGTTTCGGCTGGATTTTCCTGCTAAAGGCGGAGCGGAACCGCTGCGCCCCGAGAATCCTTTACCAAGCGCCCGAACGAGGCAAGAATAGATGAAGTTTACCGGCACCAAGGATTATGTCGCGACCGAGGACCTCAAGGTCGCCGTCAATGCCTCGATCGTGCTCGAGCGCCCGCTGCTGATCAAGGGCGAGCCCGGCACCGGCAAGACGGTGCTGGCCGAGGAGGTCGCGAAAGCGATCGGCGCGCCGCTTCTGACCTGGCACATCAAGTCGACCACCAAGGCCCAACAGGGCCTCTACGAATATGACGCGGTCTCGCGCCTGCGCGACAGCCAGCTCGGCGACGCGCGGGTGTCCGACATTTCCAACTACATCAAGCGCGGCAAGCTGTGGGATGCCTTCACCAGCGCGAAGCGCCCGGTGCTCCTGATCGACGAGATTGACAAGGCCGACATCGAGTTTCCGAACGACCTCTTGCTCGAGCTCGATCGCATGGAGTTCTTCGTCTACGAGACCGGCGAGAACATCAAGGCAAAGCTGCGCCCGATCGTGATGATCACCTCGAACAACGAAAAGGAGCTGCCGGACGCCTTCCTGCGCCGCTGCTTCTTCCACTACATCAAGTTTCCCGACGCCGAGACCATGAGCCGGATCGTCGACGTGCATTTCCCGGGCATCAAGAAGCGCCTGGTCGAGGAGGCGCTGCGCATCTTCTTCGAAGTGCGCGAGGTGCCGGGGCTGAAGAAGAAGCCGTCGACCTCGGAGTTGCTCGACTGGCTGAAACTCCTGCTCAACGAGGACATCACGCCGGAGATGCTGCGCGAGCGCGACCCGCGCAAGCTGATCCCGCCGCTGCACGGCGCGCTCCTGAAGAACGAGCAGGACGTGCACCTGTTCGAGCGGCTGGCGTTCCTGAGCCGGCGCGAGGTGTAGGCCCATTCGTCATTGCGAGCGAAGCGAAGCAATCCAGACCTTTCCGGAAGGTGGATTGCTTCGTCGCTTACGCTCCTCGCAATGACGACGTTGCCGGTTAACCCAGTTAAGCCACCGCCGCTTCCGGCAGCTTCACCGCCTCCGGCGCCGCCTTGCCGCGGACCAGATCGGAAGCCTTGTCCGCGATCATCATGGTGGACGCATTGAGGTTGGCGGAGATCATGCGCGGCATGATCGAGGCGTCGATCACGCGCAGCCCTTGCAGGCCATGGACGCGAAGCTGATCATCGACCACAGCCCCGCTGCTTCCGGCAGGGCCCATGCGGCAGGTGCAGCCGGGATGGAAGGTCGTGGTGCCGCGCTGAGTGGCGGCTGCCAGAAGCTCCTCGTCGCTCTGCACCGTGGGTCCGGGGAAGTCCTCGTAGTCGTAATATTGCGCGAGCGGCTCGGACTTGAGCAGACGCCGCGCGAGCTTCAAGCCGGCCACGACGACGCGGCGGTCGAGCTCATGTGTGAGATAGTTGGTCTGGATGATCGGCGGCGCAAGGGGATCGGCCGATCGGATGCGGACATAGCCGCGGCTCTCCGGCCGCTGCTGCCAGGATGCCACCGTCATGCCGGGCTCGTCCTCGAGCTGTCCCTGCACCCCCTCCTTGTAGCTTGCCGGCGTGAAGGTGAGCTGCAGGTCGGAACTCTCGGCGGTCTCGCCCGAATGCCAGAAGCAATAGACCATGGTCGGCGACAGCGAGAGCAGGCCGCGCCGCGTCGTCGCCCATTTCAGCGCCTCGACCCAGAGATGCCAGCCCTGCCGAAGCTCGTTGATGGTCTGAATGTTCTTCACGCGCGCGACCGAACGCGGCGCATAGTGATCCTGCAGGCCCTCGCCGACGCCGGGCAGCGCGTGGCGCACCTCGATGCCGTGCGATTTCAACAGCTCCGGCGAGCCAACGCCCGACAATTGCAGGAGCTGCGGTGAATTGTAGGTGCCGCCGGACAGGATCACTTCCTTGCTGGCGCGCACCTCCATCGGCGTGCCGCCACGGCCGCCCTTGAGAAAGCGCACGCCGACGGCGCGCTTGCCCTCGAAGATGATGCTGGTGGCATGCGCGTGGGTGCGCACATGCACGTTCGGCCGCTTGCGCGCCGGATGCAGGAACGCCTTGGCCGCGCTCATGCGCAGGCCTTTTTCGATGGTGCGCTGGCAATAGGAGACGCCTTCCTGGATGGCGCCGTTGTAATCGGGATTTTTGGGAATGCCGAGACTGACCGCGCCGGCCATGAAGGCCTCGCAGAGCGGGTCCTTCCAGTCCATGGTCGTGACGGTGAGGCTGCCGTCGCGCCCGCGATAGGTCTCATCCCCCTCGCCGACCCGCCGCTCCAGCCGCTTGAAGTAAGGCAATATGTCGGCATAGCCCCAGCCGCGATTGCCCATCTGCGCCCAGGTGTCGAAATCCTGGCGCTGGCCGCGGTTATAGATGTGACCGTTGATCGAGGACGAGCCGCCGAGCGTCTTGCCGCGCGGCGCGTAGATGCTGCGGCCGCCGGTATAGGGACCGGGCTCCTGCTGGTAAGCCCAGTTGATGCTCTTCATGTGGAAGGTCTTGATGAAGCCCGCCGGCAGGTGGATGTAGGGATGCCAATCGCTGGGGCCGGCCTCGAGCACGCAGATCGTGGTGTTACTGTCTTCGCTGAGGCGGTTGGCGAGCACGCTGCCGGCGGAGCCGGAGCCGATGATGACATAATCGAACGTTTCCATCGTTCCCTTTATCTCTTTTTTCGTTGGAGCGCGGTTAGTCCCGCGGCTTGTCGTTGAGCTGATAGGTCAAATGCGCCTTCACGGTCGGCCATTCGGACGCGATGATCGAGAAGACCACAGTGTCGCGCAGCGTGCCGTTCGGCGCAATCTGGTGATTGCGTAAAATTCCGTCCTGTTTGGCACCCAGCCGCTCGATCGCCCGCCGGCTCTGATGGTTGAAGAAATGGGTGCGGAACTCGACCGCGATGCAGTTGATGGCTTCAAAAGCGTGCCCTAGCAACAACAATTTGCACTGGGTATTGAGCGGTGTGCGCTGCACGCGCTTTGCATACCAGGTCGAGCCGATCTCGACGCGGCGGTTGGTGGCATCGATGTTCATGTAGGTGGACATGCCGGCGATCCGGCCTGCGGCATCGAAGACCGTGAATGGTAGCATCGATCCCGCCTTCTGCAGGCCAAGCCTCCGGTCGATTTCCTTGGTCATGTCCTCCGGCTTTGGCACGAAGGTATACCAGAGCTTGAAGAGCTCGCCGTCTTTCACGGCCTCGACGAGCCCCGCGTGATGGTCGTGCGACAACGGCTCGAGCCGCGCATGCTCGCCGCGCAGGGTGACAGGTTCAGGCCAGGGCATCACAAATCTCCTTGCTTCACTTCCGCCATCGCGAGGATCGCGGGCGGTGAAGCTCTCCAGCTATGGCCATTCAAGGACGCTTCGAAAGAGCCAGATTCGAAAATTCGGGGGTGCTGGACGTCACTTGTTAAGGAAATTCAGCGGCAGCCCCGGTCGCGACCAGTCCATCGCGACCAGCTCACCCTTGCCCGAGAGCGTGATGTAGGCGGTCTTCAGACCGGGTCCGCCGAAGGCGATGTTGGTGGTGACGCGGTCGCCGGTCGGCACCTGCTCGACCAGCGTGCCGTCCGGTGCGATCACCGAGATGCAACCCGAGATCAGGGTAGCGACGCACACATTGCCGTTCGCTTCGAGGGCAAGCGAATCGAACATCTGGTAGCCGCCGAGGCCCGCGATCGGCTTGCCGCGCTCGCCGCGATAGATCACCTCGCGCGGTTTGAGCGTGCCGGGCGCGGAAAGCTCATAGGCCCACAGCCGCGCCGTCGGCGTCTCCGCGACATAGACGGTGTTCTCATCCGGTGACAGGCCGATGCCGTTGGCCGGCAGCACGCCGAACACCACCTCGACGATCTCCTTCATGCCCGGTTTGAGGTAGTAGACCCCGGCGGCATCCATCTCGCGATGGCGGCGCTTGCCAAGGTCGGAAAACCACAAGCCGCCATGCCTGTCGAACACGAGATCGTTCGGCCCGCGCAAGCCGTGCTCGCCGCACTTGTCGACCACGGTCTCGACCTTACCGCTCTGCAAGTCGACGCGCTGGATCGAGCCGCCGCGATAATCGTCCGGCTGCGGGCCAGGCATGATCATGTTGCGCGTCGGAATCCAGGTGAAGCCGCCATTGTTGCAGACATAGATCTTGCCGTCGGGACCGAGGGCCGCGCCGTTCGGCCCGCCCGGCATCTGCGCGACCACTTCCTTGCGACCATCGGGATGAACCCGCGTCAGCCGCTGCCCGCGGATCTCGACCAGCACCACCGAGCCATCGGGCATGACGACCGGCCCCTCCGGAAATTCGAGGCCGGTGGCGAGAACGCGAACATTGCCCATGAAAATCCTCCCGCTTCTTCTTGGCTGCAGGCGGATTTTGCGAAAAGCCCCCGCGCACGCAACGGATCGTCGCTGCCGTTATGGCAAAGTGGCGGGGGATTGCCAAGCAAGCGCAGGCGCTCGCAAGGCTGCGTTGCAGAGAGATTAGCTCTTGATCGGCACCCAGATCTCGAGGCCGCCATTGCCGGTCACAGGATCGAACTTCTCGTCATAGCGCTCGAAGTTGGGCGCATCGGCGACCTCGTGGCCCGACGCCGGCAGCCAGTGATTCCAGATGGTGTTGACGGTGCGGCGGATCGTCGAGATATGGTCGCTATGGGTGAAGACCGCGTATTTTTGCGCTGGGATGCGGACGCGGCTGAACTCGCGCGGCAGGTCGGAGAAGTCGGCAACTTCGACGCCGGCGATATAATCGAAATTGCCGGAATCATCGCTGTTGCAGCAAACGCCGTAGGCAATAGTCCCGTTTCGGGCGGGGACGTTGTCGATGGTCTGATGGAAGCGATGCCACAGGCCGGGAATGCCGGCGCTGCTCTCGCAATTGATGCGCTCGCCGACACCGGCAATCAGCATGGCCTTGCCGGTCTCGAAACGGGGCGGTGCGATTTTGTCCAATGCGGTGGAATCCATGAGGATCGGCTCCTGAAGCTTGAGTTTGTCGAGACACGTCGTGGCGCGAACGGATTCGGGCGTGACCCCGAAATGGTCGCGGAACGCGCGGGTGAATGCTTCGTGGGAGCCGTATTCCGCATCCAGCGCAACGCGCAGGATATCGGGTGCACCGGCTGCGAGCGCGCGCGCCGCCTCAGTGAGACGGCGGGCACGCACGTAGCGCATCACCGAAAAGCCGGTCGCGGCGGCAAAGGCCCGCACGAGATGGAAGCGCGAGACTCCCGCGACTTCCGAAATCTCGTCGAGCGTCAGCGGACCCGCGAGATGGCTTTCGACATACCACAGCGCCTTTTGCGCAGGATTCATGGATCACGGCCTTTCCTTCCGAAGCGCGCTGATCATGCCCGCATGAGGACGATGGCGCTTGACCGGCGTTGCTGCGGAACGGCAAAAATCCACCGCGCAATCGGGCCTTCGTTGTTCCGGGGTGATGCGTCACCACCGTGCCCGGAATGACGCAGGTGACGTTGCGTACGATGGCCAAAAACAGACGAGAAACAACCATGAAAATCACCAATGTCCGCGCGCATCACATCCGCATTCCCTATGATGCAGGGCCGGCGAGCTTCCGCCAGGGTGCTTCGGCCATCTCTGCGCTCGACATGGTCGTGGTCGAGGTCACGACCGATGGCGGCCTCACCGGCTGGGGCGATGCCTTTGCCTGTGTCTGCCCACGCACCACCTGCACCGCGGTCGACGAGATGATCGCGCCGCAAGCGCGCGGCCAGGACGTGCCGGAGCCCGAGAATATCCCCAGGCTGATGGAGCAGATCCAGCGCAACCTGCATCTGTTCGGCCGCTACGGCATCACCATGTTTGCGATCTCCGGGCTCGACATCGCGTTGTGGGATCTCGCCGCCAAGATCAATGGCGTGCCGCTGCATCGACTGATCGGCGGAGCGAAGCGCGCGAAGATTCCGGCTTACGCGAGCCTGCTCCGGATCGGCAAGCCGGATGCGATCGCCGGCGAATGCGAGGGCGCGCGAAAACGCGGCTATTCGGCGATCAAGCTGCATGAGACCACCACGCCCGCGGTGTTTGCCGCGCGTCAAGCGATCGGCGACGGCGTGCCCTTGATGGTCGACATGAACTGCCCGCTCAGCGGCAAGGATGCGATTGCCTTTGCGCATGCCTGCCGCGACGCCGCGCCCATGTTCCTGGAAGAGCCGGTCTGGCCGCCGGAGGATTTCGCGACGCTGGCGCAGGTGCGCAGGCAAGGCGGGCTCGATATTGCGGCGGGAGAGAATGCCTGCACCGAATATCAGTTCCGTCAGATGATGAACGCCGGCGCCGTCAGCCACGCGCAGCCTTCGGTGATCAAGGTTGGCGGCATCACCGAATTCCTGAAAGTGGCCGCCGCAGCCGACGAGCTTGGCGTGACAATCATTCCACACTCGCCCTATTTCGGGCCCGGCTTCCTCGCGACGCTGCAACTGATGTCGGTGCGCGGCGAAGGCTATATCGAAGCCTTCTATATGAAGCGCGCCGCCAACCTGTGGCGCGACCGCGTCGATGTCGACGCCAATGGCAACATCGCAGTGCCGGAAGGCCCCGGCCTCGGCTACGAGCCGGACCTCAACGTGATGGAGCAGTATCGGGTGTCGTGACGCGCCCGCGGTCACTTGACCCCTTTTTTCGCCGCCGGGATATCCTTCGGCGGCACATCGGCCTTCTTCTTCAAATCGTCGGCCATCTGCCTCTCGGCGGCCTGCATATCGGTGACCACCTTCTGCAGCGCCACGACCGTCGCCTTCAGCGCCTCGATCTGCCGATTGGCGGCGTCGATCTTCTGCTGATGATCGGCGTTGAGCTTGTTGAGCGTCTTCTGCAGGAAGTCCACATTGCTCTGCAAGCAAGACGTGCGCCGCTCCATCGTCTTCTCGACCGTGCAAATCTCGATGCCCGGAACATCCTGCGCGTGAACTGGTTCTAGCGGTATCGCGATCAGGAGCAGGAGGGCAAGCACGGCAGCAAGATTCTTGAAACCCATCACATCCTCGCGTTCACGGGCACGCCTCACACCAAATTGAGCGGGCGCGGGGAGCGAGAGATATCACATTGCTACCTCATTCCGGCGCTGTGATTTGCAGGTGGCGGTGGGACGAGGAAAGCGGGCGGGAATTTTCAGATGCGGCGCGGCGCGCCGCGCATTTAGGGGAATAGATCAAATGGCAACACGCGAACGAAGACTGGCGGAATTCGATGGCGCAGGGGTGCCGCCACCGGGTCTGCCGGTCCAGGTGCTTTGCGAGGACCACAGCGGAACCTATCAATTGCCGTTCTCATGCCACTACCTGGATGGCCGGTGGCACAATCACGAATCAGGCGGGATGGTCGAGGCGACCGTTGTGGGATGGCGCATGCCGCGGCATTAGCGGCGAAGCCGGCCGCCGTATCAAAATGCGACGGCTCGCCACCGGCTTTTAAGATTCGGAACGCGGTGCGAACGAATCGCGCCCGAATCAGCGGCCGGGGCCCGTACTCATCTGTTCACGGCTAGATGTCGGCGCGCCGCCAACGTGGCGCACCACATCGAGTACAAGTGCGGTTTTGCGCAAGCCAAGGGCCGGCGAGAAACGTTAATCGTGGCGGCGACGTCGCTTGGCCGGATCATGCGCTAATATTCGACATCGAGCTCCTCGATTTCGTCGGGCTCGGCCTTCGCGGCCTCGACCCATTCGATCATCTCGGGCATCGCCATGACGGCGTCGGCATAGGCCTTCAGTTGCGGCTCGAGCTTCACGTCATAGGTGATGAAACGCGTCACGACCGGCGCGTACATCGCGTCCGCCATGGTGTGCTCGCCGAACAGGAACGGCCCACCGGATTTGGCGAGGCATTCGCGCCAGATCGTGCAGACCCGATCGATATCGGCCTGGGCGCGGGTCCAGATCTTGAAGCCCGGGAAATGGCCCTTCAGATTGACCGGCAGCGATGCCCGCAGTGTCGTGAAGCCGGAATGAATCTCGCCGCAGATCGCGCGACAATGCGCTCGCTCGATTCGATTGGCCGGGAGCAGCCGGGCCTCCGACATGACCTCGTTGAGGTACTCGCCGATCGCGAGCGTATCCCAGATGATGGCGCCGTCATGCCTGAGGCACGGTACGAGGATGGTGGGCGAGAGCAAAAGGATCTCCGCCCGCGCGGACGGATCATCCGGTGCGATGGCGACTTCCTCGAACGGCAGGCCGGAAAACCTGGTCATCAGCCAGCCGCGCAGCGACCACGATGAATAGTTCTTGCTGCTGATGGTCAGTGTCGCCTTCGCCATAAGCTACCCCTCAATGCTTCGACGCAACCCGAGAGCGTGGACGCCCCCGGCGAGTGCCGGTTCCCTGTGCGACTTCGCGCAGTATGCAGCAAGGCACATGCCAATTCACAGGGGCGATTTGACTCCGCTCCGGCTTCGATATTGCATGGCAATATGGGGATGGGCGGGGGTGAATGATGTCAATGCTTTATCAGGCCTATCAGAACCACATGGACCTCACCCAGCCATGGCGGTCAGGGGCCGCATCGGCGGCGCGCTACCTCAATCTGATCCCGCAAGGCCTCTCCGACAGGCTGTTCCCGCGGCTCGCGGCGGCGCTCGAATTGATCTCGCGTTCCTCCCTCACCTACACCCGCCCGGCTTACGGCATCGACCGCGTCGCGGTCGGCAACCGCGAGCTCGCGGTGAAGGAAGAGGTGGTCCAGGCGACGCCATTCGGCTCGCTGTTGCGCTTCAAGAGAGAGAGCGCGCCCGAGCAGCCGCGGGTGCTCCTGGTCGCACCGATGTCCGGTCATTTCGCCACGCTGTTGCGCGGCACGGTGAAGACGCTGCTGCAGGACCACGACGTCTACATCACCGACTGGCACAACCCGCGCGACATTCCCTTCAGCGCCGGCCGTTTCGGCCTCGACGATTACACTCAGCATCTCATTGATTTCCTCGGCCATCTGGGGCCGCGCGCGCACATGGTGGCGATCTGCCAGCCGTCGGTATCGGCGCTGGCTGCTGCCGCGATCATGTGCGAGGACAATCATCCCTCGCGCCCGGCGACGTTGACGCTGATGGCGGGACCGATCGACACCCGCATCCAGCCGACCAAGGTCAACGAATTCGCCAAGAGCAAACCGCTCAAATGGTTCGAGCGCAACCTGATCAGCTACGTGCCGTTTCAGTGCAAAGGCGCGTTCCGGAAAGTCTATCCGGGCTTCGTGCAACTTGCCGCCTTCGTCTCGATGAACCTCGAGCGCCACATCAAGCAGCATGTGGACCTGCACAATCACCTGGTGAAGGGCGAGAAGGAAAAGGCCGCGGTCATCAAGACTTTCTATGACGAATATTTCGCGGTCATGGATCTGCCGGCAGAGTTCTACATCGAGACCGTCCGCGACGTGTTCCAGGATCATCTCTTGCCACTGGGCAAGCTCACCTTCCGCGGTCGCCCGGTGAACCCGGCCGCGATCAGGCGCATGGGCCTGATGACGGTCGAAGGCGAGAAGGACGACATCTGTTCGATCGGACAGACGCTCGCAGCACAGGAGCTCTGCACCGGCGTGCGCGCTTATCGCCGCGTTCACCACATGCAGGCCGGCGTCGGGCACTACGGCGTGTTCAGCGGCAAGAAGTGGAATAGCGAGATCTATCCGCTCTTGCGCGATTTCATCTACGTCAATTCGTGAGCCTGTTACGCACCCTCCACGTCATTGCGGGGAGCGCAGCGACGAAGCAATCCAGACTGTTCCCGCGGAGAAAGTCTGGATTGCTTCGCTTCGCTCGCAATGACGGGACCGATGCCGCTTCGGCACACGCAACGTCATCTCAATGCAATCGCCGCAGCGTCGCCGATGGCGTTTCGCCGAATTTTTGCCGGTAGGCGCCGGCCATCCGGCTCACATGAGTGAAGCCGAGATCAAACGCGATATCGATGATGCGCGCGTCCGGTGGTGCTGCCTTCAGCCTCGTATTGAGATGCGCCAGGCGAAGATCGAGCAGCATCTGTGAGATCGACATCCCGAAATGGCGCTGAAAGCCGAGTTGCAGCGCGCGGATGCCGATGCCGGCGGCGGTTGCAAGTTGCACCAGGTCAAACGGATCAGCCGCGTGCGCCACGAGATAGTCGCGCGCCCGCCGCAGCGCCTGCGGCAGCGTCTCGCCCTCGCCCGCGAACGTCTTGATCGCTTGCGACAAGCCGTGAGGCTGACCGGTCAGCAGCCGATCGAGGATGCCCTCGCGCCAATTTGCGGCGGCAGCCGGCGACAGGTTGCGCTTCGGCCGCAGGCCTTCGGCCAGATTGACGAGCCCTAGCATCTGCGCCTGCAAAGCCTGGGCGGCCGGCGCCTTCAGATCGACCACCGGGTCGAACTCGATTGTCTGCACCGCCTTGCCGGCCAGCGCCGCGGCGCGCTGCTCGACCAGCTTCCGCTCGACCAGCAAAATGAGCTGGGCGCAATCGTTCTTCCAGGCCATGCGCGTCGGCAGGGTCGGCGACAGCACCGAGGCGGTGCTACCGGGCGTGGTTGCGATGTCGCGCGAGGACGTCGACACCAGCGCCGATCCACGTAACGGAAGCTGCATCAGGAAGAAGCGCTCAAGGCAGCCCGGGTCGATCGACACCGAGCCGCCATAGGCGACGTAGTTGATGGAAAATCCGTCGAAGGCCGCGCAATTGTGCCGGGCAAAGAAGCCGGGCTCGCTTGTGCGCAGCGGCTTGAGGTCGTGAGGACAGAAGATGCGCCCGATCTCTTCGGCCGCTTCATCGACATTATCGGTGGCCACGCGGCAAAAGCCCGCGAGCCGTTCGGTTCCGCGCGGGCGATCGAGACCGGCATTCCGAATGACCCCCTCAGCCATCAGCAACCGCCTCCTGAAATTGTTTTAAGCTTACAATAATTTCGGCATCTGGAAAGTGGGTTGCACGGCCAAACAATGGGCAGGCCTTCTGCCGCTTCCGCCGGGGCTACCGGATTCGTTTAGCGGATAGACAAGGCCGTCCCGCCGCCGGATGCTCGCCACCACGCCAAAGCGAAGGAGGACGTCATGGCAGCGCTCGAGAAAGGCATCACCCCGAACGGTCAAGGATATCGCGGCAAGACCTGGAACATCCTGGGCCAGATCTATTTCCCCAAGGCCGTGACCGATTCCACCTTCGCCTTCGAGACCAACAGCGAACCCGGCCAGTTCGTACCGGTGCATGTGCACCCGACCCAGGACGAGTTCATCCTGGTGCAGGACGGCGTGCTCGACCTCAAGCTCGACGGCGTCTGGGTGAAGGCGAAGGCCGGCGACCTCGTGCGCATGCCGCGCGGCATCCCGCACGGCTATTTCAACAAGTCCGACAAGCCGGCACGCGCGCTGTTCTGGGTCTCGCCGATGCAGAAGCTGGAAGCCCTGTTCGACAAGCTGCACAACCTCACCGATCCGGCCGAGGTCGTGCGCATCTCCGCGCAACACGAGGTTGATTTCCTGCCGCCTGAGGCCAACGACTAGCCTCACACGCATTTTCCTGAAGGGCACGCCGCGCGACATTGCGGAAGCGCGAACGACGACGGCTGCCCAAGACGAGAGGAGGATCACATGGTAAGCCCGAAACAGGTTTGCGTGATCGGCGCCGGCGTATCGGGACTGGCGGCCGCCAAGGCGTTTGCGGCGCACGGCCACAAGGTCACCATCATCGAGAAGAGCTCCAACCTCGGCGGCGTCTGGGATCCGGCGCGGTCCTACCCGGACGTGCAGACCCAAAGCCCCAAGGACCTCTATCGCTACACCGACAAGCCGATGCCGGACTCCTATCCGGAATGGCCGAAGGGTCCGCAGGTCCACGCCTATCTCTCCGACTATGCGCGCGACCACGATCTCGAGCGGATGATGCGGTTCAAGACAGAAGTGCGAGCGATGAGCCGCCGCTCCGACGGCAAGCCCGGCTGGACGCTCGATCTCGTGAACTCCAATGGAACAACAAGGGAGGACTTCGATTTCGTCGCGATCTGCACGGGGCAATTCAGCGAGCCGCAGACGCTTACGCTTCCCGGCGAAGATGCCTTCACGGCGCAGGGAGGACAAATCCTGCACTCGTCGAAGTATGGCGATGCTGCGCTCGCCAAGGGCCGCAAGCTGGTGGTGCTCGGCGGTTCGAAATCGGCGACCGACATCGCCGTCAACGCGGTCAATTCCGGCGCGAGCGAAGTCACAATCGTCTACCGCGAGCCGGTGTGGCGCATCCCTTACTTCATCGGCGGCCTCGTCAATTTCAAGCGCATCCTCTACATCCGCGCCCAGGAGCAGATGTTTGCGAGTTGGGGCATCGGCAGCGCGGCGCGACTGGCGCATGCGATTGCGAAGCCGCTTGTATGGGCGAACTGGCGTGGACTGGAAAGCCTGCTGAAGGCCCAGCTCAAGCTGTCCAAGTGCAAGATGGTGCCGAACACAAGAATCGAGGACGGCGTCAACTGTTCGGTCCCGATCGCGACCCCCGGCTTCCACCCGATGGTGGCGGATGGACGCATCAGGGCGATCTGCGGCACGTTCGACCATTATGACGGCAGGAGCATCGTCATGAGCAATGGCGAGCGCGTGGCGGCCGACATTGCGGTGCTCGCGATCGGCTACAAGCTCGGCGTGCCCTTCGTCCCTGAGGACTATCGCAAGAAGCTCGTCGATGCGGACGGGCAATACCGCCTCTATCGTCTGATCGCCAATCCCGACCTGCCCGATCTCGGCTTTGTCGGATTCAATTCCAGCTTCTGCACCGTGCTCTGCGCCGACCTGGCCGCGCACTGGCTCGTGCGCTACGCCGACGGCAAGCTTGCCCAGCAGCCGAGCGCGCAAGACATGCGCGACAACATCGAAATGATGCTGCATTTCAAGCGCGTCGAGCGGCCGGCCGCCGGCGTCTATGGCGGCCTGTGCGTTGCGCCTTATCACTACAAGCATTTCGACGAGTTGCTCGCCGATATCGGCGCCACCAAACGCCGCCGCGGCCCGCTCAAGGAGATGTTCACGCCGCCCGACGCGGACGCCTACGCGCAATTCCTGGCCTCGGCGCCGGCCTACCGGGCGACGGCCTGAGCGAAGCGCTTTCTATTGCGTCCGCATCGGCTTGTCCTTCAACCCGTTAGTGCCATAGGTCCTGCGGGCCTGCTTCACCGCCCTGCGTGTCATTGTGATCGAGCGTCGCTGGCGTTGGTGGTTCAGATTGCCACCGGAACGATAAAATTGTCACACCATGATCATGGGATTCCGCGCTGCCAATGAGTGCGTTTAGCTTGGCCGTGCTCTCGGGTTCCACCGAGACAGGATTGTTGATATTGAGATCAAGGAGTAGCCTGCTCGCAGGCGTTGAGAGATAGGGGCCTTGCAATGAAGCCCGCACGTCCATCTTTTCGCCCAATGATCGACGGCAGGAATTTGCGGCCACTGAGCTTGGCCGCGCTCGCCACCCTGACCGCCGTCGCGCTCGCCGGCTGCGAGCAAAATGCGTACGTCGCGCCGCCGCCGCCGAAGGTCGACGTCGCAATTCCCCTGCAGCGCCCGATTACCCGCTATCTGGAGGCAACCGGCAACACTGCCGCGATCAAATCGGTCGATCTGGTGGCGCGCGTGCCAGGCTTCCTGGAGGCGATCGACTACAAGGACGGCACCTTCGTGAAGCAAGGCACGGCCCTGTTCACGATCGAACCCGAGACCTACAAGCTGAAGCTTCAGCAGGCGCAAGCGGCGGAGGCCGGCGCCCAGGCCACGGTCAAGCAGGCCGAAGCCGATTTCAACCGGCAGAAGGATCTCGTCGCCAGACAGGCGGTCTCGCAGGCAACGCTCGAAACCTCCACCTCGACGCGCGACAATGCGCAGGCCAATCTGCAGCAGGCACAGGTCAACACCAGAATCGCCGAGGTCAATTACGGCTACACCAAGGTGACCGCACCGTTTGACGGGATCGTCACCGCGCATCTGGTCTCAGTCGGCGAATACGTCGGCGCCACCTCGCCGACCCAGCTTGCGACCATCGTCGCGCTCGATCCGATCTATGTGAACTTCAATGTCAACGAGCAGGACGTGCTGCGGGTCCGCGCGGAAGCGCGTCGGCGCGGCATGACACCCGGCGAGCTGACGCGTCTTCCGGTGCAAGTGGGGTTGCAGACCGAGGACGGCTATCCGCATGAAGGCAACCTCGATTACGCGAACCCCACGGTCAATCAATCGACCGGAACGCTGCAGGTGCGCGGCGTTATCCCCAATCCCGACCGCGTGCTGCTGCCGGGCTTTTTCGTCCGCGTTCGTGTGCCTTTCGATCAAGAGCAGAATGCGCTGCTCGTGCCCGATACCGCGCTCGGCAGCGATCAGGGCGGCCGCTACGTGCTGGTCGTGGCCAACGACAACACCGTCGAACAGCGCAAGGTGCAGACCGGCCAACTCGACGGCGGACTGCGCGTGATCGAGAGTGGGCTGAAGCCGGACGACCGCGTCGTCATCGCGGGCCTGCTCAGGGCCATCCCCGGCCAGAAGGTCGATCCGCAATTGCAGAAGATCGAAGAGTCCAAGACGGCTGAAGCCAAGCCGACCGACGCCAAAACGCCAGACACCAAGGCAACGTCCAAGTAGGACCGGGCCATGATCTCCAAATTCTTCATCGAGCGGCCGGTTCTCTCCAACGTCATCGCGTTGCTGATGATCCTGATCGGCGGCGTAGCGCTGTTCAACCTCGCGGTCGCGCAATATCCCGACGTGGTGCCGCCGACCGTGCAGGTCACGACGCGCTATCCCGGTGCCAGCGCCAAGACCGTGATCGATACCGTGGCGCTGCCGATCGAGCAGCAGGTCAACGGCGTCGAGGACATGCTGTACATGCAGTCCTACAGCGGCGCCGATGGCAGCTATAACCTCACCGTGACGTTCAAGATCGGCACCGATCTCAACTTCGCGCAGGTGCTGGTGCAGAACCGCGTCTCCAGCGCGCTCGCGCAATTGCCGCAGGCGGTGCAGAACCAGGGCGTCACGGTCCAGAAGAAATCGACCTCGATCCTGCTGTTCGTGACGCTGACCTCGCCGGATTCGAAATATGACAGCCTTTATCTCAGTAATTACGCCACGCTCAACCTGAAGGACGAACTGGCGCGGCTGTCGGGGGTCGGCAATGTCACGGTGTTCGGCGCCGGACAATATTCGATGCGCGTCTGGCTCGATCCGAACAAGCTGCAGGTGCGTGGGCTGATGCCTCAGGACGTGGTGCAAGCGATCCAGCAGCAGAGCCAGCAGGTCACCGCGGGCCAGGTCGGGATGCCGCCGACACCGCCCGGTCAGCCCTTCCAGTACACGCTCAATGTCAACGGCCGGCTCGACGATCCCGGTCAGTTCGAAGACATCATCGTCAAGACCGGCAACAATGGCGATGTGACACGGGTCCGCGACGTCGGTCGGGTCGAATTGGGGGCGCAGACCTATAGTCAGATCTTTTCGCTGAACAAGCAGCCTGCCGTGGGCATCGGTGTCTTCCAGGCGCCCGGCGCCAATGCGCTCCAGGTCGAGCAGGCGGTCGAGAAGAAGATGGCGGAGCTTGCGAAGGCGTTTCCGCAGGGCATCAAATACGACACGCCCTTCGACACCACGAAATTCGTCACCGCCTCCATCCACGAAGTCTACAAGACCCTGATCGAGGCCGGCGTCCTCGTGCTGATCGTGATCCTGGTGTTCCTGCAGGACTGGCGCGCGATGCTGGTGCCGGCGACCACCGTGCCGGTCACGATCATCGGCGCGTTCGCGGCGATGGCAGCGCTTGGCTTCACCATCAACCTGTCGACGCTGTTCGCGATCGTGCTTGCGATCGGCATCGTAGTCGACGACGCCATCGTCGTGGTCGAGGGCGCGGCGCATAATATCGAGCAGGGCCTATCCGGCCACGACGCCGCGATCAAGGCGATGGACGCGCTGTTCGCGCCGATCGTCGGCATCACGCTGGTGTTGATCTCGGTGTTCCTGCCGGCCTCCTTCCTGCCGGGATTGACGGGACGCATCTACGCGCAGTTCGCGCTCGTCATCGCCGCGACCGCGCTGCTCTCCGCGGTCAATGCCGCGACGCTGAAGCCGACGCAATGTGCGCTGTGGCTGCGCCCGCCTGTGGCGCCGGAGCAGCGCAACGTCTTCTACCGCGGCTTCAACAACGTCTATGGCCGGATGGAGCGCGGCTATGTCCGGCTGATCGGCGGGCTTGCCAGGCATGCCACCACGTCCGTCATCGCAGCCCTGATCCTGATTGCGATCGGCTTCTATGGCATCGCGCGCGTGCCGACCGGCTTCCTGCCGATCGAGGACCAGGGCTACTTGATCGCCGCCGTGCAGTTGCCCGATGGCGCAGCGCTCGACCGGACCCAGAAAGTGCTGGACAAGGTCAGCGAGATCGTCGGCAAGACGCCGGGCGTCTCCCAGGTCATCACCATCGCCGGCATCTCGGCGCTCGACAACAGCGCGAGTCTCGCGAACGCCGGCGTCGCCTACATCATCCTGAAGGACTGGACGGCGCGCGGGCCGGGCGAAGATCTGCGCTCGCTGGTCTACGGCTTGAACGACAAGGTCGCCGCCATCATGGAGGCGCGGACGCTGGTGCTGCCGCCGCCGCCGATCCAGGGCATCGGCAACGCCGCCGGCTTTGCGATGCAGGTGGAATTGCGCGACGGCAACACCGACTTTGCCGAGCTGCAGGCGATCACCGGCGCGATGGTGCGCAACGCCCAGAGCCAGAGCGCGTTGCAGCGCGTGCAGTCGCCGTTCCGCGCGACCGTGCCGCAATTCGACGTCGAGGTCGACCGCATCAAGACCCAGACGCTGCACGTCACCACCGACCAGGTGTTCTCGGCCCTGGCGGGTTATCTGGGCTCGTCCTACGTCAACCAGTTCAACAAGTTCGGCCGCGTGTTCCAGGTCTACGCGCAGGCGGACGCGCAATACCGCCTGTCGCTGCGCGACATCCAGAACATGACTGTGCGCAACTCGAACGGCGACATGATCCCGATCGGCACGATCGCCAAGATCACGCCCTCGGTCGGCCCGTCGCTGATCAGCCTCTACAATCTCTATCCCTCCTCGACCATCGTCGGCCTGCCGGCGCAGGGCTACTCGTCCGGGCAGTCGCTGAGCCTGATGGAAGACATCGCGGGCAAGACCCTGCCGCACGGCACCGGCTACGAATGGACGGCCATGTCGTACCAGGAGAAGGCGGTCTCGAACCAGATCTACTACGTGTTCGGGCTTGCCATGCTGCTGGTCTACCTCGTGCTCGCCGGCCAGTATGAGAGCTGGTATGCGCCGATCTCGGTGATCCTCGCGGTGCCGCTGTCGCTGCTCGGGCCGATGGCGGTGCTGGAGGGGCTCGGAATCGAGAACAATCTCTATGTCCAGATCGGGTTGATCCTGCTGATCGCGCTGTCGGCCAAGAACGCGATCCTGATCGTCGAGGTCGCGATCGAGCTGCACGACAAGGGCAAATCGATCGTCGAGTCTGCCATCGAGGCGGCGCGGGCGCGCTTCCGTCCGATCCTGATGACGTCGTTTGCCTTCATCCTCGGCGTCGTGCCGCTGGTGCTTGCGACCGGCGCCGGCGCCAATGCGCGCAAATCGATCGGCATCACGGTGTTCTCCGGCATGCTCGCCTCGACCTGCCTTGCGGTGCTGTTCGTGCCGGCCTTCTTCGTCGTGGTGCAGCGCTTCGAGACCTGGCGCCGCGAGAAGAAGGCCGCTGCAGCCAAGCCTGCCGCACAGGCGTAACCTCACTTTGCCTGCGGTGCCGGCACCGGAATCTCGCGCGGCAGGATCAGGGCCGCAAGAATCGCGAGCAGGCAGAGCGCGCCGAACGCGTGCAGCATGGTGACGAACCCGCCCTGCTGGTAGAGCCATGCCACGAGGCCGACGGAGGCGCCGGCCGCGGTGAAGCCGAGGAAATAGCGCACCGAGTACGCCCGCGAGCGCCACTCCTCCGAGGTGTATTTGCCGACCATCGCATCATTGACGGTCACCTGCCCGAACGCCCCCATCACGATGCCGATCGAGGCCGCGATCAGCGGCAGGTTTTGCAAGGTCGCGGCGAGATAGAGGAATGGCGCCAGCAGGAACGATAGCGGCAGCGCCACCGTCTTCAGCGAATGCCGGTCGAGCAGCTTGCCGATGGTATACTGTGTCATCGCGCCGAACACATAGACGCCGGCGGCGATCAACCCGAGCAGCGCCGGGCTCTTGGTGAAGGCAAGCCGCTCCGCGAACAGTTTTGGCAGCGCCACCGTCACCGCGTTGAAGGTGGTGGAGATCGCGATCACCACGATCAGGAGCGATACGATCACCCGCCACATGTCCCGCTTGGCGACGCGCGCCTGAGCCGCCGCCTGTCGCGAGCCCTTGCGGTCCTCATGCACCACCATCACCGCAAAGGCGATGCCGATCATGACCGTCACCGCACCCGGAATGATGAAGGCGAAACGCCAGCCGAGATATTGCCCGATCACGCCGGTGACGAGCGCCGACGACGCTACCCCGAGATTGCCCCAGACGCCGTTCAAGCCCATCTCGCGGCCGAGCTTGTCGGCATAGGACACGATCATCGCGGTGCCGACGGGATGATAGATCGAGGCGAAGATGCCGATCGCAAGCAGTGCTGCGCCGAGCTGCAAGGGCGTCTGCACGAAGCCGACCGAGATCATCGATAGCCCGATGCCGATGAAGAAAATCACCATCATGTGCCGCCGGCTCCAGCGGTCGCCGAGCCAACCCGTGAGCAGCGATCCCGCGCCGAACGCGATGAAGCCCGGCGTCGCGTAAGGCAAAAGCTCCGAATAGGCCATGCCCAGCGCCGGCCCCATGATGATGACGGCGGCGGCAAAGATCAGCATCGCATAATGGTCGATGAAATGCGCGGCGTTAATGAAGACGATGACCCGGCTGGGGCTGTTCATTGATATTTCCCAAAGACGATTCCCGACATTTGACCGCTCCGTTATAGGTTCTTATCCTGACGCGATGCAGCCAATGACTATCGTGGAAGCGCCAATCCATATCGTCCCCGACGACCGCCGCTCGACCGGCGGGCTGCATCTGGTCGCGCGCAGCTACAAGAAGGGCACGCGCCTCGACCCGCACATGCATCGCGAGTCCCAGCTCGTCTACGCGGCGCGCGGCACCATGCAGGTAACGACGCCGAAGGGACGCTGGCTGGTGCCGCCCGACCGCGCGGTCTGGGTGCCCGCCCGCTTCGCCCACGCCATCGACGTGCTCGCCGACATCGAGATGCGCACGCTTTATTTCGATCTCTCCTGGCTGAAGCGCGAACGGCTGAGCGCGGGCCTGAAGTCGGAATTCGTGGTCAGGGTCTCCCCTCTCTTGCACCAGGCCATCGTCGCGCTGTTCGACAAGGACAACGCACCCGAGCGCACGGCGCTGTTGATCAGGCTCGTGATGCTGGAATTGCATCGGGCGGAAGATTCCGCGACCTTCATTCCGCTGCCGCAGGAAGTGCGCTGCCGCCGTGCCGCCGATATCGTGCTGGCCGCACCTGGCGCCGCGCACGACATCGACACGCTGGCGCAAAAGGTCGGCACTTCGGCACGGACACTGTCGCGACTGTTTGCCGCAGAGACGCAATTGAGCTTCAAGAGTTGGTGCCAGCGCGCCCGCATCGCTGCCGCGGTCCAGAAGCTCTCGGTCGACGGCAACGTCTCGGTTAAACACCTCGCCGCCGACCTGGGCTACGCCAGCGTTCCGGCTTTTTCCCACGCCTTCCGGCAGATCACCGGCAAGACGCCGACGGAATTTGTGGAGACGAAATAACCTCCAATCGTCACACGCGGGTTTGACCCGCGTGTCCATCCCTTTTTGAAGGCTTCTTTGTTCTAGGATGGATGGCCGGGACAAGCCCGGCCACGACGAGCCTGTTTCTGCCGCCGACCGCCTTGGCCACACGTCTCGCTTGATTGTCTCCAACTTCGCCTTAAATCCTATGTAGGATTCGGCGTCACCCGGTTTAGACTGAATCGTCATGGCCAACGCCTTCTTCTCCGACCTGCTTGCAACGATCTCCGAGCGCGGCCGCAATCTCTTGCGGCGCAACGGGCCGACCGACGGCAAGGATGATGCCTCCGACCTGGCCGAGCTTTGCGAAGCGCTGCTGTCGGGCCGGGGCGAGGCGTCGGGCACCGCGATGGCGCGCGAGGTGCTCGACCGCTACCACGACCTCAACGACGACGGCCGGCGCATGTTCTTCGAGGCGTTGGCGCGCGACTTCGGGCCGGACAAGGAAAAGCTCGCCAAGGCGATCGAGGCCTGGCAGGCACTGCCCGGCGACGGCAATGGCTCCAACCTGCACTTCGCGTCCGAACCGCGGCGTCAGGAACTGATCCGCCGGCTGAACCGGGCGCCGGGGGGCACCGGTGATCTCGTTGCGATGCGCGCCGATTTGCTCGATCACATGAATGGCCGCAAGGATCTGGCCGCGCTCGACCGCGACGTGGTGCACCTGCTCGGCTCGTGGTTCAACAGGGGGTTTCTCGTGCTGCGCAGGATCGACTGGTCGACACCGGCAAACATCCTGGAGCAGATCATCCGCTACGAAGCCGTGCATGAGATCCGCGACTGGGACGACCTGCGCCGTCGCATCGATCCGGCCGATCGCCGCTGCTACGCCTTCTTCCATCCCGCGCTTGCCGATGCGCCGCTGATCTTCGTCGAGGTGGCGCTGACGGAGGCGATCCCGTCGGCGATCGCGCCCCTGCTTGCGGTGAATCGCCAGCCGGTGCCGATCGAGCGCGCCCGCACCGCGGTGTTTTACTCGATCTCCAATACCCAGCGCGGGCTTGGCGGCATCTCCTTCGGCAACTTCCTGATCAAGCAGGTGGTCGAAGAGCTGCGCCGCGAGCTGCCCAAGCTCGACACCTTCGTGACGCTGTCGCCGGTGCCCGGCTTCATGTCCTGGCTGCAGCAGGGCAGCGACGTGCCGCTGTCGGACGCGGATCGCGAGCTCGTCAAGCAGCTCGACGATCCCAGCTGGATCGAGAGCGAGCCGATCACCAACGAGCTGCGCGAATTGCTGGAGCCGCTCGCCGCCTATTATTTCCTGCGCGCGCGCAACTCCAAGGGCCGCATCATCGACTCGGTGGCGCGCTTCCATCTCGGCAACGGCGCGCGGCTGGAGCGCATCAACTGGCTCGGCGACCTCTCTTCGAAAGGCCTGCGCGAATCCGCTGGCATCATGGTAAATTACCTTTACCGCCTCGACGACATCGAGAAGAACCACGAAGCCTACGCCAATGACGGCGAGGTTGTTGCCTCGAGCGCCGTGAAGAAGCTGTTGAAGAGCGAAGGTCGACGGCTGCTCGATATGCGGCTGGGGTGAGCCGCTGAACGTAGGGTGGGCAAAGGCGCGCACGCGCCGTGCCCACCAACTCCCAGCATCGACACTCGGAATGGTGGGCACGCTTCGCTTTGCCCACCCTACGATTTTGTCCGGGACGACGCTGGGTTTTCTGATTCGATTGTCAAACAGCGCCTCCGTCATTGCGAGGAGCGACCCGTCTACGCTCGCTGCGCGAGCTACGCCGGGCAGGAGTCCGCCGAAGCGCACGAGCGCGAAGGCGGAAGCGACGAAGCAATCCACATTTTTGCCCGCGGACACGGTCTGGATTCCTTCGCTTCGCTCGCAATGACGGTGGTGCGCGCGTCCGCATTCCCGCGGCATGATTTGCCCGAGTCTTGGTTGATTGCATCGCCCTCGAAGATGAGGAGGGCGCAGGGAATGCCGGATGCAGGCCGCACCCGCGAGCCTTGCGTGCAAAAGAAAGTGCACTTGCGCACGCAAGCAACAACAGGGCAGCCGAAACAACCGGCATTCCCTGCGCAATGGTTTACGGCTTATAGCGTGCTCTCCTCGGCGACCGGGCTTTCTTGCCACCGTCCTCCCGGGCTGATGACCCGGGGGTTGATCCCGGCATCGGGGGATCGGGACCACACGCCTTTGCCGTCCGCCGCATCGTCACTCGTCAGTTGACGAAGCCGGCGTCCATCGCATCCCGCGCTCCACGTTCGTGACGACGCGTAACGCCCCTCTTCATGAGCGCGGGACACGCGCATGAATTCATGATTTCTGTTTTTCGCAAAGACAAATATTTTTGCGCGGAGGGCTGGACAGGCCAAATCAGCTTGAATTCGTTCGCGAATATAGCCGTTACGCGCATGCGAATTCGCATCGTTCCGACGCTTTCGCGGACGCCCCGACAGGCAAGACACCGCGCATATCGATGGACCCGTCGGGCAAATCGCCTCTTCCGTCTCCACACTCCGGAGGCCGCAACGTGCTAATGTTGGAGAATACAGGGTCGACATCACTGGGCGAGTGCGCGCGCCAGGAGACACGAAGCCATGACGCAGGCTGTCAGCCACTGGATTTCAAGCTGCAGCGAGCAACTGTTCGATCTCGCGGGACGCATCGGCGTCGCGACGGGCGATAGCGACGAGACGGCGTTGCGCAAGCGTGTCGCGATTGCGCTTTTTGCCGGAACGTTACCTTTCACCATCGTCTGGAGCGTGATCTATCTCGCCGCCGGCGCACCGCTCGCCGCCGCGATTCCCGGCTTCTACTCGGTGTTCACGCCGATCAACACCTTCATCTTCGCGCGCACGCGCAACCTCGCGATCTATCGCTTCACCCAGCTCCTGTTCGTCCTGATTCTGCCCTGGCTCGTGATGATGGCGCTGGGCGGCTTCCGGTCATCGAGCGCCGTCATCCTGTGGGCGACCTTGTCGCCGCTCGGCTCGCTTCTGCTGGACGATCTGCGCCGGACCCTGTTCTGGATTGCCGGCTTCGTCGCCCTGCTGATCGCTGGCGCGCTTCTTGAGCCTTATCTGTCGCCTCCGGCATTGCCCGAGATCTTCGTCAGATGGTTTTTCGTGCTCAACCTCGGCATGGTGACCATCATCATCTTCGGACTGCTTTACTACTTCGTCGACAGGCGAAATTTCTTCCAGGAGCGTTCCGAGATGCTGCTGCTCAACATCCTGCCCAAGGAAATCTCGGAGATTCTCAAAGCGCGGCCGCGGACCATCGCCGATCAGTTCCCCACCGCCAGCATCCTGTTTGCCGACGTCGTCAACTTCACGCCGATGGCCGCCAGCATGACGCCGTTGGAGCTGGTCGATCTCCTCAACGAGGTGTTTCAATCCTTTGACAATCTGGTCGAGACGTACGATCTCGAGAAGATCAAGACCATCGGCGATTGTTACATGGTCGCCTCCGGTGCGCCCCGGCCAAGAGCCGATCATGCCAGCGCGATTGTCAACCTCGCGCTCGACATGCAAGCCGTCATTGCCGAGCGCCGGTTCGGCGGCCGTCAATTGTCGTTCCGCATCGGCATCAACTCGGGGCCGGTGGTCGCTGGCGTCATCGGCCGCAAGAAATTCATCTACGACCTGTGGGGCGAGGCGGTGAATCTGGCGAGCCGCATGGAGTCGCACGGCAAGAGCCGATGCATTCAGATCACGCGCGCGACCTACGAGCTCGTCAAGGACGAGTTTGACTGCGACGCGCTGGGCGTGATCGACGTGAAGGGAGCGGGTCCGACCGAGGTGTGGCACGTGATCGGCAGGAAGGCAGTCGGCCCCGCACAGGAGCCGTCGATCGGAACAACGTCTGTCGCCCTTTAAAGCATATGAGATTGGATTGAACCGGAGCGGCATCGGATGTTCACCTCTCCCTTTGGGAGAGGTCGATTTGCGCAGCAAATCGGGTGAGGGGTTACGGTCTATCGAGCAAGCCGCGCGCCCCTCACCCGGATTGCACTGGACGATGCTTCGCATCGCCAGAAGCAATCCGACCTCTCCCCGCCGGGGAGAGGTGAACCGTCACCCGCCTCCCCTTGCGCGTTCCGCGGCCTGCCTCACGCGCTCCGGATCGGACGCAATCGTCACGCCGGCGCGCTCCTCCTGCAGCAGCATCACCACGCGCGAGTCGCGTCCCTCCCAGCCGCGGTTGCAGGCCTCGCTCATCTCGGCATAAGCCAGGTTGCAGATGCGCATCGGCACGCCGAGCTCGCGTCCGAGCTCGGTTGCGAGCTTGACGTCCTTGGTGGCGAGCTTGAGCGCAAAATTCGCCGGATCGTATTTGCCCGGCAGGAACTGCTCGAGCAGGCCATCGAAGGTCGGACGCCGGCCGCTGACGCCCTGGCGCACGGCTTCCCACAGCGCGACCGGATCCATGCCGGCCTTCACGCCCATGGTGAAAGTCTCGGCGAGCGCGCAGGTGACGGCGTAGCTCGACATATTGTGCACGAGCTTTGCAACGGTCGCGCTGCCGATTGCGCCAATGTAGGCCGGACGATCGCCCATCGCGTCGAGCACGGCCTTGTATTTATCGAAGGAGCCCCTTTCGCCGCCGACCCAGATCGCCATCTTGCGCGATTGAGCGCCCGACGGCCCACCGCTCACCGGCGCGTCGAGCATATGCGCGCCCCTGGCCGCAAAAGCGTCGTGGATCTTCTTCACCACGCTTTGCGCATTGGTCGACATGTCGAAATAGACGGCTCCGTTCCGCACGCCTTCGATCAGGCCGTCCGCGCCGAGCGCGACCCGCTCGACATCGGCGGGCTCGGGAAGCGAGGTGAAGATGACATCGCATCGCTCAGCCAGCGCGCGCGGCGTATCCGCCCATTCGGCGCCGTTCTGCAGGTGATGGCTCGCCGACTGGCGATGCAGATCGTGCACGATGAGCTTGTAGCCGGCCTTCTGGATGTTGGTGGCCATCCTGCCGCCCATGGTGCCGAGCCCGATGTAGCCGACGGTCACGTCGTTTGGCATCGTCATTCCCCCTTGTTGCCTTCGACCAGCACGGTATAGGCCACCTGCGCCGCCGACATCGCTGCCGGCCATCCGGCATAGAACGCCATGTGCGTGATCACCTCGGTGATCTCCTCCTGGGTGACGCCGTTGTTGATCGCGCGCGACAGGTGGGAGACGAGTTGCTCGGGCCGGTAGGTCGCAACAAGCGCCGCGACCGTGATCAGGCTGCGGTCGCGCTTCGAAAGACCCTTGCGCTCCCACAGGTCGCCATAGATGACGTCGTTGGTGTAATCGACCAGTGCAGGCGTGAAATTCTTGATGCGGTCTCGCCTGGCTGACGGCGGTGCCTTGGCCATTGGGCTCTCCCTGTCGTTTGTTGTTATCGCTTCAACGCGCAGAGTTGAGCATCTTATAGGTCGCATGAACGCTCAAGGGGCGCGCCGGCCTATGCGCGCGGAGATTTCGCAAAGGCGCATGCGCCAGCCGCCGGGCTTCACGGCAAGCCGCGTGCTCACTCCGAGCAGCTCTGCGTGCCGAACGGCGGGTTCGGGAAATTCCATTCGAAGCGCTTGCCGTCGACGGTGATGCAGGTGCGCGTGTGCGGAGCTTTCGCCGCTGACGTGGATGCCGGCCGTGAAAAGGCTCGTACGGACCAATTTGTGGATGCAACGCCGCAGAGAATCGTTACCACGAATACCAGGCAACCTGCGATCCATTCACTAGGCGTCATCCGAAGCTTGCTGCGCTGCATACGCTTCTCCAGGTAGCCTGCCCAGGCCGTCATTGCGAGGAGCAACAGCGACGAAGCAATCCAGATTCTTTCCGCAGCTCAAGTCTGGATTGCTTCGCTTCGCTCGCAATGACGGGGTCCGCACAGGCGCCGGGCTAGCGAGTAGCCCGCAGGATCACGCCGCCAGCGCCTTCATCTCCGCATAGAGATCCGACTTCCCTTCAAAGCCGATGCCGGGCAGCTCCGGCATGGTGATGTGGCCAGCCTCGACGCGGACGCCGTCGGGGAAGCCGCCATAGGGCTGGAACACGTCGGGATAGCTTTCGTTGCCGCCAAGCCCAAGGCCGGCAGCGATAGCCAGCGACATCTGGTGGCCGCCATGCGGGATGCAGCGGCTCGGCGACCAGCCGTGCATGTGCAGCACCTTCAGCGTGCGCTGATATTCGCAGAGGCCATAGGACAGCGCGCAGTCGAATTGCAGAAAGTCGCGGTCGGGGCGCATGCCGCCATAGCGAATGAGATTTCGCGCGTCCTGATGGCTGAACAGGTTCTCGCCGGTCGCCATCGGCGCGGGATAGAACTCGGCCAGCGCAGCCTGCAGCGCGTAGTCGAGCGGATCGCCCGCCTCCTCGTACCAGAACAGCGGATACTCCCGCAGCATTTTCGCGTAAGCGATCGCAGTCTCCAGATCGAAGCGGCCGTTGGCGTCGACGGCGAGGTGCGCCTCGTTGCCGATCTCCTTCAGCACGGCCTCGATGCGCTGGCGGTCTTCTGAGATCGGCGCGCCGCCGATCTTCATCTTCACGACGTTGTAGCCGCGGTCAAGATAGCCGCGCATCTCCGCACGCAGCATCGAAAGATCCTTGCCGGGATAATAATAGCCGCCGGCGGCATAGACGAAGACGCGCGGATCGGCGCTCCGCTTGTGGCGCTCGGCGAGCAGGCGGAACAGCGGCTTTCCTGCGATCTTCGCCGCCGCATCCCACACCGCCATGTCGATGGTGCCAACCGCAACCGAGCGCTCGCCGTGGCCGCCGGGCTTCTCGTTCGACATCATGGTGGCCCAGACCTTGTCCGGATCAAGGTTGTCGCCGGCCTCGTTGAGCAGCGATTTCGGGTCGACCTCCGTCAGCCGCGGCGCAAAGCGCTCGCGGATCAGCCCGCCCTGCCCGTAGCGGCCGTTAGAATTGAAACCGTAGCCGACCACGCGCCTGCCGTCGCGTTTGGCATCGGTGACGACGGCAACGAGGCTCGTCGTCATTTTGGTGAAATCGATATAGGCGTTGCGGATTGGCGAGGAGATCGGTTTTGTGACTTCGCAGACGTCGACGATACGGACGGACATGAGATTGGCTCTTTGGTTGTTGTTCGTCATTGCGAGCGAAGCGAAGCAATCCATGCTATCTCCGCGGATGCAGTCTGGATTGCTTCGTCGCTTGCGCTCCTCGCAATGACGTTTGAGGTTATTTTTTATCCCTGAAGTACGGCTCGACCTGGCCGTGCACCTTGATCGTCAGCGGATTGCCGTAACGATCCTTGGCGTTGCCGGCGGTCACGCGCACCCAGCCCTCGCTGACGCAATATTCCTCGACATTGGTCTTCTCGACGCCCTTGAAACGAATCCCGACATCGCGCGCGAGAATCTCCGCGTTGTAGTAGGGGCTGCGCGGGTCGACCGAGAGACGGTCCGGCAGCACCTCCGTTGCAGCTTCATTCTTCTCGTTCACAACAGCGCCTCGATGTCTTTCTTCAATCCTTGCGGGGTTGCGGTCGGCGCGTGGCGCGCGACCACACGGCCCGCGCGATCGACCAGGAATTTGGTGAAATTCCATTTGATCGACGCGCCGAGCAGGCCGCTCTTTTCGCCCTTCAAATAGTTGTAGAGCGGATGCGCACGGGCACCGTTGACGTCGATCTTGGCGAACAGCGGGAAGCTCACGTCATATTTGCTCTCGCAGAAATCGGCAATCGCTTTCGCGTCGCCCGGCTCCTGGGCGCCGAACTGATTGCAGGGAAAGCCGAGCACGGAAAAGCCGCGGGGCGAGAGCTCCCGATGCAGCGCTTCCAGCCCTTCATATTGCGGCGTGAACCCGCATTTGCTTGCAGTGTTGACGATCAAGAGCACCTTGCCCTCGAATCGCTTCAAGGGCACGTCGTCGCCCGACAGCAATTTGGCGGTGAAGTCGTAGACGCTGGACATCCGCGGTTCTCGCTAACTTACCGGATCGATCGGCATCGGCGGTGTGCCGCCCGCCTCGATCGCTTCGCCCGCGGCGAGGCAGAGGTCCTCACGGTAGCGGCCGGAGACGACCTGCACGCCGACGGCACTTTTACCGACCAAACCCGTCGAGACGGTTAGCCCAGGCAGGCCCACGAAGGGAGTGGCAATTTGGGTGAGTTGCGCATGCCAGACCCGCTTGAACGACGCCTCGTCCTTGCGGTCGAGTTGGTCCGGGAATGGCAATTCACCGGAGACCGGCATCACCAGTACCGCGTATTTTTCGAACAACAGCAGCCATTCACGCAGCAGCGTCGCGCGCCGCGTCAGCGCCTTCGAGAACGCCGCCTGGTCGAACGGAAACACGTCCGCGCGCTTGCCGCGGAGACACGCAAGCGCGCCGGGATCGCCTTCCTTCTCTGCGGTCGCAAGCTGCGCCTCATAAAGATCGCCGAGCCAGAGCTTTGTGTTCCAGTCGGCCGCCTCGCGGAGCGGCGGCGTGTCCGGAATTTCCTCCACCGTCCAACCTGCGCGCCTGAGCCGCTCGCCGGCGTCGGCGACCGCTGCCCTCACTTCGGCGACAGGATCGAGCCCGTCCGGGTTGAGGCAGAGCGCGGCGCGTTTCGGCACCGCCGGTCCTTCGAGCGGTGCCGGCACCCACCAGGGATCGCGCGGATCCCGCGCCGACAGCGCGGCGAGCGCAATCCGCACGTCTTGAATCGTGCGCGCGAGCGGGCCGGAGACGGCGCACATCTGCGGCCCGATGGCGCGCTCCGGCAGGCAGGGATTGAAGGCGGCGACGCGGCCGAGCGTCGGACGCAGGCCGTGCACACCGCAGGCGTAGGCTGGATAGCGGATCGAGCCCGCGATATCGGTGCCGTGCGCGATGTGGCCGATGCCGCTTGCTACCGCCGAACCCGCGCCACCCGACGAGCCGCCCGGCGTGAGCGAGGGGTCGCGGGGGTTCTTGGTGTCGCCATGAATGAGATTGGAGGTGAACCAGCGGTAGGAGACCGCCGGGCAATTGGTGCGGCCGAGGATGACGGCACCGGCTTTGCGGAAATTGTCGATCACCGGGTTGTTGGCAGTCGCGATCGCATCCTTCTGCAGCTTGAGCCCGTTGGTGTTGGCATAGCCTACCTGGTCGATGTTGACCTTCACCGTCACCGGCACGCCGGCGAGCAGGCCCGGATCCTCGCCACGCGCGATCGCGACATCGACTGCGGCGGCCTGCTTGAGCACATCGTCGGGCCTGTGATCGACCACCGCGTTGATTTTGGGATTGACCGCATCGAGCCGCGCCAGCGCCGAAGTCGCGGCCTCGTGAGCGGAGATTTTCTTCGATTTGACGAGGGCGGCGAGGTCGGCGGCCGACAGGCGCCAGAGATCTTGCATGTGGGGCTCCGTTTGACTGCTCGCCTTTTAGCGTCACGCGGGGAGCATGGCCAGCACACCGGTTCCGCACCCTCCCCACGCCAGGCCATGCGAGGGGAGGACCGAACGGTCCGAGACGAGAGACAGCTCAATGCCGGGTCTGCAGGCTATCCGGCGGGTCGAGCAAGGCTTCGGCGAAGGGAAACTCCAGCACGATGTCCCCGTCGTCGTCCGTAACCTCGATGACGGCGTTGAGCAGCGCGCCGTCGGCGCCCTCGCTCCGGATCAATTCGATGATCATGGCGCGCGCCACTTCCCAGGCGCGATCAGGGTCGCGCAATTCCTCGCCTTCGGGATCGTCGATCAGCTCATCGCCGATCCGGGTGTTGAAGAAATATCTCGGCATTGGGATTCCTTGGGGCGGGCGCGGGCGAATTGGAAGGTCGACCCTACTCACAAGTTCTTTATCCGCAAGCGCGTACCGGGGACTTCGGACGGGCCTGCGCGGGCTCAGCACGGAACAGAGCGAAACCCTTGATCTCCCTTTGCTTTGGCCTGCCACGCGACGCCCTGTGGAAGGCGCCGCTGCGCCGCAACAAGGCGAGAAGCCGCACCAAGGCGAGAAAGGGAAAAATTCACTGGCGAACTTTGCGTCACAGGTTAGTTTATCGGCGAGGGCGGAAGGTCGTCCATTATACCCAAGGAGAGCCAAAATGGCCTGGAAAGCACCGAGGATCGTCGAAGTGCCGTGCGGCATGGAAATCAACATGTATGTGAGCGCGACCCGCAAGTAAGCGGCGCGAAATCTCCGCATTCAAACAGGGTGGACCTTCGGTGCGACGCGTTCCCGGAGGGGAATGTGTGTGCCCGCCGAAGGCCACCTTTGTGATGTCCGAATAACCTAGAGTTCAAAGTACGAGACCGCCAGGAGACGGATCATGCTTCGCGTCGTCGTCCTGGGCGCCGCGGCGGGCGGCGGCGTTCCGCAGTGGAATTGCAGGTGCGAGGTGTGCCGGGCTGCGCGAAGCGACCAACCTGAGCTTAAGCGTTCGCAGGCCTCGATCGCATTCAGTGCCGATGGCGCGCACTGGTTTCTCGTCAACGCGTCCCCCGACCTGCGCCAGCAACTGATCGCCACGCCGCAGCTTCATCCCAAGGCCGGCGCGCTCCGCCATTCGCCGATCGCAGGCGTGATCCTGACCAATGGCGAGATCGATGCTGTCACCGGCCTGCTCTCGATGCGCGAGGGCTCGCCGTTTTCGATCCATGCCCATCCGAAAGTGCTGGCGATCCTGAAGTCGAACAGCATTTTCAACGTGCTGGGCGAGAAGACCGTGAAGCGCGTACCGATCGGGATCGATCAGGCGTTTGAGCCGGCCCTGCCCGACGGCTCGCCAAGCGGCATCGAGGTCCTGGCCTTCACCGTGCCCGGCAAGGGCGCCTGGTATCTCGAGGGCAAGGCGCATCCGGGCGGCGACGACGGCGCCGGCGACACGCTCGGCCTTCGCATCCGCGACAGGGCAACGAACAGGCATTTCTTCTTTCTTGCCGCCTGCGCCCATGTGACGCCCGAATTGAAGGCAAGGCTCAAAGGCGCGCCGCTCGTCTTCTTCGACGGCACGGTCTGGCGCGACGACGAGCTGATCGCGGCCGGCCTTGGCGCCAAGACCGGCCAGGGCATGGGACATATCGCGATGTCGGGCGATCATGGCGCGATCGCCGCGCTGGCCGATCTCGCTATCGACAGGAAGATATTTCTGCATATCAATAATTCCAATCCGGCGCTGCTGGCCGGCTCGAAGGAGCGCAAACTGGCGGAAGGCGCCGGCTGGCAGATCGGCGCGGATGGAACGGAGATCGTGCTGTGAACGTGGTTCCCTTTGGCACTATGACGGCCTACTCGGTCGGCAAGGGCGTGCCGCTCAACAATGCCGAAGAGCTCGAAGCGGCGCTGCGCCATATCGGCGCGACGCGCTATCACTCGCTGCACCCGTTCCATCGCCTGTTGCACGGCGGCAAGCTCAACAAGGGCCAGGTGCAGGCCTGGGCGCTGAATCGGCACTATTACCAGAGCACGATCCCGCTGAAGGACGCCGTGGTGATCTCGCGCTTCCGCGAGCGCGGCATCCGCCTGGAATGGCGGCACCGCATCGAGGACCATGACGGCGATCGAGGCAGCGAAGGCGGCATCGAGCGCTGGCTGAAGCTGACCGAAGGCCTCGGGCTCGACACCGCCTATGTGGAATCGACGGAAGGTATCCTTCCCGCCACGCGCTTTGCGGTGGAAGCCTATGTGCATTTCTGCCGCGACAAGACGCCGCTGGAAGCGATCGCCTCCTCGCTCACCGAGCTGTTCGCGCCGAACCTGCATGAAGAACGCATCGCGGGCATGCTGCAGCACTATGATTTCGTCAATCCCGACATCATGAGCTATTTCAGCCGCCGCCTGCAGCAGGCGCCGCGCGATGCCGGCTTTGCGCTCGACTACGTCAGGGAACATGCGAAGACGCCGGAACAGCGCGAGGCCGTGTGCAACGCGCTGATCTTCAAGACCAACGTGCTCTGGGTGCAGCTCGATGCACTCTATCACGCCTATGTCGAGGGCCACATTCCGCCCGGCGCCTTCGTCCCGAAAGCTTGAAACCATGGCAAGCGACCGCCACATCACTGTCAGCGAGGCAAGCCGGCCGGTGCTGCCGCGCCATGCCAAGCTGAAATACGACGAGACGCGAAAAGTCTGGGTGATCCTGGCGCCGGAACGCATATTGGCGCCGGACGAGATCGCGGTCGAGGTGCTGCAGCTCTGCGATGGCGTGCGCTGCGTCGCCGATATGGTCGACTCGCTTGCGCAGAAATATGCCGCCCCGCGCGAGGCGATTGCGACCGATGTGGTCGCGATGCTGCAGGACCTGGCCGACAAGGGATTTCTGACGGAGGCGCGCGAGAAGACTTCATGAGCGAGCTTGCGGACCACAAGGCAACTGAGGCAAACGACAGTTTCTCCGTGCTGGAGAAGCAGAAGTCGGTCGCGGAGACCTATGGCATTCCGGTGGCCGTGCTGCTGGAATTGACGCACCGCTGCCCGCTGCAATGCCCCTATTGCTCCAATCCGCTCGAGCTCGATCGCGCCTCGACCGAGCTCACCACCGACGAATGGAAGAAGGTGCTCTCCGAGCTCGCCGAGATCGGCGTGCTGCAGGTGCATTTCTCCGGCGGCGAGCCGACCGCGCGCAAGGACCTGGTCGAGCTCGCCAGGCACGCCAATGACGCCGGGCTCTACACCAATCTGATCACCTCCGCGGTGCTGCTGACGCGCGAACGGCTCGCCGATCTCGCCGATGCCGGGCTCTGCCACGTGCAGATCAGCTTCCAGGGCAACGAGCCCATCATCGCCGACCGCGTCGCAGGCCTGAAGGATTCGCATCGCAAGAAGCTCGAAGTCGCCAGGTGGACCCGCGAGCTCGATCTGCCGCTCACCGTGAATGCGGTGATGCACCGGCAGAACCTGCATCAGCTTGCCGACATCATCCAGATGGCGGTCGATCTCGACGCCGACCGGCTCGAGGTCGCCAACGTGCAGTATTACGGCTGGGCGCTGAAGAACCGCGCCGCGCTGATGCCGACGGCGCAGCAGATCGAGGAGACCAGCCGCCTCGTCGAGGAGGCGCAGGCGCGGCTGAAGGGCCGGCTCACGATCGACTATGTCGTGCCGGACTATTACGCGGTGCGGCCGAAGAAATGCATGGGCGGCTGGGGCCGCCAGTTCTTCAACATCTCGCCGGCCGGCAAGGTTTTGCCCTGCCATGCCGCGGAGAGCATCACCGGGCTCCAGTTCGAATCCGTGCGCTCCAATCATTCGATCGCCTGGATCTGGCAGAACTCGGACGCCTTCAATCGCTATCGCGGCACGACCTGGATGAAGGAGCCGTGCAAATCCTGCGAGTTCCGCGAGATCGATCTCGGCGGCTGCCGCTGCCAGGCGTTCGCGCTCTCCGGCGACGCTGCCAATACCGATCCGGCCTGCACGCTCTCGCCGCTGCATGAGATGATCTTCCGGCAAGCCGAGCAGGAAGCGGCCGGTGAGCAGAACCGCTTCGTCTATCGCAATTTCGCCGGTGGGACGCCGGAGGCAGGCGGCGACCATGGCGCCTGACGCAGGTCACGGGCGCACCGATCCTTTTGCGCCGCTGACATCAGAGCAGCTCGCGGTCAGCGATGGCCACGCGCTTTATGTCGAGAGCGGCGGCCGCGCCGGCGGCATTCCCGCGGTCTACCTCCATGGCGGTCCCGGAAGCGGCTGCCAGCCCGATCACCGCCGCCTGTTCGATCCCGAGCGTTTCCATGCGGTGCTGTTCGACCAGCGCGGCTGCGGCCGCAGCACCCCGAAGGGCAGCCGTGAGGCCAACACCTTGCCGCATCTGATCGCGGACATGGAGGTGATCCGCGAGAAATTCGGCTTTGAGCGCTGGATGGTGGTCGGCGGCTCCTGGGGCGCGACGCTGGCGCTGGCGTATGCACAGGCTCATCCGGAGCGCGTCTCCGGCATCGTGCTGCGCGCGACCTTCCTCGGCACCTATGACGAGATCGAAGCCGGCTTCTGCGAGACGCTGCCGCGCTTCTATCCGGACCTCGCCGAGGATTTTCTGAGCCTCTTGCCGGACGCCGAACGCGCCCGTCCCCTCGACGCCTATTGGCGACGCATCCTGAGCGAGGACCAGGCCGTGCATGGTCCCGCCGCGCGCGCCTGGCATGATACCGAGCGCATCCTGTCCGAGCACAAGCCGTCGCGCACGCGGCTTGATCTCGCCGCGATCCAATCGGGCGGCGCGCTGCCCGCCACGCCCTACATGGAAGCGCATTATTTTGTGAATGATTGCTTCATGCGGCCGAACCAGCTTCTCGAGGAAGCGGGAAAGCTCGCAGGCATTCCCGGAATCATCGTGCAAGGCCGCTACGATCTGCTGTGCCCGCCCGCGATCTCGCAAGCAGTGGCCGAGCGCTGGAACGAGTCCGAAATCCGCATCGTCGAGGCCGCCGGACATACGCTGTATGATCCCGGGGTGAGGAACGCCGTGATGAAGGCGATCGCGGATGTCGCATCGAGGATTGTGAAATAGAAGGTCTATCCCCTCACCCTGAGGAGCGGCGCCAGCCGCGTCTCGAAGGGTGTAGGCCCGGAACGATCGGGGCCTCATGGTTCGAGACGCCGCTTCGCGGCTCCTCACCATGAGGGGATAGGCCAAACGGGGAAGGATAAGGGAATGCCGCTTGCGGGAAAGGGCATGTTGCTGACGTCGATGGACATCGACGCGGCGCATGAGGACGAGTTCAACCACTGGTATGACCGCGAGCATCTGGAGGAGCGCGTCGCCATCGACGGCTTCCTCGAGGCGCGGCGCTACGTCGCGCATGCCGGCAGCCCGCGATTCCTGTTCCTCTATTCGACCAGGACGATCGAGGTGCTGGACAGCCCACCCTATCGGGCGCGGCTCAACAGCCCGACCGAAGCGTCGAAGAAGACCATGGCGCGGTTCAAGAACATGATCCGTGTGGTGGCGCGCATCACCCATAGCCGCGGCGTCGGCCGCGGGGCGAAACTCGGCATCGTGCGCCTGCGCCCGCAGGCGGGCAAGGAAGCCGCATTGCGCGCCGAGCTGACGCAGAAGCTCGATCCCGGCGATCTCGCCGGCATCATCTCCATGCACCTGCTCGAAAGCGATGCAAAGCTCTCCGGCGCCACCTCGGAAATCCCGGCCGCAGGCGGCGGCGCGGCCGACTGGTTTGTGTTGATCGACGGCACGGATGTCGGCGCGATCACGGGCGTGCTCGCCGCCCGCTTCACCGGCACCGCAGCCCCCGCAGATGCGCAGCTCATCTCATCGGGGATTTACGACCTGTTGTGGGACCTCGCGAAAAGCGACCTTCCGCCATCCTGAGAGCAGAGCGTCAATTTGCATCATTTCGATTGCTGCAGTGCCGCATAAGCGGCGCTGTGACGGTAATTTTTGGGGCTGTACTGTCAAAAGCAGTCGATCAGGCAAATTTGGCTTTGTGCAGCAAGTTGAATGGCTCTAATAAGGTAAGCCTATGATCCAATTCGGAAACGACAAGAGCGCGGACTTTGCGTTCTGAATGAGAAAAGGCCGCGCTGACCGGGTGCTTGCGCGGATATAGTAGGTAGGAATGAGACCGACTGATATTTCGGCCCCCGACTACTTCCACAAGGTAGTCGATTGCCAGTGGGCCTGCCCTGCACATACCCCCGTCCCGGAATACATCCGCTTGATCGCCGAAGGCCGCTACAGCGACGCCTACATGATCAATTGGAAATCGAACGTGTTTCCCGGAATTCTGGGTCGCACCTGCGACCGACCCTGCGAGCCGGCCTGCCGTCGCGGCCGCGTCGAGGAAACCCCGGTCGCGATCTGCCGCTTGAAGCGGGTCGCCTCCGACCTGCGCGGTGACATCCGCGATCGCCTGCCGAAGGCGCCGGCGCAGAAGAACGGAAAGCGAGTCGCGTGCATCGGCGCCGGGCCGGCGTCGCTCGCGGTCGCGAACGACCTGGCGCCCCTCGGCTACGACGTCACGATCTACGAGAAGCTCCCGGTCGCAGGCGGCTTGATGCGCTCGAACATCCCCTCCTTCCGCCTGCCCGAGAAGGTCCTGCAGGAAGAGATCGACGCGATCCTCGGCATGGGCGTGCAGGTCCGCTACGGCGCCCCCATCACGAGCATGAAGGCCCTCCTGCGCGAGGGCTACGACGCGGTCTTCGTCGGCAGCGGCGCGCCGCGCGGCAAGAACCTCGAGATCCCCGGCCGCTACGACACCGATCGCATCCACATCGGCATCGACTGGCTCGGCTCCGTCGCCTTCGGGCACACGACGAAGATCGGCGAGCGCGTGCTCATCATCGGCGTCGGCAACACGGCGATGGACTGCTGCCGGACGTC
>NZ_DATGFH010000030.1:0-8399 GCF_035309285.1 Bradyrhizobium sp. | reverse complement strand
GCTTCGATCAGCGTCAAGCCAAAGCCTTCGTTGCGCGAGGTAAAGGCATAGATGGTGAGGCGCTGGTACCAACGCTGCACCTCTTCGATGTCGAGCTCGCCGGTGATGACGATGCGCGAGGTGAGCCCCGCCGCCTCGATGCGCCTCCTCAATTCGTTGGCAAAGCCCGCCTGTTCCGCCACGATCGCGCCGACCATGACGGCGGTGAAATCCGGATAGCGCGGCAGCAACCGGCACATCGCATCGACGAAGATGTCGCTGCCCTTCTGCGCACGGATGCGTCCGAAGCAGCCGATGGCGTAGCGGCCCGGCAATCCGCTTTCCGCAAACGCCGCCGCGCGGTTCTGCGGCGGCGCGTAGATGTCGGTGTCGACGCCGTGTGGAATGACGGTGGCTTCGCGCTTCAGATACGACGCCGACGCATCCGACGTCGCGATGATCGCATCCATCTTGCTGATCAGCCATCGCGTGAGCCGTTTGTGATGGCGCTGCCCCGCCGAGGTGAACACGAGCCTCAAGGGCCAACCGAGCGCACGCAGCAGCAAGCCGACGATCATCTCGTCATTGCGGCGCGCGTGCCAGATCAAAGGCGTCCGCCGGCGCCACAGCTTCAGGAGATCACCAAAGCCCATGGGCGCGATGCCCTCGGGCGCATAGGAGCCGAACCAGGCGGCGCGGACGCGCCTCGCAAGCTTCGGCGCCACCATGCGGTTGGTCGCGGTGACCCCCGAATAGCGCCGGTGCAGGTTCGGCACGATCACCTGCAAATCACCAGCCAGTTGGTTCTCGCCCGGCACGAAAAACACTCCAATTTTAGGCATTTCCTATACGCAAGATTAAGCATCGGTTCCAGTTCGTCGGCGACGAAACTCCCTCTTCACCGTCGAGCGGTTAGCTTCCGCAAAAAATTAGATACGTGACGGGGAAGGTCATGACTGTGCTTGTCACCGGCGGTGCCGGCTATATCGGAAGTCACACGGTTCGTGCGCTGGTGGAAGCCGGCGAAAGCGTGGTCGTGGTTGACAATCTCTCAACCGGCTTTTCCGCCTTCTTGCCCGAAGCCGTGCCGCTCTTCATTGGCGATGCCGGCGACGAGAACCTGGTCGAAGGCGTGATCGCGCAGCATCGGGTCGAGAGCATCATCCACTTCGCGGGCTCCGTCGTGGTGCCGGATTCGATGCGCGATCCGCTCGGCTACTATCGCAACAACACCATGACCACGCGAAGTCTGCTCAACGTCGCGGTCAGGGCCAGCATTAGCCGCTTCATCTTTTCCTCTACCGCCGCGGTCTACGGCAATCCGGAGCAGGTGCCGGTGCCCGAGCACGTGCCGACCCGGCCGCTGTCGCCCTATGGCTCCTCGAAACTCATGACCGAGATCATGCTGCACGATGTCGCGTCCGCCCACGGCATGAGCTACGTCGTGCTGCGCTTTTTCAACGTCGCCGGCGCGGACCCTCAGGCGCGCATGGGCCTTGCCACCAATGGCGCGACGCATCTGCTCAAGATCGCGGTGGAAGCCGCGACCGGACAGCGCGCCAAGATCGACGTGTTCGGCACCGACTACCCGACGCCGGATGGAAGCTGCATCCGCGACTTCATTCACGTCACCGATCTTGCCGAGGCGCATCGCGCGGCGTTGTCATATTTGCGCGGCGGTGGCAACTCGGTGACGCTGAACTGCGGCTACGGCCGCGGCTATTCCGTGCTCGAAGCGATCGAGGCTGTGCGCCGCGTCTCGGGCCGCAATTTCGCGGTTCAATATGCGCCGCGGCGCCCCGGCGACATCATGACCATGGTGGCCGACACAAGCCGCATCCGCGCCACGCTCGACTGGACACCGCAATACGACGATCTGGAGACGATCGCCCGCCACGCGCTCGCCTGGGAGGAGAAGCTCGTCCGCGAGCGCCAGGCCGAGATCCAGCACGCGGCCTCCGCCTGAAATCGAGCCTCCCGCAAGACCCTTAAATGGGCTTGAAAAACGCCGGCCAAGCGGGCAAGAGCGCTTAGATCGCGCGCGACGCCGTTGCGCGCGACGCTGCCAGGGACGTGGGATGGCCGAATTTCCAAGGAAAATCACCGACGACCCCTATGGGGCCGCGATGCTGATTCACCGCCTGGTGATGGAACAAGGCGCCATTTACTGGCGCCGCTATCTGCTCGCCTTTGTGCTGATGGGGGTCGCCGCCGGCGCGACATCGCTGTCGGCCTATCTGCTCGGCGCGGCCATCAACAAGGCCTATGTCGACAAGAATTTTCCGGGCATCGCGGCCTATTCCGTAGTCATCTTCCTGTTGTTCCTGGCGCGGGGCATCGCGATCTATCAGCAGACCGTGACGCTGTCGAAGATTTCCAACGCGATCCTCGCGAACAACCAGCGCCGCCTGTTCGGCAAGCTGATGAGCGAGAGCGTCGGTTTCTTCTCCGAGCGGCACTCGTCCGAATTTCTAGCGCGTCTGACCCAGGGCGCCAACTCCGTCACGCAGGTGCTCAACCTCCTGATCAACGCGGTTGGCCGCGATCTCTTGCTGCTGATCGGGCTTGTCACGGTGATGCTGGTCCAGGACGCCTATATGGCGATGCTCGGATTCTTGATAGCGCCGCCGGCGATGCTGGTGCTCCGCAAGCTTGTGAAGCGGATCAAGGGGCTCGCTTATAACCAGTTCACGGGCACGGCGGATATCCTCGAGACCATGCAGGAATCGCTGCAAGGCATCCGCACGGTAAAAGCCTTCACGCTCGAACAGACCATGCGCGAGCGCATCAACGAGAGCATCGAAGCGGTCGAGCGCACCGCCAACAAGATGGCGCGGGTGTCGAACCGCTCGGGCCCGCTGATGGAGACGCTCGGCGGCTTCGCGGTCGCGGCAGGCCTGATGTATGGCGGTTATGGCGTGGTGGCGCTGCACGCGACTCCCGGCCAATTCTTCTCGTTCCTGACGGCATTCCTGATGGCTTATGAGCCGGCCAAGCGGCTGGCGCGGCTCAACATCGACCTCAATAGCAGCCTGGTCGGCGCGCGCATGCTGCTCGAAGTCGTCGACAGCCCGGCGACCGAGGTTTCGGACGACGACAAGCCCGCGCTGAAGCTCACGGATTCGCGGGTCGAATTGCACGATGTCAGCTTCTGCTATCGCGCCGGCGAGACCGTTCTGAACCGCATGAGCTTCGTCGCCGAACCAGGCAAGGTCACAGCTTTGGTCGGCCCTTCCGGCGGCGGCAAATCCACGGTGCTGGCGCTGCTGCTGCGCTTCTACGAAGTCACCCAGGGCGAGATCGTGATCGACGGCCAGACGATCTCGAAGGTGTCGCGCCGTTCACTCAGACACCAGACCGCCTATGTCGGCCAGGACGTCTATCTGTTCCGCGACACCATCCGCGCCAACATCGCCTTCGGCAAGGTGGACGCGACCGAAGCCGAGATCATCGAGGCCGCGAAGGCCGCCTGTGCGCATGAATTCATCATGGGCTTCCCACTCGGCTACGACACGCCGGTCGGCGAGCATGGCACGCAACTCTCCGGCGGCCAGCGCCAGCGCATTGCGGTGGCCCGCGCGCTGATCAAGAACGCGCCGATCATTCTCCTCGATGAAGCGACCGCGGCGCTCGACTCCGAGTCCGAAAAGCAGGTGCAGGAGGCGATCGAGCATCTCTGCCAGAACCGCACCACCATCGTGATCGCCCACCGCCTGCACACCATCATGCATGCGGACACCATTCTGGTGGTCGAGGCCGGCGAGATCGTCGAGCAAGGCCGGCACGACGATCTCTTGCGCCGCGGCGGCCGCTACGCGTCCTTTTTCCGCCTGCAGCAGCGTGACACAGGCGCAGCTCCCGTGCTGGCCTATTCGGCGGGCTCGTAGCCGCCCTCCTCTCTAGATATTGCAGTCATTCCTGCCCTACCTTTTTTGCTGCCGTCCGGCACTAGCCTCGGTCGGAACAACCGCGTATTAGGGCTCCGATCTCCCTTTGGAACCGCTGAGACCGTTCATGAACGCCACGTCCTTTGTCATTCCCGCCCCGCAGCAGGCCGCGCTCCCGGTTGCGGGCGAATCCAAATCCTTTCCCGTGCGCCGCATCTGGTGCGTCGGCCGCAACTATCTCGAGCACATCCGCGAGATGGGGAATGACGAGCGGGATCCGCCGTTCTTCTTTGCCAAGCACGCCGACATGCTGGAGCCTGACGGCGCCACCATTCCCTATCCGCCGCTGACCAAGGACATGCATCACGAGGTTGAGCTCGTGGTGGCGATGAAGAGCGGTGGGCAGAACATTCCGGTCGAGAAGGCGCTCGATCACGTCTATGGCTACGCGGTAGGCATCGATCTCACGCGGCGCGACCTGCAGCAGGCCGCGCGCAAGAAAGAGCGGCCGTGGGAGATCGGCAAGTCCTTCGACCATTCCGCGCCCTGCTCACCGCTGCAGCCGGCTTCGAAGATCGGTCACCCCGCAAAGGGCAGGATCTGGCTGTCCGTGAACGGCACCGAACGGCAGAAGGGCGACCTCACCGAGCTGATCTGGAATATCCCGGAGATCATCTGGAAGCTGTCGCAGCAGGTCGAGATCGGCGCCGGCGACATCATCATGACCGGCACGCCGGCCGGCGTTGCCGCGCTCTCGCCGGGCGACAAGGTCGAGTGCGGCGTCGAGGGCGTCGGCACGCTGAAGGTGACGATCGGCAAGCCCGCCGCCTGAACGGGGCGATAGAGACCAAAATCGAAGGCCTCGGATATCGGTCCGGGGCCTTTTCGATTCAGGGCGGCAGTGATGCAGGTGGGGCAAGGCCGGCCAGACCTTTGACCAGCGGACAATCCACGACCGGCCTGATAGAAACGTCCCGCCCGCCACAAGCTGATCGTTTCCAGACGAAAGAAAAACCATGATCATCGATTGTCACGGACACTACACCACCGAGCCGCCCAAGCTGCATGCGTTTCGGGACAAGCAGCTCGCTGCCCTTGCCGACAAGTCGCGCCGCCCGCTCACCACGGACCTCGGCATCACCGACGACGAGATCAGGGCGAGCGTCGAAGGTGCGCAGCTTCGACTGCAGCGGGAGCGAGGCACCGACGTCACCATCTTCTCCCCGCGGGCTGCCGGAATGGCGCATCACGTCGGGAATGCCGCGACGAGCATCGAGTGGACAAGGATCTGCAACGACCTGATCCACCGGGTCTGTACCCTGTTCCCGAAGAACTTCGTCGGCGTCTGCCAGCTTCCGCAAAGCCCGGGCGTCAAACCGGCGAACTGCATCGAGGAGCTGGAAAGATGCGTCAAGGAGCTTGGCTTCATCGGCTGCAACCTCAATCCCGATCCGGCAGGCGGCTATTGGTGCGATCCTCCGCTGACCGATGAATGGTGGTTTCCGCTGTACGAGAAGATGGTCGAGCTCGACGTGCCCGCGATGGTCCATGTCAGTTCGTCCTGCAATCCCTGCTTCCACGGGACCGGCGCGCACTATCTGAACGGCGACACGACCGCCTTCATGCAGTTCCTGACCTCCGATCTGTTCAAGCGGTTTCCGGCCCTGAAATTCATCATTCCGCATGGCGGCGGCGCCGTGCCCTTTCACTGGGGCCGTTACCGCGGGCTGGCGCAGGACATGAAGTTGCCGCCGCTGTCGGACCATCTCTTGAAGAATGTCTTCTTCGATACCTGCGTCTATCACCGTCCCGGCATCGAGCTTTTGACAAAGGTCATCCCGATCGAGAACATCCTGTTTGCCTCGGAAATGGTCGGCGCGGTCCGCGGCATCGATCCGGAGACCGGTTATCACTTCGACGATACCCGCCGCTATATCGACGCGCTTCCGACACTGAGCGCAGACGACAAGGCGAAGATCTTTGAAGGCAATGCGCGCCGCGTTTACAGTCGGCTCAACGCCTACCTCGAGCGGCGCGCGGCCTGATCTCGTAATTTTGGATTGTCCCGGAGAAAGCAGATGGCCATAGGATTTGCGATTCACAAGGCGAAGCGGAAGATCTCGCCGAATCTGGTCGAGCAGTTTCGCTCGCTGCCGGTCGCCAATGTGAGCGACGTCATGTCGAGGATCGCGGGCACCAACCGGCTGCGCCCGATGCACGCTGGCGGCTGGCTTGGCGGCCCCGCGCTCACCGTCAAGACGAGGCCCGGCGACAATCTGATGGTCCACAAGGCGATCGATCTCGCCGAGCCCGGCGATGTCATCGTCGTCGACGCAGGCGGCGTCCTGATCAACGCCATCATCGGGGAGATCATGTCGACGCTTGCCGAGAAGAAGGGCGTGGCGGGATTCGTGATCGACGGCTCGATCCGCGACGCCGGCGCCATCCGCGCGGGATCATTTCCCGTCTTCGCGGCGGGCGTTGCGCATCGCGGTCCCTACAAGGACGGCCCCGGCGAGATCAATTGCCCGATCTCGATCGACGGCATGCTGGTCGAACCGGGCGATCTTATCGTTGCCGACGACGATGGCGTCCTGTGCGTGCCGTATGACGACGCTGCCGACATCTGCAAGCTGACCCAGGCCAAGAAAGCGAGCGAAGAGAAGGCGATCCAGCAGATCATGGCCGGCACCCCCGATCGCCGATGGGTCGACGAGGCGCTGCAGCGACTGGGTTGCGAATACAAGGACTAGCGCATGATCCGGAAAAAACCTGCCCCGCATTTGGATGCGGGGTTTGCAGCGACTCCAAAAAGATCATGCGCAAACAAAGAGCTGAAGCGCGATGATGATTCCTCAAATCATCGCGCTTTGGCAGGAACGCAACTTATTTCGGATCGGATTTTGTGACGGTGCGCGCAAACGATTTCAGTGCGCCGGCTTGCCGCAGGGCGAACTCGCACTGCTTGCGAGCAAGCCTGCTCGACACCTCGACGAATTCCGTGCGCGTTCTCGCTCCGATCAGCTCGTGCGCGTGATCGAGGGCGGTTTCGACGTTCGCTTTCGCAAGCTCGAGGAACTCGGCGTGGTACTGTGCCGCAGCCTGGAGGCCGGTTCGCACAGGGTCCTCTGGCCTCGCCGCAGGGTCGCCCTTCGACGCTCCCGCGGCTGGCGGGCGCGTCTCGACGAGATGTCTCGCATAGTCCAGCGCGGCATTGATGCTGAGCCTGAAGTCGTCCAAGGCACCGGCCTGAAACTCCTTGGCAATCTTCACCGCCATATCCGCAGTGTTGTCGGAAGCGGACAATGCGCTGCCTTCGGGCCTCGCCGCCGTCGCAGCTTCGGGTAGCACGGCAGGCGCCTCGGCGGCCGCTTCTCCCGCGACGGCGGTTGTGGTGGATGTCTCCGCTGGGCTTGCGGCAGCCGGCGTCGAGGGCGTCGGCGCCACCGGCAGGGCCTCGTCGACCGCGCGGCTGGCCGCAGCGGTCAGTTCCACCAGCGAGCGACGGGCGGGCCGCTGCTCGTTAGGAGACCGCCTTGAGGACGATTTGCTCATGATCGGATAACCCCGCGGTGAGTTGTTGCGACACCCAGCCCCACAGGCTCCGGATCTCCTCCGAGGCTTTGCCGGCCGGCGCAAACTCGGTCACCCCCAGCCCCAACCCGAGCGCATCCTGGTGATCATTGCGCTGGCCGATGTAAGGTAACGCCAGGCAGCCAAGCGAGTTCAGCGATGCCCCGGCCTCGCTCACGCGGCAGCCTCGCGGCGGCGTCTGATTGAGCACGAAGGCAAACCGGCGGCCGAGGCGGCGGATAGCGATGAGCGTCGGTATCGCAGCCTCGATATCGGCCGGAGTCGGTCGCGCTGGGATGAGACAAAAATCGGTCTCGACGATGGCGCGCATCGCCAGCGCGTTGTTCGTTGCAGCCGTATCGATGATTGTGAGCCAAATCCCTTCCGCCTCGAGGCGAGCGATCAACCGTTCGATCTCGTCGGGATCGGCAAGACATTCGACGTGGGGATATGGATTGGTCCGCCGTTCTTTCCACTTCGATATGGTGCCTTGCGGGTCCGCTTCGATGAGCGCGACGCGCTTTCCCTCTCCCATTGCCGCAACGGCAAGGCCTGTGGCCAGAGTGCTCTTGCCACTCCCGCCTTTTTGCGTGACTAGAGCAAGGACGTGCATGTCCGCGCTCCCCTGAATGGCAACGGCTCGAACGTCAGCGTTGTACGGAAAAGAATTTGTCCCGGGCGAGCTACTACCTCAATGCGCGATTCGCGGCAAGCGGCGCGCGACTGGCGCGCGCCGCGAGGCTACCCGCCACGCCGAATGTTCCCGCTCGGAACTTTGCGACGCTGCGAATGGCGGAGAACATAGAATGCTGCGGTCAGGAATACTGCATCACGCCGTCATCGACCTTGCCGAAGCGCAAGCTGACGATGTCGAGCGCATAGTTCTGGTAAAGCCGCCACGGCCGCTTCGAGCCCTGCTTCGGCATCGTCGCGATCGAACGCTGCACATAGCCCGAGGAG
>NZ_DATGFH010000029.1:0-3361 GCF_035309285.1 Bradyrhizobium sp. | reverse complement strand
ACCCGAAGACACCTCACAGCAATCGTGACCCGCCGCCCCGCATCAATCGCGCAAGCCGACGTCGCCCGAGCAATTCGGGCGGCGCGGCAGACTGGCGCAGAAGCTATCGAAGTGCGTCGCGATGGTACGATCATTGTTTTGCTGAAAGCGCCGAGCGTCGCGCCGGCCGATGAGTTCGAAGCGTGGGAACGTGAGTATGAATCGGAGAAAGCTTCCCGGCGTCGCGAGCGCGACTAAGCGCCTCGCTGACGGGACAAAGCAAAAATATTTCTACGCCTGGCGCGGCGGCCCCCTGCTCGCTGCCGATGACGGCACGCCATTGCAGCCAAATGATGCGCAGTTTTTCGTCGCCTATACCCGCGCACACGTGGAACGGAAGAAGCCTCCCGCCGGGAATTTATTTAGTCTGATTGCCGCGTTCAAAAGCGCCACCGAATATACGAGCCTTGGTGACAAAACGCGAAAGGATTATCTGCGCTACCTCAAGGCAATCGAGGAAGAGTTCGGCACGATGCCGCTTGCCGTCGTGCAAGATCGCCGAGCGCGCGGGAAATTCAAAGAGTGGCGCGACGATATGGCCGCCAATCCGCGGAAGGCGGATTACGCGTGGACCGTGCTCGCGCGCGTACTTGCAGTGGCCAAGGATCGCGGCTTGATCGCGGTCAACGTTTGCGAGCGCGGCGGCCGGCTCTATGAAGCCGATCGGGCTGATCTGATTTGGCTGCCCGACCACATAAAGGCGTTTTGCAACGTCGCATCTCCGGAGTTGCAATTTGCTCTGTTGATGGCGTTATGGACCGGGCAGCGCCAAGGCACGTTGATCGGTATCACCTGGCAACAATACGACGGCACGCATATCAGGCTGCAACCGAACAAGCAGCGACGCGGCAAAAAGAAAAAGCGCATCGTGATTCCGATCGGCGCACCATTGAAAGCCGCGCTCGATGCTCGTCGGCCGGAAAAGCCGGAAGGTCCTATCTTGCGCAATACCTTCGGCGAGCCGTGGACAAGCGACGGCTTCCGCGCTTCGTGGGGCAAGGCGTTCGATCGGGCGAAGCTCGGGGACCACGACTTACATTTCCACGATTTACGCGGTACGGCCGTGACACGGCTCGCATTGTCGGGATGCACGACGCCGCAGATCGCGGCCATCACTGGCCACTCACCACGCGACGTCGACGAGATTCTGAAAGCGCACTATCTCGGCGGCCAAGCGGAGTTGGCCGAACAGGCGATTGTGAAATTGGTGGCGACTTTCGGTTAGCGCCTTAGAGCTTCCTTGCGGGCACGCGCGAGGCTCTTGGTCAGCATCTCTTTGTCGACATTTCCACGATAGCTGCCGGCATGCAGTTCCAACGCCTTGAGGAAAACCTCGATGAACGCCTCGATATCTACCCAGGTTTTCTCAGCCATGTGAACCGGCCAATCATACAGTTCGCCGGAGCCGTAGTCAGTTGATTCAAGGAGACGGGTTTTATCGAAATGATAGTAGGACGTGGGTTTGACCACCTCGACTCCGTAGTCAGTCACCGCCCATTGATGATTTTTGAACCAAAGCTCTGACGGCCCGTCGCCATCGTCATACAAAACATCGGACATGGAAACACCTCCAGAACAAAAACTGCAAACCAAGCTGCAAACCGCGAACACCGTTCCGGTTCTGTCTCCCGCTAACTGCTTGATCTTGCTTTGGTGGGCGCACCAGGGCTCGAACCTGGGACCCGCTGATTAAGAGTCAGCTGCTCTACCAACTGAGCTATGCGCCCGGAGCCATCTTGTCCGGAAGGCCTTCGTCAAGAGCGGGTCGTTTAGCAAAGCGACCCCCCAATGTCCAGCAAGGCTGACGGATTTTTCCTCCATTCGGACGCTGCCCGGACAAGCCAAAAGCCGCCGGATTCCGGCGGCTTTTCCCATGCTTTCCCGAGGAGGCGATGCGAGCTCAGAGCCGCTCGGGGCCGCCGTGATCATGGTCACCGTCCCCGTCGCGGTGACGCTCGATCCAGCGGTGGCGCCAGCCGCCTTGGCCGCCGAAACGGTGCGCGTGGGTGAGGATGGCAAGCCGGCGCTTCTGGCCCTCGTCCAGCGTCTTGTAGAGCGGATCGGCGGCGTCGGCGATCTTCTTCAACGCGGCAGACGAGGCCGCCATGTTGTCGGCGCGCTCGCGCAGCCGCGCGACCGGATCATCCGGCTTCTGCTGATCCTGGGTGTCTTCCCGCGCCTTGATCCACGCCTGAATATGATCGATCCGCAGCTTGGCGAAATCCCGCACCGCGCTCTCCACCGGTGGCCACAGCTTCTCCTGGTCCGGCGTCAGCTTCAGTCCGGCATGGATCGCGGCAATCCGCGCATCGGCGAGCGCCGCACGGTCCTCCGGGCTCATCCGCATGAACATCGTGTGGTCCCGGAGCCACGGATGATACTGCGCATAGACCGCGGTCGAGCCTGCGATCACGAGCGCGGCAAGAGCAGCGATGGTAAACTTTTTCATGCGAACCTCCTCCAAGAGAGTTGGCCCAAGGATGAGCGCGCCGGCGCAACCAATCAACTTACAGTTTGGAGAGTTTTTCCTGTCTTACCAAGATGTAATTCTGTCCGCATTCATCAACATTAACTGACTTGGATATTAACTGACTTGGATCATGCCGAGCAGCATCGGCAGCCACAGCGAGACCTCCGCCACGACGGTGATGAGCGCGAGAAACGCCGGCATCGCGCACAGCCACGGCGTCGCAGAACGCTTCAGGTGAGAGCCGCATGCTTTGTCTCTTCCGCCTCGCGCAGGTGATCGAGCACGAGACGGCCCGTCGCGGAGAGCTGGCGTTGATCACGCACCACGATCTTCAATTCACGCTTCGCCCAATCGTCGCGCAGACGAACGGCGCAGAGTCCCATGCCGGACCGACCACCTCGAAGGCACGATCCGGAATCAGGCCGAGCCCCATGCCGGCCTGCACCATCCGGCACACCGCGTCGAAGCCTGGCACGTTGATGCGAAGCCGCATCGGCCGGCCGGCCTCGGCCGCGGCAAGCTGCGCCCGGAGATAGATCGAGCTCGCGGTGTGCAGGCCGATGTGATCGAAATCGAGCGTGTCGGTGAACATCAGCCCCTCACCTCCCGCAAGCGGATGATCGGGCCGCATCACCAGCACCAGATGATCGTAGCGATAATGGAAGGCTTCAAGCGCGCGCGTCGCGGCCGCGCCCGAGCAGATGCCGAGCTCGGCTGCGCCCTCCTCGATCCCCGAAACCACCAGCCCGCTCGGTCGCTCCTGCAGGTCGACGCGCAACAGCTCATGCGCGGCAAAAAAGGCTGAGAGATCCTCGGGCAGGAATTGCACGATCGCAGAGAGATTGGCGAGCA
>NZ_DATGFH010000028.1:0-21581 GCF_035309285.1 Bradyrhizobium sp. | reverse complement strand
GCCTCGCAGCTCGCCTAAACTCCACTTGGACCGCTCTGAGCGCATTCTGGACTTACTGCACGCTTCTGCTCGCCGGTCGTCCTCAACAGCTGGCTCAACTGGGCTGATCGCAAGTTCTTGCCCAGCCTCGTCGGGCAAATCACTTCGTTTTATCGGAATCTTCGTCGTCTTAAGTCAAGACCTCTCGCCAAAAATATTCTGCTTCCGTTTTTCGGAAAGATGTGATCTTTTCCGCTCCATCCCGGCTCGGCTGGAGGGGCGGACGCGTCGTCACGGACGTTGAGGCGGGGAGCGATGGACGCTTTTGGCTGCGACTGACGAGCGCGGTCGAAGCGGATGGCGAAATCGTGTGGTCCTGACACCCCGACGCTGGTGTCAACCCCCGGGATGGCGATGTCGGCCCTGACGGGCACGACACGCCGAGAGCCCGGGGGGACGGTGGCTAGAAAGCCCGGCACACCGAGGAGAGCGCGTATAAGCCGTAAACCATTGCGCAGGGAAGGCCGGGTCGCTCCGGTTGGACCTGTGGTTTTCTTTCTGCGCATTCCACGGGTGCAACCAGCATCCGGTCTTCCCTGCGCCCTTGATCTCAGAGGGACAAAAATTTCACAAAGCTCGGACGCCATGCGCCGCGAGAACGATTGCTCATGAGGAACACCGTCATTGCGAGCCAACAGGTCCGCGCGGAGCGCGGCCCGATGACAGGCTCCGCGAAGCAATCCAGAGCCACGCGTGAGGCTGTGGATTGCTTCGTCGCTATCGCTCCTCGCAATAACGAAGGGTCAAGGCGGTTCCGGCTGCTAGACGGCCACCTCGTCGCGCCGGCAATCTCGCCGCCCTCGGGTCCAGCACCGCCTCCATCTTCATCTTGCGCCGCAGCAAAAAACTTCTAAGACTTGAAAGCGCCGGACAGCTCCTGGAGTAGCCGACGATGTCCTCCCAAACCATGCCTTCCGATGCCGAGCTCAGGCCCAACCGGGCTGATGACGCGCAGGCGCTGGAGGAGGATGTCCGGCTGCGCAACGACATCCGCCTGCTTGGACGCATCCTCGGCGACACCGTGCGCGACCAGGAAGGCGCCGACGTGTTTGACCTCGTCGAGCGTATCCGGCAGACCTCCATCCGCTTCCATCGCGACGAGGACCGCGCCGCCCGCCGCGAGCTCGAATCGATCCTCGACGGCATGTCGATTGACGACACCGTGCGCATCGTCCGCGCCTTCAGCTTTTTTTCGCATCTTGCCAACATTGCCGAGGACCAGAACACCATCCGCCAGATGCGCACCCGCAGCGCCGCCAGGGGCGCGCCGCGGGCCGGCGCGCTCGCCGATACCGTGGCGCTGTCGCAATCAGGCGGCATCTCGAACGCGGAGCTGAAGACATTCTTCAAGACCGCGCTGGTCAGCCCGGTGCTGACGGCGCACCCGACCGAAGTCCGCCGCAAGAGCACGATGGATCGCGAGATGGAGATCGCCCATCTCCTCGACCGCCGCGAGCGCGTGCAACTGACGTCGGAGGAGAAAGAGGCCAGCGACGAGCAGCTCCGTCGGGCGGTGCTGACGCTGTGGCAGACCAATCTGTTGCGCCGGACCAAGCTCACCGTGCTGGACGAGGTCGCCAACGGCCTTTCGTTCTATGACTATACCTTCCTCAGCGAAGTGCCGCGGCTGATTTGCGCGTTGGAAGACCGGCTCAATATCGGCGAGGCCGAACCTTCCGAGATCGCTTCTTTCCTGAGGATGGGAAGCTGGATTGGCGGCGACCGCGATGGCAACCCCTTTGTCACCGCTGACGTGATGCGCGGCACGTTGAAGCTGCAAGCGAGCCGCGTGCTGCAATTCTATCTCGAAGAGCTGCACATGCTCGGCGCGGAGCTCTCGATCGCAGCGCATCTGGCCGATGTCTCCGAAGAATTGCGCGCGCTGGCGCAGCGCTCGCCCGATACCTCGCCGCACCGGCGCGGCGAGCCCTATCGATTGGCTGTCTCCGGCATCTATGCGCGGCTGTCCGCGACCGCCCAGCGACTCCAGGTCGAGGTGGTGCGGCGGCCGGTCGGCCAGGCGGAGCCTTACACGAGCGTCAAGGAATTACAGGCCGATCTCGACGTGCTCGACCGCTCGCTGATCTCGAACAATGCGCGCGTGATCGCGCGCGGCCGGTTGCGGCACTTGCGTCGCGCGGTCGATTGCTTCGGCTTCCACCTCGCGCGCCTCGATATGAGGCAGAATTCGGCCGTCCATGAGCGCACGGTCGCCGAGCTGCTCGACGCAGCGATGCCCGGCATGTCGTACCTCGCGCTGAGCGAGGAGGCGCGCGTGGCGCTGCTCTCCAACGAGTTGCGCAACAACCGCCCGCTGGCGTCGAATTTCGTGAAGTACAGCGAGGAGACGCAGGGCGAGCTCGCGGTGTTCCGCGCCGCGGCCGAAGCGCATGCCAAATTCGGCGATGACGTCATTCCCCAATCCATCATCTCGATGTGCCAGGGCATGTCGGACATGCTTGAGGTCGCGCTGCTTCTGAAAGAAGTCGGGCTGATCAACCCGTCGGGCCGGAGCGCGATCAACATCGTGCCGCTGTTCGAGACCATCGAGGACCTTCAAGCCTGCGCGGGCATCATGGACCGCATGCTGTCGCTGCACGATTACCGCAAGTTCGTGGACAGCCGCGGCGCGGTGCAGGAGGTGATGCTCGGCTATTCCGACTCGAACAAGGATGGCGGCTTCGTCACCTCGGGTTGGGAGCTCTACAAGGCCGAGATTCAGCTCGTCGAGGTGTTCGAGCGCCACCACGTGCGCTTGCGCCTCTTCCACGGCCGCGGCGGCTCGGTCGGCCGCGGCGGCGGGCCGAGCTATGACGCCATCATCGCGCAGCCGGGCGGCGCGGTGAACGGCCAGATCCGTATCACCGAGCAGGGCGAGATCATCTCGTCAAAATATTCCAATGCGGAGGTGGGCCGCAGTAATCTCGAAATCCTGGCGGCCGCGACGCTGGAGGCGAGCTTGTTGCATCCCCGGCAGCCCGCGCCGAAGCGCGACTATCTGATCGCGATGGATCAATTGTCCGCGCTCGCCTTCAAGGCCTATCGCGGCCTCGTCTACGAAACCGACGGCTTTGTCGACTATTTCTGGAACTCTACCGTCATCAACGAGATCGCGACGCTGAACATCGGCAGCCGTCCGGCCTCGCGCAAGAAGACCCGCGCGATCGAGGATTTGCGGGCAATCCCCTGGGTGTTTTCGTGGGCGCAATGCCGGCTGATGCTACCGGGCTGGTACGGCTTTGGCAGCGCGGTCGAGGCCTGGATCGCAGAGCATCCGGAGCAGGGGATGCCGTTCCTGAAGGAGCTTTACAAGGAGTGGCCGTTCTTCCGCATGCTGCTCTCGAACATGGACATGGTGCTTGCCAAAAGCTCGATCGCGATCGCCTCGCGCTACGCGGAGTTGGTGCCTGACGAAGGCTTACGCGAACGGATTTTCGGGCGCATCCGCCGTGAATGGCATCTCGTGATCGAGACGCTGCTCGATATCATGGGGCAGGACCGGCTGTTGCAAGGCAACCCGCTTCTGGAACGCTCGGTACGCCATCGCTTCCCCTATCTCGATCCGCTCAACCATGTGCAGGTCGAGCTGTTGAAGCAGCATCGTGCGCAAGATGCGGACGAGCGGGTGCTGCGCGGCATCCAGATCACGATCAATGGCATTTCCGCCGGCTTGCGGAATACGGGCTAGTCCGTCATTGCGAGGAGCGAAGCGACGACGTGTCCGCCGTAGCTCAAAGAGCGAAGGCGGAAGCAATCCAGACTTCCTTCCGGGCTCTGGATTGCTTCGCGGAGCCTGTCATCGGGCCGCGCTTCGCGCGGACCCGTTGGCTCGCAATGACGACTCATTCGCCCCCTTACGGCTTCAGCGCCCCCTGCGCACCGGTGTAGAGCGCATAGAGCGAGGTCGAGCCGCAGATGTAGAGTCTGTTCCTTTGCTGGCCGCCGAAACACAGATTGGCAACCGTTTCCGGAATGTGAACCTTGCCGAGCAGCTCGCCGTCCTTATTGTAGCAGCGCACGCCATCCTCGTTCGGATCGCCCCAGCCCGACGAACACCAGACATTCCCGTCCCTGTCGCAGCGCATTCCGTCGGTAATGCCGGGCTTGGGGAATTCCACGAAGACCTTTCCGTTCGAGAGCTTTCCGGCACCGACATCCACATCGAACGAACGGATATGGCACGCGTTGTCCGGATTGTCCGTAAAGCCCGTGTCGATGATGTAGAGCTTCTTCTCGTCGGGCGAGAACAAAATTCCGTTGGGCTCGACGAAATCGTCGGCGACGACCTTGATGTCTCCCGATTTGGGATCGACCCGGTAAACGTTATGCTTTTCCTGCTCGGGGGTGGCTTTGATGCCCTCATAATAGCCGCCGATACCGTAGACCGGATCGGTGAACCAGATCGAGCCGTCGGAGGCGGCGACCACATCGTTCGGCGAGTTGAGCTTCTTGCCGTTGTATTTGTCGGCGATGATGGTGATCGACCCATCGAGTTCGGTCCGGGTGACCCGGCGTCCACTGTGCTCGCAGGTGATCAGGCGACCCTCGCGATCGATGGTGTTGCCGTTCGAATTCATCGACGGCTGGCGGTAGACGCTGAGGTGACCGTCATCCTCGCAAAAGCGCATGATGCGGTTGTTGGGGATATCGGAGAACAGCACATAGCGGCCTGCGGGGAAGTAGACCGGTCCCTCGGCCCAGCGCATTCCGGTTGCAACCCGCTCAACCCCGCTGGTGCCGGCAAAGGCAGGGAACCCGGGCGGTCCGAACGAAGGCTTGGTTCCTTTGTTGGCGGACTCGAGGTGGGCATCCGGATAACGGCTGCCGGGCAGCGGGCCCAAGGGTAGCCGATTGGTATTTCTGGTCGGAGCGCCGGTTTCACCGAAGGGCGCCACGGTTTCCGCAGCCGTTGCGCTCGCAGTTACGGCGGTCGCAGCGAGCGCCGCCGCGCCCTTGATCAGTTTGCGGCGGTCGAAGGGTTTGTCGAGATGATCGGGAAAGGTCAGCGGAGTTGTCATGGAATCCTCCCTTGGTTTTTTTGGGAGGAAATCATGTGCTCGCAATCCGGCGTAAAGCAGGCGTCAACCACAGATGGCGCGAAATTTTATCCCGGCTTGCCTAGGAACCATTTGTCAAATCGCGTCCCAGCTAAAAATGTCGGCGGAACGGTCGAGCTTGTAGAACGACGGTTTCAGCGCTGGCATCGCGTGTTCCGCGATCGTCTGCGGCGTCCAGCCTTCGCTTCGCTGCACCGAACGCAGCGGACGGTTCTGGCTGAACAGGAAAATTTCGTTCCTGCGCACGCCAAAGATCTGCCCTGTGACGTCCTTGGCGGCATCGCTGAGCAGATAAGCGGCCATCGGCGCGATCTTCTCCGGACCCATCTGCTTGATCTTCTCGACGCGCGCCTTCTCGGCTTCGGTCTCGGTCGGAATGGTTCCGATGAGCCGGCTCCAGGCAAACGGAGAAATGCAGTTCGAGCGCACATTGAAGCGACTCATATCGAGCGCGATCGATTTCGACAGCCCGACGATGCCGAGCTTCGCGGCGGCATAATTGGCCTGGCCGAAATTGCCGACGAGGCCGGAGGTCGAGGTGAAATGGACGAAAGAACCGCTCTCCTGCTCGCGGAACAGCCGTGCCGCCGCATGCGAGACGTAGAACGAGCCCATCAAATGCACCTTGATGACGGCTTCGAAGGCTTCCACGCTCATGCGGTGGAAGATCATGTCGCGCAAGATGCCGGCATTGTTCACGACGCCGTCGAGCTTGCCGAAATGATCGGTCGCCGCCTTGACGATGCGGCTTGCGGGGATCGCTTCGGCAACCGTCTCGAAATTGGCGACCGCCGTGCCGCCGCGCTTTTTGATCTCCTCGACCACTTCCTCGGCGGGCGTGGCGCTCGTGCCGGATCCATCCGCTGCGCCACCGGGATCGTTGACCACGACCTTGGCGCCTTCGGCGGCGCAGAGCAGCGCAATCTCGCGTCCGATGCCGCGGCCCGCCCCGGTCACGATGATGGATTTGCCTTCGAGTGATTTGGCCAAATGTGCCTCCCGTTCTTCCTTGTCATTCCGGGGCGATGCGAAGCATCGAACCCGGAATCTCGAGATTCCGGGTCTGGTCCTTCGGACCATCCCGGAATGACAAGTGATTACTTCTCGTTCGTAAAGATGATCGTGCCCGACGCCGCGAACATGCCGCCGACGCCATGACAGACAGAAATCTTCGCCTTCGGCACCTGCGCCGGCGCGATGCCGCGCATCTGGCGCACGCTCTCCTGCAGCGCGTACATGCCGTACATGCCCGAATGCATGTAGGACAGGCCGCCGCCATTGGTGTTGAGCGGCAGCTTGCCGCCGGGACGCGTGTTGCCGTCGGCGATGAATCGGCCGGTCTCTTCATAAGGCATGAAGCCGAGATCGCCGAGCCCGAACAGCGGCAGATGCGCAAAGGCATCATAGATCATGAGATGGTCGACATCCTTGTGGGTGATGCCGGCTTCCTTGAATGCGAACGGACCAGCGACCTTGAAGGCGCGCGAGGAGTTGAAGGTCTCCATCTGGCTCACCATCGGCGTTTCCACGCTCTCGCCGGTGCCGAGGATGTAGACCGGCTTCCTCGGGAAATCCTTCGCACGATCAGCGGACGTGAGGACAAGCGCGCCGCCGCCATCGGTGACGAGGCAGCACTGCAAGAGGCGGAACGGATAGGCGATCATCCGCGAGTTCAGGACGTCGGCAACCGTGATCGGATCCTTCATCGTCGCGCGCGGATTTTTCCCCGCCCATTCGCGCTGCACGACGGCGACCGTGGCGATTTGCTCATGGGTGATGCCCCAGCTCTTCATGAAGCGCAGCACGGGGATCGGGAACATGCTGGGCGGGCCGTACACGCCGAACGGCTGTTCGAACTGGCCGTTGAGGCTGTCGGGCGCCGTCGAGCGCGGCTGCTTTCCGATCATCGACTTGCCGCTCTCGGCATGCGTGATCAGCACGGTCTTGCAGAGACCAGCCTCGATGGCGGCAGCCGCATGGCGGACATGCAGCATGAAGGAGCAGCCGCCAACCGACGTGCCGTCGACCCAGGTCGGCTTGATACCGAGATAGTGGCAGACCTGCTGCGGCGTCTCGACCGCGGTGGCAAAGCCGTCGATATCGGAAAGTTTGAGTCCGGCGTCCGCAATCGCATTCAACGCCGCGTCAGCGTGCAACTGGATCTGCGACATGTTCGGGATCACGCCGAGCTCGGTGGTCTCGGCCGCGCCGACGACGGCAACCTGATTCCTGCGCATGACGTTATCCCTTCGCCGGACGGAACAGGGGAAGGGTGATCTTGTCGTCAAGCTTCTCGAACTTGACCTCGACCTTCATGTCGAGCTTGAGCGCCTCCGGCGTCTGCGGGCAGTCGACGATGTTGGTCATCATTCGCGGGCCTTCGTCGAGCTCGACGACGGCAATGGAGTAGGGCGGCGTGAAGCCGGGTGCAGCGGGGCGGTGGTTGATGACATAGCTATAGAGCTTGCCCTTGCCGCTCGCCTTGAAGATCGAGACCTTGCGCGAGCCGCAGGACGGGCAGAATGGCCGCGGCGGAAAGTAGACTTGCGCGCAGACGTCGCAGCGCTGCAGGCGCAATTCGCCGGCCTGCGTGCCGTCCCAGAAATGCTGGGTCTCCGGTGTCGGTTTTGGTTTCGCGCGCGCCAACTCGGCCATGCTGATATTTCCTCCCGAAACTCGTTGTCGTCTTGATGCGACATTTGACCAACAGCCGTCAACGGTCGAGATGCGCGTTCGTGCATGCCGCGTATTCCATCACGCCACAATGGATGAGACGGGAGCGCTTGTGTCGCGCTGGGCCCGCGCGTAGAAGGACCACCAGACCCAAGACATCGGCCCAAGGATTGGAGGAATTGATGCAGGTTGCCGAGATGAGCGGCAATGAAGAGCTGCACCGCGCCGATTTCGGGCTGAAGTGATGCGGGCGATCAGGATCGGATCCGGCGCAGGCTATTCGGGCGATCGTATCGAGCCCGCGGTCGAGCTCGCGGAGAAGGGCAATATCGACTACCTCGTGTTCGAATGCCTGGGCGAGCGCACGGTGGCGCTGGCGCAGCAGGCGCGGATGAAGAACTCCGAAAGCGGCTACGACCCGCTCTTGGAAGAGCGCATGCGAGCCGTGCTGCCGCTCTGCGCCGCCAAGAGCATCAAGATCGTCACCAATATGGGCGCGGCCAATCCGGAAGCTGCGGCGCGGAAGACCGCGGAGATCGCGCGATCGCTGGGCTTGTCGAAACTCAAGGTCGCAGCCGTCGTCGGCGACGATGTGCTGGAGGCCTGCAAGGCGGGCAACCTCCCGATCATGGAGTTCGACGGCACCATCAAGCAGCTCGGCAACAAGCTGCTCTCGGCCAATGCCTATCTTGGCGCCGAGCCGATGGCGGAAGCGCTGACCAAGGGCGCCGATGTTGTGATCACCGGCCGCGCGTCCGATCCGGCGCTGTTCCTCGCGCCGATGATCTATGCCTTCGGCTGGGCCATGGATGACTGGAACCTGCTGGGGCAGGGCACGGTCGCAGGCCACCTGCTCGAATGCGCCGGCCAGATCACCGGCGGCTATTTCGCCGATCCCGGATATAAAGACATCCCCGATCTCGCACGGCTCGGCTTTCCCATCGGCGAAGTCGGCGAAGACGGCTCGCTCGTCGTCACCAAGGTGCCGGGCTCGGGCGGCGCGGTCACCGCGCAGACCTGCAAGGAGCAATTGCTCTACGAGGTTCATGATCCCACGCAATATTTCCAGCCGGACGTGGTCGCGGATTTTTCGCAAGTGTCGGTCGAGGAGATTGCGCCGGATCGTGTGCGTGTGAGCGGCGGCCGCGGCACCAAACGCACCGGAACGTTGAAGGTCTCGGTCGGCTATATCGACAGTTTTATCGGCGAGGGGCAGATCTCCTATGCAGGCCCCGGTGCATTGGCGCGCGGCCGGCTCGCGCTCGACATCGTCCGCGAGCGGCTGAAACTGACCGGCGTTGCCACGAATGAATTGCGCTTCGACCTGGTCGGAATGGACTCGCTGCACGGACCGCAAGTCTCCGCGCATGGCAACGAACCCTACGAGGTGCGCGTGCGCGTCGCCGGCCGCACCGAAAACTTGCGCGAAGCCGTGCGCATCGGCAATGAAGTCGAGACGCTCTACACCAACGGCCCGGCCGGCGGCGGCGGCGCCTGGAAATCCGCGCGTGACGTGGTGGCGGTCGCTTCCGTGTTGTTGCGGCGCGAGCTTGCGAAGCCGCAAGTTCGTTTCGTCGAGGCGTGATCCATGAAGCTCCGCGAGATCGCGCATTCGCGCACCGGCGATAAGGGCAACACGTCCAACATCTCCGTGATCGCTTATGATGAGAAGCATTATCCGCTGCTGGTCGAGCAAGTCACCGCCGATCGCGTGAAGGCACATTTTTCCGGCGTTGTCGAAGGCGAGGTAGTACGTTATGAGTTGCCGAAGATCGCGGCGCTCAATTTCGTGATGGGCCAGACGCTGGGCGGCGGGGTAACACGCTCGCTCGCGCTCGACGCGCACGGCAAGTCGCTGAGCTCCGCGCTGCTCGATCTGGAAATCACGGCTCCTTCGGGCTCCGAATAAACCGAGTACAACAATCATGCCGAACCCGACCCTTGCCGCGCTTGCCGATGATCTCGAAGCCGGCCGCGCCTCCGCACGCAAACTCGTCGAGGAGTGTCTTGCAAGAATTGCCGACCCTGCAGGCGAGGGCCAGCGCACCTTCGTCCATGTCGACAAGGACGCGGTGCTGGAAGCGGCCGACGCGATGGATCACCTGCGCAAAGCGCGCGCCGCTCCATCGCGCTTTGCGGGCATTCCCGTCTCGATCAAGGACCTGTTCGACATCAAGGGACAGGTGACGCGGGCGGGCTCGCGGGCGCTCGAGGATTCCGCGCCTGCGGAAAAGGATGCGCCCGTGGTGGCGCGGTTGCGTCGCGCCGGCTTCATCGTGATCGGTCGCACCAACATGACCGAGTTTGCCTATTCCGGCATCGGCATCAATCCGCACTACGGCACGCCGAAGGGCGCCTGGCAGCGCAGCGCCGGCCACGTTCCCGGCGGCTCATCCTCGGGTGCAGCGGTGTCGATCGCCGATCGCATGGCGTATGGCGCGCTTGGAACGGATACCGGCGGCTCGTGCCGCATCCCGGCGGCCTATAACAGTATCGTCGGCTACAAGCCGACGCAGCGCCGCATCCCGCTTGATGGCGGCGTGCCGCTATCCTTCAGCCTCGATAGCTACGGGCCGCTCGCCAACTCCGTGCAATGCTGCGCGACGTTGGATGCCGTGCTCGCCGATGAAGCGATACCCACATTGCGGCCACGGCCGATCAAGGGCATGCGGCTTGCTGTGCCGATGACGACGGCGCTCGATGAGCTCGACGATGCCGTGGCCAAGACCTTCGAACGTACGCTGGAGAGGTTGTCGCGCGCGGGGGCGCTGATCGAACATATCGAGGTGCCGGAATTTCTCGATGTCGGCGTGATGAACAGCAAGGGCGGTTTTGCCGCCTCCGAAAGTTATGCCTGGCATCGCTATCTCATCACCAGCAAAGGCGAACAGTATGATCCCCGCGTCTCCGTGCGTATCCTGCGCGGAGAGGGCATCAGCGCGGCCGACTATGTCGACCTCATCAACGCGCGACGCTCGCTGATCGCGCGCATCGCTGTCCGGCTCGCACCCTATGACGCGCTCGTCATGCCGACGACGGCGAACACTCCGCCCAAGATCGCCGATCTGGCAGACGACAAGACATTCACAGTGGCGAATCTACGTTCGCTGCGAAATTGCACGCTGATCAACATGATCGACGGCTGCGCAATCTCGCTGCCGGCCCATCGCGAGGGAGAGGTGCCGGTCGGGCTGATGCTGGCCTCAACGGGTGGCTCCGACCGGCGTATCTTCGAGCTGGCGGCCGGAATGGAGGATAGGATCCGTGTTTGACCTGACCTTTGACGTCATCGACCGCGATGGCGGCTCCATGCCGCTGACGCTGGCGATCGACCAAGCCGTGATCGCCGGCTGGACCGGCCGCGATCCCGTCGCGCGCGATAAGCATATCGCCGAGCTGGAGGCGCTCGGTATTGCGCGGCCTGCAACGACTCCGATCTATTACCGATGCTCGGCGCGCCGGCTGACCCAGGAAGACTCGATCGAGGCCTGCGGCAATGATTCGAGCGGCGAGGTCGAGTTCGTCCTGATCGGTTGGCAGGGCCGCACCTTTGTCGGTCTCGGCTCCGACCACACCGACCGCAAAGTCGAAAGCTATGGCGTCACCGTTTCCAAGCAGATGTGCGACAAGCCGATCGCTTCCACGCTGTGGGAGCTGGAAGACGTCATTGGCCATTGGGACCGGATGATCCTGCGCTCGTGGGCCTGGATCAACGGCAAGCGCGAACTCTACCAGGAGGGCACGTTGGACGCGATGCTGCCGGTCGATGTGCTGGTCAGTAAGGGCTTTGAGGGCGGCAAGCTGCCGGATGGCTGCGCGATGTTCGGCGGCACCTTCGCCGCCAAGGGTGGCATCCGCCCCGCCGACCGCTTCGAGTATGAGCTGGAGGACCCTGTGCTCAAGCGCACGATCCGCCACGCCTACGATGTGATTACGTTGCCGGTGCGGGGGTAGTCCGTCGTCCCGGCCAAGCGAAGCGCGAGCCGGGACCCCATAACCACAGGACGCGGTTTGGAGCACAACTCTCAGTTTCGGCAACAACAAAAGCCTGTGGTTATGGGTCCCCGCTTTCGCGGGGACGACATGGGAGTGGGCCGTCACCTCCCAGAAATCGGGTGGCGCAAAGCCTTCCGCTGCCCCAAATTGGGGGCATGAAAACCAACACCGCCATTCGTCCGGTTCCCCCGACCGATATCGCCGCCCGCGTGAATGCAATCGACTGGGCGCGAGCCGAAGCCGATCTCGACGCCCAGGGCTGCGCCGTACTCAAGGGCTTGCTCGCGCCCGACCAATGCCGGGCCCTGGCGTCGCTCTATGCCGACGATGCGCATTTCCGCAGCCGCATCGTGATGGGAAGCCACGGCTTTGGCCGCGGCGAATACAAGTATTTCTCCTATCCGCTGCCAGATCTGATTTCAGTGCTGCGGCCCGTACTCTATGCACGGCTGCAAGGCATCGCCAATCGCTGGAATGAGGCGATGGGGGTCTACATCCGCTATCCCGAGCGCCACGAGGCGTTCCTGAAACGCTGCCATGACGCCGGTCAGACCCGGCCGACTCCGTTGCTGCTGCAGTATGAAGCCGGCGACTACAATTGCTTGCACCAGGACCTCTACGGCGAGCATGTGTTCCCGCTGCAGGTCGCGATCCTCTTGTCGGAGCCGGATCGCGATTTCGAGGGAGGCGAATTCGTGCTGACGGAGCAGCGGCCGCGCATGCAGTCGCGCGCCGAAGTGGTCGCGCTGCGGCAGGGCGACGCCGTCGCCTTTGCCGTGCATCATCGCCCGGTGCAGGGGACGCGCGGCACCTATCGCGTCAATCTGCGCCATGGTGTGAGCCGGCTGCGGTCGGGTCTGCGGCACACGGTTGGCGTGATTTTCCATGATGCCAAATGACCGCGGATTTGTTTGACGGCGTTGACGAGGTCCGCCCGGCGCGCGAGACAATCGCCGACGGCGCGATGCTGCTGCGCGGCTTCGCGCGGCCGGTCCAGCACGACCTGCTCCGCGCGATCGATGGCATCGTCACGCAGTCGCCGTTCCGCCATATGTCGACGCCGGGCGGCTACCAGATGTCGGTCGCAATGACCAATTGCGGCAGCCTCGGCTGGGTCACTGATCGCACGGGCTATCGCTATGATGCGATCGACCCGGATTCGGGAAAACCCTGGCCCGACATGCCGCCGATCTTTCGCGAACTGGCAGGGCAGGCGGCGGCGCAGGCAGGATACGCCGACTTCCGGCCGGAAGCCTGCCTCGTCAATCGCTATGAACCGGGCGCGCGGCTGTCGCTGCACCAGGACCGCGACGAAGAGAATTATGACGCGCCGATCGTCTCCGTCTCGCTCGGCCTGCACGCGATCTTCCTGTGGGGTGGACTGAAACGCGCTGATAAGACTGCGCGCTACCGCTTGGAGCATGGCGACGTCGTCGTCTGGGGTGGATCCTCGCGGCTGGTCTTCCATGGTGTCGCGCCACTCGCCGATGGCGAGCACGCGCTGCTCGGCCGCCAGCGTATCAACCTGACCTTCCGCAAGGCGCGCTAGCTCCGATTGTCGCATTTCCGCTCGTGCCCATCTGCCTTATGATGGGTTCATGGCCTCGACCGAAATCACCGCAGATGCCAGCGCCAGCGGCAACCGCGCGGGCATTTGCCTGGCATTTCTGCAGCTCATCTTCACGCTGGGCTGGACCACCTATGTGATCTACCTGCCAAAGCTGGCGGCAGAGGTCGGCATCGCGCCGGCGGCCGTGATCCTCGTCCTGATGCTCGATCAGGCGATCTTCACCATCACCGATACCGCAATGGGCATTGCCGCCGACCGGATTGCGGCCCTGGTTGGACGGCTTGGCCTCGTCGTCGCGCTCCTGACGGCCCTGTCCTGCGCGGCCTTTGTCGCGCTGCCTTTCGTCGCGGGGGCGGGGGCTCATGCAAGGGTCTACTTCATCGCCTTGATCGTGATCTGGGCGATCACCTCGTCGGCGCTCCGCGCGCCTCCGCTGATGCTGCTCGGGAAATATGCGGCGCGGCCGAGCATTCCATTTCTCGCGACGCTTGCGATGCTCGGCTATGGGCTTGCCGGGGCGGTATCGCCCTATCTCGGCGTCGTGCTGCGCGACGTCGATCCGCGCCTGCCCTTTGTGATCTCCAGCGTGGTGCTCCTGATCACGACGCTAGCGCTCTCGTATGTCGAGCATGACCTCGCGAAAGACGCTGCCCCTACGAAGTCTGCCGCGCCGCCAAGATCCTTCGGCATCGTGCCGATCATCTTCATCGCAGCAACGGTCCTGCTCGCGCTCGGCTATCAACTTCATTTTGCGGTCAATAGCGCGCCGATCTATCTGCGCTTCGCCAAGCCGATGGAACTGCAATGGCTGATGCCGGTGTTCTGGATCGGCTTCAACATTGCGATGTTCCCGGCGAGCCGGATCGTCAAGCATCGCGGCGGGCTGGTTGTGATGGGTGTGGCTGGATTGCTCGGCGCCGTCGCGATCATCGTTGCGGAGCTGGCGGGAGACCTCTCGACCCTCGTCATCGCGCAGTTCCTCGCGGGCGCCGCCTGGGGCTGCATGCTGATGAGCGCGGTCTCGGCAGCGCTTGCGATCGGTCACACCGGCGCGGAGGGCAAGGTCACCGGTCTCGTGTTCTCGGCGCTGGCGCTTGCGACCTTCGCGCGCATGGCTGCAGTCGCGGGCGGCTTGCAGAAGCTGCCGGACTACGCGCCGCTCCTGCACTGGGCGCCGGTCGCCTGCTGGGCGGTCGCCGGCGCCGGCCTGCTGGTGATTGCGGCCGCGAGGCTGCAGGGCGGGGAACGTTAGTTCCGCGCCGGGTGGATGAATGTCCAGGGCGTGACTTCGGAATCCCGGGGCACCTCGACCGCGATCAGATATGGCCCGCCATGGGCAAGCGCCTTCTCCAGCGCGGGCTTGAAATGATCTGGTGCAGTGACGCGGCTTGCCGCGACGCCAAAGGATTCGGCGAGCTTGACGAAATCCGGATTGACGAGGTCGGCCGCCACCACGCGGCCGTCGAAGCGGTTGCGCTGGTCACGCCGAACATTGCCATAGGCATTGTTGTTGAACACCAGCGTCACTACGCCGATGTTGAACTGCACGGCGGTGGACAGCTCCGCTGCCGCGAACATGAAGCCGCCGTCGCCGGTGATGGCGACCACCGGCCGGTCCGGATTGGCGACCTTGGCGCCGAGCGCGGTCGGAAAGCCCGAGCCGAGCGTGCCCTGATAGCCCGAGGTGATGAAAGTGCGCGGCTCGTAGATCGGAAAGCCGTACCAGGACGCGAAGCCGACCTGCGACAGCTCGTCGGTGACGATCGCGTTTGACGGCAGCACCTCGCGCAAAATGTTGAGGTACGCCATCTGCGGCTGCACCTTCTGGATCTCCTGCTGCGCCGCTGCCGTCGCCTCACGGATCGCGGCGCGGCGGCCGCTGGTCTTGCGATAGCCGGCCTTGCGGACGACGGCCAGCAGCTCGCGCGCGCCCGCCCTGGAGTCCGAGATCACGGCGACATCAGGTGTGAAGCGGCGCATCTCGACCGGATCGATATCGATGCGCACCGATTTCAGGCCCTCGGGCCGATAGGGCCAGCGCGACATGGTCGGCAGCTCCAGCCGCGTGCCGATGCCGATCATGAGATCGACGGTCGGCCAGAGTTTGTAGCCGGCGGCCATGGTGATCCCGAGCTCATGCGCATTCGACACGATGCCGCGGCCGGAGCGGAAGGCAACGACCGGCGCGTCGATCATCTCCGCAAGCTCCAGGATTTCCTCCCGCGCATGGATCGCGCCCGAGCCGACGAAGATCATCGGCGTCTTGCTGCCGGCAATGAGCGCAGCCGCTTCCTTGATGCGATCGGGATCCGGCTGCGGCGCCGGGAAGGGATCGAACACTTTCGTCTGCGCGACGTCGGCGCGCTGGGTGAAGACGTCCCAGGGCATTTCCAGCGAGACCGGGCCGCGGCGGCCCGACATCATCTCCTGGAACGCGCGCGAGACCATGCTCGGCGCGATATCGGGATACTCGATGCGATCGGCCCATTTCACGAAGGTGCGGAGCGTCGCAAGCTGGTCCGGCATCTCGTGCAGATGGCCGCGGCCCTTGCCCAGAAACTGCGTCGGCACCTGGCCGGTGAGGCACAGCACTGGCTCGTTCCCACCGAACGCCGTCAGCAACGCGGCGCTCGCGTTCATCAGGCCGGGGCCGGGCACCACACTGAACACGCCGGGCTTGCCGGTCGAACGTGCATAGCCATAGGCCATGTAGCCGCAGGTCTGCTCGTGCCGCGCGCCGATTACCTTGAGCTGCGCCTGGTGAAAGGCGTCGAACAGGCCGTAGGTCTGCGCGCCGGGCAGGCCGAACACGGTGTTGACGCCGTGGGCGACGAGCCCACTGACGATCGCTTCGCCGCCGGTCATGGAGGTCATGGTGTGATCCTTACAGGGTTTCGTCGGCGACAGTATTGCGCAGCACGCCGATGCCGTCGGCCTCGATCTCGACGACGTCGCCGGGCTTGAGATAGCGCGGCGGGTCGAACCGCGCGCCGGCGCCCGTCGGCGTGCCCGTAACGATGACGTCGCCGGGCACCAGCGTGGTGAAAGTCGAGATGTAGTTGAGGAGATAGCGAAAGCCGAAGATCAGGCGCGAAGTGCGGTCGTCCTGCCGCGTCTCGCCATTGACGCGGGTGGTGAGGCGGATATCGGCGATCTGCGATTCATTGGTGTAGGGCACGATCCACGGCCCGAGGCTCCCGGTGGAATCGAAGTTCTTGCCTTGCGTCACGTTGAATTTCGCATGCCGCACCCAGTCGCGGATGGTGCCTTCGTTGCAGAGCGTGATCGCGGCGATATGGCTGAGCGCATCGCTCTCCTTGATGTGGCGGCCGGCCTTGCCGATCACGAGCGCGATTTCGCCTTCATAATCGAGCTGGGTCGAGGCGCGCGGCCGCACCAGCGGGTTGTTGTGGCCGACAAAGGAACGCGCCGTGCGCATGAACATGCTCGGAAATTTCGGCGCGTCCGAGCCGTCCTTGTATTCGGCGTTGCGATCGGGATAGTTGACGCCGATGCAGATGATCTTTTCCGGTGCGGGGATCGGCGGCTGAAAGCTGACGGCATCGAGCGGAGCATCCGGTGTGCGCCGTTCCGCGTCCTCGGCCAGTTTCATCAGCGCGCCGGCGGCGATCACCTCTCGCAGCGTCGGATAGTCCTTGCCGAAGCGCGCGGAGAGATCGACAACGCCGTTGTCGGTGATGGCGCCGTAAGCCATCTTGCCGCCGGCAGCATAAGTCGCAATACGATGGTTGGTCATGAGATGTCCCGTTTAGGCTGGCGTCATGCCGACGGCCTTGATGGCAGCAACGGCGGCGGGTGTTTTCAGAAAATCGATCAGCGCGTTTGCCGCGGCCGCATCGCTGGCATCGGCGGCGACGGCTGCGGGAAACATCAGCTCCTGCTGCAGATCGGCGGGAAAGAGACCGGCGAGCTCGACGCCTGGCATGTGGAACACATTCGTCAGGAAGATGCCAAGCTCGGCCTCGCCCCTGGCAACGGCCGGCGCGATCGAAGTCGGCATCGTCTGCACCCTGGTCTTGGCTTTCATCTGCTCGGCAATGCCGAGGCGCTGATAGACCTTGGCGATATAGGCGCCGGCCGCGCTTTCCGGCGTGGACGCGACTGAGGAGGCGGCGAGCAGTGCCTTCTTGAAGCAGTCAGGCGTGGAGAGATCAGGCTTCGGCGCACCAGCACGAACGACGACGCCAAAGCCGACACGGGCGATACTGACGATGGGACCGGCGAGATGGCGCTTCGCGGACGCATCCTTGAAGACATCGGCAGGCACGACGACGACATCGAACGGCGTGCCCGCATTGATCCGGCTGATGATATTCGGCGTGGAATCAAAATGGATGGAGAGCGTGTAACCGCTCGCCGTCTCGAATTGCGGGCCGATCTCCCTTAAAAGGCCGGCGAGCGAGCCGCCGGCAATCAGCTTGAGTTCGGAAGCCTTCGCGGGGGTCATCAGCGCGATCTCAATCCGCAACGGTCACCTGGGCGACGAAGGCGGGCTCGCGTACCTTGGTGGTGGGGAAGGGCGAGCCCTCCTCGAACCAGGAGCGCGGCGCCGGCGCGCCCCACAGGGTTTGACGCCGCGGATCGTTCAGCGACCAGCGCAGCGGCTCGTGGTCATGGTCCATGGTGAAATAATCGCTGGTGTAGAGCTCGAGGCGATGGCCGTCGGGATCGCGGACATAGAGGAAGAACGCATTCGAGATGCCGTGGCGGCCAGGCCCGCGCTCGAGGCTCTTCAGGTAGCCGCTGGAGGCCATCACGTCGCAGAGATGCAGCACATTCATCGCGGTCGGAACCCAGTAGCAGAAATGGTGCAGGCGGGGGCCCTTGCCGTTGGTGATGGCGAGATCATGTACATTGCCCTTGCGATGCAGCCAGGCGGCGGCGATGCGCCCGTTCGGGCCATCCTCCTCGGCATATTCGGTGAGGCGGAAGCCGAGCCGGGCATAGAAGTCCATCGTGTCCTGCACCTCGGCGGCGAACACGTTGAAATGGTCGAGGCGCTGCGGATGGCAGCCCTTGTAGAGGTCGTAGCGACGCAGGAGATGCGGCCGTTTGTCCATCGTCGCGTAGAGCTCGATCTGGAAGCCGAACGGATCGGTGAATTGCAGCGTGCGGCCCTGGAACGGCTGCTCGGCGAATTTGTGCTGAATGCCGTTGGCGGAAAAGAAGCTCGCCGCCTTGTCGAGGTCGCCCTCGTTGCCGACCTTGAAGCCGATCCGGTTGCACGCGGCGACCGGCGCCTTGCGCAGCACCAGCGAGTGATGCTGATGCTCCTCGAAGCCGCGCAGATAGACGGCGCTATTGTCGGCGTCCTCGACATGGAGGCCGACCGCCGTCTCATAGAACGCGCGGCTCGCCTTCAGATCCGTCACGTCGAGGACGACGTGGCTCGAGCGGACGATGTTGAAGGGCGGATCGAAGACGTGTTTCGGTATGGGCATTGGCTGTCCTTGTCGATGTCATTCCGGGGCGATGCAAAGCATCGAACCCGGAATCTCGAGGTTCCGGGTTCGCGACTTCGTCGCGCCCCGGAACGACGGTGCAATTCAAATTCCCAGTCTCTGAATCCTGTGCGTGCCCCGCGCGAGCGAGACGTGCTTGGTTTCCATGTAGAAGTCGAAGGAGTAGTCGCCGCCGTCGCGGCCGATGCCGGACGCCTTCATGCCGCCGAAGGGCGTGGGCAGATGGCGGACGTTCTCCGAATTGAGCCAGATCATTCCGGCTTCCAGCGCGTCCGCGACGCGCAGCGCGCGGCCCATGTCGCCGGTCCAGACATAGCCGGTCAGGCCGTAATTCACGTCGTTGGCGATCTCGATCGCGTGCGCCTCGTCGCGGAAGGGGATCACGGTGAGGAACGGCCCGAACACCTCCTCCTGCGCCACGCGCATTTTCGCATGCGCGCCTGTGACGAGGGTCGGCTGCACATAATGCCCGCCGCCGGGGCCGTCATGAGGCTTGCCGCCAACGGCAATCACCGCACCATCCTTCCGCGCCACATCGAAATAGGCGCAGACTTTCGCGAGGTGCCGCTCATGGATCAGCGGCCCGATCTCGGTTGAGGGATCGAGGGGGTGACCGACCTTCAGCGCCTTCACGCGCGCCGTCAGCTTCTCGATAAATCGTTCCGCGATGCTCTGCTGCACCAGGAGGCGGCTGGAGGAGGTGCAGCGCTCGCCGTTCAGCGAGTAGATCATGAACACGACCGCATCGAGCGCGCGGTCGAGATCGGCGTCGTCGAAGACGATCACCGGGTTCTTGCCGCCCAGCTCGAAGTGCACGCGTTTCAGGGTCTTTGCGCCCTGCGCCATGATCGCCGAGCCCGTGGCGCTTTCGCCGACAAAGCCGATCGCCTTGATCGCAGGATGTTCGGTGAGCGCCTTGCCGGCTTCCTCGCCGAAGCCGTGCACGGTGTTGAACACGCCATCCGGCACGCCCGCTTCCTTCACGAGCTTGGCCAAGAGATCGGCCGTGATCGGCGACCATTCCGCCGGCTTGTGCACGATCGTACAGCCGGCGGCGAGGGCGGGGGCAATCTTCCAGGTCGAGAGCATGAACGGCGTGTTCCAGGGTGTGATCACGCCCACCGGGCCGATCGGCACGCGCGTGGAAATATTCCAGTGCTCTTCGCTCGGCATATTGAGGCCGTCGCGTGCCTCCGCGCATCTGTCGGCGAAGAAGCGGAAGTTTTCCGCCGCGCGAATGGCTGCCTTGGCCATAAAGCGGTGCGCCTGGCCGGTGTCGATGCATTCGAGCACGGCGATGTCGTCGGCGCGGTGCTCGATGGCGTCCGCCACGCGGTGCAACAGCTTCCGTCGCATCGACGCCGACATGTCGCGCCAGGATTTGAACGCGAGCGAAGCTGCGGTTGCGGCGCGGTCGATGTCCTCGGGTCCGCCGCGCGCGACCGATGCCAGCAGCGAGCCGTCGATCGGTGATTTGGTCTCAAAGGTGTCGCCGGAAATCGAGGCTACGATCTTGCCGCCGATCATGTGGCCGATGCCGTCGGCGCGGAGCTGTTTCAGAAGCGGCGCGGCGCGATCCTTGTTGGCCTGGAACAGATCGGATTTCGGCGTGACCTTATCCATGGACGGTCTCCACTTTCAAGGCTTCGTGGATGTTGTTGCGTTTGAAGCTCGTCTCCTTGTCGTTGATCTGCATGTCGAACGACAGCGCGAATTTGGTTTGCGCGAAGACCGGATCAAGGTGCGCGGACAGCACCTTGAAGATGTGCTCGCCGGCCTTCTTGCGCGTGGCGAGGTCGCGGCCTTCGCCGAGCCGGAGGACCATGTCGAGGAAGGCGAGGTTGGGATTGCCGTCGGCGATTGCAAAATGCTCGCATTTGATGGCGCGGACGCGGATGCCGCCGAGCGGGAAGATGCCGGTCTCGACCGCGGCCTTGCGGACGACCTCGACGACCTTGCCCATGTCGACGCGTCCGTCGAGATTGGCGGAATATTCGATCGTGAAATGCGGCATGGCAAAATCACTCCATGTTGAAGACTAAGCGAAATAGCAGCTCACGCTGCCGAAGGGCCCATAATCGGCCTGGATTGTGTCGCCCTTGCGGGTCTCGATCGGACGGATGAACGAGCCCGCCAGCACGACCTGGCCGGGCTCGAGCGCAAGCCCATGCGGCGCGATCTTGTTGGCAAGCCAGGCCACCGCTGTGGCAGGATGATTGAGCACGCCGGCGGCAAGACCCGTTTCTTCCAGCTGGCCGTTCTTGAAACACAGCGCGCCGATCCAGCGCAGGTCGGCGTCGAGCGGCCTGATTGGCCGGCCGCCCAGCACGATGCCGGCATTGGCGGCGTTATCGGCAATGGTGTCGAAAATCTTGCGCGTCGCCTTGGTGTTGGGATCGACGCGCTCGATCCGCGTGTCCAGGATTTCCAGCGCCGGCACGACGAAGTCCGTCGCGTTCAACACATCGAACATCGTGCAGTCGGGTCCTTTGAGGCGCTTTGCCATGACAAAGGCGAGCTCCGCCTCGATGCGCGTTGCAATGAAGCGATCGGTCGGTACCAGCCCGCCATCGGCAAAGAACATATCGTCAAGCAGCACGCCGGAATCCGGCTCGTCGATATTGAGCGCGCTCTGCATCGCCTTCGAGGTGAGGCCGATCTTGTGGCCTTTGACGTTGCGGCCCGCTTTCGTCTTGATCGCGATCCAGGCCTTCTGGATGGCATAAGCATCCTCGACCGTGATCGCCGGAAATTCCTGCGAGA
>NZ_DATGFH010000027.1:0-15625 GCF_035309285.1 Bradyrhizobium sp. | reverse complement strand
AACCAAAGCCGCCATGGGTTTGCACGCAGGCGTTCGCCGCTTCCCAGGAAGCATCGGCCGCGAGCATCTTGGCCATATTGGCCTCGGCGCCGCAATCTTGTCCGGCCTCATATTTGCGCGTGGCTTCCTTCACCATCAATTCGGCGGCGCGCATTGCCGCATAGGCCTTGGCGATCGGAAACTGGATGCCTTGATTCTGGCCGATCGGCCGGCCGAACACCGAGCGCTCTTTGGCGTAGTTCGAGGCCTTGGCGATGAACCATTTGGCGTCGCCGACGCATTCCGCCGCGATCAGAATCCGTTCGGCATTCATGCCTGAGAGGATGTAGCGAAAGCCCTTGCCTTCCTCGCCGATCAGATTCTCCGCCGGCACTTTCATGTCGGTGAAGAACACCTCTGTCGTGGAATGGTTCATCATGGTCCGGATCGGGCGGATCGTGAGCCCCGCCTTCCGCGCCTCGCGCATATCGACGAGGAACACCGACAGGCCTTCCGTGCGTTTCCTCGCCTGCTCCTTCGGCGTGGTGCGCGCCAAGAGGATCATCAGGTCGGAATATTCGGCGCGGCTGGTCCAGATCTTCTGGCCGTTGACGACGTAGCTGTCATTGCCCTCGCGCCTGGCAAAGGTCTTCAGCGAAGATGTATCCGTGCCGCTGGTCGGCTCGGTGACGCCGAAGGCCTGCAGGCGGAGCTTGCCGCTCGCGACCTGCGGCAGCCATTTCGCCTTCTGCTCGGCGCTGCCGTGCCGCAGCACTGTGCCCATGGTGTACATCTGGGCGTGGCAGGCGCCGGCATTGCAGCCCGCGCGGTGAATCTCTTCCAGGATCGCGGTCGCGGCCGAAAGCTTCAACCCCGCGCCGCCATATTCCTCCGGGATCAGCACAGAGAGATAGCCGGCTTCCGTCAGCGCGTTGACGAAGTCGGAAGGGTAGGCCATCTCGCGGTCGAGCTTACGCCAGTATTCGCCGGGGAATTGGGCGCAAAGCTTGGCGACTGCGTCGCGGATCTCGGCATGTTCGTCGTTGAGGTGTTCTTGCGTCATCTGATTTCCGTCGGTGGTGCTCTTTTACTCGCTTTGTTTTGCTTAGTGTTGTGAAACCACCGCGGACTCCCTATGCTCGATTGTTATAGCGTATGAACCTGCATTCCAAGACCGGCAAGCATGGATTTCCGTCAGCTCAGGACGTTCAGTTGCGTCGCGGAACTGGGCAGCCTCAGCAAGGCGGCCGACAAGCTGCGGATCGCCCAGCCGGCGCTTAGCCGCCAGATCAAGCTGCTCGAGCACGAACTGCGCACGGAGCTGTTTACGCGCAGCGGCCGAGGCATGGTGCTGACCGAGGCAGGCCGCGTGCTGCTCGCGAGGACCGCTGGTATCGTGCGCCAGATCGATCAGATCCGCGATGACATCCAGTCCGCGGCCGGCGCGCCTTCGGGCCGCGTGGTGCTGGGCCTCGTTCCCACCGTGAGCTGCGTGCTGTCCGGGCGCCTTGCGCGGCGGACGGTCGAGACCTATCCCGGCATATCCCTGTGCATTGTCGAGAGCTATAGCGGTCATCTCATCGAATGGCTGCACCGTGGTGAAATGGATCTTGCGATCATCTACGGGCCGTCCGCCGATCTGCATCTGAACATCCAGAGCCTCGGCCGCGACCCGATCGTGGCCGTGGGCCCGCGCGGCTCCGGCCTGGCGCGCAAGAAGCAGGTCGGCATGGACTGGCTGTTGCGCCAGAAGCTCGTCCTGCCAAGTCATTCGCACGGTCTGCGCGCGCTGATCGAGCGGGCGGCGGCGAAGAGGAAATTGAATCTTGATCTCCAATTGGAAGCCGACTCCTTTCGCGTGCTGACGAGCCTCGTCGAAGCCGGGCTCGGATATACGCTGTTGCCGCCATCATCCGTACGCAGCGAAATCCGCGAACGGCGGCTGGAGACCGCGACGATCTCCGGACAGGCGCCGATGCGCGAGCTCCTGATTGCGTCTCCAATCGACCACCCGGATTCGACCGCGACCTCCGTCATTACAGGACTGCTCCGCAGCGAAACCGCCGCCTGCCGCGATGAACGTCTCTGGGACATCAAGCTCGCCTGAGCCCTCCTTGAGCATGATGAGACCAGGTGGGATCGAAGCGGCGCTGGAGGTTCACCTCTCCCCAACGGGGAGAGGTAAACGGAGCGCGCTGACGCATCGACCTGTTCATGTCGCGTCAGGTCACGGCGATGCCGAGATGCTGCCGGAAACGGTTCTTCAGGAACACGCCGTCGCGTGGCGGCAGCGCACGCTGGACGTGGTGGGTCGCGATGCGGATCAGCGCGAGCTTTGGTCCGTCCGAAAGGCGCTTGAGTGAGGATCGGAACGCGGCAATCCCGGCCATGTCGGTGATCTCGACGACGCTTTGAAAGCCGGCGCCGCTCGCGATCACCTCTAACCTTGCGCCGAGGCTGGAATGGCTGCGCTGCATGCCGGTCTCGCCGAAGTGCCCGTTGTCGAGCACGGCAATGGAAAGATTATCGGGCTTGCGCGCGGCGATCGTAAGCAGGCTGCCGACGCCCATGAGCTGCTCGCCGTCGCCGGTGATGGCGAGGACGGGACGCTTGGGTTGGGCTTGGGCCAGGCCGAGGCCCATCATGGCCGTGCCGCCCATCGCGCCCCACAGATAGAAATTCCCGTCGTGATCGCCGGCGTCGAACACATCATAGGAGGACGATCCAAGGCCGCTCACGACCAGGAGATCAGCCCGGTCGGCAAGCAGCGCTTTCACCGCCGCGCGGCGATCGAGCAGGGGAGTGGTCTCCGTCATCATTGCGTCTCCGTCCACTTCTTGCGGCCGAGCATGCGCTGCGAAATCAAGACGGCAATCGCCTGATCGCTCTCGAAGGCGAGCGATGCCGCTGCCGAGACCACCTCGGCTGCCTCCTCGGGCCGCTCGAGCCGCAGCACCGTGACGCCCATGATTTCCAGCGCTTGCGCCGTCGCCTTGCCCATCGGGATCTGCCACGGGTTGAACTCGGCCCATTCGCCGCGCATGGTGACGAGCGCGAGGATCGGAAAGCGGCAGCTCGATAGTAGCGACAGCATGTTGATGCAGTTGCCGACGCCGCTCGACTGCATCAAGAGCGCGGCGCGGTCGCCGCCGAGCCAGGCACCGGCGGAAAGCGCCACGCCTTCCTCCTCGGTGGTGAGCACCGTGGTCTTGATCTCGGGATCGGCGTGGGAGAACTCGATCAGTCGGGAGTGGCCGGCATCCGGCACGTAGGAAATCTGCGAAACGTGATGGTCTTTGAGCGTCCGGTAAATCGCGGCCGGCCAATCCTGGCGGCTCGCAATATCGGGGGCAGCGGCAATGTTCATTGTGGCCTCGGAGGAAAGCGCATTCGCGCAGTCACACCCTAGACCGGCCGCCGGCCGTTCTCCCTTCTCATCTCGCTCGATCTGTCATGCCGGAATTTTATAGGGGTATCCGGCGTCGCTTACGCCGGGATGCGTACCGGCAGGACCTCGATGCCGCGCACGAAGGAGGAATAGACCCGCTTCGGCGCGCCTACGACCTCGATCCGGTCAAAGCGCTTCAGCATCTCCTGCCAGACGATCCTGAGCTGAAGCTCGGCGAGCCGCATGCCGACGCAGCGGTGGATGCCGAAGCCGAACGATAGATGCGTGCGCGGCCGTGCGCGGTCGATGATGAACTCGTTCGGCCGCTCGATCGCTGCCTCGTCGCGGTTCCCGGAGACGTACCACATCACGACCCGGTCGCCCTTCTTGATCGTCTTGCCGCCGATCTCGGTGTCGACGAGCGCGGTGCGGCGCATATGGGCGAGCGGCGTCTGCCAGCGGATCACCTCCGGCACCATGGAATCGATCAGCGCGGGATTCTCACGCAGCTTCCGGTATTGCTCCGGATGCTCGTTCAGCGCCAGCACCGAGCCACTCATGGTGTTGCGCGTGGTATCGTTGCCGCCGACGATGAGCAGGATGATGTTGCCCATCAGGTTGTCGGGGTCCATGTAGCGCGTCGCCTCGCTGTGCGCCATCATCGAGATCAGGTCGTTGCGCGGCTCGGCGTTGACGCGCTCGTTCCAGAGACGCGCGAAATATTCGCGGCACTCGTCCATCTCGCGGCGGCGCTGCTCCGGCGACTCCACTATGCCGCTCTTGGGTAGCGCGGTCGAGACGTCGGACCAGCGCGTCAGCCTGCGCCGCTCTTCCCAGGGGAAGTCGAACAGCGTTGCCAGCATCTGCGTGGTCAATTCGATCGAGACACGCTCGACGAAATTGAAAGTCTCGTTGCGAGGCAGGTTGTCCAGCACGCGCGCCGAACGCTCGCGGATCAGCTTTGCCAGCTCGTCGAGATGGGTCGGCGTGAACATCGGCGAGACAGTCTTGCGCTGGTCCGCGTGCTTGGGCTGGTCCATCGCAATGAAGCTCGGCCAGTCGTAGCCGGGAGGCGCGTCCTTGATCGAGATGCCGCCGAGCGCCGCGTCGGAAGAGAAGATGCCGTGATTGGTGTCGACATGCATGATGTCGTTGTATCTGACGACCGACCAGTAGGGCTCGATCGGCGCGTTGGTGCAGTAGTGTACCGGCTCCTCCCTGCGCAGCCGCTCGAACCACGGCCACAGCGTGTCGTCCTGAAACAGGCGCGGCGCGCCGGGATGAAAATCCTTCAGCGGTGTCGAATAGGCCTCCTCGCGCGCCCGGCGCATAAGCTCGGCCTCGTCGGTGCGGACCGGGGTCTGGACGTTCATCGTTGCGTGTTCTCCTATGCGAGCGCTCGATCAGCCGGCAATGCGGACCGGCAGGTGCTCGATGCCCTTGACGAAGCTCGAATACACCCGCTTCGGCGGTCCCACCACCTCGATATTGTCGAAGCGCTTGAGGATCTCTTCCCAGATGATCTTGAGTTGCAGCTCGGCAAGCCGGATGCCGACGCAGCGATGGATGCCGAAGCCGAACGACAGATGCGTGCGCGGGCGAGCCCGGTCGATCAGGAACTCGTAGGGACGCTCGATCGCCTCCTCGTCGCGGTTGCCCGAGACGTACCACATCACGACCTTGTCGCCCTTCCTGATCTGGTGCCCACGAAACTCGATGTCGGCCAGCGCCGTGCGGCGCATATGCGCCAAGGGCGTCTGCCAGCGGATCACTTCCGGCACAAAGCTGTCGATCAGTGCCGGGTTCTTCTTCAGCTTCTCGTATTGATCGGGATGCTGGCTCAGCGCGAGAATCGAGCCAGACATGGTGTTGCGGGTGGTGTCGTTGCCGCCGACGATCAAAAGGATCAGGTTGCCGAGAAAGTTGTTGGGGTCCATGTCGCGCGTGGCCTCGCCATGCGCCATCATCGACAAGAGGTCGCTCCTCGGCGGCTGGTTGATCCGCTCTTTCCAGAGCCGCGCGAAATAGGCTGCGCATTCGAGCAGCTCGGCCTGCTTCTCCTCCTCGGTGGCGACAATGCCGCCGGGGCCCGGAAGCGTGGTCGCGACGTCGGACCAGCGGGTGAGCTTGCGGCGATCTTCCCAGGGAAAATCGAACAGCACCGCGAGCATCTGCGTGGTCAATTCGATCGAGACGGTGTCGACCCAGTCGAACACTTCGTTCCTCGGCAGATTGTCGAGGCATTCGGCCGAGCGCTTGCGGATGTTGATCGCAAGCTGGTCGAGATGGGTGGGCGTGAACATCGGCGCCACGGTCTTGCGCTGCGCCGAGTGGCGCGGCTGGTCCATGGCGATGAAGCTTTCACGGCGGAAATCCGCCGGCGCGTCGCGGATGGTGATGCCGCCGAGCGCCGCGGCCGAGGAGAACGCCGCGTGATTGGTCTCGATGTCCATGATGTCGTTGTACCTGGTCACCGACCAGTACGGACCGAACATGCTGTCCCTAGTGTAGTGGACCGGCGCTTCCTTGCGCAACCGGTCGAAATACGGCCAGAACGTATCGGTCCTGAACAGTTCGGGATCGCCGGGATCGTACTCGCTGAGCGGCAACGACATGGCGCGCTCGCGCGCCGCCTTGGAATTGAGGTTGTCGGCGAGATCGATGGTCCCGTGCATCGGCGGCTCCTTGTCTGCTTTCCTGCTGTCCCCGCGCTTCCTTCGGCTTGCGCCCGGAAGTCTTGCTTCGCGGCGAATTACATCCCCTTGCGCTGGCGCGCGCAAGCACGACTTTGCCTTGAGTCAACACGCCGCAGGCTGGCATTCCACCCCTCTTGCCTGTTTCTGCCCGTGACAAGCGCATTTCGAGCGAATAAGGCTGTTTCAAACAACGTTTGGTTTGCCGGAGGCATTTCGCCATGATCCCCAACGCCTATCGGGTCTTCAATTTCGATCTGGGCGAGACCGCGGATGCGATTCGCGAGACCGTCCATGATTTCGCCTCCAACGAGATCGCGCCGCGCGCCGCCGAGATCGACAGGAGCAACCAGTTTCCGCGCGATCTCTGGCCGAAGATCGGCGCGCTCGGCCTGCATGGCATCACGGTGGAGGAAGAGTATGGCGGGGCAGGCCTCGGCTATCTCGAGCATTGCGTGGCGCTGGAGGAGATTTCGCGCGCCTCGGCCGCCGTCGGCCTGTCCTACGGCGCGCATTCCAATCTTTGCGTCAACCAGCTCCGCCGCAACGGTAACGAGAAGCAGAAGCGCAAATACCTGCCCAAGCTGATTTCCGGCGAGCATGTCGGGTCGCTTGCGATGAGCGAGCCGGGCGCGGGCTCGGACGTGGTCTCGATGAAGACCCGCGCCGACAAGAAGGGCGACCGCTATGTGCTGAACGGCAGCAAGATGTGGATCACCAACGGCCCGGTTGCCGAGACGTTGGTGGTCTATGCCAAGACCGATCCCGGTGCGGGGCCGCGCGGCATCACCGCCTTCATCATCGAGAAAGGCATGAAGGGATTCTCCACCGCGCAAAAGCTCGACAAGCTCGGCATGCGCGGCTCCGACACCTGCGAGCTGGTGTTTACGGATTGCGAGGTGCCGGAGGAGAATGTCCTCGGCGAGGCCGGCCGCGGCGTCAACGTGCTGATGAGCGGCCTCGACTATGAGCGCGCCGTGCTGGCCGCGGGTCCCCTCGGCATCATGCAGGCCTGCCTGGACGTGGTGCTGCCTTACGTGCACGAGCGCAAGCAGTTCGGCGAGCCGATCGGCTCCTTCCAGCTCGTACAGGGCAAGATCGCCGACATGTATACGACCATGAACGCCGCGCGCGCCTACGTCTATGCGGTGGCGAAGGCTTGCGACCGCGGCGAGACCACGCGCGAGGACGCGGCCGGCGCGATCCTCTATGCCGCGGAGAAGGCCACCCAATGCGCGCTCGATGCGATCCAGCTTCTCGGCGGCAACGGCTATATCAACGACTATCCGACCGGGCGGCTGTTGCGCGACGCCAAGCTTTACGAGATCGGCGCCGGCACCAGCGAGATCCGCCGCATGTTGATCGGGCGCGAGCTGTTCGAGAAGTCGGCCTGAGCTTGGGGCGTGATGCCTCGCTCTGTCCCCCGGGGCGTAAATCGCCCGGCCTCTGTGATCGGCATCACTCCGGCAAAAATCTTTGTGCGCGAATTGTTGCAATGTTCGACCTATAGTTTATCGGACTGAAAGCATTCGGCCCGACAAATTCGTGGTCGCTGACGATCCCGTTCCATTGCCGCGGAGCTGACGCGTGAACGACATGAACTGGGGGCCGCTGCACCCGCCTCCGCCGCCACCTCCCTCCCGGCCGCCAACCCTGGTGACGTTTATCGGAGATCGCGGCGAGTTCATCCAGCTCGTGACGAAGGGGGCAGCGCTGGAGCTGGTCACCGCCGGCTTCTATCGCTTCTGGCTTGCCACCGACATCCGCCGGCATTTGTGGTCGAACACCATCGTCGACGGCGATGCGGCGGAGTATACCGGCCGCGGCAAGGAGCTTTTGATCGGCTTCCTGTTCGCGATGGCGATCCTGGTGCCGATCTATCTCGCCTATTTCCTGGTCAGCGTGGAAGCAGAGCGGTACTCCGCGTTCGCCAGCATTCCGTTGATCCTCGCTTTCTACGCCTTCGGTCAATTCGCGATCTATCGCGCGCGGCGCTATCGACTGACGCGCACGGTCTGGCGCGGCGTCCGCTTCTGGATGGACGGCTCCGGCTGGGCCTACGCCTGGCGCGCCGTGCTTTGGGGATTTGCTGTGCTGCTGACGCTTGGGCTCGCCTGGCCGTGGCGGGAAGCGGCGCTCGAGCGCTACAAGATGCGGCACTCCTGGTATGGCGATCTCCGGGGTGACTTCGTGGGCAAGCCGTGGGAGTTCTTCAAGCGCGCCTGGGGCTATTGGGTGGCGGTGCCGTTTGCGCTGATCCTGTTTCCGCTGTTTCCCTTTGTCTATGCCTGGTTCAAGGCGGCCGAATGGCGCTGGTGGCTGTCGGGTATCCGCTTCGGCGGCGTGCGGCTGGAATCCAAGCTGCCGACAAGCGCCTTCACCTCCCTCTATTGGAAGGTGATCGGCTGGTACATGCTGGCGTCGGTGGCTCTTAGCATCTATGTCGCCATTTGCACGGCGATCACCGCCTCTAACAGCGGAGGCCTGCATCCATCGGTCGCGCCAGAGCTTTCCAAAAACATTCCGCTGCTCATCATGACGGTGATCGTCTATTTTGCCTTGATCCTTTCGCTCAACGTCGTGGTCCGGGTCTATCTGTCACGCGATCTGTGGGCGAGGGTGTTGCAGTTCGTGCAGGTGCAGAACATTGAGGCTATGGCCAACGTTGCCGCCAAGGGTGAGCTGGCAACCGCGCTCGGCGAAGGTTTTGCCGACGGTCTCGACGTTGCCGGATTCTAGGCATACGCGGCTTGCCTCATGGATGAAGTCTCCGATGGCACTGCGCATGATGAAAGCGGATCGGCCGTCTATTTCGACGGCAAGTCGAGCCGACGACGCATTGTCAGACTAGCGTTCGCGAGCGCGCTCGAAATCATGGAAGAGGGCGCACTGCCGGTGCGCTGGGCTTACGACGACCTCCGCCAGGCCGACAGTCCCGCAGGCATTTTGCGGGTGAGCTGCCTGTCCGCGCCGGCGCTGGCGCGGCTCGAAATCCGCGACGCCGCGCTTGCGGCCGAACTCACGTCTCGCTGCGTGCGGCTTACCGAGAACCGGCTCGGCGGCCGCGCGATCACGAAGATTGTCGGCTGGTCGGTGGCTGCGGTGGCCTCGATCGTCATGGTGGTGCTGTTTGGCATTCCGCTGGCGGCGGACCGCCTTGCGCCGCTGGTGCCGGAAGCCTTCGAGCAGCGCCTCGGCGAAGCCTCCGACCTGCAGATCAAGGCTATCTTCGGCGCGAACATCTGCAATCGCGCCGGTGGACAGGCGGCCTTCGTCAAGCTCCTGACGGAGCTGCGCCAGGCCGCCGGCCTGAACACGGATGTGCAGTCAACGGTGCTGGCAACCGATGTTCCGAATGCCTTTGCGTTGCCGGGTGGCAAGGTCTACCTGTTCAGCGGACTGCTGGCGAAGGCGCAGAATGCGGATGAGATTGCCGGTGTGCTGGCGCACGAGCTTGGACATCTGAAGCACCGCGATAACATGCGCGGCATGATCTATAACGGCGGCTCGTCATTCCTGATCGGGCTGCTGTTCGGAGACGTCACGGGCTCCGGCGCCCTGATCTTTGCGTCGCGCTCGCTCATCACCGCGTCCTATTCGCGCGAGGCCGAACAGAATGCCGACACCATGACGATCGAGGTGATGCACAAGCTCGGCCGCTCGCCCAAGCCGATGGGCGAGCTGCTATATCGCGTCACCGGCAAGGAGGGCGGCCACAACCTCTCGATTCTTGCGAGCCACCCTTTGACGGAGGACAGGCTGCAGCGCATGAGCGCGGAAGATCGTCCCGCAAGCGGACCGCCGCTGCTCACGGACAAGGAATGGGCGGCACTGAAGGCGATTTGTTCGGCAGAGAAAAAGTAAGATCGTCATGCGCGGGCTTGACCCGCCTGCGGGGCCGAAGCCCCTACGGCGCGGCGAAGGCCCGCGCATCCATCATCCTCGCAAGAATCTTCCCTTGAAGATGGATGGCCGGGACAAGCCCGGCCATGACGAGTGTGGATCAATCCGGCAGCTTGTTGATCTTCTTCACCCAGGCCCGCACATCGGCGAGCGCCGCCGGCAGCACGGCCTTGACGTCCTCGACCGCCATGCCCGGCCTGATGCGAGGATCGTAGAGCAGGTTGAGGATGTATTGGTCGTAGACGTCGAAGAAGCCCATCGACACCTTGTCGTTGAACATGGTCCAGGGCACCGAGCTCGTGTCGTTGATGGGGCCGAGCGCCTGCAGCAGCTCCTCGTAGGCGCAATCGAAAAAGACGAAATCACCGTCATCGACGGTGAGAATGACGTCGGAATGCGTGATCTCGAACTGCTCGTTCTTGCGGAAGCTGGACAGGCATTGCGGATCGAGCGAGGTCTTGATCTCTTTCGCCCGTTCGCTGCCATAGTCCTTGGCGATGGTGCGATAGAGGTCGCGGTCGCGCACGAGTTGCACGGTGATATTGGCATCCTCGGCCTTCTCCGCCATCGCGATATCGATGTGCTGGATGCGCCGGCCAATGTCGGCGACGACTCTTGCAAGCTGCGTCTTGCGGTCGGCGTGGTTGCCGCCGGCGAACACGCGCACCGGGCCGTCATAGCGGCGGATGCGGTCGACCCGGCCGGCGAGTTGAAATTCGGCGCCGAACGACGTCTTCATGAAGCCTTCGATGATCTCGGCGTCGGTAAAGCTTCTCTTCTCCGCGCGCTGGCGCGCGGCGACGGCGGGAATGTCCGAAAATGCCGCGATCTGGCATGGCCACAGCAGAGCGGCGGCGGTGATCGCGGCGATCAGAGATTTGAACGGGACGTGCCTCATGGGCCAACGCTGCAGCAATGGACCATCGGGTGCAAGCCGCGATGGAAGCCGCAAAGCGCGCGCCCTTCAATTCTTCACGACCACCGTGGCCCCAACGGAGACTCGGTTATAGAGGTCGACCACGTCCTCATTGGTCATGCGGAAGCAGCCGGAGGAAACCGCGTGCCCGATCGTCTCCGGCTCGTTGGAGCCGTGGATGCGGTAGAGCGTCGAGCCGAGATAGAGCGCGCGGGCGCCGAGCGGATTGTCGATGCCGCCGGACATATAGCCGGGCAGATCGGGCCTTCGCCGGCGCATCTGCACGGGCGGGGTCCAGCCCGGCCATTCCCGCTTTGCGCTGATGCGGTGCACGCCACTCCAGCGGAAGCCGTCGCGGCCGACACCAATGCCGTAGCGCAGCGCCACGCCGCCTCCCTGCACCAGGTAAAGCCGCCGCTCGGCGGTGTTGATGACGATGGTGCCCGGTGCGTAGTTGGTGGGGAAGCTGACGGTCTCGCGTGGAATAGGGCTCACGCCGCCGCCGAAGAAGTTCGGCCCGCCGCCCATGATGTCGCGCGAATCATATTCTTGCGCCCGGGCGTGACCCGCGCTCGCCAAAAGCGACGCCAGCGCCAAGGCGGCGGCCGGAATGACGTATCTCCGGATCATTTTCTTCCTCGCTGACTATGCGACGGACCTTTTTCGAGATTGGCCGCGACGGCGGTGTTTCGCAAGCTGTGGCTGCGCGAAGGCTAGTAGTTTTGGATGTCGCGGTTAAGAAGCTCTGCGCCATTGAGGGAGAACAATGCGTTAGCCCCCTTTGACGAACGGACTGAACAATGGTTGATCTCCTCTGCGCAGCAATATCTTGCGAACGGGAGCGGAACGATGAACGGTGCGGAAAGTCTGGTTCGGACCCTGGTCGCGGGCGGTGTTAACGTCTGTTTCACCAATCCCGGCACCTCGGAGATGCATTTCGTCGCCGCGCTGGACCGGGTCGAGGGCATGCGCTGCATACTCGGCCTGTTCGAGGGCGTGGTGACCGGTGCGGCCGACGGCTATTACCGCATGAAGGGCACGCCGGCCTCGACGCTGCTCCATCTCGGCCCCGGGCTCGCCAACGGCCTTGCCAATCTTCACAACGCCAAGAAGGCGCGTTCCGGCATCGTCAACATTGTCGGTCAGCACGCGACCTATCACATCGCCCTCAACGCCCCCCTGACCTCCGATATCGAAGGCCTGGCGCGGCCGATGTCGGAATGGGTGCGGACCTCGCCGGACGCCAAATCGGTTTCCGCCGACGGCGCTGCCGCGATTGCCGCCGCCAAGAGCTCGCCGCCGCAGATCGCGACCCTGATCCTGCCGGCGGATACCGCCTGGAACGAAGCCGACGGCATCGCGCAGACGCCCGCACCAAAACAGCAGCCGGGCTTTTCGACGGCGGCTGTCGAGAAAGCCGCGAAAGTGCTGCACTCCGGCGGCGATACCAACCTCTTGCTCGTGACTGGCGGCGCGCTGACGGAGCGGGGCCTGGCGCTGGCACAGCAAATCGCCGGCAAGACCGGCTGCAAGGTGATGGGCCAGACCTATCACCCGCGCATGGCGCGCGGCCGCGGCCGTTTCTCGATCGATCGCATTCCCTATGTGATCGAATCCGCGCTGCCGCTCCTGAAGAACTTCAAGAACATCGTGCTGGTCGAAGCCCGCGATCCCGTCGCCTTCTTCGCCTATCCGAACAAGCCGAGCATGCTCAAGCCCGAGGGCTGCGAGGTACATCAACTGACCGAGTGGGGCGAGAACTCGGTTGCGGCACTCGAGGCGCTTGCCGATGCGCTTGGCGCCAAGCCGCAGGACGTGAAGCCGCAGAAGCTCGCCGAGCTCAACAAGCCGACCGGTTCCCTGAATTACGCCTCGATCGCGCAAGCGATCGCATGCGCGATCCCCGAAAACGCGATCATCGTCGACGAATCCATCACCACCGGCCGCGGCTTCTTCCCGCCGACGGCTGCGAGCGCGCCGCACGACTGGCTGCAGAACATGGGCGGCTCGATCGGCTTCTCCACGCCGGTTGCGACCGGTGCGGCGGTTGCCTGTCCCGACCGCAAGGTTATCTGCATGGTCGGCGACGGCAGCGCCATGTACACGATTCAGTCCCTGTGGACGCAAGCTCGCGAGGGGCTCAACGTCGTCACCATCGTGTTCGCGAACAGAATCTATCAGATCCTGCGTGGTGAGTTCGACGGCGTCGGTGCCGGTGAGCCCGGCCAGCGCGCCCAGGACATGTTGAAGCTCGACCGCCCGACCATCGACTTTGTCGCGCTCGCCAAAGGCATGGGGGTGGAAGGGCGCGCGGTGACCACAGCTGACGACCTCAACAAGGCGCTCGCGGAAGCCGTCGCTGCCGAGGGACCGCGGCTGATCGAGGTGCAGTTCTAGAGCGCGATCGGATCAGGATGAATCGCCATCGTGCTCTGGATTCTTGTTTGAGCATGATCTCCGCGCAAACGCTCCGCGTTTGTCGCGAGGGAAAACCGCGGCACACTTTCCGGATCATGCGCTGATAAAATGCGGTTCCACGCGCCGTGGTGTTCGCGGCGCTGGAATCCTCCGCCCGCTTCTGGTTAAGGTTGCTGTCGGAGGCGCCATGCAGACTGAACTCAACAAACTGATCACCGCGCTCCAGGAGTTTTACGCGCGCGAGACCTTTCTTCTGGAGCATGACCTGGGCGAGCGAACGCTGACGCACCGCCTCGCCGTTCAAGTCGAGAAGCAGTTTTCCGGCTGGGAGATCGACTGCAACTATGACCGGCTCGGCGAGCGCACCATACGCTTGCCGCACGGAACCGTGGTCTCGACCGACGACCATCTCGGCAAGTCGATCTACCCCGACATCGTCGTGCATCAGCGCGACATCCCGAACAATCTTCTGGCGATCGAGCTCCGCAAGGCGACCAACCATCAGCCGATCGAGCACGACCAGCACAAGCTGCAGGCCCTGACCGATCCGCATTTGTGGTTCGCCTATGCCATCGGTGTGATGGTGACATTGGCGACGAAGCACGTTGGTCACTCGGAGGTCTATGTCGGCGGTCGGTTCGACCCGATGATGTCGGTCTGGTTTGCCGAGCGGCTGAAGGAAGTAGGACTGGCGCAATAGGGCGGGAGAGGCGCGCCGGCGGCGGACTGCCCCTGGTTGCGAGGCGCCGACCACCCAAACGAAAAGGCCGCCTCACGGCGGCCTCGTCGATCGGACTGGCGCAAGCTTATTGCTTCTTGGTCATGGTGTCGTCGCCGGTCTTCTTGGCTGATTTGTGCGTCTTCTTCTTGGTGTGCTTCTTCATCGTGCCCTTGGACATGGTGTCGGTGCTGGTGGCCCCGGGCGCGGGCGCGGTCTTGTCCTGCGCGAAAGCTGCCGAGAAGGGGGTGGAAGAGACAAAGGCGAGAGCGACGATGGCGATGAGGAATTTGCGCATGCGAAAAATCTCCGTTTTCTTGTGGCCGGCCGGCGAACCATAACGGAACAACATTGCCTCGGGTTCCCAGGGGTTCAACTTCAACGATCAGTTATTTGTGAGGTGGTCCGCCATCCAAGCGTCGCTTTTCGTAACTCGGGCGCCCCGGGAACCGGCGGTGGGTGCTTGCGGTTGTCTTGGCAAGGCAGGGCCGTCCGGAGACAACCTATGGACTGGCGCAGCGCCAAGATTCGTACCGAACCCATCCCCGATACCCCCGAGGATCAGGCCGCCTATGCGGCCGGCTGGACCATCTCCGGGCTCGCCACGCTCGGCACCATTATCGCGGTATGGATGTTTGCGATGTGAGGCGCGAGGCCTGACGAATTTCGCGAGCTCGGCGCGATCATGATCGCACTTTGTTTATGCATGATTTTTCTGACCTGACTTCGCCGGTCGAGACATCAGGTCGTACGGACTGTCCCTTTCCGGGCGGGAAAACCGCAGATCGCTTTGGCGGATCGCACATCGGCGGATCATCCCTTCATCTGGGCGAGCTGGCCCGCGATATCTCCCATGCCCCAGTGCTCGACGATCTTTCCCCCTGCGACCCGGAAGATGTCGCAGGAGGTAAAGCGCAACCGCTTTCCGGTCGGCTGCACGCCGAGCAGCACGCCCCGGTGCGTGCCCTCGTAGACGAAGCTCGCCGCACACCGCTCATTGGTCGCCACCATGGCCTCGATTGAAACCTTGAGATCGGGAAGGCCCTTCAGCCGCGCCCGGAAGAAGTTGACCGTCAGCTGCTTGGGTGGCGTGCCCGGCGGCGGGGCGGGAGTCGCCGCGCTGACCTGGTGGTTGACATAGTCATCCCCGAACAAGCCTGCGAAGGCATCCATGTCGTGCGCCGACAGGGTCGCGGCAAAAGCCTCGGCAAGCTGGGCTGGCGTCCGAGTGTCGGCCTTCGCTGCCTTCATCGTCATCGCTGCGCCTGCGAGTCCGGCCAAAACGCTCCTGCGATTCATCATGCTCTCCTTTGAGTTCTCAAGATTGGCAGGAGAATAGGAGAGCTTGGTTGCAACGTGAACACATCCCTGCGTCGCCCGCCTTCGCCTGCGGCTTCGGCGCGGCAGCCTTCACTCGCTTCGCTACGATAGATCGGAAAATGGCTCGCCGAGCCGTAGCTCGCGAAGACTGGTGGGCGCACAAGGGATCGAACCTTGGACCTCTCCCGTGTGAAGGGAACGCTCTCCCGCTGAGCTATGCGCCCGGGAATGTTGTGCTTCGTCAAGGGCCTGGCGATCAGGCCGACATTTGCGCGAAGCACGCCGTCAGA
>NZ_DATGFH010000026.1:0-13470 GCF_035309285.1 Bradyrhizobium sp. | reverse complement strand
ACGCCGGCGACGGGATCAGGCAGATGCTCCAGCGTCTCGAAACAGGTAACGAGATCGAATTTGCCCTGCGGCGGTGTGGCGTGGTCCGGCACCATTGGATCGTAGGTCACGGCTTCCTTGAAGCCCTGCGCGCGCAACACGCTGCACAGCACGTCGTTGCCGCCGCCGAAATCCATGACGCGCATCTCGGCCTTGAACGGCGCCCAAAGATTGGCCACCACCTCGGCGTTGCCGCCCGAAGGTTTGGTGAGCTTCTCGGGATCGAACGCAGGGTAGCCGTCATTGTAGATGTGCGTCCTGAACTGCTCATGGTCCCAATCATCGAAAGCGTCGGTGAACAGAAAGCCGCAACGCGCGCAGCGGCGGTAGTAGACGGGCACGCCGGAGAGGGGCGGGCGCATACCGCCGGGAATTTCGCAGGGGCGGTGCATGTCGACGACGCCGTAAAGCGCGGACGCGCCCTCGCAGATCTTGCAGGCAATCGGGGCCTGCGATGGCGGCCTGAGACGGAGTTCAGTGGACAGCATGGTGAAGCCCCCGTGGCGCGCTCTTTTCAGGAGAAAGCACTGCCGCCGCGCAGATCCTGCCGGCGAGTCGGCGACCTGCGCCGCAGCCTCATCAGGGCGCGATCATGGTTAATTTTTCATTATTCGCGGCCGGCGGGCCCGCAAATTCGCCCGCGACCTCCGGCGTGACAGGCCGGCGCTCTAACCAAATCGGCTAGATGCTCTTGCGAATGAGTTGCATTTAATGGAGAAGTACGCCATCTTCGGCGGATGGACGCCAGATCATCCGAATTAGAGCCTGATTCAGCTCGGGAATTCGCGCCAGCCGGCGCCCGGCTCGCGCCCGCTTGGCGGGGCGAGCGGGGTGAGCCCTCGCTATCGAACGTGTTCGGCTCGGTGCGGACGGCGAGCCGGGGATCGTTCTGGCGCAAGCTGCTTGCGTTCCTGGGGCCGGGCTATCTGGTCGCCGTCGGCTATATGGATCCCGGCAACTGGGCGACCTCGCTCGCGGGCGGCTCCAAATTCGGCTACGCGCTGCTCACAGTCGCGCTGCTGTCGAACCTGATGGCGATCATCCTGCAATCGCTGTGCACGCGGCTCGGCGTTGGCGCAGGTCGCGACCTCGCGCAGGCCTGCCGCGATTCCTTCCCGCGCGCTGTCGCGCTGCCGCTGTGGCTATCGGCCGAGGTTGCGATCACAGCGACCGATCTGGCGGAGGTGATCGGCACCGCGATCGGGCTCAATCTCCTGTTTCACATCCCGCTCGGGATCGGCGTCATCATCACCGCAGCCGATGTCTTCCTCATCCTCGCGCTGCAGGCGTTCGGCTTCCGCTGGATCGAGGCCTTCGTGGTGGCGATGCTGGGCGTGATCGCCGCCTGTTTTGCGGTGCAGATCGCACTCGCCGATCCCGACTGGGGCGCGGTGCTCCGCGGGCTCGTGCCAAGCCGCGATCTCGTCGCCAATCACGAGATGCTGTATCTCGGGCTCGGCATTCTCGGCGCGACGGTGATGCCGCATAATCTCTATTTGCATTCCGGGCTGGTACAGACGCGCGGCTATGGCGATACCGAGGCCGAAAAACGCGAAGCGATTTCGCTTGCCACCATCGATTCCTCGATCGCGCTGTGCTTCGCCTTCGTCATCAATGCCTCGATCCTGATCCTCGCCGCGGCGACGTTCCATCGCGTAGGCAAGATCGACGTCGCCGAGCTCGACCAGGCGCATGCCTTCCTCGCACCGCTGCTCGGCTCGACGCTCGCGCCGACGCTGTTTGCCGTCGCGCTCATCTGTTGCGGCTTGAACTCGACCATCACTGCGACGCTGTCGGGCCAGATCGTGATGGAAGGATTTTTGAATTTTCGCATCGCGCCGTGGCTGCGTCGCCTCGTGACGCGGATGATCGCGATCGTCCCTGCGGTCGTGGTGACGATCTGGGCCGGCGAGAGGGCGACGGGGCAGCTCCTGATCCTGAGCCAGGTCGTGCTCAGCCTGCAACTGCCCTTTGCGATGGTGCCGCTCGTGATGTTCACCGCAAGCAAGGCCAAGATGGGCCCCTATGCGGCGCCCCGCTGGCTCACGGCGCTGGCCGTCATGACAGCAGCGCTGATCATCGTGCTGAACGCGAAGCTGGTGTGGGATTATGTGAGCGGGTGAACCCCCAACCGTCTTCGCCCGGCTTGACCGGGCGATCCAGTAAGCGGCGACGTACCGATTCAAGCACTGACGTCTCTGGAATACTGGATCAACCGCTTTTCGCGGGTGATGATAGTCTGTGGCTTCGCTAGTCTTGCGGCTCGCTCGTGACGTCGCCCGCGGCATCCACGCGCAGCCAGCCCGACGGCGCGAGCCGCTGCTGCGGCAGGAAGCGGCCTTTGTAGTCCATCTTCTTGGAGCCCTCGATCCAGTACCCGAGATAGACGTAAGGCAGGCCCTGGCGCCGCGCGCGGGCGATGTGGTCCAGGATCATGAAAGTGCCGAGCGAGCGGCTTTCTTCCGACGGGTCGAAGAAGGAATAAACCATCGAAAGCCCGTCGGAGAGCACGTCGGTCAGCGCGACCGCCAACAGCTCCTGGCCGCGGCCGGTGACGCCGGAGTCGGGGCCGCGGCGCCGATACTCGATGATGCGGGTCTCGACATGGCTGTCTTCCACCATCATGGCGTAATCCAGCACGGTCATGTCGGCCATGCCGCCATGGCGATGCCGCGCATCGAGATAGGCGCGGAAGATCGAATATTGCTCCGAGGTCGGCACCGCGCTGCGCTGCTCGCCGATGACGTCGGCGTTGCGTGCAAAAACCTTGCGGAAACTGCGCGACGGGCGGAATTCGTTCGCCACCACGCGCACGGAAACGCAGGCCCGGCACTGGTCGCAGGCGGGGCGGTAGGCGATGGATTGGCTGCGGCGGAAGCCGCCATGGGTGAGGAGGTCGTTGAGATCGCCCGCTTTGTCGCCAACCAGATGCGTGAACACCTTCCGCTCGTGCCGGCCCGGCAGATAAGGGCAGGGCGAGGGCGCCGTCAGGTAGAATTGCGGAGTGTCACGCGAGTGCTGGGTCAAGGAATTCCTGTGAGCCTCCGGGGCGAAGCAGTGGGGCTAGCATCGCGCCGCGGAGGCTGATGGTCAATCGGTTTGCCTAGTAGGTTCGCGCGGCCTGGCCGACCGGCGAACGAACAGAGTTGTTGATAACCACGGTTCCGAGCAGAAAGTCGTGTGCAAGGCGCCGGCGCGCATTGAACAGGCCGATCAACAGGATCAGCGGCGAGAGCACCGAGATCGAAATGTAGAACACCACCGCGTGCGCCGCACCCAGCACGAAATAGCCGGGCGCGCCGTACCAGGTGCGCAATTCCAGGTCCATCACCCGCATGCCGATGGTGGCCGAACGCGGTCCGCCGAGGGTGGTGCCGTAATAGACCAAGGCCCAGATCACGGAGGCGGGCGACACCAGCCAGAACAGCGTCCAGCCGAGCCCGAGCGTCACCAGACCGAACACGGCGATGAACAGGATTGCCAACACGATGGGTATCGACAGCACGATCACGTCGATGATGAACGCAATCACGCGCCGCGTCAGCACGCCGCGAAACAGCTCCGGTTCCAGATAGGGATCGTATGCGTGCTGATAATTCGGCGGACCGCCGCTCTGCCAGCCGCCGCTGCCGGGACCTTGATAGGACATGCCTCACCTCCGTGAGGGACTTTCCCCTCGGGCAAGGACATGGGAACCGACTGCGCCGCCGCAAGGCTGCGGCACCATGAACAAGAAGAAATATTCCGGCGTTGCGGCCACGCACGAGTGACTTGGATCACCCGGGCGCTGCGGCTAATTTTGAGCCGGATAGCGCGATTGCATCCTTGAGGAGCGAGGGCCGACGCATGGACGGACAAGTCGAGGTGCGTTGCCGCTGCGGGGAGGTGCGGGGGATCGTCACCGATCCATCGCCACGGACCGTCAATCGCGTGACCTGCTATTGCGACGATTGCCAGGCCTTTGCCCATGAGCTCGGCCGCGCCGATCTTCTCAACAAGAATGGCGGCAGCGATATCATCCAGGTCGCGCCCGCCGCGGTCAGTTTCACCAAAGGACAGGATCGCATCGTCGGACTTCGGCTGACGCCGAAGGGGCTTTATCGCTGGTATGCGAAGTGCTGCAACACACCGGTCGGCAACACCCTTGGTCCGGCTGTGCCGTTTGTGGGTCTCTTCGCTGAGATCCTTGATGTGCCGAAACCGGATGAGGTCGTCGGTCCCCCAACCGGCGCCATCATGGGGAAATATGCCGTCGGCGAGGCGCCGGCCGGTTCTAGCGGCATCAAGCTGTCGCTGATGCTGGGCGCCATCGGCCGCGTGATCGGTTGGCGGCTCAGCGGAAAGACCTGGCCGCATCCGTTTTTCGCACAAGAAACGCGGGTGCCGATCTATCCGATTACCGTGGTTTCCAAGGAGCGGCGCGACGCGCTCCGCGCCTTTTGCGGCCCGCATCCGACGGCGCAGGCCGCGCCCTGAAACGCTTCAGCGTGCGCGCTTCAGCTTCTCGGCTGCCTGCGGCGCGAAATAAGTGAGCACGCCGTCGGCGCCGGCGCGTTTGAAGCCGACCAGGCTTTCCATGATCGCGCGCTCGCCATCGATCCAGCCGTTTTGCGCGGCGCCCGCGATCATCGCGTATTCGCCGGAGACCTGATAGGCGAAGGTCGGCATGCCGAACGCATCCTTCACGCGGCGCAGCACGTCGAGATAGGGCATGCCTGGCTTCACCATCACCATGTCCGCTCCTTCCGCGATGTCGAGCTCGACCTCGCGGAGCGCCTCGTCCGAATTGGCGCTGTCCATCTGGTAGGTGCGCTTGTCGCCGGTCAGCGTCTTGGCGGACCCGATGGCGTCGCGGAACGGGCCGTAGAAAGCGGAGGCATATTTCGCGGCATAGGCCATGATCTGTACGTCGACGAAGCCGGCGCGGTCGAGCGCCTCGCGGATGGCGCCGACGCGGCCGTCCATCATGTCCGACGGCGCAATGATGTCGCAGCCCGCTTCGGCCTGCACCAGCGCCTGGCGCACCAGCACCGCCACCGTCTCGTCGTTGAGAATCCTGCCGTCCTCGATGAGGCCGTCATGGCCATGGCTGGTGAAGGGATCGAGGGCCACGTCGCAAAGCACGCCGATGTCCGGAAACTCTTTCTTGATCGCGCGCACCGACTGACAGACGAGGTTGTCGGGGTTTAGGGCCTCCGACCCCTGCTCATCGCGCAAGGACGGATCGGTATAGGGAAACAGCGCAAGGCAGGGAATGTCGAGCTTGGCCGCGCGCTCGGCGTCGCGCACGATCTGGTCGACCGAAAGGCGGTCGACGCCCGGCATCGAGGCGATCGGCACGCGGATGTTGTGACCGCCGGTGACGAACAAGGGCCAGATCAGATCGTCGGTGGCGAGCACGTTCTCGCGCACCATGCGCCGCGCCCACTCCGCCTTGCGGTTTCGGCGCGGGCGGACCGTCAGATCTAGGGCAGGGGCGGCGGTTGCGGCTTCGCGCCGCGACACGTCGCGCATTTCGATCGGACGGCCGAATTTGATCGCCATGGAATTGCCTCGTCTTTAAGCCGGCGGACTGGAATTTATCCAGTTCTAACATCTAGGCGCGCGCCGGTCATTTGACCAGAAGCAAAGCGGCCGTAGGTTGATTTTGCCGCGCCGGAGGGCCATGAGTGCTGGCATGGACACTGATTTGGCGATAGCCGGCGGGCCGGCGCATGTCTGACATCTCGCCGCGTGAGGGCGCGCGGGACAGGATGCGCGATCATATGATGCGCGACCACATGATGGCGTCTTCGATGTCATCCGAGCGGATCGAGGGCGATGAGAACGTCTGGACGCGGCGGCTCGTGCTGTTCCTGCGCGTCATGGCCGTGCTGTCGATCATCAAGGGCCTTTACCACTGGGCGCAGGTCACGGGCTTCGTCGGCGGCGAGGACGATGCGTTCGAAAACCAGCCGATGGCCTGGCAGGCCGCGACCGTCTATTTCGCGGTGATCGAGCTCGTCGCCGCGGTCGGGCTCTGGCTCGCCACGCCCTGGGGCGCTGTGGTCTGGCTCACGACCGTCGTCTCGATGGCGGTGATCGAATTGATGTTTCCGGGAATCTACGGCGGCAGCCTTCTGGTCGTTGGTGGCGAGGCCGTCATGCTGGCCGCCTATCTCGCGCTCGCCTGGATGGCCGCGCGGGAGCGTCCGCCATAGCAATGTGAAAACGGATCGCCGAAAACCGGGAAGGCTGTCCCAAAATCTGCTCGCCTCCAATTTTAGGTGAATCCGCCTTAAGGTTTTGACCGTCTTAAGCGCCGTGCCACACCTCTTACGTGCGCCTTTCAAACCGCGACCCAGGGTGTTTTGGAATGCGACACCGAGCGGGACGAAAGCGTGAACATCGCGGTCCCACCGTGAATGGGAAGTTGCGAAAAGCCCTTGATCCATGGGCTTAATCCGCGATTCACTGTCTTAAATTCATTCTCTCTTTATTGTCTTATTTAAGCGGTTCTTCAAACCGCTCCCCTAAGTTGCAGCTATCAGGCGGGACCAAAGTTTCGTCGATTATAAGTCGATAAAAACGACAACAGGGGAAGTGTCATGAAGAATGCCGTTGCGACGGCGGTGGAAACCGCTGACCGCGCTGCCGCAGGCCAGTCGCCGGTGCAGCCGCTCTATCTGGAAGCATTGACGTTGGTGGAGCGGCTGCATCGCCGCCTGCTCGATGTCATCAAGGATGAATTCGATCGCCGTGGCCGCTCCGACATCAATTCGGTGCAGGCGCTCTTGCTCTACAATATCGGCGACAAGGAGCTGACCGCGGGCGAGCTGCGCACGCGCGGCTACTATCTCGGCTCCAACGTCTCCTACAATCTGAAGAAGCTGGTCGAACTCGGCTTCCTCGATCATCAGCGCTCGCGCGTTGATCGCCGCTCGGTCCGCATCCGCCTGACCACGCAGGGCCAGGAAATCCGTCGCATCGTCGAGGCGCTCTACCAGAAGCACGTCAAGACGGTCGAGCAGGTCGGCGGCATCTCGAACGAGGAGTTCGCGACGCTGAACAAGTCGCTGCACCGCCTCGAGCGGTTCTGGACCGACCAGATCCTGTACCGGCTCTGAGAATCTCCTAAGGGTGAGAAGCCGGCCGCAAAGAAGACCGGCGAGCCCTTCATTTTTTTCTTCCTTCCCCCTGGATGAGAGCATCGGTGGCGCTTCGCCGCCGATGCTCCTGTCGTTTTGGGGCGACGGTCGACATGTTCGACCGGCGCATGATCCAAAAAACCAGCCTCGCATTTCGATAGCGGGATGCGCAGCGGCTTTTCGAAATGATCACGCGGATACAAGGACCTAAAGCCCGATGTTCATTCATCCTCACAGCATCGCGCTCGGCGTGGAAGGTCTGCCGATCGCGCAACTGCCGGGGTGAGGCCATATTCTCGTCCCAAGCGCTTCATTTTCGTGTTGATAAGGAAGGGCCGATCCAAATTGGAACTAGTTCCGCGTTCAGGGCTTTAGTCCTTCGCATGAGGAGACAGAGGCCATGCTGGTCGAGCGCGGCGTGCGGGTGATGAATATGGGGGTGGTGGGCGACGCCTACGCCATCGCCGCCAATTATCTGCGCCGCAAAGGTGCGCTGCCGGACAATCTCATCACCGACGAGCGGCTGCTCGGTATCGTCGTGCAGCTCTTCCGCAGCGGTGAAGTGAACAAGCTCAGGCTCGCCAACAAGGCGATCGCCGAATTCGAAGCCCCGCAAATTGCCTGACATCACACAAGAGGAATCCATGCAAGCCGCCATCGACCGCATCATGGAGACGTACAATCTCATGATGGGGCGCTCAGCCTCAGCGACGGAAGACGCGCGAGCGAAAGTGACGGATTACGTCAGGACACTGTTCGAGGCCGGTGAGCGCGACACCCACCGCCTCACGGTGTGCGGGCTCACTTACTTGCGCGAGCTCGACGGCTCGAATGATCCGGTGAAGGCCGGATATACGGGGCTTTGAACGCACGCCGCTGGTCTACTGGATCCTGCAGGAGACGCCGGGTTGGTCGCGAGCCGAAATCGATGAACTCATCAAGTCCGGCGAGCGCAAGGACGCCAACGTCGCAAAGCCCGTGCCGTTGCACTGGGTCTACATCACCGCCTGGGCGACGCCCGACAAGATCGTGCAATTCCGAGACGACATCTGCAATCGCGACGGCTTTGGCGCGCAGGTGAATGCGGTGAAGGGGTAGGGCAAATTGCGCTTACTCGGCGTGCGCATGCGCGCGGGCGTCGAGGTGCTCCACTAGGAGCTGTCGGTAGTGCGCGGCCATCTCGCGATAATGCTGCCGGGACACGGGATCGGCCGCCTTTTCCGCGCGCTGCTCGAACATTTCGGCCTTCTGCCGGAGAACCGATGCTTCGGTCATGGCTCGCTCCTCTTCGGCAGACAATTATGCGTTGGTCACGCTGGCCCAACGGGTTGCGGCAAGGGTTGATTTCACGATCGAGTGAGACCGCGTCTCAATAGCCGGCCTCGATCGCCTGAGCCGCGAGACGGCCCGCGAAGAGCTGGTATTCCAGATCCTCGATCGCCTGCGCCGCCCGCTCTTGCGAGAGAGCATCGGTGGGTTCGAGCGCAGGCCTGCGTGCTCGCACCAGCTTGCGTTGCAGTTCCTCGTGTTCGCGCCGCGTCATGGCAGTGGTTCCGTTGAGCGAGGGGTTGGTCCCTCATCGATGGATATTCCATTACCATCGGCGGATTATGCCGTGAGTGATGCTCCTCACAGGGCACCCAACCGGCAAGTCTATGGGCTTTGTCGGTGACCTTGCCGAACGCGCGGCGCGGGTCAGGGTTTCCCGATCGAGTCCATGACGGAGAGAAGCTCGGCAATGCTTTGCTTGCATTTGGAGGGGTCGGGCGTCGCCGCACGCAAGGCTTCCAGCGCGCGATCGATTGCCTTGTCGAGCGTGTGCCAGTCAGCCGCCGAGCGCGGCTTCAGCCCGGCTTCCGCTTCGTCCCATTGGGTTTCGAGGTCCTTGATCCGCGTCTTGGCGCCGGCCAGATCGCCCTTGTCGACAAGTGCCGACGCATCGGCAACAATGGCGCGGAACTGTGAGAGGTCCCCAAGCTTCGAGGACATCGCTGCTTCCGCCAGTGGCACGACTGAAAAGCGGTGAGCCGAATATTGGTGTGGCTCGCCGATGGTCAGGGTTGGCAGGCTGATCGCCAAGGCCAGGATTGTTCGCTTCATCGACATTTCTCCTCGTTGCGTGCCCGCGGGCGACTCGCCTGGGCGGCACGTGAAAGGCACGGGCAGAAGCTCATTGCGCCGGGTTGGCGGTTTCGGTCCGCTCGCCTTCGAACGTCACCCAGACCACAAGTGCAACGATCACCGTCAGAAAGGCGAGGCTGGTATGGACGGTGCCGAGGCCGAGGCCGCCGTAGTTCGGGGATTGCGACAACAGATCGCCGAGCGAAGCCCCGAGCGGCCGCGTCAGGATGTAGGCGAGCCAGAAGCTGAGAACCGGTTCGGTGCCAAGCCGGTAGAAGACCGCAACGAAGCCGATCAGCACGCCAAAGACGATGACGCCGAGCTGGAAGCCGAGGCCGAAGGCCTCAGTCGCCAGGTCGCCGGCCGCTGTTCCCAGTGCAAAAGTGAAGAGGATGGCCGCCCAGTAGAACAACTCGCTCCGCGTCGTGATGATGCTGCTGATCGATAGCGTCCGCTCGATCGCAAACCAGATGGCGAATGTCGCCGCCAGCGCGCAAGCAAACAAGGCGGTAGAGACGTAGAGGCTTATCTCGAGCTTATCGGTCAAGAGGTCGGTGATCTCTGTGCCGACGATGCTGACCAGAACCACAGTAAGCCAATAGACCCAGGGAACGTAGCGGCGGGCGCGTAGCTGCAGGATCAATGCGGCGCTTAGGAGGCTCGCCATGCACGCCGCCGTCCAGTTTGCGCCAAGGCCCACATGCACCGCGAGATAGTCGGCGCCGGTTTCGCCGACGGTTGTGGAGAGGATCTTGATGATCCAGAAGACCAGCGTGACTTCCGGAACCTTGTTCAGCATTGGCGACACATGGCGCTCCCGGCTCATGACCATTTCTTCCTTGCGAAACGAGTTGCCTTTTGGAGGATGTCCGACCGTGATGCGGGAGACTTAGTCGCGGCTTAGCCGGCGGAGATTTCCCGGCGGCGGCCGCACGACGGCACGGGACGTCGTCCTAAGTCGGCGCTAATTCAGGGACACGAGACTGAAGAGTTGATGCCTTGCGTCGGACCAAGAGTTGAAGATGCGGATTCTATTGATCGAGGACGACAGGATGGTCGGCGCGGCTGTCGAGCAGGCGCTCAAGGACGCCGCCTACGCGGTGGACTGGGTGACGGACGGCGAGACCGCCATTCTTGCCGCGGAGAGCGAGGCCTACGAGTTGGCGCTGCTCGATCTCGGCCTGCCGAAGCAAGATGGCCGGGCTGTGCTTCGGCGGTTGCGCGCATGCGGCCGCAGGCTGCCCGTCATCATCGTGACCGCGCGCGATGGAGTCGACGACCGCATCGATGGTCTCGATCTCGGTGCGGATGATTATCTCGTCAAGCCATTCGAGATACGCGAATTGCTGGCACGCATGCGCGCGGTGCTGCGGCGCGAGGGCAGCGGTTCGCCGTCGCTTCTGACCAACGGCGCACTCAAGCTCGATCCGGCAACCAGGGAAGCCTCATTTCTCGATCAATCCGCACTGCTGACGGCGCGCGAGTTCGCGCTGATGCAGGCGCTCCTGATGCGGCCCGGGACGATCCTGTCGCGAAGCGAGCTCGAAAGGCAGGTTTACGGCTGGAATGAAGAGGTCGAGAGCAACGCGGTCGAATTTCTGATCCACGGCCTGCGCAAGAAGCTCGGGAGCGGAGCGATCCGCAACGTGCGCGGGATCGGATGGATGGTGGACCGCCCGTCATGATCAAATCCCTGCGTGGGCACTTGTTCATCGGGCTGACGGCGATCATCGTCCTGACCGGCGCCATCGGCGGCCTGCTCGCCTACAACTGGGCCTTCGAGGAAGCCGACGAACTCCAGGATTCGGTGCTGATCCAGCTCGCAAGCGTTGCCGCCAACGGCACTTTCAGCACCGGCAAGCTTCAGGGCGTCGAGGAGGACACCGAAGTCTTCCTCATTGAACTTGGAACAACGCCGCGCGGATCGCTGGACGATCGCCGCCTCTTCGGCCTCAAGGATGGCCTTCAGTTGGCCGTGCGCAACCGCCAGCCGATCCGCGCCTTGCTTCGCACGCGGGCGGACGGCAGCCGTTTTGCCGTCGCGCAGCCTACCGCGATCCGGGATGCGACCGCCCGTAATATGGCGTTTCGCACGCTGCTGCCGATCGCGGCGTTGATTCCCTGCCTGATGATCATGACGGCGCTGGTGATCGCGTATTCGCTGCGGCCTTTGATCCGGCTCGCCGAAGACCTCGATGCGAGACCGGCCGACGACCTGACGGCCTTGCCGCTGTCCGATACGCCAAGCGAGCTGCATCCCTTCATCGCCGCGATGAACGGGCTGTTGGAGCGAATGCGGCTCTTGATGGACCAGCAACGGCGATTCGTCGCAGATGCAGCGCATGAGTTACGCACACCGATCACGGCGCTTAGCGTGCAGGCCGAGAATCTCGGTCCCGTCGACCTCCCGGAGGCCGCGCGGAGCCGGCTTGCGGCGCTCAAACAAGGCATGCATCGCACCCGGCATTTGCTTGAGCAATTGTTGGCCCTGGCGCGGCAGGAGGCGCGGCCGGCCGGTGCTGAACTGCCGTTGGTGGCGCTGGATCACGCCCTGAAAAACACGGTGGCCGATATGCTGCCGCTGGCGCTCGATCGCAGCATCGATCTCGGGTCCGAACTTGTCGAGCCCGTCACGATCCGCGGCGAGCCGGTTGTGATCGAGGCGATGATCCGAAACTTGCTGGACAATGCGCTCCGCTACACCCCGTCAGGGGGAAGGGTGGATATCGGCGTCTATCGCTCGGGCGGCGCAGCCGTGCTGCAGGTCGAGGACACCGGACCAGGCCTTGCAGCCAGTGATCTCGACCGGATTTTCGAACCGTTCTTTCGCGGCTCGCAACCGCAGGGCGATGGAAGCGGCCTCGGACTGTCGATCGTCAAGCGCACCGTTGAGCGGCTTGGCGGCTCCATCGAGTTGGAAAATATCGGTGTTGCCAGCCGCGGTGGGCTTCGGGTGACGGTTCATATACCGCACGCGGCCGTGGACGGTGGCGCGGCAAAGGGCCACCCGGCCTCGGAGCGTCGGCCGCCGCGAGGCCCCTAGACTAGCCGTGCGGAACCCCGAGGGGACGGGCTGTCAGTCCCCTAATCCCCACCATATCTTGCATAAATATCAGGCCTGGACCGCAAGTCCTTGGCCGGGGCGGGGCGATGTGCTAATCGGCACGCTACCGCTTCGACCGCCACCCCAAGACCGGCCGCATCCCATTTAAGAGGTTGCGGGCGTTGAGGATATTTCGCCGATGAACCCTGCATCTTCCAGCGCCAAAACTGCTTCCGCCCCCGATTCCTTCTTCACTGCCAGCCTTGCGCAGGCGGATCCGGAGATTGCCGCCGCGATCAAGGGCGAGCTCGGCCGGCAGCGGCACGAGATCGAGCTGATCGCGTCCGAAAACATCGTCAGCCGCGCCGTGCTCGAGGCCCAAGGTTCGGTGATGACCAACAAATATGCCGAAGGCTATCCGGGCGCGCGTTATTACGGCGGTTGCGAATGGGTTGACGTCGCTGAGACGCTCGCGATCGAGCGCGCCAAGAAACTGTTCGGTGCCAACTTCGCCAACGTGCAGCCGAACTCCGGCAGCCAGATGAACCAGGCGGTTTTCCTGGCCTTGCTGCAGCCGGGCGACACCTTTATGGGACTCGATCTTGCCGCGGGCGGACATCTGACCCACGGCGCGCCGGTCAACATTTCAGGAAAGTGGTTCAAGCCGGCGCACTACACGGTGCGCAAAGATACCTGCGTCATCGATATGGACGACGTGGCGCGCCGCGCCGAGGAGGTTAAGCCAAAGCTGATCATCGCCGGCGGTTCGGCTTACGGACGGCACTGGGACTTCAAACGCTTCCGCGAGATTGCCGATAGCGTCGGCGCTTACCTGATGGTCGACATGGCGCATTTCGCTGGCCTCGTTGCCGGTGGCGTGCATCCATCGCCGATCCCGCATGCCCATGTCACGACTACGACGACGCACAAATCGCTGCGCGGCCCGCGTGGCGGCATGATCCTGTGCAACGACGAGGCGATTGCCAAGAAGATCAACTCGGCTGTGTTCCCGGGCCTGCAGGGCGGTCCGCTGATGCACGTCATCGCGGCGAAAGCCGTCGCGCTTGGCGAGGCTTTGCGGCCGGACTTCAAAATCTACGCGAAGAATGTCGTTGAGAATGCCAAGGCCCTTGCCGAAAC
>NZ_DATGFH010000025.1:0-49664 GCF_035309285.1 Bradyrhizobium sp. | reverse complement strand
CCTGCGCCATCGTCGGTGGCCGCGACGCTTGCGCTGGTGCCGACCTGTGTATTGATCGCGCTCTCGATATTGGCGAGCGTGAAGGCGCCTGAAGTGCCGGTACCAGAGCCGGTGGCCAGGGTTACGGTGTGGGTGTTGATGGTGAAGGAGATGGTGGAGCCCGGGTCAGTAAGGCCAGCCGAGAGGTTGACCGTGCTGGTGACCTTGGCGTTGGTCGCCGGAGTATTGGAGAGGTTGATCGTCGTGATCGCGCTCGTGCCGGTCGCAACGGCGTTGGTGGCCGCGGTGCCGGTGCCGAGCAGGTTGTTGGCGGTCGCGCCGGTGATGGTGGCGGACGTCACATTGGACTTGGTCGAGTAGCCGGTCGGCGCCTGCAACACCTGGTTGGCGATCGACTGGGCGGAGGCGACCAGGCTCTGCAGCGAAGTGATGCCGGTGTTGGCGGCCTGCAGCACCTGCACGCCGTTGCCGATCGAGTCGAGCAGGTTGCCGATGTCGCTGGCGCGGTTATCCAGGCCCTGAGCCGTGAAGAAATTGGTCGGGTTGTCGAGGGCCGAGTTGACCTTGTTGCCGGTGGCGAGGTCATTCTGGGTGGTGGCGAGCAGCGAAGCAGTCGACTGCAGCGAGAGCAAATTCTGGCGGACTGCCGCCGAGAGGACGATACCAGACATATTGGTTTCCTTCTGGATGAACACAAGTGACGCATCACCGACACGTTCTGGTCGGCGACCGTGCCAGACTGTTCGCGAGGTGCTACCCGTTGGTTAAATCGGGCCCAGCAAATTGCGGAAGTACCCGCGCCGCCGTTGTTAATACTAATCGCGCGCTAACCGATCGATTCGCATTGCGTTTCTGATTGCGTGAAAAAGAGCGACGCTATTAATCAACAAGATCGTTGATGCAATTGGGATTCGCGTGTGCGGGATCGTGAGTTCGAACCGCTTGTTTTGCGCGGTCGGCTTAGCTGTCTGCTAACCATGCCGGCGTGTCGGAGGCTTTCGGCAGGAGAATTTCGACGCACGCATTCGTGCCTGCCGGCGCTAGGATCACCACATGCCCCGCGGATGGCGCGACGAATTCCTCGGCCATGCCGACCTCGGTAAAGATCTGGTCGGGATGTTGCGCAGCGTCTCCATAACCATGCGCGTGGAGCGCGATCACGATCGCATCTTGGTCCGCCCCGCGCGTGGCTCCGGACGCCGCAGCGCCCGTCTGTATCCGGCGCATCTCGGCCGTGAGCGTGAGCGCACCGCCTTCGGGCATGGCGTTGCAGGCGGCGATCGCAAGGCTCAGCACAGCCGCCATGACTTGGCCCGCGTCTGCCAGCGCCGGCGGCAGATCGGCAGGCGTCACCACGGCCATCTCGATGCCGCCAAGCGTCGGCCGCAACAGGCGACTTGTCTCGTCGAGCAGCGCGCTGACATCAACTTCGGTGGGTTGCGCCGGCAGGCCGCGCGCGAAGGCGAGCAGCCGCGAGGTCAGCGCGGCGCCGCGGCTGGCGGCCTCGTCAATCAGCCGCGTCACCGCCGCAAGCTGTGGCTTGTCGGCGACCGCTTCCGACAGGATGTCGATCATCCCGGTGATGACGGTGAGCACGTTGTTGAAGTCATGGATTATGCCGCCCGCGAGCTGGCCCACGATGGCGGCCCGCCGCATCCGCTCGTCGGCCGATTCAGGCGACGAAGGCATCATGGATCGCTGCTGGAGGGTCGACGTCGCCTCCCTGACTGGCGGTGCCACTATCTCAGCTGCACCTTGTTCGGATAGCGCTCCCTCGCCTCTGACAAGCATTCATTGATGACCGCGAGCAGCGCGGCTGGTGTGAACGGCTTGCGCAGGCAGCGCGACGCGCCGAGCTCGAGCGCCATCCGCAGGAAGTCCGGCGCGGGCGTGTTGAGGTTGGCGAAGGCGTAACCCGACATCGCAATCAGCGGGATCGTCGGCGCGCGCTCGTGGAAGATCCGGATCGATTCGAAGCCCCGCATGTGCGGCATGAAGATATCGACGATCATCAGGTCGAAGGAGCTGTCCTCGAGAGCCTTGAGCCCCGCGTCGCCGCCGTCGGCAATGATCACCTGGAAATTGTGCCGCTCGAGATAGACCTCGATGGCCATGCAGACCATCGGATCGTCGTCCACGACGAGAACGCGCGCCATGTCATCTCGCCGCGGCGTCGCATCCTGTGAATGATTGGCAAAGCCGGAATCCTGCTGCACGCCAGTCTCCTTTCCTTCCAATATGCCTACGCCGACTGCGGCGCCCTCCGCCGTCCTCCGACTAACGCCCGCGCCGCCATTCTGTTCGAGGTCACGACGGCCTCCCGCCAGCGCGCCCGGTGGCGGCAGGCATTGCAAGGCCCGCACCGCCGTATCTTGTGTTGTCGAGGGTTGCCTGCAGCGCGCCGGTCACGGTCCCCAGCGTCACGACCTGTCGCCGATGCGGATCGGCCTCCTTGAGGCATTCGTCGATGACACCGAGCAGGGTAACGGGCTTGAACGGCTTGCGCAGGCAGCGCGTGGCACCAAGCCGCGTGGCAAGCCGGAGAAATTCGGGCGCGGCCGTTTCCCATTCCGGGAAGGCGTAGCCGGAAATTGCAACCAGCGGCACCGTGGGGGCACGTTCGTGGAACAGCCGGATGGCCTCAAAACCCCTCATCTGCGGCATGAAGACGTCGACGATCATCAGATCGAAGCTCGCTTCGTCGAGCGCGGCAAGACCGCCTGGTCCGCTATCGGCGGCCGAAACGCGAAAGCCGTAATGCTTGAGCCAGACGCCGATGGCCTGGCCGACATGCGGATCGTCATCCACCACCAGTATGCGGCGCATAGCGGTCTCCTTCCGCTCGTCCATGCGCTTCCTTGGTTCCCGCGTTGATCGTACTCGGCTTTTCGGCAGCGAATCAGCGCGCAAATCTCATTTCCGCCGCAAATGGCGCAGCCTGTCTGCCCTCCAACGTGTATAGGGCCGGTGATACACCTCATCTGCTTTCCGCAATTGCATCGTGGAACGAGGTTCTCTAGCTTCATCACACCACCCACGTTCGACCGAAAATTCCCGCCCAGCTCGGCGGGACTGTTTGTTTTTCATGCCTTCAGACCAGCGTCCGCCCAACCGCCTGTTGCAAGCACTGCCCGCGGCAGATTTTGAGCTGACGCGTCAGCATCTACAGATTGTTGAGTTAACAAGAGATTTTATCCTGGTTGAAGCGGGCCGGCCGCTGGCCCAGGTCTGGCTGCCGCATTCGGGCATCATCTCTCTCGCGGTCAGCCTGTCGGATGGACAGGCCATCGAGGTCGCGATGCTCGGCAACGACGGTATCGTCGGGGCGCCGGAAGCGCTAAGCGACGCCGTCGCGCTGACCGACGCTGTGGTGCTCTGTCCCGGCGCGGCTTCGGTCCTCGCGGTCGCGGATCTGAAGATGATCGCCGATAAAAGTATCGCATGGCGACAATTGCTGGCCGTGCACCATCAGGCGCTGCTCGCGCAGGCACAGCAATCGGTCGCCTGCAACGCCGCCCATTCGGTGGAAGAACGCCTGTCGCGGTGGCTCCTGCGCGCGCACGAGCTGTGGCAGGGGGAGGCGCTGCCGATGACGCAGGAATTGCTGGCCCGCATGCTCGGCGTCCAGCGCAACGCGGTGTCTATCGTCGCGCACGCGCTGCAACAGGCGGGCGTGATCAGCTATAGCCGCGGGCATATCGAGATCCTTGACCAGGAAGCGCTGCGGAAGACGTCGTGCGAATGCTATCGCGCGGCTAAATCCAAGCAGGCGCATCTTTTCAGATAGCAGGCACTACAGCGCGGCTGCCCACGCCCCGGCAATGTCCCCCACCGGCGGCGACACCGGCCTGTCGTGGGTCCAGCGCTTTCTCCCGGCAATTTCCGAACGTTTTCTCGGGCGATTTCCTGGACGATTTCTTGGACGATTTTTTCTTGCCAAGGAAATAATCGAGGCTCATGCTTGTTATTGCGCATGGCTGCCGGCGACCCAGAGACCTGATTTGCCCGTGAGGCGGGAGACGGCTTTGGACACGACCCCTCGTTCACCGAATGGATTCCTGTCCTCGCTGAGCGCGGATGATTTTGAGTTGGTCCGCCCGCATCTCAAGACCGTCGATCTGGTGCAGGATCTCGTGCTGGTCACCGTCGGCGAAACGCTCAGGCGCGCCTACTTGCCGCACCGCGGGGTGATCTCGCTGGTCGTTGATCTCGCCCGCGGCGAGCATGTGCAGATCGCCATGATCGGCCGCCAGAGCATTTTCGGCGTGTTCGCCGCGCTCGGGGACGCGATCGCGCTCAACAGCGCCGTGGTGCTGGTGCCGGGACCTGCCTCCACGATCGACCTCGACCGGCTGCGCATGGCGGCCGACCAGAGCGCCACGTTCCGCTCGACGCTGCTCCGGCATGGGCTCGCGATCTACGCACAGGTCCAGCAGACGGCCGGCTGCAATGCCTCGCACACGGTGGAATCGAGGCTGGCGCGATGCCTCCTGCACACCTACGACCTGTCCGGCGGCGTCAAGCTTTTGCTGACGCAGGAGGCGATGGCTCAGATGATCGGCGCCCGGCGCAACAGCGTCTCGCTGGTCGCAAGCACCCTGCAGCAGGCGAACTACATCCACTACAGCCGCGGCCACATCGAGATCACCGATATCGATGGCCTCTCAAGGACCGCCTGCGAATGCTACGCCTCGGTCAAGGCGCAATATGAGCGGCTGTTGAGGCCGCGCTGTACGGCCGAGGATTCACCGCGCCGAAGCACGGGCTGACCGGCGATTCCACACCCTCCGCGGGGCCGCAGTCCCAATTTGGGACGCGCCGATTTATTGGGCAGGGAATTAACGCGCTGTTCAAGGACCACTGATAATTGTCACAATGCTGACGCGCGCGAGTTCCGAAAGAGCTTCGTCCATTCGCCACTTCGCGAGTGTCTCGCTCGTGTTCGGCCGTTTTCGAACTGCGCGGAGTTAAAGTTCATGGCTTTTGATCTGTCGATGCCCATCCTCGTGGTCGATGACTACAACACGATGATCCGGATCATCCGCAACCTGCTCAAGCAGCTCGGCTTCGACAACGTCGACGACGCCAGCGACGGCTCGGCCGCGCTCGCCAAGATGCAGACCCGCAAGTATGGCCTCGTGATCTCCGACTGGAACATGGAGCCGATGACCGGCTACGACCTGTTGCGCGAGGTCCGCGCCAGCCCCGAGCTGTCGAAGACGCCGTTCATCATGATCACGGCGGAATCGAAGACCGAGAACGTCATCGCCGCCAAGAAAGCGGGCGTCAGCAACTACATCGTCAAGCCCTTCAACGCCGCCACGCTGAAGACCAAGATGGAGGCGGTGTTCGGCCCGGCGGAATAGGCTTTTCGAAAAGCCTCGCCCACCTCGCTTTCTGCTCTCCCGATCAATCCGGCTGTGACGAGCGCGCGAGGAGAGCGCGTGCACCGCGCAACCGTACTAGTACGGCGTGGGATGTTCATTTCTGGCTAACAATGAGCGACGATAATTGCATGAGGCAAAGGAGAGCTTCATGTTCACGTTCGAGACAGCGGACCAGAAGGAAGTCCGGCGTTTTCGTATCGCGCAATTCAACGGCCGCACTGCAACCATCAAGTCCGGCGGGACTGTCGTCACGGGGCTGGTCCGCTCGGTGCTTGAGCATTCGTCGAGCATGCCGACGCGCTGGACCATCACGCTGATCCCCGCGCCGCCGAAGGCCAGGCCTGCCGTGCTGCGACCCGGCCCGCGTTTCGACAGCCTTGCGGAAGAATATCTCTGAACGGCTGCGCGGCCCCCGCGCCGAAACATCAGCGACCGGTCACTTCAATCGATGGGATGCAAGAGCGCCGCGCGGACGAGATCCGCGGTGTTGCGCGCGCCGAGCTTGCGCATCGCCTCTGCCCGGTGACTCTCGAATGTGCGCGGGCTGATCTGCATGCGTAGCGCGCCCTGCTTGTTGGAATAGCCCTCGCTGATCAGATTGAGGACCTCGCGCTCCCGCCTGGTCAGCGGCTTTTGGCCGGCATCCGACAGTGGCACGGCAACAGGCGGGCGGCCGTTCTGATTGCCGCACTCGCTCCGTTCCCGCCATCCGCCCCTGGCCGGCACGAGCGCTACGGCCGCGGTGCCGCCGACTTGCTTGACCAGCGCACAGACGCGCTCCGTCTGCAGCCACGCGTTCTCGACCACCTTCTGCAGATGGTCACGCTGGCCTGGCTCCGGTGAAAAACGATGGCTATGCTGCCTGAGCTCTTCGATGTAGAGCAACAACGCCGTCAGCGGTCCATTGAGCTGGCGCGCGATCGAGTGGCCGGCTTCCTCCACAGCGCGCGCGCGGGCCGCCGACAATCCAGCCGTATCGAGCTCGCTGGCCGGGGTTTCCCTCCGGTCCGAAAAATGCGAATCGGCGACTCGGTCTTCTTGCTGCGACATGTCGGTTATTTAGCGAAAGCTTGGCTGTGCCATGGTTAATTTTTGGTTCCGTAAGACTACGGGATTCACCACGGCCCAGATCCGCCTTGCGCGTTGAAATTGCAGGCGAATACAAGTTGCCTCGCACAGGTTGCGAAACCTTACCGAAAATTGCGTAGTTCTACGGAGACGGGCCGGCCCGCGGCGCTCCTGTTTGGTTTCGTGTCACTAGACACATTAATCAGCCGCCAACTCTTTCTATGTTTCCCTGTCATAAATGCTCGCTCGGTTAGCGGGTCCGTTTTGCCGAATCAATTCCCGGAAAATCAGGTCCCCGAATGCCCGTCGACAAGATTTGGGATTTTCTGCAGCGACTGACCCCGCTGACGCGAAGCTGCCTCCTCGCCGAGCTGGAAAGGCTGGAGCTGAGCGGCGTCGACATGCCCGGCTCCGCCGATATCCAGGCCAAATTGCGCGCCGAATTCCGCAAGGATGGCTCGACCCAAAATCGCGAAGGCCAGCCGTCGCGTTATTTCTTCGCACCGCTCGATCCGCTCCTGACCGACGGGGCGCCCGAGCACCCCAATTCGGGTCGCATCCCGCGCGGCTCGCTGGCGCCGATCTGGGAATGGATCAACCGCGACCTGTTGCCGACCATGGCGCGCGACTTCAACACGCAGATGAGGGAGCTGATCGCCCTCGACAAGCAGAAGGAAGCAGGGCAAGCGGCGTTCGTCTTCCAGACCAAGGTGGTCAAATATCTCGAAAGCACGCTGGGCGACCGCGTTAGCGCCGAGGCGACCCGCGCCAAGCTTGGGACCTATACGGCCGCGCGGTCGGCCTTCGGCGATCTCGTCAAGATCATGCATGCGCTACGCGCACGCGAGGCGATCGCCAAATTCAACAAAGGCCTGCCCGAGAGGTTCGGCAAGTTCGACGACGGCGCAGTGGCGCGGATGACAGCGCGGCTCGACGCCTTCGGCAAGGATAATGCCGACGCCCTGCCCTTTGCGATCGCGCTGATCGGCAGGCGGCTGAAGACGCAGTGGCAGCTGGTCCGGCTTGCGACCAAGGCGGCGCCGTCCAAGAACGCGGCCGACGTCGCCGCCACACCCTACGCGATCGCAGTCTCGATGGTCCTGGACCGCATCGACGACGGCCGGGCCGCGCTACGGATCGCGCTGAAGCAGAACCGCGTGCTGATTGCACGCGATCTGCTCGCCGAGATCTACGACACCGAATATGCGCTGAAGGTTCGCATCGATCAGTTCGATCAATCCGAATGGGGCGTGCGGCTGAAGCAGCTGATGGACGCGATCGCCGAGCTGGTCGCGGTCGAGGTCAGCCGCTTCCCGGAGAAGGTCGGTCACGTGCTGGGCTCGCGCCGCCTGCGCAGCCATGAGTCGCTGGCAGGGAAGCTGACCTATCTCGCCTGGAAGGGCCGCGACGCGCTGACGAACGGCGCCACCTATTGCAAGCGGCTGATCAACGCCGCCTGACCGGCCGGCCTGGCAAACGGCACGGCTATGGGCGCCGGCTCCGCAGATTGAGAAACGTCTCGAGGAACCGGCCGGACAGTACAAACCTGAACCACCAGTACAACTTGCGCCGCGGCGACATGGGTTTTGCCCTCGCGATTGAGCATCCCGCTGGTACGTAACCGCTAATAACGAGTGCGATGCAAAACGCGTGTGACGTGCTTCACATCTTCCAGACGGCCGAACATCAGCGCCGAACGGCCTTGCGCCTCCTCCTTCTGGATGCCAGTGTTCCGTTGGATGCCAGTGGAACCGGCAACCTTCGCTCGCGTTTCGTTGGCAACCAATAACAAGCAAAAAATGCCGCTTCGAAACAGCAGGGAGGAGACAGCATCATGACCACAGCCTATCCCGATCCGGTCCCACTCAGCTCCACCGAACATCAGGTCCAGCTTCGCCGTGCAGTGATCGCCTCGACCATCGGCACGGCGATCGAGTGGTACGATTTCTTCCTCTATTCGACGGTCACTGGCCTTGTCTTCGCAAAGCTCTTCTTCCCGCATTCCGATCCATGGGTCGGGACGCTGGAAGCATTTGCGATCTATGCGGTCGGCTTTGTCGCCCGCCCGATAGGGGCTGCGATCTTCGGCCACTACGGCGACCGCATCGGCCGCAAATCGACGCTGATCGCGACCCTGCTCTTGATGGGACTTGCGACCTTTGCGGTTGCGCTGGTCCCAACCTATGAGCGCATCGGCATCTGGGGCGCCGTGATCCTCACCGTGCTGCGCTTCGTCCAGGGCGTCGGCGTCGGCGGCGAATGGGGCGGCTCGGTCTTGATGTCGATGGAATGGGCGCGCAACAACAACTCGCGCGGGCTGGTCGCTTCCTGGCCGCAATTCGGCGTGCCCTGCGGGCTGTTCCTCGCCAACCTCGCGGTGCTCGCCTTCAGCCAGATGTCCGGCGACAGTTTCCTCGCCTGGGGCTGGCGTATTCCCTTCGCCCTGAGCCTCATACTGGTGGCGGTCGGGCTCTATATCCGGCTCGGCATTCTGGAGACGCCGACGTTCTCGAAGCTACTCGCCGAGCAGAAGATCGACCGCACGCCGATGCTGAGCGTCTTCAGGGAACATCCGAAGGAGATCCTGCTTTCCGCCTTCGCGCGCATGTCCGAGCAGGCGCCGTTCTACATCTTCACCGCCTTCATCTTCTCCTACGGCATCGGCTCGCTGCACGTCTCCCGCGACTTCCTGCTCACGGCCGTGCTGGCCGCGTCAGTCTTGTCGTTCGTGTCGATCCCGGTGTTCGGCCATCTGTCGGACCAGATCGGGCGCAAGAACATGTATCTGATCGGCGCGGTCGTGACCGGCGTGTTCGGCTTCATCTATTTCGCCATGGTCAATACCGGCTCCGAGCCGATCATCTTCCTCGCGATCTTCCTGTCGCTGGTGCCGCATGACATGCAATACGGGCCGCAGGCCGCGCTGATCGCTGAGAGCTTTACCGGCCGGCTGCGCTATAGCGGCGCCTCGGTCGGTTACCAGCTCGCCTCCGTCATCGCCGGCGGGCCGGCACCGCTGATCGCAACCTGGCTGTACAGCACCTACCACTCCGCGACCGCGATCGCGGTCTATATCTTGTTCTGCGCCGTGATCACGGTGATCGCGACCGCCCTGATGACCGACTACACCGGCAAGGACATTTCGGGAGAGTATTCCGCGCAATAGTCCTTTCGTTGCCCGTGCGACACGAGGCTGCTGCGTTCACCGGGCAAAAACGATGGCCGTGTAGGGTTGGCAAAGCCAACGGGTCGGCGCGAAGCGCCGCCCGATGACAGGCTCCGCGTGCCCACCGCTGAAGTTGAATGTGTCGCTGGCTGAAGTGGTGGGCACCGCGCTTGCGCGCCTTTGCCCACCCTACAGAGCTGTTGACGTAGTGGGGCGCCTATCACACCGAGTTCTAGCCGACCTACGACTACAGGCCGATCGGCCTCGCCAATCACGGGAAGGCGAAGTAGGCCTCGGCAACCTATGGAACCGCCGGCGCGCCCCGCGGCCGGGCGGCTCAATCTGGTTGTTTTTATGATGACCATCATTTAATATCCGCCTCCGTCCATGGCCGGAGGAGAGCTAGCGATGTCGAATGCAGGGTGGCGCAAGACCGCTTGCAATATCTGCTACGTCAATTGCGGGGTCGAGGTCCTTATCGAGGGCGACCGCATCGCCAAGGTGCGCGGCGACCGCGACAATCCGAAGTCGCAAGGCTATCTCTGCAACAAGGCCGCGCGCATTCCCTTCTATGCCCACCATCGCGACCGCCTGACCACGCCGCTCAAGCGCCGTGCGGACGGAGGCTTTGACGCCATCGACTGGGACACCGCGATTTCCGAGATCGCCGCGCGGCTGCGTGCGCTGGTCGACCGCCATGGCGGCCAGTGCCTTGCGCTCTATGGCGGCGGCGGCCAGGGCAATCATGCCGGCGGCGCCTACGCGACCTCCTTCCTGCGCGCGCTCGGCTCGCGCCACGTGTTCAGCGCGCTGTCCCAGGAGAAGACCGGCGACTTCTGGGTCAACGGCCATCTGTTCGGCAGCCAGACCTGCCACACCGCCGAGGACGTGCATCACTGCGATTTGCTGTTCGTGATCGGCGCCAATCCCTGGATCGCGCATGGCTTTCCGAATGCGCGTGATCATCTGAACCGGATCCGGAAAGATCCCGCGCGCAAGCTGATCGTGATCGATCCGCGCCGCACCGAGACCGCCGAGATGGCCGATCTGCATCTGGCCGTGCGACCCGGCGCGGATGCATTCCTGTTAGGGGCGATCCTCGCCACCTTGGTGCGCCGCCATGCGCTGGACCAAGACTTCATCGCCGGGCATACGACCGGCTTTGCGGAGGTGAGGGACGCGCTGCTCCGCATTCCCGTCGCGCAATGGGCGACAGCGGCGGATATCCCGCTCGAAGAGATCGAGCGCTGCGCCGACATGATCGGGGAAGCCAAGGCGATGACCGTCCGCGTCGAGCTCGGCATCCAGCAGGGCGTCAACTCGACGCTCAATTCCTATCTGGAAAAGCTCCTGATCATGCTGACCGGCAGTTTTGGCCGGAAAGGCACCAACCAGCTCCATAGCTGGCTGCAGCCGCTCTGGGGCAACTCGCCAAACCAGACATTCTCTGCCACCGGCACCGAGGTGATCGCGGGACTATTGCCGCCCAATATCTTCCCGCAAGCGGTCCTGAGCGATCATCCCGATCGCCTGCGAGGGGTGTGGATCGACAGCTCCAACCCGGCCAACACGGCGGCCAACACCGCGGAGGTCGAGAAGGCCCTCGCCGCGCTCGATCTCTGCGTCGTGGTCGATGTCGCCATGGCCGAGACGGCGCGGCTTGCGCATTACGTGCTGCCGGCCGCCTCGCAATATGAGAAGACCGAGTTCACCTTGTTCAATTTCGAGTTCCCGAAGAACTTCTTCCATGTCCGCCCCGGTGTGGTGCCGCCGCTTCCGGGCACGCTCCCGGAGCCCGAAATCTACACAAGGCTGGCGCGGGCGCTTGGACTCTTGCCCGGCGACAATGCGCTCGCGCCGGTGCGCGAGGCAGCGTTCCATTCGCGGCCTGCCTTCGCAGCGGCGCTACGCACCTTCATGGGCGCGAACCCGCAAGCCAAGGCCCTCGGCGCGCTGGTGCTCTACCACACCCTTGGCGCGACGCTGCCGGATGGCACGGCAGCCGCCGCTCCGCTCTGGCAGGCCGCACTCGCCTGCGCCAAGCGGTCTCCGGAAGCGGTCCGGCGCGCGCTCGGGCCGAACGGCAATGTGAGCGATGCCGAGCTTGGCGACGCGCTGTTCGATGCCATCGTCGGCAGCCGCAGCGGCGCTGCTATCACCGAGCATGCCTACGAAGAGGTGTGGTCGCTGATCAGCCACCCCGACCGCAAGGTGCACCTTGCGATCGCACCGCTGCTGGATTGGCTGGGCCAGCTCGATCCGGCCTTTGCGGACGCGCGCGGGGACTATCCGTTCGTGCTCGCCGCCGGCCAGCGGCGCATGTTCAACGCCAACCAGATTTTCCGTGATCCGGCCTGGCGCCGCGACGATCCCGACGGCGCGCTTCTGATCAACACCAGGGATCTGGAGGAGCTGGGCGCGCGCGACGGCGAGTGGATCGCCGTCAAGTCGCCTGCAGGACGGATCGTGGTCCGCTGCAAGGCGGACGACAGCCTGCGCCACGGCCTGCTCGCGCTTCCGCACGGCTACGGCCAGTCCTACCCAACCCGTGATGGCGAACGCTTGGCCAACGGCCCTCGCGTCAACGCCCTCACCGACAGCGGCAACTGCGATCCGATCGCGGCGACGCCCTATCACAAGCACGTCGCGGTGCGCCTCGAGCGGCTCCAAGCAAGCGAAGCCGCGGTCTTCGAGGAGCGCTCGCGCCGCATCCACGCGGGCTAGTCCAAAGTCTAGACGCGCGCCTTCGCCTCGGCGCTCAGCTTGCGCGCGAGGATGCGCAGATCCTGGACGCGGCGGGAGCAGATCAGCTGCGTGAATTCTTCCGCGTCGACGCGAGCCGGGGGAGTGCTTGTTGACGTGTGATCTTCCTTGGAATCTTCCCCGCGCCACCAGGACAGCCAAAAGAGCCGCTTGAGCATCTTCATATTCTTGAGCCTCGATGCGAGCCTGTGCGATTAAGTCGCAGGCGGCTTCGTTGGTTCCGGACCGTCTCGCCGGCGGCTTGAATTTTCCGCGCGTCGGCGACAGGGTGCCTCCCGGACGTGCAAAGACGAAGACGACCATGGCTGAACCCATACCCTCTCAACTCACGCTCTACCGCCGCTGGCTCCGGGACAAGCGCGACCTTGACTTTCGGGATTATGAGGAGCTGCGGCAATGGTCGGTCCGCGACCTCGACGCGTTCTGGCAGAGCATCTGGGACTATTTCGACCTGAAATCGCCGACACCGCATCGAAGCGTGCTGGCGCAGCGCAAAATGCCCGGCGCGGAGTGGTTTCCGGGCGCGCGGGTCAACTACGCGCGCCAGGTGCTGCGGCATGTCGGCCCGGCGGAAGCCGCCGGACAGACGGCGATTATCAGTAGCGGCGAAGACGGCGTGATACGCGAGACAAGCTGGCCGGAATTGCGGCGCAAGGTGGCAGCCCTGGCGCTGCATCTGAAAGCGCAGGGCGTGCGCCCCGGTGACCGTGTCGCGGCCTATTTGCCGAACATCCCGGAGACCATCATCGCGTTCCTGGCGACCGCGAGTCTCGGCGCGATCTGGAGCGTCTGCGCGCCCGACATAGCGGCGCCGGCGGTGATCGATCGCTTCAAGCAGATCGAGCCGAAGGTGCTGATCGCCTGCGATCACGTGGTCTATGCCGGCCGCAGACACGATCGCCGCCCGGTGATCGACGAGCTGCGCGCGTTGCTGCCCAGCGTCGAGCACATCATCCTGCACAGCGATGCAGCCGGCTCGAACCGGCTCTCTAATATCCTGGCCGGCAGCGACGCCGAGATCGGCGCCTTCGAGCCCGAATGGATGGACTTCGATCATCCGCTCTGGATCGTCTATTCCTCCGGCACGACCGGGCTGCCGAAGCCGATCGTGCACAGCCATGGCGGTGTCATGATCGTCGGCATGGCGCTTAGCGTGCTGCACAATGATATCGGTTGCAGCTATCAGCCGGCCTCGTTCGGCGAGCGCTACCACTGGTACTCGTCGACCGGCTGGATCATGTGGAACTGCCAGGTCTCGGGGCTGCTCAACGGCACGACCTGCTGCATCTTCGACGGCAGCCCCGGCGGATCCAGGGACAATCCGGACTGGCTGACGCTGTGGCGTTTCGTCGCCGACAGCAACGTGACCTTCTTCGGCGCGGGCGCGGCCTATTTCGCAAGCTGCGCCAAGGCCGGCATCGATCTTGCCGAGGCCGGCGACCTTTCGAGGCTGCGGGCATTGGGCTCGACCGGATCGCCGCTCGCCGCTGACACGCAGGCCTGGTTCAATGAACGTTTCGCGAAGCTCGCATCCGCCAACGGCAATCGCGAGCAGGAGACGATGTGGTGGGCCAACATCTCCGGCGGCACCGACTTCGCCGGCGCCTTCATCGGCGGCTGCCGCGATCTGCCGCAGGTTCCCGGCACCATGCAATGCCGCCTGCTCGGCGCCGCGGTCGAAGCGTTCGATTCAGCCGGGCGCCCCGTCATCGACGAGGTCGGCGAGCTCGTCTGCACCGAGCCGATGCCCTCGATGCCGCTCCGCTTCTGGAATGATCCCGGCGATGCGCGCTATCGCGCGAGCTACTTCGATACCTATCCCGATAATTACGATGGAAGCGGCCGCGGCGCGGTATGGCGTCATGGCGACTGGCTCAAGATCAACGCGGACGGAAGCTGCGTGATCTATGGCCGCAGCGACGCCACCATCAACCGCCACGGCCTGCGCATGGGGACAAGCGAAATCTATTCGGCGATCGAGGCGCTGCCCGAAGTGCTGGATTCCCTGGTGGTCGATCTCGAATATCTCGGCCGCGAAAGCTACATGCCGCTGTTCGTGGTGCTGCGCGAGGGCATCACGCTTGACCGCGCGATGGAAACCAAGATCAACAAGGCGATCGAGACGGGACTGTCCCGCCGCTTTGTGCCGAACGAGATCTTTGCTGTACCCGAGATCCCGCGCACGCTCTCCGGCAAGAAGCAGGAGCTGCCGATCAAGCGGCTGTTGCTCGGTCACCCCCTCGAAAACGTCATCAACAAGGACGCGATGGCCAATCCGGCGTGCCTGGAGTGGTATCTGGAATTCGCGCGGAATTATGCGCAGCGAAGTGCGGGCGCGGCCTGAACTCGTCCTGCGAGGTGCGTCGTGCGAAGCAGGATTATCTGCGCAAGCTTGCCCAGACGCCGCCGAGGATCAAAAAGCCGCCGATGAAATGGATCGCCGTCGGTGGCTCGCCGAGGATGAGGAAGGACAGCAGCGCACTCGCGATCGGGCCGATATAGAGCACGAGCGAGGTGCGCACCGAGCCGAACTTGCCGCCGAGCCAGGCAAAGCCCGCATAGGCGAGCAGGCCCGGTACGAGCCCCGCAAAGAGATAGGCCTCCAGCGCCTTGATGCTGAACGCTTGCGCCGGCGTGGTCCACATCTCCCACGCTGCCGGCGGCAGCGAGCAGAGCGCGCCGGCCGCGGCAAACAGGCTGACGCGCGCGAGCAGCGAGGCGCCAGGCGCGACGCGCGATTGCACCAACGTGTAGCCGGACCAGCCGAGCATCGCGAGCACCACCAGCAAATCGCCCCATGCCGCGCTCGATTGCGCGAATGTTTCGGGATGACCGCCCGAGATGATCAGGAGCGCGCCGGCAAGCGCCAGCACCGTGCCGAGCCATTGCAGTGGGCCGATATGCTCCATGCCGCGGGCGGCCGAGATCAACAGCACCATGATCGGCGACAGCGCCATGATCAGCGCGATGTGGATCGCGGTGGTCGAGACGCCGGCGATATAGATCGGACCGCCGCAGAGGAACATGCCCATGAAGCCAGCGGCCAGGATCGGCCACGCGTTCCTGACGAGCGGAATCTTGCCGTATCGGATCTCCGCGAGCGCGAATGGCGCGAGCCCCGCGGCGATGATTGTCCAGCGGAAGAAGGCCAGCGCAAACGGCGGCACCGAGCCCGCAAGCCCCCGCGCCAGGATCATGTTGGAGACCTGCGCGATCGCGACCAGGATGAAGCCGGTCAACGCGACGGTATTCTGCCAGCCGCCGGCGTGCGCGATCGGAGACGCCACTTTCGCTGCTTCGCCGCCCGGATTCGTCATCTTGTTCATGTGAACGGGGATAGCGCATGCGAGGCTTGACGGGAAGCCGTCGCGATCCGCGCCACATTCATGTTGATCCTTTCGATTTGAATAGCGATGCTCGGTGCGGCTCGACGAGAGAAGGAAAAATCATGCACGCCGAACGCCTGCTCCCGACCCATGTTGCGCCCGACGGCTATGCGGCGCTGCGCGCCGTCGAGGTCTATCTCGCGCGCTGCGGATTGCCGAAAGACCTGATCGACCTCGTCAAGCTGCGTGCGTCGCAGATCAACGGCTGCGCCTATTGTCTCGACGTCCATAGCAAAGACGCGCGCAAGGCCAGCGTGAGCGAGCAGAAGCTTTACCTGCTCAATGCCTGGCGCGAATCGCCGCACTATTCGCCCGCCGAGCGGGCCGCGCTGGCGTGGACCGAAGCGCTGACGAATGTTGCACAGACGCGCGCCCCCGACGCCGACTACGAGACGCTGCGTGCACATTTTTCCGACAAGGAGATCGTCGATCTCACCTATCTGATCGGCATGATCAATGTCTGGAATCGCCTCGCCATCGCCATGCGCTACGTGCCGGATGGCGCATGATCCGGAAAAGTGTGTGGCGGTTTTCCGAAAAGATCATGCGCACACAAAAGGCCAAAACACGATGAAGTCATCGCGCTTTAGAGATCAACGCGTCGAGACGACGCCCGCAAGCTGCATCTCGGGAACGCGCGTCCGCGTCACAGATGCTCCGAACAATGCCAGCAGCGCGCACAGCACGGCGAGCTTCATCTGCACCGTCTTGCGATCGGTGATTGGCAGGAACAGGAAGAACAGCATCGCGAGCACAAGCAGCGCATCGATGAGAAACATGGCACCTTCCTCCAATGCCGAGGGAGGTTGCCACGGAGTAATCCGCGCCACTGTGGGCGGAGTCACAGTTCGAGAGGGAACCCTGCAATTGCCGCGCAGCTGCGCGACATAAAGGGAGATGATTCCTTCTTAGCCTACCGACTCGACCGGCAAGCCTGCAGCCTTCCATTCCGGAAAACCGTCTTCCAGTCGTCGCACGCGAAAGCCGCGCGTCCTGAGCGCCGCGACGGCGTCAAAGGACAGGATGCAATACGGGCCGCGGCAATAGGCGATCACCTCGCGATCCCTGGGCAGCTCGCTCAAGCGACGTTCGAGCTCGCTCAACGGGATGTTCACGGCGCTCGGCAGATGCCCGCGCGCGAATTCATCCTCCGGACGCACGTCGAGAACCGTGACCAGCCCTTCGTAGAGTCGCGCAAGCAGGTCCGCGCGCGACACCGGCTCCAGCGCGTCGCGGGCGCCGAAATAATCGGTCACGACGCGGCCGATTTCGGCGATGTTGCGTTCGCCGAGCTCTCCGAGCACCTTGATCATCCCGACGACTTCCGCGTCGCCCGCCAGCCGATAGAGCACGTGCTTGCCGCGCCGCTCGGCTTCGACAAGGCGCGCGCGGCGGAGGATCTGCAGATGACGCGACGTGTTGGCGAAGGTGAGATGGGCGCGCACCGACAGCTCTTCGACGCTGCGCGCGCCCTGCGCCAGGTGTTCGAGCAGCTCCAGCCGGTGGGCGTGACCGAGCGCCTGCGCCACAGAAGCAAGGTGCTGATAGATCGCCTGTTTCGGGCTGGTCCTTGACACGCCTGATCCTCGTTATATCATTCAGCAGATCGATTGAATGAAAATCTAGCCTACCTTATAGGGAGATGCAACCCCATGATCGTACGCCAATTTCTGCACTTCGAGCCGGTCGGCATCTCCTACCTTTTCGGCTGTGGAGGCAAGGCGACGGCCGCCGTGGTCGATCCCGTCGGCGACATCGAGCCCTACATCGAGGCGGCCGAGAGGACGGGCATGCGCATCAACTATGTGATCGACACCCACGTCCACGCCGATCATCTCTCCGCGGCGCGCCAGCTCGCCAAGGCGACCGGTGCGCAATATGTCCTGTCCGCGAACGCGAATGTCTCGTTTCCTTTCACGGCAGCGAAGGATGGCGACGTGCTGCCGCTCGGAAACGTCACCGCGCGCGTGTGGCACACGCCGGGTCATACGCCGGAACACATCTGTCTCCTGGTGACCGACCACACGCGCAGCGACGAGCCATGGCTCGTCTTCACCGGCCACACGCTGATGGTGGGAGACCTCGGCCGCACCGAGCTTGCCGTCAGCGCCGAGCAAGGCGCGAAGGACCTGTTCCGCAGCACCAATCGCCTCAAGGCCCTGCCCGACTACGTCGACGTGTTCCCCGGCGCGTTCTCGGGCTCGGTCTGCGGACGGCGGCTGAGCGGGAAACCGTCTTCGACGATCGGCTTCGAGAAGCGCTACAACCAGGCGCTGCGCATCGAGAGCGAGGACGAGTTCGTCCGCTTCATGACCTCGGAGATTCCGCCGGCGCCGCCCGAGGCCGTCCGCATCAGGGCCGCGAATTCCGGCGCATTGCCCGAAGCCGCGTGACATGAGCAACTCGGACGCCTCTCTGCAGGCGGCGGCGCCAACTGTTTCGCTGGGCCTGCGCGAAAACTGGCAGCAATTCTCGCTCCTGGTTCTCATCAACGCGTTCGTGGGCGGCATGGTCGGGCTCGAGCGTACCGTCGTGCCCTTGATCGGCGCTGAGGAGTTCAAGCTCGAGTCGACCACGCTGGTCGTGTCCTTCATCATCTCGTTCGGCGTCATCAAGGCGCTCGCCAACCTCGTCTCGGGCCAGCTCGCGGATGCCTGGGGACGCAAGCGCGTTCTGATCCTCGGCTGGCTCGTCGGCCTGCCGGTGCCCTTCATGATCATGTGGGGGCCGAGCTGGAGCTGGGTGATCGCCGCCAATGCCCTGCTCGGCATCAACCAGGGATTCGCCTGGTCGATGACGGTGATCATGAAGATCGATCTGGTCGGGCCGAAGTCGCGCGGGCTTGCGGTAGGCTTGAACGAGTTCGCCGGCTACTTTGCGGTCGGCGTGACGGCCTTCCTCACCGGCTATATCGCATCCGACTACGGCCTGCGCCCGGCGCCGATCTATCTCGGCGTCGCCTACGCCATCCTCGGCACCGCGCTGTCGATCCTGTTGGTGCGCGACACCCGCGAGCATGTGCGCTTGGAGACGGCGGCCCATGCAAGGCAGGCATCTCCAATGAGCTTCCGCGAAATCTTTCTCCTCACGTCGTTTGGGAATCGTAATCTGTTTGCCGCCTCGCAGGCCGGGCTCGTCAACAATCTCAACGATGGCATGAGCTGGGGAATCTTCCCGCTGTTCTTCGTTTCCTTCGGTCTTTCCATCAATCGGATCGGCATCCTGAAGGCCATCTACCCGGCGGTCTGGGCCATTCTTCAGGTCGCCACAGGTCCCTTGTCCGACCGCTGGGGACGCAAGGGCCTGATCGTTGGTGGCATGTGGGTGCAGGCAGCGGGCTTGTTCCTCACTGCTGCCACGAGTCATTTCGAGTGGTGGCTCGTCGGCAGCGTTCTGCTCGGCATCGGCACCGCGATGGTCTATCCAAGCCTGATCGCCGCCGTCTCCGACGCGTCGCATCCGTCGTGGCGGGCGCGTTCGCTGAGCGTCTACCGGTTCTGGCGCGACCTCGGCTATGCGATCGGCGCGCTCTCAGCCGGCCTGATCGCCGACTGGTTCGGTCTTTCCTGGGCAATCGTCTCCATCGCGGCGCTGACGTTTCTCTCCGGCGCGGTTGTTGCCGTCGTCATGAAGGAGCAGAGCTAAAGCGGGATGTTGAGTCTTGAATCGTTTAGCCGCGATTTCGATGCAGCTCTCCCCGTCAGGGAGAGGTGAACCTCCGCGGGATAACGTCGCGGACGCACGCCAGGGCCACCTTGAACGGCGGCCCTGGCGCATTTGAGGTCGCGATTGACCCTTAAATTCGTCCCCTGTTCGCGCCGGCCAGGTTAGCCCCACATATGAATATGAGCGATGCTGTCTTGGATTGCATGTTGAAAGGCGGCCAACGCATCGGCCCCTGTCGCCACAGTCGGGTTGGTGACAGGTGTCGGAGCCGGCGCCGGGTCGCTGGCAGCCGGTGCAGGAGCTGCGTTCGTGGTCGCAATCGGAGCAGTGGCGGCCTGTGTCGCGGCAGTTGCCGCCGCGGTATGGTCGCCGTCGTAGTTCACCGAGAACGAGTGGATGGTCATGCTGCCGCTGCCCTCGCGGGGCTCATTGCCGAGAGCAATACCATTGAAATACTCGTTGCCGGAGATCACGCCATCCGCCGCAGCGGCCTGTAGCAGCCCCTTGAGGTCGATGTTGTTGTTCGTCAGATCCTGGCCGTTGGTCGGAGCGAATATGACGATGTTACCCGAGCTGGCGATCGTCCATTGCATGCCCTGACTGTCCGTATAGCTGTGCTGCGGCAGGTTCGCGATCCAGTCCTGCACATAGCTCGGCTGATGCACGTAGACCTCGATCTCGTGCTGGATGTCCGACTGACCGCCGTCCGGCGTCGATGTCAGGTAGCCATCGTACATGGCATCATACTGGTCGGTTTGGCCGGAGAGCGAGACGTTCTGGCTCAGCGTCAGCGTATGGATGTTGTTGACCTGCTCCGCCGTGACGTCGGTCGCCGGCGCAGGGAAGCCGGGATAGTCGCCGTAGAACACGGCCGGATAGGAGTACACGTTGCCACCGGCCGGCGTATTCGGCCAGTTCCAGCTGATCGTCGTCTCGTTCGGGAAGTTGGCGCTATCCAGCGTCAGGGACTGAGTGAAGTCCGTGCCATTGACGAGGTTGCCCTCATTCCAGGTCGAGTTCATGGCCCAGTAAGGACCAGCATCGGTGTGGGAGCTTGCATAATCAGCCGAGAGCGTGATGGGGCTGCCGGCTGGCGCCGGGCTTGTGACAGGAGCCGGGTCCGTGACAGGAGTCGGGTTGGTGACAGGCGCCGGGCTGGTGACAGGAGCCGGATCCGTGACCGGAGCCGGACTTGTGACAGGAGCCGGATCGGTGACAGGCGCAATGCCGCCGAGACCCGCCGAGCCGTGCATGTTTTCGATGGTTTGAAGCAGGTTGGCAAAGATACTGGCGACGCTACCGTCACTTCCACCGGAGCTGAGCGGGAGCGGGCTGTCATGGGTCGTCGGCCAGTTGGCACTCCCGGTACTTCCCGAGATCGTGTCGCTGCCGCCGAGCACATTGGCATCACTGCCGCCGGCGGGCAGCATGTTGGTCCAGTTCGTGCCGCTGAGCTGATTGTGCCCGGAGGCGAGGCCGGCCAGGGCTGTGAAAAATTCGCTAAAGGCATCATCCCGAGCCAACACTCCATCCAGCGAATCGAGCTGAGACATTCTGTCCTCCTTGATGGGCCTCGTTGCACAACCGAAAGGAACCCGGCCGGCAAGCTGAGGCAAATCACCACGCTTGATCGGGACAAGACACGACGAATCGAGACGAGCAAAAGACGACGTGGCGGCGAAATGTCACCGCCGAGGGGCAATTTTGCGACGGCGCGAATGGTATGCACCCCTTCGTGCAGAACTGTGTGTCGGCGGGGCGCGAACTCTCCGGAACGGCCCAGGCTTCTATCTCGCGGGCATGAGATCGCACCGCTGCGCTTCCGATCTTCTTGCGAGTCTCAGAGATATTGCGAACCCCAGGGACGAGAAGGCGGCGCAGACTCGGCGAACAACACGAGGAGATGCTGGCATTGCTCCGCACCCTCGACCGAAAGCCCAAGCGCCCCGTCATGGCCAGGGCCGTCGAAATTCTCGAAGTGGGCAACGACATCAAGGCAGCCGTGCAAGTGCGGCTCCGTTTGAGTGAGGCTAAGGCCCAAGTCACAGGCCGCGCGGAGCACGTCATAAGCCGTAAAGCCATTGCTCTGATTTCCGGAGGGACGACGTCGATGCATCACTCGGGCGCGTTTCGTGCCGCGGGAATGCAGAGTCACAGTCTCTCCGCCGTCATTGCGAGCGGAGCGAAGCAATCCAGACTATTGCCATGGAAGCAGTATGGATTGCTTCGTCGCGGAGCCTGTCATCGGGCCGCGCGTTCGAGTGGACCCGTTGGTTCCTCGCAATGACGGAGTGGCTGTTTGACATTTGAATCCGAAACGAACAGCGCATGCGAATGGGCGCAGGCTGTTACCCATGTCTCCGGTCTGGGCAGACGGCGTGGCTGTGCCACGCGAAGCCCGAACGGCGAAGCGTGGCGGAGAGGGAGGGAGTCAACTCCCATTGAGCGATAAAGCATTTTTGACCTTCCAGGACCAAAACCCACCATTTGACCTACGGCCGGAAAATGGGATTGCGCCACCGACCACAACCTGTTCTTCCAACGGCCCGTCACCGACGAAAATGCCATCAGGGGACTCACACGTTCGAATCGTGTCAGGCGCGCCACTTCGGTACAAAACTGGGCACTCCAAAACCTGCCGTTTTTGCGCTCGACGCCGCGACCAGCGTGCGCAGCAGCGCGCTTTTCGACCCCATGATACGAATTTCTTTCGCGTCCACCTCGACACGCTGGGCGAGCGCGCGGAGGTGATCGCGCCGATAGCCGCCCGCCTCGGTCCGCATCCGCTTGCGGGCCTGACTGGCGAAGGTTTTCAGCGCCTGGGGTGTGATGCTCGGCCCCGCCCGATCAAGCGCACCCTCAGCCCGCTCTGCGTCGGCGCAGGCCTGATCGCGGACAGACTTCAACTCGGTCACGCGCTCCTTGAGCATCGGATCGGATACGTCGGCGATTCCGTTCTCGATGGCGTCGTACAATCGCTTGAGCTTGGCTTCTGCTTCGGCCGCACGCTTGCGCAATTCGGCGATATGAGTCGTTCGGCGCTCGGCGCGTTCTTTCCGGCGATGCAGGACGGCCAATAGGACCTGCTCGAGACGCTTGGGCTGTAAAAGGCGCTGCTCGATGTGCTCGGCTACCACGCTGTCGAGCTTTTCCATGGGAACGGTGCGGCCCTTGCAGCCGGTCTCGCCCTGCCGGGCCTTGGTGCAGCAGGTGTAATATCTGTATCTCCCACTCTTCCCGGTTCTTAGCGTCATCGCTCCACCGCAGGCGGCGCAAAAGCAGATTCCGGTAAGGAGGGTCGGCCCGCTCACAACGCGCGGCGCGCTCATTGCGGGGCTGCGCGCCTTGAGCAGCATCTGCACGGCCTCGAACTCGGCCGCGTCGATGATCGGTGGCGTCACCATTTCGACCACCTCGGCCTCGGGTTTTCGCTGTCGCGTCTTCCAATACTTGGTGTTGAAGCGGTGCCGGCCGATGTATGTCGTGCGCGTCAGCACCTTGTGCACGGCATCGACGCCCCAGCGTCCGCCGTCGCGAGTTCGGATGCCGGATTCGTTCAGATGCTTGGCAATCGATTTGACGCCCATTGGCCCAGAAGAGCCGCTTCCCTCGCGCGCCAGGCGGAAGATCAGCCGCACGGTCTCGGCCTGGATGGGATCGATCTCCAGCGTCTTCTTGGTGCGGTGGCCGCGCTGCTCGGCGGCTTCCACGACGCGGTAGCCGATCGGCGGCAGCGCGCCATTCCAGAAGCCTTGACGCGCGTTCTCCTTCATCGCCCGCAGGGTGTGCTTTGCGTTCTCCTTGGACTGGTATTCGTCGAACAGTGCCATGATCTGGCGGATCATGTTGCTCATTGGATCGTCGCCAAGCTCCTGGGTGATCGACACCAGCCGCACGCCGTTCTTGGCAAGCCGGCGGACATAGAACTCAAGCTGGAACTGGTCGCGGAAGAAACGGCTGAAGCTGTGGACCAGGATCACATCGAACGCCGGCGGCTTTGCCGTCGCCGCGTCGATCATGCGCTGGAATTCCGGTCGCCGATCGTCGGTCGCGGACGCGCCGGGCTCGACATAATCGGCGACAGTTTCCCAGCCGCGGGAGGCGCAATAGCCTTTCGCCTGGCGGCGCTGATCCGGGATGGAGAGATCGCTGTCGGCCTGCCGTCCCGTCGAGACCCGCAGGTAGAGCGCCGCCCGAACCGTTGCAGCCATGGTGATGTCCCCTCAGTCCTTTCCAAACAACTCGTCGAACAGATCACCGAACCAGGCTTCGAACACATCGATCTCGGATTCGGTCACCGGTACGTCTTTCGGCCAGTCGTCCGTCACCGTCCATGTCACCGAAGCGCGCTTCGCTCGTCGTCGGCCAGGACGCGCGGGCGCACGTGCATAGTCGTAGAGATCGTCAAGTGGCGCGCGGTCCGGCGGACACCGTGGCTGCGATTTGTGAGGGGGAGCCATGGCGCCACTGTGGCAAGCCTAGCCGATCCACAGAATGGCCGATGTCTACGCCACGTCCCGCCATGGTGCGGCGAGAGAGTCCCGCCGCTCAAGGCAGGATAAAAAGCCGCAAGGTGCGGCCCGTCGGTCTGGCGAGAAGTATCTGCAATTCCAATCACCCGCCAAACACTACGAGTATCCGACGCAACTTGTCGTATTTGCCAAGGCGGTGCCGTTGCAAAGCTTTCGACACCTTGCGGCGGTCAAGATGATCAGCAACGGTATTATCTGAGACGCTGCTGACTGCTTCGTTTCGACACTGGCGCGGATGCTCCCGCGCACAGCAAGCCGTGATCGCTTGGTGGCAAAGAGCCGGCTCGTCGGCAGCCGGTCAAGGCCGCAAGCCGGCGGAGCCGGGCGCGCGGAGCGCGAGCCTTGACGGGCTGACGCCGGGCCGGCAGCGCTCGCCCAAGCGATCATGGCTTGGATCGACCGACCCAGCCCTTCGGCACGACAGAGTACGCCGGCTGGCGCTCGGAGCTTTGATGCCGATCGTTTTTCTGCGTAAGGCGCCAGCAGGTGCCCTTTCCGTGCCAGCCATGCGCCGTCTCCAAAATCAATGTGCAGACAAGCGCTTGCATACCCCGATGGGGGAGCGGGCTGCGCCCGCTTTTATCTTGCCCTCTTAATCGGTCGTTGGTTGCGTACCACCTCACCCATTCTCGCTTCCTTTCCTTTCTACGACAAGGCCCTCTGCGCCACGCTTGAACGCGATGCGCCACAACAGCCGCGAGTCCCGATGCGCCGTGCACTCTTCCGCGCTCATCGACGGGACAAACGTGCTGCATCAGGGCAGCCGGGAATCCGTCGCGGCGCATCTTTCCATGGGAATGACGGAGCCACATCACAGGCACTCCGGCGTGGTCCACCTTGCACGTCAAGTGCGTGGCCACAGGCAAGATAGCGTGCGTTCCGTCGTTCTGTTGCTGCACCAGGTCCTCGTCCGCTTGCGGCGGAGCTCCGTGTTCAAAGCATTGCGGTCATCGGGTCATTGATCGGCAATCTGCTCGCGTTTGGTCATGCATAGGCTCCGAGCAGCTTGCGTCGCTTGGCGGCGGCACGTGCGCTCACATCCGCTTTGGGTGCGTCCGGATCGCCGCAGTAGAAGGTGCCGTCGACCCACATCGCATGCATGATCACGGCGAGCTTGCGCGCCACGGCTACAGTTGCCTTGCGGTGGCTCGTGCGCTTGGCGATCGCGAGCCCCCAGGTCTTGACCTTGTCTCTGCGCTTGAAGCGCGTCAGCAAGGCGGAGGCCGCCTCATAGAGCGCGCGCCGCACGTCGCCATCGCCCGCCTTGCTGATCCGGCCCTGGATGTCAATCGAAGAACCCGACTGCCAGCGCCGCGACGTCAGCCCAAAATACGCCGCCACGTCGCGCGACCGTTTGAACCGCGACGGATCATCGATCGCCGTCATGAAGCTCAGCGCCGCCACCGGTCCGACACCCGGGATCTGCATGAACCGCCGGCACAGCTCGTGGCCCGCCACCAACTTGACCACGAGATCGTGCAGGCGGCAGTATTCCTTCCACAGCGCCCCGCGCGCGTTCAGCATGGCGTCAATCAGCTCGGCTACCAGCGCGTCACCTGCCACCGCCTCGCGCACGGCTTGCGCAAAGCCGCCGCGCCCGGTGCCGCTGATACGAACGCCAAACGCTTTCAGGGAGTGGCGAATCGCATTCTCCAGATCCAGACACTTGCGCTTCAGATTGCGCCGGTGCGTCAACAACAGCCGCAGCCGGTAGCAGGCCTCGCTCTTGATATGCGCCTGCCGGAACCAGCCGGTGCGCATCAGATGCGCAATCCCGAGCGCGTCCGCCTTGTCGGTCTTGTTGCGCTGGGCCTTCAGCGCGGCGCGCACATGCTGGGTCTCCAGACACACCGCCGGCAGGCCAAGTTTCAACAGTTCCGGATGCAGCCACGGTGACAGTGACCCGGCCTCGTGACCGAGCCGCCGCAAGCGGCCAAGATACGGCTTGAGCGCCGCCTTGATCGTTTCCGGATCGGTCACGACCGTGATCTCCAGGGCCACCTTGCCCTTGTCGTCCACCACGCAAATCGCCGTCTCGTCCATGCCGACATCCAGTCCAGAGAAGAATTCCATCGCCCGCCTCCCGCGTTGCTGAAGACGCGAATCTTGCGCGCGAGTCGCCTCGCCGGTCACCACACCGCCAGCCCCAATCCCCAGCCCAGACCGATTACGGGCGGCAATCCTACCAGCGCGTCGAATTGCTGGCCCCGACTGACTCTCTGCTGTAGCTTCACGTTTCACCATGGATGATTCCAAGTCTCTCGTCTTCGAACTCCGTCGCCTGCCCGAATACACAGACGAGGCCATCCTCGCTGAACTTCGACGGGTCGCAGAATTGGTGCCTCAAGGAGCGCTGACGGTTTCAGCCTTTGCCAACCATGCGCGGGTTGAACGGAAGGTGTACCGGCGCTTCGGCACCTGGGCCGATGCGCTTCGAGCTGCCGGATTGGGTCATAGATCTAGCGAAGTGGTGCCGACCCGAGGCGCGCATCCGTCACGGCGGATGACGGATAAGGACGTGCTGCAAGCACTCCGAGAACTAGCAGAACGGTTGGGCAAGAGCGCCTTAACGATCGAGGATGTGGAGGAACATCTGCCATTCTCAGGCGAAACGCTACGGCGTCGTTGGGGAACTTCGAGAGGCGCATTCGAAGCCGCAGGGTTGACAGTGACGAATTTGGGCCGCCGATACTCGGACGAGGAATGCTTTCAAAACCTATTGACGGTCTGGACGCACTATGGCCGCCCACCGCAGTATCGCGAGATGGGGTTACCGCCGTCGAAGGTCGGCGGCAAAGCGTATGCGAAGCGCTTCGAGACCTGGAACAAGGCGCTGGCGGCGTTCGTCGACCGCGTCAATCGAGATACCGAACCGGCTCCAGTACCTGACACACAGGAAGTGGATGCACGGCCTCGCATTCCCGCAGCGTTGGAGGTGCCGGCGTCGCGCCGATTGCTGGAGGATGGTCGAGAAATTCCACTTGGCCTGCGCTTTCGCGTGCTCCACCGTGACCGGTTTAAATGCGTGCTGTGGGGCGATCATCCCGCGCGCAACGCGGAATGCGTTCTTCACGTAGATCACCTCGTTCCGTGGTCGAAGGGCGGAAAGACGCGGGAGGATAACCTGCGAACTCTTTGCGCAACGTGCAATGTTGGCCGAGGTAATCGCTTCACCGATTAGGCACCGCGAGCCACAAAAGAGTTCCCACGGGCCGGGCTGTCAGTTTTTCAGCTTTCTGCAATAGGTGCAGTGGCAATCATTTACGCCAAGAGGGACAAGGAAAACGCATGGCAGCGAGGTCAAAGGCGCATTTCGTTCCACCACTAGACACCTCGCTTTTAAAGCGCCTTCGGGCCGACGACGACAACTGGTGGCTCGAGGAGGCAAACGACAATATCGCCGCACTCAACAAACTCCTCCAGACCATTCCGCCTCGTTACACTTGGCAGTCTTTAACTGCTGACGCTTTTGCGCAGGTCGCAAAATCTCGGACCCAGGCTTTGTCTGCGGACGAAGCGATGCTCAAGATGTACCGTTTGTATTGGCACGATATGCTTAGCCAGATCGAAGCGTTCACGATCATGAGCGCCTGGAGGTTAGCAGACCTTACGCGATCTGCGGTGTGGGCAGTCAGGCGAAGTGACGTTCTTTGCGCAGCAATCATGTCACGAGCTGCACTGGAGACGACGGCTGCATATAGTTGGCTACAGACCGAGATCAGACCGGCACTTGAAAAGGTTGCAGCAAGCAACTCCTTCAACTTTGTGAAATACCACGACCAAGGGGAAGTTAAGGATTTGGAGGACAAGCTGTTGAAGGTAATTCATGCCTCGAGATTATCCGGTCAAGAGGACTTCTATAAGCCGACGAATATCACCACGGTAATCGATAAAATCGCCGATAAGATTCCTGAGCAGCGCATTGTCCGTGACACTTACTCAAAGCTCTGCGAGGTGGCGCATCCGAATTGGGCTGGGCGGTCGCTCTACATAACCGAGACGAAACCAAATACCATCTTTGGTCACGAGTTGCACACAATCTCAAGTCACCACGGACCAACCGCCACCATTATTGCGCGCGAAGCCGTTACTGCTTTGTCGTGGTCAACCGGAACGTACCCGCTGTCTTGCGTAGCCCTTCAAAGCGCAATTCAGAAGATGGTCGCTCACCTAAAACATATAACAATCTGAGGCGCGCGGTCAGTCTTTCACAAACCAGACCGTTTTCTCTTGCGGCTTGTTCTCGATGCGACAGCCCAAAGCCTTTGCGAATTCGTAGCAGGCCCCTCGGGCTCGTTCGTCTGGTTCACCGGGCGGAAATAACTCGACATAGACGTCATGATGGATGCCTGCCATTTTCCCAGGCGATAGCCCTTGCAGGGTTTTTCTCAGATCATCCAAACTCATTCGGCTCTCTCCCAAAACCCGCGATCGAGGGGGCTGCCTCCAAGCGCAACCGTATTGCCCAAAGGAAATCGCGAAGATGCTCCCCGAGCGTAGTATCAAATCGTAAGCTCTCGCGCGACAGACTCCGCCGTCATAGTGCCACGGCGAAAGAATAGTGCCCATCTTCATCGGCCGTGGCGCGCCAATAAAATCAATAACTTACAACGGGTTTTGGCCGTATCGCTTTTGTGCTGGGAAACCGTCGGGAAACTTTTTCAAAGCGCGGAAGCTTGTAAACTTATCCCCCGAAAGTTCTAGGGAATCAGGGTGGCCCCCGGGGACACGACGGGGACACGGGAGGGCGTCGAGCTGCGCGAAACGATGACCGCACCAAATCCAAAACGACAGCAAGCGTCTTGGGCAGCAATTGATGGACTATTGTCGAAAGCGGGCCAGAAGGCGGACAAGGCAATGCCGACGCGAATGACCCGATGCAGATCGGCGTGTTCGGACCGAGCGTCCGCTTCTGAAGGAAGGCCGGCCGTCACGACGCTCAGGCACCTTTTTGCAGCCCGCTTTTCTGGAAATGCTCGACTGCCTCATCAACATGGACCCAATGATGCTTCGACCGCTCGAATATCGAAAGGGCGGGAGCCGGAAAGCCAGGGTCGCCGAGCGCGCCAACCGCGACGCCGATTAGAGCTGGCAAGATGTCGGGCTTCCAATAGACCGTCGAGCCGCATGTTGGACAAAAATAGCATCGCACCTTACGGCCGCTATCGCCGACGTGAATGAACTCCGTAGCCGTTCCCGAGATCTCGACGGTGTCAATCGCATGGAAAACGCCGAGGCCAAATGGCGAACCGGTTCGTCGCTGGCAGGCGAGACAGTGACACGCGACAATCAGCTTTGACGTTTCTCGCAACTTCAGTGAAAGAGCGCCGCAAAGGCATTGGGCATTAGGCATGTGATCGTCTCCCGTCTTTCTCGGTGAGGTTACGTCGGAATGTGGGGGATGAGACGCAGGCTGGGGCCGGAGGAGCAAAGCCCGCGCGACCGAAGCAAGGGTCGCATGCGTCACGTGACAAAATATCCTCTTTTGGAAGACTGCGGCAAGACAAAACAATCTGAATGGTCGTCTGTCACCTTTTGATCTTGGCCGTGCATCGCTGGTGAGGCGTCGAGGCTACTTCTGCTCTGTGAGGAAAAGCGCATCGATTTTGCTCGATGGGAGCCTCCGCCAATGGCCCATCACGTCGATCCCGCGACTGGTCGAAAGGGCCGCTATCGAAGGGTAACCGGACCACCGGCGAAATCGGGAAGACAGCCGCCCATGGGGCGTAGCGCAAGATCGTAGTCCATCGCTGGTTATCCGGCCGGATCGTCTCGGCGGCCGGATCGTCATAGCGCCACGGCGAAGCAGTAGTGCCCATCTTCATCGGCCGTGGCGCGCCATTGTTCATCGGCAGACATCGCGTTTTTTCGCGCCGGGTAAACAACAGCGCTGCTAGTCTTCGTCGTCCGCTTCCGTGGCCGGCTTCACTATTGCTTTTAGATCTTCGAGAGTCAGATCGCCGAGCTTGACCTTCGAAAGCGCGGCCTTGTCGACTTGCGGCGACAGTCTCAATCCGTATTTGTTTAGGATCTTGGGCGTGATCTCATCGCCGAACGCAGTCCTGAAGAGCAACGCAATGTCAGCCTGCATCAGTTCCAGGTCCATTCGATAGGCTCCGTTGTGCTGAAGCTTCTGGTGCCAGCCAACGAGAACTGAATTCCAGTGCTTGTAGACCGTTGGCGGCTTACCGCCGTGCACTGTGCCACTTTCCTCAAAGGTGGCTTCCGACAAGTACTGGTCTCATGAGCACCGCCGATACACAGAAGTTCAATCAGCTAGTGGACGACATCGCACGCGAGATCGTTGCCACGGAGCATCGCGTGGGTGGGTCGTTCATCCGCACGCCCTTGATGTATCCGAGCGGGTCGACCGTAGTTGTCAGGATCGAACGCGGCGAACACCGCTTCTTCGTTTCCGACTTCGGATACGGCTACCAAGAAGCCGAGTTGATGGGCGCGGGACTGATGTACTCAAAGCCCGCACACGCAATCGCGGCTGACGCCGGCGTCCGCTTCGACAACCAAGCTTTCTTTGTCCTTGAGGCGTCGCGGGAACAACTTGCTGGCGCGGTAGTGACGATTGCCAACTGCTCACAACACGCGGCCATGCGTGCCGCCGACGCCCTTGCGGAGAAGACGTTCGAGGATCGCAAGACGCGTCTCTACGAACGGTTGGTCAAAGTCTTCGAGCCGAAGCTAGTCGCTAAGAACGTCGAGATTGTTGGCGCGTCCAATCAGAAATGGCAGTTCGCTACTGTGGTCCGCCTTCCGAACACGCGTCCAACGATCTTCGAGCCGGTCACCAAACGTCCCAACTCCGTCGCGAACGCCTCGATGAAGTTCGGCGACATCGCCCTGTTGAAGGACCACGCACCCCAAAGGGTGGCCGTGGTCCACAATAAGAAAGAGTTAGGAACGCTTCTTACCGTGCTCTCGAGATCGGCGAACGTCATCGATGACGACGAGAGCAAAGAACGTATCATCCGGCTCGCAACTGCAGCCTAGTACCAGCTTCGTGCTGCAAGAAGCTGGCCCGATGACGCGCTGCTCGTGTGGCAGCACCTCCGCGGCCCGTGTGACCGAGCGCTTGCCGTTATCCTCGGATCCTCAACCGTGAGCCGCGCGCGAGCTTGCGGTAACTTTTCCTCCTCGCCGCGCTCTATGCGCTCCGCCTCACGGATTTCCCAAAGCGCGTGCAACTCCTTCGTGACGGCACTGCTTTGACCGACTTCCAAGAAAGCCCACAACCGCTTGCCCTTCGACGTGCCATGAATGGCGTAGGCGTCGTCGTAGATGTCAATGCCGATGTCCCGAGAGAAAAACGACGCAAACGTCTTATTGCTGAAATTGAGCACGTATCCACCGTACATGCCGAACAGGCTGTCGATCAGCTTCATATCGACGGTCGAAAGGGTCGCCATCACGGGGTTCCTTGTCGTCACGCGCCGGCATGCCAGCGTTCTCAGAACAGCGACCAAAAGCTCTCCAGCACGCTGCCGATATGATGTTTTATCACATCTCTTACGGCGGCAAGGGCTCCATCGATCATCTGTTCCTTCATCGTATTGGCAAAACGGAAGCTAGCGGTCTTGAGTGCGTTGACGGTCCGGCGAAGCCACACGACGCTGACGGTGTCTGAATTTAATTCGTCTAAGCGACCCTTGAGGTCTGGCACGACCTGACCGCGTTCCTGTGGGTATGTTGCCGGCTCTCTCTGTAGGTCTCGCCCTTCCCAACTGCGGCCATTCCTACTTTGATGAAGTCGCCGGTCTTGAAGAAGTAAACGACCCGGGGCGCTCTTGCCATTCTCGCATGACCGGGTCGTCCGATCCTACCGTATCTCTCATATCTACCGGACCGCGCGTAAAAACTAATTTCGCAAGCCACCTCAATGCACTGCGCCCGTTCAATCCCTCTCGCCAAAATATTTCGCTTTTCCAGAAGCGCGAATCAGGTGTATGTCACCGCCCGTCCCGCTGCCTTTAGGAGGGGCGGCTCGCGATCGTCACGGACGTTGGCAGCGGGATGCGGTGGACGTGAGGGGGTTCAGCGTGCTTTGCGCGCCGACGAAAGCATCTCTCGCGGACGAGCGAAATCGTGCGGTCCCGACGCCCCGACGCTGGCGTCAAGTTCTCGCGAGACATTCGCGAGGGCGACGGAGGCTAACAAGCCCGGCACTCCGAGGAGACCACGTATAAGCCGTAAACCATCGCGCAGGGAATGCCGGTTGTTCTGGCTGCCCTGTTGATGCTTGCGTGCGCAAGTGCACTTTTTTTGCACGCAAGGCTCTCGGGTGCGGCCTGCATCCGGCATTCCCCGTGCCCTCCGATCTCAGAGGGCACGAGTCGACGCATCACCCCGGGCGCGTTTCGTGCCGCGGGAATGCCGAGTCATAGCCTCTCCGCTGTTTGACATGTTGAATCTGAAAACGAACCCGCTCACGATTCGCGTCTACACCTCGCCATTGCTCAGTTCGAGGAAATAGACGTACCACACGCGACAGTCTCCCTACGCTCCTTCGGAGCTTCGGGAGACACCCTTCGCCTTCAGCCAGGGGTGGCCTGCCACGCGTAGCCCGAAGGGCGAAGCGTGGCGGAGAGGGAGGGATTCGAACCCCCGATAGGCTTGCACCTATGCCGCATTTCGAGTGCGGTGCATTCAACCACTCTGCCACCTCTCCTTGGGTGCCAAAACAGGGGCGCTTTGCCCCCGTGGTCGGGGCCGTGTTCTAGGCGAGGACGGCTGACCAGACAAGGCGCGGAATGATAAATCATCGACGCTTTTAAGTGCCGGACGAGAGAGCGACCATGATCGAACACGTCCAAATCACCGCCAACGGCGCGGCGTTCCACGTGGCGCGGACCGGAACGGGCAAGCCGCTGCTTTTGCTGCATGGCTGGCCGGAATTCTGGCTCACCTGGGAGCCGGTGATGACGCGGCTCGCCGGCCGCTTCAGCCTGATCACACCGGATCTGCGCGGATTTGGCGACAGCGACAAGCCGGACGGCCCTTATGGCCCCGATCAGCATGCGACCGACATGCTGGCGCTGATGGATCAGCTCGGAATCGAGCGATTCGGCGTGGTCGGCCACGACGTCGGCGGCGCCGCGATGCAACCCTTGGGCCGAATGGCGCCCGACCGCCTCGCCGGGCTGTTCTTCTTCGACTTCGTCTATCCCGGCATCGGCGCGCGCATGGGCGCGCCCGACCGGCTCAATCACATCTGGTATCAGTCGTTCCACCAGATGGATATGGCGCCCGCTTTGGTCGGCGCCGCACGCGAAAGCTGCCGGACCTACATCCGGCATTTCCTGCAAGACTGGTCGCACCGCAAGCACGCCTTCGATGACGTGCTGGAAGCCTTCACCGACAACTACCTCAAGACAGGCAATCTTGCCGGCGGCTTTGCGCATTATCGCGCAGCCCACGCCGGGCGCGTGACGATGATGGAAGGCGCGGGGCCAAAACTTCCGCCGATTGCGGCGCCGACCTGCGTGCGATGGGCCGAGCACGATCCGCTGTTTCCTTATGCCTGGACCGATCGGCTGGGCGAGACATTTCCGAATCTTGATCTTTCGATGTTTCCGGACGTCGGACATTTCCCGCATCGCGAGGATCCTGATCGCGCGGCGAGCGAGATCGCGGCGTTCTTCGAGAAGCTGGGTTGGCGCTAGCGCTCTTTTGGTTTGCGCATGATCTACTCGGAAAACCGGTGCCCACTTTCCCGGATCATGCGCGAAAAAGTGGGACCGCCAGACGCGATAAAAACCAGCGGTCCCGTGCCTCTCATTGAAATACTGGCCCTCGAAGTTGGGGCTTCGCCGGTCAGTCTGAGCGACGAAGATACGCTAGCGAATGCGGCGGGAGCGGCAACGCCAAGCCGGTTTTAACCTAACCCGTCAAGGTTACCGGCGCCTCGCAATGACCGCAGCGATCAAGGTTACTTCTTCTCGCTGTTCTTCTTCTCGCCCTTGCCATTATGCTTGCGGCGGTTGGTGAAGCGCGCGTTGCCAAGCCCGGTGCCGATGGTGAGCACGCCCCAGCGCTCGACATCCTGCATGAACGGCACTTCGGCAAGCCCCTGCACCACGCCGTCATTGTGGATCAAGACCGCGGTGTCGTGATCGCCGATCGTGGGAATCGCCTCGACCAGGCTCGCCGGCAGGTTGAACTTGCTGCTCTCCCAATTGCCCGGCAGGTTCTGCGCGCCCTTCTCGATGCCGCCATCCTCGCGGATGACGCCGGGACAGGCGATGCCGATGAACGGCGCGAGCCTGAATCCTTCCTCGTGGGCGGCCTTGATCAGGTTTTCGAGCATCTTGACCAGCCGCTTCACCGCGCTTTCTCGCGATGGCTCGTCATCGGCATGGCGCCACAATTCGGACTTCCACACGGCGGCCCTGGAGAGATCGGCGGCCTTCTTCGCGCGCGTCTCGACCACGCCGCAGCGGATATTGGTGCCGCCGATATCGACCGCCAGGATGCTGTCATAGCCCTCGAAAATCCAGGAGGGCGCAAGGTGCAGCGCGCCGATCAGCGCGGCCTCGTCGGGGTGAAAGCGGATCGGCACCATCTCGATCTTGAAATCCTCCGCGCGCAGGATGATTTCGGTGCGCGCGATGGCGAGCTCGCCGAGCCGGCTGTCGCGAAAGCCGCCGCCGACCACGATGCGCTCGGTTTTGGCCCAGGCCTTGGACTTGAGGAAGCGCCGCGTGACATAGGCGAGCTCCTGCGCAAAATCCTCGATCGCGCTGTGCACGATCGCCGAGGCCTCGGTGTCGGCGCCGACCAGCATGTCGTCGAGCACCTTCTTGCTGATCTTGTCCGACGGCACGTCACCGAACGGGTCCTCTCCGGTCTTGCGCAGCGGCTTGCGCCAGCGGTCGATGATCTTGCGGAACGCGCCCTTGGAGGCGCGGTCGCCCAGAAATCCCTCGTCGTCCTTCAATTCGACATTGAAACTGTCGACGTCGACCGACGGCAGCCGTCCGGCACCGTGATGCGCAATGCCCGTGGTGGTAATGACGTCCTCAGCCATGCACCCTGCCCGCTCCTGTCGGCTCGCGGGACAACGACGGGGGAACTTATTGGTTGCAGGGGGCGAATAGCGAATGGCGAGTAGCGAATGGGATCGAGAACCACCTATCCTGTTCCCCTGTTCGTCATTCGCCACTCGCCATTTTCGGGCCAAATCCTTCATTTTTGGCCGGTTTCTGACCCAGTTTGCCTTGACTCCGCGGTTTGAGCCGCTATAAGTCCGGCCCATTCCGGCGCGGGATTTCTCGCGCCGCTTGTTTTTGCGCCTAAATCCGCGGCGGAACTCGCAACGGACCGCGCGAAAAGTATCCATAACGACTGAACAAAAAGCCGGCCCGAACCAGGGTTCGAGGCCGGGATCGAACACGAAGGAATGAAACGATGTTCGCAGTCATCAAGACCGGCGGCCGGCAGTACCGCGTCGTTCCGGATGATGTGCTCGAGATTGGCAAGATCGAAGGCGGCGTCGGCACGATCGTGCAGCTTGGCGAGGTCCTGGTGCTCGGCGGCGACACGCCGGTCCTGGGAACGCCTGTTGTGGCAGGCGCCTCGGTTGCGGCTGAAGTGCTGCAGCACAAGCGCGGTCCGAAGGTGATCGCGTTCAAGAAGCGTCGCCGCAAGAATTCGCGCCGCAAGCGTGGCTATCGCGACGAGATCACGGTGCTTCGCATCACCGAGATCCTGGCCGACAACGCCAAACCTTCGATCGGCCCGCGACCGAAGAAGGAGAAGGTGGCAAAGCCGGCGGACGACGGCGACGAGGCGCCGAAGGCTGCGGCTAAACCGCGCGCCAAGGCACCGGCGAAGAAGCCGGCGGCCAAGAAGTAAGGCTCTCGTCCGTGTAAAGCGGGCGGCGAACACGAACGGTGCGACAAAAAGTGAAATGATTCCTTCAAGGAATTGACCTAAGAGAACGGGTAAGTTTGGAGACGGGCCATGGCTCACAAAAAAGCAGGCGGTTCATCGCGGAATGGACGCGATTCCAAGGGTAAGCGCCTTGGCATCAAAGCCTTTGGTGGCGAGCATGTGATTCCCGGCAACATCATCGCGCGTCAGCGCGGCACGACCTGGCACCCCGGCCTTAATGTCGGCATGGGCACCGACCATACTCTCTTCGCCAAGGTCGAGGGTCACGTCGAATTTCATGCCAAAGCCAACGGCCGCACATTCGTATCGGTTCGCCCGATGACGGAGGCTGCAGCCGAATAGACGGTGGACATTATGAGTCCGCCGGGTCCTGTTGAACCGGCGGAGTTTTAAAGGGCTCCAAAGGGGAGGCGGGAAACCGGCCTCTCCTTTTTCGTTGATGCATTGATTTCATGGAGCCCGATATGTTGCAGGATATCTCGCCCTCCCCCGCGCAGCGCGAGGCCTGTCCTTGCGTCCTCGAGACTGAACGGCTGAGCTTGCGCAGCCCGACGCTCGCGGACGTAAAAGCGATCGCACGTCTGGCCAACGACCGTCGCATCGCGGAAAATACCCGCCGCCTTCCTTTTCCCTATTTGCAGGAACACGCGGTCGCGTTCGTGCGCGCCGTCGCCGCAGACGGCGGCGAATTGCCGTTCCTGATCGAACAGAATCTAACGCCGATCGGCATGGTGGGCCTGAGCTGGCACCAGGTCGATGCGCCCGAACTCGGCTATTGGCTCGGCTTCGACTATTGGGGCCAGGGTTTTGGCACCGAGGCCGCGCGCGCGGTGATCGATTACTTCTTCGAAGAGTTCGACCACGAGACGCTGTTTGCGGGCGCCCGCGTCGCCAACCCGATGTCGCGCAACGTGCTGGAGAAGTGCGGCTTCCAGTGGACGGGCGTGGAGTTGCACCGCTTCGAGGCGCTCGGCTCCTCGACCCCGGTCGACGCCTTCCGCCTCTCCCGCAGCGTCTGGTCGTCGCTGAAGAACTGGGCAAGCTCGACGAAGCGGACGCGCTAGCATTCGCTTCGTCGTCCCCGCGAACGCGGGGACCCATAACCACAGGTGTTGCGCGAGCTTCCGGTTCCGACCTTCGCAAACACAAACGCCTGTAGTTATGGGTCCCCACTCTGCGCTCGCTATGCTCGCTTGGCCGGGACGACAGCTTAGGCCGGCGGGTTGACCGCCATCTCCTCGCGCCCGAGCTTGCGTTCGCGCAGGAAGATGTAGAGCCCGGCGCCGATGATGACCGCGGCGCCCAGGATGGTCGCGGGCTTCGGCTTGTCACCGAACACGGCGATACCGAACATCACGGCCCAGACGATCATCGAATATTGATAGGGCACCACCACGCTCGCCGGGGCGAGTTTCAGCGCGCGGTTGACGCAGATGAGCGCGGTGACCGAGATGCAGCCGGCGGCGGCGAACAGCACGAGGCTGCGCGGGCTTGGCGTGACCCAGCCGAACGGCGACATCAGCGCACCCATGACGAAGGTGCCGACAAACTGTGAGGTCGCCATCACGATGTCCGGCGTGGCGCGCAACAAGCGCGTGATCAAGAGGAGAACCGAGAACGACAGGCTGCCGCCCAGCGCGATCATCGCCGGCCAGCTGATCGTCTGCGCCGATGGCCTGAGCGCGATCAGCACGCCGCCAAAGCCGATCAGGATCGCGCTCCAGCGCCGCCAACCGACGCGCTCGCGCAAGACCAGCCCCGACAGTGCGGTGACGAAGATCGGGCAGGCCAGGTAATAGGTCGTGACGTCGGCAAGCGGCAGATAGACGGTGGCGAGGAAGAACGCCGCGACCTCCAGCGTCGAGAGCAGCACACGGATCGCCTGCAGCGTCGGCCGCTCGATCCGGAAGAATGCTTCGCGCTGCCGCCAGATCAGCGGTGACAACAGCACCAGCGCGGCGCAGGCACGCAGCCACAGCAATTGCCCGACCGCATAGGTCGAGACCAGATATTTCCCGAGCGCGTCGCCGCACGAGAACATGAAGACCCCGAGCAGCATCAATCCGATGCCGGCCAGCCGCGCGGAACGCTCGTCGGCGTGGGTGGAGATTTTGCTGGGCAGGCTCATGACGACGCTGTTTTAGCGGCGCACCAGTGTCAGACAAGCCGCATTGCCGCCGCTGCACCCCTGCGCTACGGATGGGTCAAATTGCCTCATTCCCCGGGAAATGCCATGTCCGACTTCGATCCCGCCATGCACCGCATGGTGCCGCAGCAGCGCTGGTTCGAGGATTTTGTGCCTGGCGAGCGCTTCGTGCTGCCGAGCCGGACGCAGACGGCGGCGATCTTCGCGGCGTTCCAAACCGCGAGCGGCGATACCCATCCCGTGCACTACGACGTCGAATATTGCCGCGCCCGCGGCATGCCGCATCTGCTCGCGCACGGCTTCCAGACCTTGATCCACACCGCGCCCGGCGCCGGTCTCTTTCCTTTCCTGGTCGAGGAATCGCTGGTCGGCTTCCTGGAGCAGTCGAGCCGGTTCTTGAAACCGGCCTATGCCGACGACACCCTCTATCCCGCGCTCGAAGTCACCGAGCTGACAGGCGGCCGCTCCACCGGCGTAGTCACGCTGCGCTCGACGGTGTTCAACCAGCGCCGCGAGCTGGTGCTGGAGGGGATGCAGAAGTTTCTGATCCGGCGAAGGCCGGCCTGAGCTGCTCGTCATTGCCTCAATTTCGATCGCGCGCAAGAAAGGCGTGAAATTAAGGCTTTCGGCGATAATTGGCCCCTGTTCGGGTTGCCGCCACGCCGCGGCTGGCTTACCTAAGTCCCCATGAAATTCCTCGATGAAGCCAAGGTCTATGTCCGCTCCGGCGACGGCGGCAACGGCTGCGTGGCGTTCCGCCGCGAAAAATTCATCGAGTTCGGCGGGCCCTCGGGCGGCAATGGCGGCCGCGGCGGCGACGTCGTCATCGAGGCGGTCGACGGGCTCAACACGCTGATCGACTACCGCTACCAGCAGCACTTCAAGGCCGAGCGCGGCGTCAACGGCATGGGCAAGGACCGCCATGGCGCCAATGGCAAGCCGATCGTGCTGAAGGTGCCGGTGGGAACACAGGTGTTCGACGAGGATCGCGAGACGTTGATCCACGACTTCACCAAGCTCGGCGAGACTTTCGTGCTCGCCGAAGGCGGCAATGGCGGCTTCGGCAACGCGCATTTCAAGTCCTCGACCAACCGCGCGCCGCGTAACGCCAATCCCGGCCAGCCCGGCGAAGAGCGCTGGATCTGGCTGAGGTTGAAGCTGATCGCCGATGCCGGCCTCGTCGGCCTGCCCAATGCCGGCAAGTCGACCTTTCTCTCCAAGGTCAGCGCGGCGCGGCCGAAGATCGCCGACTATCCCTTCACCACGCTGCATCCGCAGCTCGGCGTCGTGAACGCGGACGGACGCGAGTTCGTGCTCGCCGACATTCCCGGCCTGATCGAGGGCGCGCATGAAGGCGCGGGCCTCGGCGACCGCTTCCTCGGCCATGTCGAGCGCTGCCGCGTGTTGCTGCATCTGGTGGACGCGACCTCTGAGCACGCCGGCAAGGCCTACAAGACCGTACGCGCAGAGCTGGAGGCCTATGGCGCGCAGCTCGCCGAGAAGATCGAGATCGTCGCGCTGAACAAGATCGACGCGGTCGAAGCAGACCAATTGAAGAAGCAGAGGGACCGCCTAAGGCGCGCGGCAAAGAAGACGCCGCTGCTGGTCTCGGGCGTGACCGGCGCCGGCATCAGGGAAGCGCTGCGCGCGCTCGCTGACGTGATCGGGGACAAGCAGGTCACGAACAAGGCCAAGGGCGCGGCGCAGATGGCGCCCTGGGAAGCGTGAGGGGCTGGACGAGAGTGGCGGGGGCGAAGAATGTTATCTGGATCATGTGCGACCAGCTTCGCTATGATTACCTTGGTTGCACCGGCCATCCCACGCTGAAAACTCCGAACATCGACGCGATGGCCAAACGCGGCGTCCGCTTCTCCAACGCCTATGTGCAATCGCCGATCTGCGGCCCGTCGCGGATGTCATTCTACACCGGCCGCTACATGCGTTCCCATGGCTCGCACTGGAACGGCTGGCCGCTGCGCGTCGGCGAGCCGACCTTGGGCGATCACTTGAAGAAGATCGGCGTGCGCAATGTGCTGGTCGGCAAGACCCATATGGCGCCGGACCTCGAAGGGCTGAAGGCGCTCGGCATCGCCCCCGATTCCATCATCGGCGTGCATGTCTCCGAGTGCGGCTTCGAACCCTATGAGCGCGACGACGGCCTGCATCCGACGGGCCGGCCTCGCCCGCGCTACGATGCCTATCTGCGCGAACAGGGTTTTGACGCGCAAAATCCCTGGGAGCATTGGGCCAATTCCGGCGCCGATGCCGACGGCGCGCTGCAGAACGGGTGGCTCCTGATCCATGCCGACAAGGCCGCGCGCGTTCCGGATGAACATTCGGAGACGCCCTACATGACGCGGCGCGCGATGGATTTCATCAGCGAGGCCGAGGCGGATGGCCGGCCATGGTGCCTGCACCTCTCCTACATCAAGCCGCACTGGCCCTATATCGCGCCCGAGCCTTACGCCAGCATGTACGGCCCCAAGGACGTGCTGCCCGCCATTCGCTCGGAGAAGGAGAGGCAGGAGGCGCATCCGGTGTTCGCCGCCTACATGGACATGCGCTACTCCCGCAACATGTCGCGCGACGAAGCCCGCGAAAAGGTGATCCCGACCTATATGGGCCTGATCAAGCAGATCGACGACCAGATAGGCGTCTTGATGCGCTTCCTGGAAGAACACGGCCTCACCGACACAACGATGATCGTGTTCACGTCGGACCATGGCGATTATCTCGGCGATCACTGGATGGGCGAGAAGGACCTGTTCCATGAGCAGTCGGCGAAGATTCCGCTGATCGTCATCGATCCGTCCGCATCAGCCGATGCGACGCGCGGCACGGTCTGCGATGCCCTGATCGAAGGCATCGACCTCGCGCCAACCTTCATCGAGTATTTCGGCGGCACGCCGCCCGACCATATCCTCGAGGGCCGCTCGCTGATGCCGCTGTTGCGCGGCGAGAACCCGCTCTGGCGCAAGGTCGTGTTCTCCGAATACGACTATGCGATGCAGGACGTGCGGCTAAAGCTCAATCAGCCGATCGAGCGCTGCAGGCTGTTCATGGTATTCGACGGGCGATGGAAATACATCCACGCCTCCGGCTTCCGGCCGATGCTTTACGATTTGCACACCGATCCGCAGGAATTCGCCGACCGCGGCGAGGATCCCGCCTGCGCCGGAGTAATCGCGCGATTGCAGGCCGAGCTGTTCGACTGGGCGCTGCACCCGAAGGACCACATCACAACGCCAAATGCGAAAATCGCGAACTATGCCGACAACCAGCTGCAGGTGAAAGGCGGCGTCCTGATCGGCATCTGGGACGAGGCGGAGCTCGCTTCGATCCGCGCGCGGATCGCGGCGCGATCGACAGTCTGATCCCTCGAGACGCCGCTTCGCGGCTCCCGCAGCCGGCTAGTTCTCGACCTTGTAGCCGGTCTCCTTCACGATCGGGCCCCAGAGCGCCGTATCGTCCGAAAGCTCCTTCGACAATCCCTCCGGGGTCGAGCCGACCGGAATGAGTCCGATGGCGAGCAGCTTTTTCTTCACGTCCGGATTAGCCAGCGCGTCCACTGCAGCGGCGCTAAGCTTGGACGCGAAGTCCGCCGGGGTGCCGGCGGGCAGCCACATGCCGTACCATCCATCGGCCACGAGATCGATGCCGCTCTCCTTCAGCGTCGGCACGTCGGGCAGGAACGGTGAGCGCTCCGCGCTGCTCACGGCGAGAAGCTTCACGCCGCCCGCCCGATGCTGAGGAATCGCATCGGCGATGGTGGTGATGCCGAACGGCAACGTCTTGCCAAGCAGGTCGTTGATGACCGGCGCACTGCCGCGATAGGCGACCCGCGTCATCTTGATTCCCAATATCTTCTCGAGCTTCGAGCCGGTGAAGTGCGGAATGGTGCCGTTGCTCGGCACGCCGAATGTGGCCTGATTCGGATGGGCCTTGAGCCAGGCGACAAGCTGCTTGAAATCGAATTGCTTGAAATCGTCGCCCAGCGCCGGTCCGCCCACGATTCCGAATTCGAAGCGGGCGAGCAGCGAAACTGGAACGAAGTCCTTTGCGGTGTTGAAGCTCGGATGGGTCTGAACCATCGGCAGCAGGTACATGGTCGGGCCGGTGGTCACGAGCACCATCGTCCCATCAGGCTTTGCGCCTTTCACGGTCTTGATCCCGATCAGCCCGTCGGCGCCAGTTCGATCCTCGACAATGATGGTGCGGTCGAGCGTCTGGCTCATCTGCGCCGTCACAAGTCGGCACAGCGTGTCGCCGCCTCCGCCGGCTGCGAACGGAAAGATGACCTTCATAAGAGGGCCGGACGCCGCGCGCGCGAGGCCTGATTTCGCGATAAGCGGCAGCGTCAACGCGCCGGCCATGAAATTTCGACGGTGCATGTCCCTGCCCTATCATCCCAATAATGCCGGCGCATTACAGCAGAGCCGGAAAGCTGTTGGAATGGCCATATAGTCCAAGAACCCCTTCGTGATGGGCCGATTAACCCTTAACTTTCGCAACCTTTCGCGCTAACGCGCCACTTCCAAATGCCGGACGTGGCGCGTATTGCTGTCCGCGACACCGTCCCATTTCGAACCGCTCATGTCCCGTCCCGCGCTGAAGGATTTCCGACGCATTGTCGTCAAGGTTGGCTCCTCGCTTCTGATCGATTCGGAAGCGGGCGTGGTGCGCGCGTCGTGGCTAACGGCGCTTGCCGCCGATCTCGCAAAGCTGCATCGCGAGGGTCGCGAGCTCCTGATCGTCTCCTCCGGCTCGATCGCGCTCGGCCGGGCCAAGCTGAAGCTGCCGCGCGGCGCGCTGAAGCTGGAAGAGAGCCAGGGCGCCGCCGCGGTCGGCCAGATTGCGCTGGCGCGGATCTGGTCGGAGGTGCTGGGCGCGCACGATATCGGCGCCGGGCAGGTCCTGGTGACCTTGCAGGATACCGAGGAGCGACGGCGCTATCTCAACGCGCGCTCGACCATCGCCAAGCTCCTGGAATGGCGCGCGGTGCCCGTGATCAACGAGAATGACACCGTCGCCACAAACGAGATCCGCTACGGCGACAACGACCGCCTCGCTGCGCGGGTCGCCACAATGGCGAGCGCCGACCTGCTGATTCTGCTCTCCGACATTGAGGGGCTCTACGACGCCCCGCCCTCGCAGAATCCGAATGCAAAGCTGATTTCCATGGTCGAGAGCGTCAGCGCCGAGATCGAGGCGATGGCGGGAGACGCCGGCTCGGAGCTTTCGCGCGGCGGCATGCGCACCAAGATCGAGGCGGCCAAGATCGCGACCACTGGTGGCACGCATATGCTGATCGCCTCCGGCAAGATCGAGCATCCGCTCAAGGCGATCGCGGATGGCGGGCGCTGCACCTGGTTCCTGACCCCGGCCAACCCCATCACCGCGCGAAAGCGCTGGATCGCAGGCTCGCTCGAGCCCAAGGGCACGCTCACCATCGACGCCGGTGCGGTGCGGGCGTTGCGCGCGGGGCGAAGCCTTTTGCCGGCTGGCGTGATCCGGGTCGATGGCCAGTTCGCCCGCGGCGACGCGGTGGTGGTGCGCGGTCCCGACACCCATGAGATCGGCCGCGGCCTCGTCGCTTATGACGCGGAGGACGCCGAGAAGATCAAGGGCCGCTCCTCGCCTGACGTGATGGCGATCCTGGGCATCAGCGGCCGGGCCGAGATGATCCATCGCGACGACCTCGTGGTGGGGCCGACCGGGCCGATTCCAGTCAAATAGGCCATTGGCCGACCCTCCAAGGCCGAAACCGGCCACCTGCCATGCCGGTTCCGCGCCTCGCCAAGAGCGCGAATTCCATGCTACGACATGGTCTTAACCGTAGGCCGAGACACACTATCTAGACCGCCATGACTGCGCCCCTCAAAGCCATCGACGGCAGTGCTGATTTGCCGGCTCTGATGAACGACCTCGCAACCGCCGCGCGAGCCGCGGCGCGCGAGCTGTCGCTGGCGCCGCCGGAGCAAAAGGACCACGCGCTGGCCGCGATGGAGCGCGCCATTCGCACCGACGCGCAGGCGATCCTCGCTGCCAATGCCGAGGACGTGGCCGAAGCGCGCGGCGCCGGCATGACCAGCGCCTTTCTCGATCGCCTGACGCTGACGCCGGCGCGCGTCGACGCGATGGCCGACGGTATCGCCACGGTGCGAAACATTGCCGATCCCGTCGGCGTCGTCACCGAGAGCTGGCAGCGCCCGAACGGCATGACCATCGAGCGCGTGCGGGTGCCGCTTGGCGTCGTCGCCGTGATCTTCGAAAGCCGTCCCAACGTCGCGGCCGATGCCGGCGTGCTCTGCCTGAAGTCGGGCAACGCGGTGATCCTGCGCGGCGGCTCCGACAGTTTCCGCTCCTGCCGCGCCATTCACGACTGCCTGGTGCAGGGCCTGCGCGAGGCCGGCCTGCCGGAAGCCGCGATCACGCTGGTGCCGACGCGCGACCGCGCGGCGGTCGGGCTCCTGCTTTCCGGGTTGAACGGCGCCGTCGACGTGATCGTGCCGCGCGGCGGCAAGAGTCTTGTCGCGCGCGTCGAAAAGGAAGCGCGCGTGCCGGTATTCGCGCATCTCGGAGGCGTCAATCACGTCTATGTCGATGGCGCCGCCAATCTCGACATGGCCAAATCGATCGTGCTGAACGCCAAGATGCGCCGCACCGGCGTCTGCGGGGCTGCCGAAACGCTGCTGGTCGATCGCGCAGCCGCGGGCGCGAACCTCAAGCCGCTGGTCGAGATGTTGATCGATGCGGGTTGCGAGGTCCGCGGCGACGAGGCCGTGCAACGCGTGGACGGCCGCGTGAAGCCGGCCTCCGAGGAAGACTGGGACGCCGAATATCTCGACGCCATCATCGCCGCGCGCGTGGTCGACGGCGTCTCAGGCGCCATCGCCCACATCCACGAGCATGGCTCGCAGCACACGGATGCGATCGTGACCGAAGACGACGCAGCCGCGAAAAAATTTCTGAAGGAAGTGGATTCGGCGATCGTGCTGCACAACGCCTCGACGCAATTCGCCGATGGCGGCGAGTTCGGTTTCGGCGCGGAGATCGGCATTGCCACCGGCAAATTCCATGCCCGCGGGCCGGTCGGCGTCGATCAGCTCACGAGCTTCAAATATCGTATCCACGGCACAGGGCAGACGCGTCCGTGACATTTTCCTTGGCGTGGGGCACGCATTGAACCAGGCGTCAGTCGCGTCGCAATCCTTGTCGCACGAGATTCCGCTCTATACCGAGGGCATGCGCATCGGGTTGCTCGGCGGCTCGTTCAATCCGCCACACCGTGCCCATCGCGCCATCAGCCTGTTCGCGATCAAGCGGCTGAAGCTCGATCGCGTGTGGTGGCTGGTGACGCCGGGCAATCCGCTCAAGGACAATGGCGGGCTGCATGAGCTCGAGAAACGCGCGCAAGCCGCCCGCGAGCTCGCCGCCGACCCGCGCATCGATGTCACCTGTCTCGAATCCGTCATCCGAACACGCTACACTGTGGACACGATCAACTTTCTGCGCCGCCGCGCTTCCGGCCTGCGCTTTGTCTGGATCATGGGCGCCGACAATCTCGCGCAATTTCATCGCTGGCAACATTGGCAGCGGATCGTGACCCAGGTACCGATCGCCGTAATCGATCGTCCTCCGCAAAGTTTCCGTGCGCTTGCCGCGCCCGCCGCGCGCGCATTGGCGCCTTATCGTCTGCCCGAGAAGGAAGCCGGCCGCCTCGCCGACCACCGCGCGCCGGCCTGGGTGTTTCTCACCGGGCTGAAACTGAATCTTTCGTCGACGACCTTGCGGAACCCGGACGGGAGCTGGAAGGCGGCGACGTAAGACCGCAGTGGTGTTGGATATTGAATCCATTAACCCCACATGCGTACTATGGTCCGCGGGCTGCCGGATTCGGCCGCCCGCGATACAGTGAAAGGAATGGTCCCTGGCCACACCTGTATTGTCCAAGTCAGTTTTACCCAAGTCTCGACAGAGCGCGCGTAAAACATCGACCCAAGCTGCGGCCTTGCCTGCGCCGTCCGACGCCGACAAGACGCTGAACCTGATCCTCTCCCGCCTCGAGGATATGAAGGCGGAAGAGACGGTTACCATCGACCTTCGCGGCAAATCGGCATTTTCCGACTACATGATCATCACCTCGGGCCGGGCCAACCGGCACGTTGGCGCGATCGCGGAAAACGTCACCAAGTCGCTGAAGGAAACCGGAATCAAGAACATCCATGTCGAGGGCTTGCCCAACGCCGACTGGGTGCTGATCGATTCCGGCGACGTGATCGTTCACGTGTTCAGGCCCGAGGTCCGTGAGTTCTACAATCTCGAACGGTTGTGGACTCAGGGTCCGGGAGCGGCGAAGGCGATCTAGGGTCTTGTGCCGATGCAAATCGGCGAGGGAGCGTGCTAGCGTGCGCGCCGATGAGAATCGTCGTCATCGCCGTCGGCCGGCTGAAGCAGGGGCCGGAGCGGGAGCTCGCCGGACGCTATCACAAGCGTTTCGACGAGATCGGCCGCAAGCTCGGCTTCCGGTCCCTGGACATCCGCGAGATCGGCGAGAGCCGCGCGCGCGAGGCGCAGGCGCGCATCGCCGAGGAGGCGGCTGCGATCTCGGCCGCAATCCCGGAAAACTCCGTGCTTGTCACGCTCGATGAGCACGGCAACAATATCGACAGCCCCACGCTCGCCCGCCTGCTCGGCCAGTGGCGGGACCAGGCCGTAGCTCATACTATTTTTGCAATCGGTGGCGCCGACGGACTTTCGCCCGAATTGCAGGGCAAGGCAAAGTTGAGGGTCGCTTTTGGGGCTGCGACCTGGCCGCATCAAATGGTTCGCGTCATGCTTCTGGAGCAGCTTTACAGGGCTGCGACTATTTTGGCGGGTCACCCTTATCATCGTGCGTGAGAAGCGCGCCAGGCCAGCAACGATTTCGGACGAGATGCAGCAGGCACAGTCCCTTTCATCGTTCCCAGACACCGTCCGGCGCGGCTGGATTTACTGCGTCCCGCTCTCAGCCGCGTTGTTGTTCGCTTTCGAGTGCTCGATGCCTGCCACGGCGCAGACCGCGACGGCACAGACTGCGACGGCACAGACCGCGACGGCATTGCCTGACGCGCTGAAGCAGCGCGAGCAGGAGCTCGAGGCCGCTCGCGAAGAGCAGAAGCGCGCCGCCGACCAGCAGGCGAAGCTCAAGGCCGATATCGCCGCGATCGGCGACGACCGCAGCAAGCTCAATCAGCAGCTCATCGACGTTGCCTCGCGCGTGCGCGACGTCGAAGGCCGTGTCGCGGATGCGGAGGCGCGGTTGCGCACGCTCGATGAACATGAGCGGCAGATCCGAAGCTCGCTCGATTCGCGCCGCTCCGAAGTGATCGAGGTACTGGCGGCGCTGCAACGCGCCGGCCGCCGCACGCCGCCGGCCCTGCTGGTCCGGCCCGAAGATGCGCTGCAATCGCTGCGCACCGCGATGCTGCTTGGAGCAGTCGTGCCCGAATTGCACGCGCGCGCCGACAAGCTCGCGTCCGACCTCGGCGAGCTTGTCGCCGTCCGCAAGACCATCACCAGCGAACGCGATCGGCTGGCCGCCGACCGTGACAAGCTCAAGGATGATCAGACGCGGCTTGCGGCGCTGATCGACGAGCGGCAGCGACAGCAGGCCGGAATGGAGAAGGACGTCGAGGCGGAAGGCGCGCGCGCCATTGCGCTCGCCAAGCAGGTCGACGATCTGCAAGGCCTGATCGCCAAGATGGAGCAGGACGTCAAAAGCGCCGCGAAGGCCGCCGCAGCCGCCAACCAGAGCGGCAATGGCAAGTCCGACCCGGCTCTCCTGAAGAACCCCAACCGCACCAGCCCTGCGGTCGCCTTCGCCTCGGCCAAAGGCCTATTCAAATTACCGGTCAACGGTACCAAAATCCGCGATTTCGGCAGTTCCAATGACTCGGGCGGCATGGAAAAAGGCATTTCTTTGGCAACGCGCCCCGGGGCCCAGGTTACCACGCCATGTGACGGCTGGGTGGTTTACGCCGGGCCGTTCCGCAGCTATGGACAACTCTTGATCCTCAATGCCGGGGGCGGGTATCATGTTCTGATCGCCGGGATGGAGCGCATTTCGGTAAACATCGGACAGTTTGTGCTTACCGGAGAACCGGTCGCGACCATGGGAACGACATCCCAGGTGGCCTCGATCCTTGCGGCCAACGCAAGCCAGCCCGTGCTCTATGTCGAGTTCCGCAAGGACGGAACTCCAATCGATCCAGGCCCATGGTGGGCCGCAAATGAAGGCGAAAAGGTTCGCGGATGATGCGCAAGACTTCTGTAATCCTTCTCAGCGCTGCAACGGGTGCCGCACTAACGTTGCTCGTGACCCAGCCACACGCGGTGTTCATGGGCTCGACCGCGCGCGCTGCGACCGCGGACACCTATCGTCAGCTCAACCTGTTCGGCGACGTGTTCGAGCGCGTGCGCAGCGACTATGTGGAAAAGCCCGATGACGCCAAGCTCGTCGAGTCGGCGATCTCGGGCATGCTGTCCGGCCTCGATCCGCATTCGAGCTACATGGATGCCAAGAGCTTCCGCGACATGCAGGTGCAGACCCGCGGCGAGTTCGGCGGGCTCGGCATCGAGGTCACGATGGAGGATGGCCTGATCAAGGTGGTCTCGCCGATCGACGACACGCCGGCCGCGAAGGCCGGCATCCTCGCTAACGACATCATCACCCAGCTCGACGACGATCAGGTGCAGGGGCTGACGCTGAACCAGGCCGTCGAGAAGATGCGCGGCCCAGTCAACACCAAGATCAAGCTGAAGATCATCCGCAAGGGCGTCGACAAACCGATCGATGTCACGCTCGTGCGCGACAACATCCGCGTCCGCTCGGTGCGCGGGCGCGTCGAGGCCGATGACATCGCCTATATCCGCATCACCACTTTCAACGAGCAGACCACCGAAGGCCTGAAGAAGAGCATCGCCGACCTGCAGAACCAGATTGGCGACAAGCTGAAGGGCTACATCATCGACCTGCGCAACAACCCGGGCGGCCTGCTTGAAGAAGCCGTCACGGTGTCCGACGCCTTCCTCGAGCGCGGCGAGATCGTCTCGACCCGCGGCCGCAACCCCGAAGAGACCCAGCGCCGCTCCGCCCATCCGGGCGATCTCACCAAGGGCAAGCCGGTCATCGTGCTGATCAATGGCGGCTCGGCCTCGGCCTCCGAGATCGTCGCCGGCGCGCTGCAGGACCACAAGCGCGCGACGTTGGTCGGCACCCGTTCGTTCGGCAAGGGCTCGGTGCAGACCATCATTCCGCTCGGCTCGGGCAACGGCGCGCTGCGTCTGACCACCGCGCGCTACTACACGCCGTCGGGCAAGTCGATCCAGGCCAAGGGCATCGTGCCCGATATCGAAGTGCTGCAGGACGTGCCGGACGAGCTGAAGTCGCGCACCGACACCAAGGGTGAGGCCTCGTTGCGCGGCCACCTGAAATCCGACGGCGACGAAAAGACCGGCTCACAGTCCTATGTGCCGCCGGATCCCAAGGACGACAAGGCGCTCAAGATGGCCGACGATCTGCTCCACGGCATCAAGTCCAGCGCCTCGACGCCAACCCCGGCCGCCCCGGCCACCGGTGACAAGGCCGCGGTCGAAGGCCCGCAG